>CAVTEQ010000007.1:0-280869 GCA_963733935.1 uncultured Acidobacteriota bacterium
CAGCACGTCCTCGATCCGCTCCGCGAAGATGAACTCCATCTCTTTGCGCACTCGTCCGGGCAGATCCCGCAGATCCTTCTCGTTTTCTTCGGCATGATCACGCGCTGGATCCCGGCCGCCGCGCGGCCAGCATCTTTTCCTTGATTCCGCCGACCGGCAGCACCAGGCCGGAAAGCGTGACTTCGCCGGTCATGGCCGTGTCGCTGCGGACCGGCAGCCCGGTGTAGAGCGACGTCAGCGCCGTCGTCATGGTGACGCCCGCCGAAGGGCCATCCTTCGGAATCGCGCCGGCCGGAACGTGAACGTGCACGCCGTAGCGGCGGAACAGCGCTGGATCGATGCCGAGAACTCGCCGGCGTGCGACCAGATATAGCTTTGCGCGGTCTTGGCGGATTCCTGCATCACCTCGCCCAGTTGCCCGGTGAGCGAGAGTCCTTTGCCGTCCTGCAGCAGCGCCGCCTCGATGTAGAGAACGTCGCCGCCGGCTTCGGTCCAGGCCAGACCGGTCGCCACGCCCGCAGGCAGGTCGCGGCGCGCCTGTTCCGGAGAGAAACGCTCTGGTCCCAGCAGGTCAGTCAGATCTTCCTTGTCGATCTCACCGGCCCCGTGCTCGCCTTCGGCAACTTTCAACGCCATTTTGCGCATCATGCGGCCGATGGCGCGCTCCAGGTGCCGCACGCCGGCCTCGCGGGTATAGCGCGAAATCATCTGGCGAAGCGCCTCATCGCTCAGGACGCACTGCTCCGCCGTCAGGCCCGGTTCCTTCAGTTGCTTCGGAATCTGGTAGCGCCTGGCGATTTCGAGCTTTTCCTCTTCGCTGTAGCCGGCCAGCCGCACGACTTCCATGCGGTCCAGCAAGCGGCTGCAGGAATGGTATCGAGCGTATTGGCCGTCATCACGAACAAGACCTTCGAGAGATCGAACGGCAGGTCCAGGTAGTTGTCGCGAAACGTCTTGTTCTGCTCCGGATCCAGGATTTCGAGCAGCGCGGCGGCCGGATCGCCCCGGAAATCGCGTCCCAGCTTGTCCACTTCGTCCAGCATCAGTACCGGGTTGTTGACTCCGGCCCGCCGGATAGCCTGGATGATGCGGCCAGCCATGGCGCCGATATAGGTCCGGCGATGCCCGCGCAACTCGGCTTCGTCGTGCATGCCGCCCAGGCTCAGGCGCTCAAACTTCCGGCCCAGCGCACGCGCGATGGATTGGCCGAGCGAAGTTTTTCCGACTCCCGGAGGTCCGACGAAGCACAGGATCGGCGCTTTGGCGCCCGGGTTCAGCTTCAGCACGCCAAGGTGCTCCAGAATGCGCTCTTTGACGTCTTTCAGGCCGAAATGGTCCTCATCCAGCATCTGCGCGCGCATGTTGCGATGTCCAGCTTGTCTCTCGCTGCTTTGTTCCACGGCAGTTCCAGCACGAATTCAAGCCAGGTGCGGCTCACGTTGTAGTCGGGCGCGCCGCTGGGCAGCCGCTCGAGCGCGAAATCTCGCGCTCGGCTTCTTTGCGGACTTCCTCGGGAAGGTCGGCCTTTTCCAGGCGCTCGCGCAGCAGATCCACCTCGGCCTTCTCGCCGTCCTTCTCGCCCAGTTCCTGCTGGATGGCGCGCAGCTGCTGCCGCAACAGGTAATCGCGCTGCTCCTTCGACATCTCGTCCGGGCGTTGGAGGAGATCTTGTTGCGCAGCTCCAGCACCTGGACTTCATGGGGTCGAATATGCGTGGACCTGCCGCAGCGCCTCGGCGCGCGTGGGAGCTTCCAGCAGCGCCTGGCCTTTCGGAAGGTACCGGTCGTTGACAAAATCGGCCCGCGGGATGCATACAGGGAATTTGCGAAGATTACGAGACGCATACCAGAAAGTGGTGACCAGCTTTTGAGGATTGAGCTTGTCAGCCCTAAACATGCGCTCTATGAAGCACTGCGCTCGGTTTTTGGCCAGACCGCCCCGGTGGAAGGAGCTCGGTTGGGTAAATCCTATGTCGGTGGCATGTACATCGACGATGCCTATCTTTATGGCGTTCGCTAGGGCATGCCCGAGCCGACTTCGCCGAACTCCATGACGGTCCTTCATAGTTAGCTTCGCCCGCGTTCCGGCCCGCAGCGCTCGGAAAATTCCACGATCAGCTCGGCGAGTGCGGAAGCGCCGCGCTTCCCCAACACGATGGTGTAGTGGGTCGTGCCTTGGATGGTATGGACTTCAAGTCCCGGCAAACAACGCCGCATCTCCGCCATTGCCGGCTCGGGATAAAGCGGCGGCTGACCAGGAAGAAAGCCGGCCTCTGCGCGCAGCATCACCACCGGAACGCGGATGGCTTCGAGACGCTGCGTGATCTCCCTGGTCTTCAGTCCTTCGGCGAGGTCAACGCGCACACCTTCTGCCGACGCTTTGGGCTGCAAACGCGGAGGCTCGCCGCCGAGTTCGTAATCGAGAAAAGCTTCGATCCATGGGCTCCAGTCTTCCGGCGGAAATTGCGGCTGGCTGCGCCAGAAATCGCGGTACGCCTCGCGCGATGGATACGCTTGCCGAAGCTGGGCGATGCGCTTGCTCAGGCCTGACTCGAAAGCCTGCCGGGCAGATTCGTTCATCGGAAAGGCGAAGCCGCCGTCGACCAGAATCAGCCCGGTGACCAACTCCGGCTCGACCGCCGCCAGTGCCGCAGCCACGAACGCACCCATTGAATGTCCGACGATCACGCTTGCTCCCAGGCCGAGCGCGCGCATCGCTTGCGCCACGTCGCGGGCATGCTGCGCGATGCCGTAAGGGCCGTCGGGCTTGTCGGAGTCTCCGCGGCCGCGCAGGTCAGGAGCGAACAGCGGACGGCGGCCTCGCAGCCGTTCGGCCACGCCCATGAACGTGATGTACGTGGCCGTCAGCCCGTGCAGCGCCACCACCGGCGCGCCCCGGCCGGGCCAGTATCCGAAGGCTAGCTCGATGCCGTCACCTGCTACACGTCCGCGCGCCTCGCGGGTGATGGTGAGAGCCGTTTGTTGCCTCGTGACCGGAGTCATGCAATGAGCCTCCGAAGGGCCATTTGTATCACCCGCTTCAGCAAATGCAAGCACTAGCGTTGCGCACACAGGACGGCTCAACCATCATGCACGACGTTTTCGCAATCACTGCATGGTGTGACTTTAATCACCGACCCGGTTGCCGCATCGGGAATGCAATGAGCTTATGGCGTGGTGCCAGCTCTTCGCGGAGGAGACGTACAAGAAGGCTGACGTGTAAGCTGGCTTCCGCGAGATGCGAGACGGGGTACGTAGCAACGGCGCGAGCTCGAAAGAGCTTGCGCCGATTTTGTTTGCCCACTAGTTGTTACTCGGAGCGCGGGCCCAGCCAGCCGTCCAGGTGCGGCCAGGTGACTTTAGCCGCCCCGCTGCCGGCCATGATGCCGATGTGACCGCCGGGGATGCTGAACAGTTCTTTATCCTTGCTGCTGACTTTGCTCATGATCGCGCGCGACTGGCACGGCGGAGTGATGTGATCGGTCTCGGCGATCACCGTCAGCAGGTTGGCGCGGATCTTGCTCAGGTCGACGCGCTCGCCGCGCAGCAACCACTCACCCTTCATCAAGCGGTCGTTACGATACAGATCGACCACCAGTTGCCGGAAGGTCGCGCCCGCCATGGGAATGTTGTCGGTGACCCAGGTATTCATGGCGTGCCAGGCATCGACTACGCGGGGATCGTCAAGGTTGTCCCACAGGCGGAGGAAGTTGCCCACATAGTTCTCCACCGGCTTCAAGGCCTTGGCCCCATAATCGATCATCTCTGCCGGCATGTTGCCGAAGGCTGCCAGCACCTTGTCCACGTCGAAATTACTTTCGGCGGTCCAGCGGGAGAAGGTGATTGCTTCTTTATCGGAAAAGTCGAGGGGCGCGGTCAGCAGGATAAGGTTGCGCAAGCCGTCGTCCGGGCGCAGGGCGGCGTAACTGGTAGCGATGATCGCCCCGATGCACCAGCCCAGCATGCTGAATTCTTCCACCTTGGAGACGGCTTTCAGCTTGCGGATTGCGCGCGGCAAGTACTCCAGCGTGTAATCGCCGAAATCCATCTTCTTGTCTTCCGGACCGGGACATCCCCAATCCAGCAGATAGACGTCATAGCCCTGCTTGAGCATGTACTCGACGTAGCTGTGCCCCGGCCGCAGGTCGATGATATAGGGGCGGTTCATCACCGCAAACACCAGAAGCAGTGGGATGGGGTGGCGCTTCTCCTCCGGCACTATGGGCACGTAGCGATAGAGCTTGGCTTTGTTCAGCGCCCACACCAGTTGCTTGGGCGTTTGTGCGATGGCCGCTTTGGTGGTCAACACCTTGTTAAGAGTGTTGAGCCTTTGCATGTTCGCGATGGGATCAAGAACGGACGCGTCTGCCATGGCTACTTCGTCCTTTTCCGGCGGCTGGCCTGGCGGCTCTGATTCGCTCGCGTCGCCGCGGCGGCGGCACGCCGGCGGGGGGCGCTCGCCGGTTTCGAAAGCAGTCCTTCTATACGATCCAGCTTGGCATCCATATCGTCGAGACGCATCTCCACATTGGTGAGCCGTTCCGCCAGTCCCATGAAGTCCACGCGGCTGGGCAGGTTGAGCTGCTGCAGCGCTTGCAGCAACCCTTTCTCCACCGCTTCCCGGAAGGGAGAGGACATGGCCAGATAAGTATCCAACATTTTGCCCGTCGCCGCGGCGTAGGCTTCGGTGTTGACGGTGTCCACCATGGTTTTGGCCCACACGTCCAGATACGCGTCGCGCATCTGCCGGAAGGCACTCATGGGATCGAACGGGGCGCCGCTGCCAGTGGCTTCGTTGGCCATTGCGAAGTCCTTTCACCCGCGGCCCGGCGACAACCGCCAACCGGGGTTCTCAGCCATCCCTTTGCTTACGGCGATGGCGGAAGGTCCCGGCGGTTACCGGAACCTCCCAGCCATCTGCTGCCTCGCAGTATACAACCGCCTTAGGCGGCTGTGGCCTTGGCCTTCAGTGGCTGCGAGGCGATGTCCAACACCCTCTTCTGGGTTTCCATGAGGGCGTCCAGGCTGTGCTGGAAGATCTCCACCGGGTTGCCGGAGAAGCCGAACTGCCGGGTCGCGGTTTCATACACCGACTTATTCTGCTCCGCAGCAAATTCCAACGATTTTTTCTGCATTGCAACAGAATACTCCACCGACTTCTGGAACAGTGCGGTCAGGCCGTTGGTCAGCTTGGCCATCGACTCGATGCCGTCCTTGGCGAAGCCGGCCGCCGCCTGGTTCTGCTCCAGCACCAGGTCGATGGCGCCCTTTTGCCCTTCCAGGATCGTATCGAACGCCTGCGCGGCGAGATCGAACACCGGGTTCACTTGCGACGCGGGAATATAGCGCACCAGGGCCTTCTTGCCCGCCCCCGCCCACTCCGCGCCCTGCTGGGCGGCGATCTCCAGGGTCTTCTTCTGCAGCTCCGCGATCACCTCGACGCCCTTGCTGTACAGGGGGACGAAATTCTCCAGCAGCTCGGTCTCGGCGGCCACCGCTTTGTGAGTCTGCGACTTGTGGGTCTCTTTGCCTTTCATGTTGAAGCTCCTTTTCCGCATGCTGCACTTGTTGCTGCAATGCAACATAATCATACCGCACCGCCCGGCGCTGTCAAGCGTAAAATTAGAGCCGGCTGCCATGGAACGCAAACCCATCATTATCAAGAAGTACGAGAACCGCCGTCTTTACGACAGCACCAACAGCCGCTATGTGAACCTCGACGAAGTGGCGCAGATGGTGCAAGAGGGACGCGAGGTGCAGGTGCTCGACGCCGCCAGCGGCGACGATCTCACCCGCCTGGTGCTCACCCAGATCATCATGGAGCAGGCCAAGACTCCAGGCTCGGCTTTTCCCTTGGACATCCTGCGGCAAATGGTGGCGGCTACCAACCGCGCCAGCCAGGAAACCGCCGTCAGCTACATGAAGGCCATGCTGGACCTGTATCAGAATGCCTATCGCTCCATGCCCTCGCCGCTGAACCCTTTCGGGCTCGCGCCGGTTCCTCCCGCGCCGCGGGCGGCGGAGCCGGAGCCACCCCCGCCATCGAACCACGCCGCGAGCGAAGCCAGCGAACTGCGGCGGCGAGTGGAGGAATTGGAATCGCGGATAGCGGGCCTGGACGCGAAGAAATCCGCGCGCAAAGGAACTGCAAAAGCACGCCGCAAAAGCTGAATATCCGAAGCGGCCGGTGCGAAAATTTCCCGTCTTTTGCACTGCCTTGTGTGCCCTTCAGATGGCTTGAGTTTTGGTTTGCAGTGGGTCACAGGCAGGAGTGACCGCTATCACAAACAAATTCGGCCGGGGCAACTAGCCTAGGGCACAACAGCAGGCTCCCTCAAGCTTGGGGGCAGGCCGTCATCAAAAAAGGGGAATCCCCATGGTCTGCGCAGTGGCAACTAAGTTAGCGACCACAGCCCCATCCGGCGCCCCGCCGCGGGTGACCTCGTACGACTCCGGGTACGAGTTCAGTCTGGAACATTGGCTCGAGGTGCGGCAGTTAGTGGAAGCGGAAGCCCCGCCCGAAGCCATGAGAGTGCTGGCCAAGGCCTCCTGAGCCGGTTAGAAGTTGAATCCTCCGCCGCAGATCAGCGCTTCTCCGGTCACATAGTCCGACAGCGGCGAGCAGAAGAACAGGACCGCGCCGGCGGCCTCCTCCGGGCTGCCCAGTCTTCCCAGTGCCGAGGCTTTCCTGGCCGCCTCCAGCATGGCGGGCTGCACGCCGATGCGGATGTGGTGGCCGTGCATTTCGATGCTCGAGGCATCCCCGTCGATGGGTTGAACCAGGCGGGTGTCGATGAGCCCAAAACCGACCGCGTTCACGTTAACGTTGTATCGTCCCCATTCCCTGGCCAGCGTCTTGGTCAGGCCAATCACTCCGGCTTTGCCGGAAGAGTAGCCAGCCTGCCCGGCATTGCCCTGAGTGCCGGCGATAGAGGTGATGTTGACCACCTTGCGCATCACCCGTTTGCCAGCCGCAATCTCGCTCTTGGCCGCTTCCCGGATATAGCCCGATGCCGCCCGCAGCACCCGGAAGGGGACCACGAGATGGATGTCGAGCATGGCCTGGAACTGCTCATCGCTGGTCTTCTGAATAACGTTGTCCCAGGTATAGCCGGCGTTGTTGACGATGATGTCGACGGCGCCGAAGGTGTCCAGCGTGGCCTTCACCATCTGCTCGGGGAACGCCGGATCGGTGAGGTCGCCGCAGACGTGGGCGGCTTCGAGGCCGGAGGTGCGCAGCGCGCACTCCGCTTCGGCCACCGCCGCCTCATCCAGATCGTTGATCATGACCGCTGCCCCAGCCGCGGCCAGCTTGGTGGCAATGGCGCGGCCGATGCCGCGGCCGGCGCCGGTCACCAGCGCGGTCTTGCCTTCCAGGGTGAAGGGCATGGGATGTGCTGTGCCTCCGGCGCGGACCATGGCTTCAGGGGAGAAACGAATCTCATTCCGCATTGCAGCAAAACCTATTGTGCAGTGCATTAAAGCATAATCAAGGCGCAAAGAACAATAGTTCTGTGGGACAAGGACAAAGGTTGCCAGCCCGGATTGGTCACCGCCGTTTGTGCGGTGGATCACAGCCGGACCGGTAGGAAAAGAGCAGAGTGCAGTTGAAGCCGGGCGTGGAGCCGGATTTCCGCCGATTAGGCAAATCCTTTCCGCATGCCTCCCGCCCGGCACGTTTTTCCTCCCGCCATGAAACTCGATCTCGAACTCCCGCCCGTCCAAAGCTGTATGGACCGGATCGAGAATCGCACCTTCGAGGAGCTGCAGATCGGCGACACCGCCAGCCTGGCGCGCACGCTCAGCTACAAGGACATCGAACTGTTCGCCATCATGTCCGGCAACGTCAATCCGGCGCACGTGGACGAGGCCTTCGCGCAAAGCGACATGTTCCACAAGATCATCGCCCATGGCATGTGGGGCGGCGCCTTGATCTCGACCGTGCTCGGCACCCAGCTTCCCGGCCCGGGCGCGATCTACCTTGGCCAGTCGCTCCGCTTCCGGCGACCCGTCGGCCTGGGAGACACGATTACCGTGGTCGTTAAAGTCACGGCCAAGGACACGGAAAAGCACCGGGTGACGCTCGACTGCCAGGCCACGAACCAGCGCGGCGAAGTGGTGATCAGCGGTGTGGCCGAGGTGATCGCGCCCACGGAAAAAATCTCGCGCCAGCGCGTGACCCTGCCCGAAGTCAAGCTGCTGGAAAAGGGCCGGCACTATCGCCAACTCATCGCTAAGACCAAGGGACTGGAGCCGCTGCGGACGGCAGTGGTCCACCCTGTGGACGCGCATTCCCTGCTGGTTGCGATAGCGGCGGCGCAAGCGAATCTGATCCAACCCGTGCTGGTCGGGCCCGAAGCCCGCATCCGTGCCGCGGCCGAGCAAGCGGCGATTGACTTGACACCCTACGACATTGTCAACACCGAGCACAGCCACGCCGCGGCCGCCGAAGCCGTGGCCCTGGCGCGGGAGCGCAAAGTAGATGCCCTGCTGCGCGGCAGCCTGCCTACCGACGAGCTCATGCACTTCGTGGACTCGCAACCGGGATTGCGAACCGACCGGCACATGAGCCACGTGTTCGCGGTGGACGTGCCCAGCTTTCCGCGCCCGCTGTTTCTGACGGATGCGGTGCTGAATAGCTCTCCCTCCCTGGAAGAAAAACGCGACATCGTGCAGAACGCCATCGACCTGGCGCACGCCACCGGAATCGCCGCGCCCAGGGTCGCCCTGCTCTCGGCACAAGAGATGGTCACGCCGAAGCTGAAGTCCACGCTGGACGCGGCCGTGCTGTGCAAGATGGCGGAGCGCGGGCAGATCACGGGCGGCGTGCTCGACGGCCCGCTGGCCTTCGACGCGGCCGTGTCGGAAGAGGCGGCGAAGATGAAGGGAGTGCTCTCCCAGGTCGCGGGCCGCGCCGACGTCTTCGTGGCTCCCGACCTTGAGGCCGGCAACATCCTGGTCAAGCAACTGGAGTATTTCGCTGAAGCTCAGGTAGCGGGATTGGTTCTGGGGGCGCGCGTTCCCATCATTCTGCTAAGCCGCACGGCCAATCCCCTGGCCCATCTCGGCTCCTGCGCCCTGGCGCTGCTGCTCACCCATTACCAGCGTTTCCCGGAGTAAGCATTAATCCGCGGCAGCAGTGTCGGCGGAATGGCGCAGCCCGCTGACCACAGGCAATTGGACCTCGAAGCGGGCGCCGCCCTTTCCGTCGTCTGGCGACTGTAATGACACGGCGCCACCGTGCTGCTCGACCAGTTGTTTGACCACCCAAAGCCCAAGGCCGGTGCCGATCTGAGGCTTGGTAGTGAAGAAGGGCTCGAAGATGCGCGAGCGGTTCTCGGGCGCGATGCCGGAACCGGTGTCTGCTACGGCAATCCGCAGCCGCGGTTCGCCCGACCGCGTTAGAGGCTCGATGGTGATCGTCAGCTCGCCGCCGTTCGGCATGGCGTCGGCGGCGTTGGCCAGCAGATTACTGAGCACCTGCTTCAAGTCGTCCTGGGAAACGACGATCTTCAAACCGGGCTGGTAATGGCGCTCAACCAAGATGCCTCGGCTGGAGAAGCGGGTTGCGAAGAGTTCCACCAGTTCATCCGCAAGGGCAGGCACGTCGACTTCGGTAATGCCGGGCGCGGTGTGATGGAAGCGCAGCGTCTGGCGAGTGACGTGGGCCACGCGGTTCAGTTCCTGCACGGCTTTTTGGAGCTGCTCGCGCACACTCGCCGGAGTGGTCGGATCGTTCATGGCCAGATAAATGAGATTGAACACTGCCTCCAATGGATTATTGATCTCATGGGCAACGCTGGCAGCCAGGCGTCCGGCTACCATCAGGCGATCCGCGCGGCGCAGCGCCGCCTGTGATTCGCGCTCGCGGCTGACGTCGCGGAACACCAGCACCACGCCGCACACCCGGCCGCTGTCATCGCGGATGGGGGCCGCACTGTCTTCGATGGGAACCTGCGTGCCGTCTGCCCGTTTCAGCACCGTGTGATTGGCCAGCCCGCTCACCTCGCCGCTGGCGAGCACTCGTTGCACCGGATTTTCCGCCGCAGCGCCAGTCTGTTCGTTGTAGATGGGAAACACTTCTTCGAGAGGACGCTGAACGCATTCCGCCAGCTTCCTTCCCAGCACCGTCTCCGCCGTTTGGTTGACGAACGTGACCCGGCCCTGGGCATCGGTAGTAATCACCGCATCGCCGATGCTGGTGAGCGTGGTGCGGAACTGCTCTTCGCTGATGCGGACTTGTTTGGCGCTGGCCCTTTCAGCGGCCATCCTCTGCCGGTGCAGGACGGCGATCACCACCAGCAGAAGCAGGTTCAGCGCTGTCGACAGCACGATGGTCACAAACAGTTGCGTGCTTCGCTTCAACGCGGCTTCACGCTGTCCCAGCAGCCGAGTTTCCTCGGCCTGCATCTCCCGCATGAGGCCGCGAATCTGCTCCATGACCTCGCGGCCCAGGTTGGAGTGGACGATCTGCAGCGCCTCCTCGCCTTTGCCTTGCTCGAAGAGAGCCACGGTTGACCCGACCTCGCTCATTTTGGCGGCAATCACGCCGCGCAGTTGCACAATCCGGGATTGCTGGCTTGCGTTATCGGAGGTAAGGTCGGTCAGGTGCGCCAGGGCAGGCTCGATGCGAATTTGTGCTTGTTCATAGGGCAACAGGTAAGCTTTATCGCCGGTGAGGAGATAGCCTCGCTGTCCGGTTTCGGCGTCGGTTACGAGCGATTGGATCTCCTGCAATTGCAACATCACGTGCTGGGTGTGGCTCATCCGCTCCACCGCCGCGGTGCGTACGCGAAGGTTGCGGTAGAGGGTGATGCCGCTCAGCAGGATGACGCACAGGGTCGCGGCGTAAACCAGCGACAATAATCGGCCCGTTCCAAGTCGCATGCTATACCAGGGGTGTGGCTAGGCTAAGCCACGGATTCGGACGTGCGGCCAGAGTTGCGCGCTGGCCTTGGTCGCCAATGGGAGAAGTTTAACATACGAGTTATGGGAACGACTTAGGGAGAAGACACTCGCGCGGATGAGCGCTGCGGGCTATCGGAGACGGCAGGCATTACCTACGGTTGCGAGCGCGGTCAGAGGCGAGCGGCCATCCGTGGACACTATGCTCGGGCGCCAACCATCTGCGACCGCCCGTACTGGAATGCGGACACAAAGGCATCCACCACCTTAGGGTCGAAGTCCTGGCCTGAGCGTTCGACGATGCTGTCAATAGCCGCACTCGGCGCCGAACCTCCGCTCCCGCTGGTCAGGCTCTCGTAGGCATCGGCAACCGCCAGGATGCGCGATTCCAGAGGCGCGTCCTGGTAGGGGATGGCCTTCCCTTCACTCGACTCCGCATACGCCAGCAGGATGGGAATCACCCGCCGCAGCGATCCGCCCACCGGAGGACGGGATGTCTTGCCCCGGGCCATCTCCCGTTGGAAACGATGGAATTCTTCGGCGGTGAAGTTGGCCGACTTATACAGGATGTCACGGCTGATCCCCAGTTGCTCCACGTCATGCAGGAGAGCGGCAGCGCGGATGTCTTCGACTCGCTCCGAGCCCAGGTCCATGCGCTCGGCGATCTTGGTGGCGCAGATGGCGACCCGGTAGGAGTGGTTCTGGCTGTACTTGTCGCTGGCGACGAGGTGTTGCAGGATGAGCAGAATGCCGCGATAGCTCTCGCGCAGCTCGCGCAGGCCGGCCTGCATGCGGTCATAGAGGGTGCCCATGGCATACGCAATCACCACCAGCGTGCCACCCCACAGGGCAATGTCGAACCACTTCTCGTGTGCAACCACCAGGACCCGCCGGTGCGGCACAGGATGGAAATAGATCACCAGCACCACCAGCAAGGTGCTGGCGAGGGCCGTCATAACCGCGTGGCGCCTCCCGTACTTGTAGGCGGAGAACAGCGTCGGAAGGGTGTAGAAGGCAAGCACCATCCGCTGCGCGTCCATCAGGAAGTTGGAGAGCAGCGCGATCAGAAATAGCGAGAGCAGCAGCCACAGCTCTTTGCTGACGCCGACTTGCGGCGCGGTATCCGCGACAGGCGATGCGGCCGGTTGCGAGGAATAGTCGTGGTTGGCGTCAGTGTTCGGCATAACGTTGCTCCGGGCCGGAACCATTGCGCAAGTGCCCAGGAAACACTACTGCCGAATCGTAGCGGCCAACCGGATGCCTCCCAAGTTACCAAGGTCGGTGCACAAGTAGGGGTGCACAACTGGGAGTCTTAAAGATGTGTTCGTAAGCCTCGCAAATGCCCGCTAGCCCGCCGATTTCACCCAAAGTGTCCCCCGCGCTCGCGCAGAAACTGCGAGGGTCTTCCCGGCGCTTGCTCTCGTTCAGGCGGGTGACCGAGAACACCTCAAAGGGACCGCCGAAATAAGAACCTCCACTTCGGAACAAGGATCCCCACGGTCTTTTGCTGGATGGCGGCCATCAGTCTCCACCGCGCTCCCGCAAGTACTGATCTTTATAACCAAGATAATTCCTGGCATAGCGCAGGATGAGTTCCAGGTCGGGCTTGCCCAGGGCTTTGCGGAACTTGCCGGGCACGCCCATCCACAGCGAGTGCGGCGCGACTATGGTGCGCTCGGGGACGACGGTGCCGGCGGCGATGATGGAACCGGTCCCGATGATGGCGCCATTCAGGATCACGGCGCCCATGCCGATCAGGCATTTATCTTCGACGGTGCAGCCGTGCAGCGTGACCGAGTGCCCCACCGTTACCCAGTCGCCCACACTCACTTTGTATTCGCCGAGCATCCCGTGCAGCACGGAGAGATCCTGGATGTTGGAATTGCTGCCGACGCGAATGGAGTTCACGTCGCCGCGCAGCACGGCATTCATCCAGATGCTGGCGTGCTCGCCCAGCACCACGTCGCCGATGAGTTGCGCCGACTCGTCCACATAAGCCGTGGGCGGCACCTGCGGCAGGATTCCCTTGTAAGGACGGATCATTCAGCTCTCGGGAAAACGTAGAAGGTAACACGCGAGCGGCGAAGCGGGCCAGTGGGTAGCAGCCTGCGCCGCTCTCCTCAAAATCCCTCGCTGACCAGCCGCTCCACCGTCAAATTTGCCGGTGCTGCCTGGCCCAGCAGCATTTTCTCGGCATACTTCGCAATGATATCGACCTCGAGGTTCATGGGGTCGCCAGGCTGGAACTGATGGAGGTTGGTCATTTCGCAAGTGTGGGGAATGATGGCGATGGTGACCTCGCGGCCCTCGATTTTGGCTACTGTCAGGCTGATGCCCTCGACGGCGATTGAGCCCTTAAAGACGACGTATTTCGCCAATTCGGCGGGGATCTCGAGCCGCAGCCAGTAGTCGTCCTTGCCTTCGATGTTCTCCAGGGCGAGGAAGCGAGCCACGCCGTCGACGTGTCCCTGCACGATGTGCCCGCCCATGCGGCCGCCGGCCTTCATGGGTAATTCCAGGTTTACGAGCGTGTCTTTTGCCAGCCGCGAGAGTGAAGTCCGGGCCAGCGTTTCAACCGCCAGGTCGAAGCCGATGGAGTTTTTCTTGATGGCAACCGCGGTGAGGCAGACGCCGCTGACGGCGATGCTGTCGCCCTTCTTCATCTCGCGTGGCAGGCTGGACGCGGCAACAGTGAGGCGCTTCGTGCCCCGGTCGCCGGTCAGCGAGATCACCTTACCGACTTCTTCGATGAGTCCGGTGAACATAAGCTTCAGAGTCGATTCTTCACCGCCGAGACGCCGAGTGCGCCGAGTCTCAAAGAAAACCCTCCGCGTCCTTTGCGCCTCGGCGGTGACATGTTTTTTGCCCGACTAGCCAATCCCGTACGGATCCCGAATATATCCTTCCACCGCAAAATCTTCCCCAAACCGGTGCAACGTGATGTTCTTAACCGCCGCCGCTTCGCTCATGTGGCGAAAGCCGCGCCCGCCGGCGAAGGGCACCGAGCCCGTGCCCGCGAGGATCTTGGGCGCATAGTAAAGGAACACTTTATCCACCACGCCGGCGACCAGGGCCGCCCAGTTGACCAGCGCGCCGCCCTCGACGATCAGGCTGGTGATCTCCATCGCGCCCAGATGCTCAAGGACTTTGCTCAGGTCGGGGCGCCCGTCACCGGCGGGCGCCAGCGGCACCTGGACGACTCGAGTCCCGCGCTCTTCGAGCTGTTTCTTTTTCTTCTCTTCAGCGAAGGAGCAGAAGACCATCACGTCCTGATGGGCGGTCTTGACCAGACGCGATTCGAGCGGCAGCCGCAGGCGCGAATCGAGGATCACGCGCCAGGAGCGGCCGGCGCCGTTCCAGGCCCGTGCGGTCGGTGAGCAGGGGATCATCAGCCACGATGGTGCCCACGCCCACCAGGATGGCGTCGCTCGCGTGCCGCAGCTCCTGCACGTGTGACCTCGCCTCCACGCTGGTAATCCAGCCTCCGCTGGCTCCGCCCGCACCCAGGGCCGACGGCGATGCGCTTTCGCCCGGAGGCGGCGCAATCTTGCCGTCCAGCGTCATGCCGGCTTTCAACGTGACCAGCGGAAGCTTGGTGCGGATGTACCTGGCAAAGGCCTCGTTCAGCTTGCGGGCTTCGCCTTCAAGAATGCCTTCGACAACTTCAACTCCGGCGCCGCGCAGCCGTTCCAAGCCCTTGCCGCAGACCAAAGGATTGGGATCACGCATGGCAACCACCACGCGCTTGATGCCCGCCTGCAGTACCGCATCGACGCACGGAGGGGTGCGGCCTTGGTGGCAGCAGGGCTCAAGGTTCAGATAAAGAGTTCCGCCGCGAGCCTTGTCGCTCGCCGTTTCCAGCGCCAGCACCTCGGCATGCTTGAGGCCGGCATAAGTGTGAAAGCCCTCACCAACGACGTTGCCGGCAGCGTCGACAATGACGGCGCCGACGCATGGGTTCGGCGAGGCCAAGGCCGTGCCCATGCGCGCCAGTTCCAAAGCGCGACGCATGTGCTGCTCGTCGATTGCGGTGCTTATCACTTTGTCAAACGCGTGAGACTCCCCAGAGATGGCCAAAACTCCGTGCCTCTGTGTCTCTGTGGCAACCTAATCGAATAGCGAATCCACAAACTCCCTGGGATTGAACGGCAGCAGGTCGCCGGCCTTTTCGCCCACGCCCACGTAGCGCACCGGCAGGCCCAGTTCGCGGCTGATGGCCACGGCCACACCGCCCTTGGCCGTGCCATCGAGCTTGGTGAGCACGATGCCCGTGACGCCCGCGGACTCGGTGAACAGCCGCGCCTGCTGCAAGCCATTTTGGCCGGTGGTGGCGTCCATGATGAGCAAAGTTTCGTGCGGGGCGCGTGGGATGAATCGCTGCGCGGTGCGCCGCATCTTGGCAAGCTCATCCATCAGGCTCGATTTGGTGTGCAGCCGGCCGGCGGTGTCGACGATGACGTAGTCGGTATTGCGCGCCTTGGCCGCCTGCAGGGCGTCATAGAGCACGGCCGCCGGGTCGCCGCCCGGCTTGGTCTTGATGACCTCGGTCCCGGTGCGCTGTCCCCAGATCTCCAATTGCTCGATGGCGGCGGCGCGAAAGGTATCCGCGGCGGCCAAGAGCACGGTCTTACCTTCGCTGCGGAAAACTTGCGCCAGCTTGCCGATAGTGGTGGTCTTGCCGGTGCCGTTCACCCCGACCACCAGGATCACCTCGGGCTCGCCGTCCACCGCCTTCACCGGCTGGAGCCCGGCGCGGTCGAGGATGGCGAGCAGCTCTTCCTTCAATAAACGCTTTAACTCGCCGACGTCACCGATTTGCCGGCGATCCACTTTCTCCCGCAGTTTGGCGAGGACTTCCTGGGTAGTGGTGGTGCCCAGGTCGGCGGCGATGAGCGTGGCCTCGAGTTCGTCGAGGGTATTGCGGTCGATTTCCTTGTTGAAGCTGGCGATCTCATCGATACGCTCGCTGAGGTTCTCGCGCGTGCGCGTCACCGCCTGCTTCATGCGCTCGAAGAAGCCGGGCTTCTGTTCCGTGCTGCCGAAAAGCGTCTGGATCATGGTTCTCCGAGCGGCGGCGCCCATCGCGGCCCACGCCGCCATTATAGTCAAGCGCCGAATCCAGAAAGGGCAGGACACTCCTTCGACAGTTCCATTTCCGCCCGGATTGCGATACTTTGAGGGGAGCAGGCCGGGTTCAGGGAGCGCACTCATGTCCAGCGTGGAAATGCCGCCGAGCCATCCGGAACGCCGGGCCGCTCAGCGTTTTGCCATGAGCGTTCCGGTAGCGGTGCAGTGTTCGGATGGCACCCGCGAGACCGCCCTCACCCACAACGTGAGCGCCAAAGGCATCTTCTTCCTCATGAATGCGCGCCCCCGCGAGGGCTCGAGCATTGAGTTCACCGTTTCCCTGCCGCCCGAAGTCACGCTCACTGACCCCATGCGCGTCACCTGTAAGGGACATGTGGTGCGGGTGGTCGACGACGAAAACACCAACCGGGTCGGCGTAGGCGCGACCATCGAGGGATACAACTCGTTCATCCGGCTGACCCGGCTGGACGTCAACGTTGTGCGCCTGGGGTAGCGCGCCATCACGCCATGGTGGCGGGAAGTGCTTGGGGAGCGGATTCCATCGCGGCCAGCGCCGCTTCCGCAGGCGTAACGCTGGCTACCTTGCGCACCATCAATTGTCCCTTCTGGTGAGCTGCGGTGAGCGCAGCCACCACCTGGGGATCGAACTTGGTCTGCGCCAGCGAAGTGATAATGCGGATCACGTAATCGGGATCCATGGCGGCCTGGTAGGGGCGGTTGGTGGTCATGGCATCAAAGACGTCGGCCACGGTGATGATGCGCGCCAGCAGCGGGATCTGGTCGCCTTTGAGCCCGTGCGGATAGCCGCGGCCGTCCAGCGATTCGTGGTGCAGCTCGATGCCGGGCAGCATCTCCCGCAACTGTTCCACCGGGCGCAAAATGTTGGCGCCCTTGGTGGTGTGGGTCTTCATGATTTCGAATTCATCCGGGGTCAGCGCGCCCGGCTTCTTCAGGATGCGGTCTTCAATGCCGATCTTGCCCACGTCGTGCAGTTGCGCCGAGATGCGGATCTTTTCTATCTCTTCGCTGGAGAAACCCAGTTCCCGGGCAATGAGCACTGAATAGCGCGTGACGCGGTCGGAGTGGCCGCGGGTGTAGGGATCCTTCTCGTCGACCGCGCCGGCCAGCATCTGGATGGAGCCCATGAACAGGCTGCGATTCTCTTCGGCGGCGCGCTTCAGATCGGCGATCAGCCGCTCCAGATCGTCGGTCATGTGGTTGAAAGTCTCAGCCAGTTCGCCGATCTCGGTGCGGCTCGTCAGGTGGACGCGCTGCGAAAAATCCCCGCGCGCGATGGCTCGGCTGGAGTTGGTGAGCGTGCCCAGCGGTCCGGTGATGCTCTTGGCGGCGAACAACGATACGCCCAGGCTCACGAACACCGCCAGCACCGCCAGCAGGTTGGCGTTGTGCTGCATCTCGTAGACGCCCTGATAGGCGTCCTGCTGCTTCTTCTGCGCCACCGCCGCCCAGCCCAGCATGGCCACCGGGCTGTAGGTTCCCAACATGGGCACGCGATTCTTGCCGTCCTGGACGTTGAACTCTTTGGTTGCTACCAGCTTGGTGCGCGCGCCTTGGTCAACCCAGTTCTTGACGATCTCCAGGTTGGTCATGTCCTGGCCGACGGCATAGTCCGAGCTGGAGCCCGCCACCAGCCGTCCTTGGCGGTCCACCACGTAGGCGGCGAGTCCGCCCTGGCTAACATCCTGCAGGCTCTGCGTCAGATATTGCAGGTCCACCACCGCGGCAATCACTCCGACAAAGCGTTCGTCCGTCACCAGGGGAGCGCTCACCAGCATCACCGGGCTCGCCCTGTGGCGGCTATCGACCACGCTCAGCGGCTCACCGTTGTACGCGCGGCCTTCGCGCGCGGCGGCGAAGGCGCGTTCCAGCTCGCGCTGCAGAAAAACGTCTCCCGCCATGCGTCCGGCGGAGATGCCTTTGGCTTCGGAGTTCAACAGGGTGGCATAGACCAGGCTGTCGGAAGAGGAAACGAACTGCTCCAGCAGCGCCCGCAGCTCAGGCGCGGCCACGTGATCGCGCGAGAGATTCGCCCCGCTGGCCACCTCGATGGCCGAGGCCAGGTTATCCAGCAGCGCCCGCAAGTTGCTCTGCCGCTGCGCGATATCGTCGGCCAGCGTGCGGGTGATGGTGTTCTCCAGCAGCATCTCGTTGGTCTTCAGGCGGTCGCGGTTCGTGCCCACCACCTCGCTGCTGTAGAAATAAAGCGGCACTACGCTGATGACGCTGAGCACCGCCAGCATCAGGTAGAGAATAGGAATCCGCGCTGGAAGCAGCGCCTGGAGCGAGAATTTCATGTACTTAAAGGATTGTACCGTGCGGGTTTTGGATCTTCTCTTGATGAAGTGGGTGGTCTAAGTTACGAAGGTGACCGCACGATTGGGGAAGCGGGGGAATTTACAAATTCTCTCCCTTGCCGGGCCGGGTCATCAGCTCGTGAATAGCCTCGCGCGGGGGCTTGCCGTCATGCAGGATGGCATGCATCTGTTGCGTAATCGGCATCTCGATCTTCATCTTGCAGGCCAGGTCAACGGCGGCGTTGGTGGTGAGCACGCCTTCGGCCACCATGCCGTGCATGCCGGCAATGATCTCGGGCAGCTTACGCCCGCGGCCCAGCTCCACCCCCACGCTGCGGTTGCGGGAAAGGCCGCCGGTGCAGGTGAGCACCAGGTCACCCATGCCGGAAAGGCCGGCCATGGTGTCGCGGCGCGCGCCGCAGGCGACCGCCAGTCGCGTGATCTCGGCCAGCCCGCGGGTGATGAGCGCCGCCACGCTGTTGTGACCCAGCCCCAGCCCATCGCACACGCCGGCGGCGATAGCAATGATGTTCTTCAGCGCCCCGCCCATCTCCACGCCGGTAACGTCGTCATTGGTGTACACGCGAAAGCAGGGATCGCTGAAGTCGGCCTGCACTCGCCGCGCCAGGTCGGCGTTGCTGGAGGCGATTGTGATGGCCGTAGGATCGCCCCTCGCTACCTCCAGCGCGAAAGAAGGTCCGCTGAGCGCGCCGATGTGAGGATCGAATCCACCTTGCGCGCGCACGCCCAGCACTTCTTTGATCACGTCGGTCACGCGCAGCAGGGTGTCGTTCTCCAGACCTTTGGTGGCGCTGATAAATAGCATCTTCGCGTGGAGGTGCGGCTGCATCTCGCGAAAGACACGCCGCACGTGGTGCGAGGGCATCACGCTGACTACGACCTCCGCTCCGCGCAAGGCTTCCTGCAGGCTGTTGCTGGCGCGTACCGCGTCGGGGATCGGCTGCCCGCGCAGAAACATTTCGTTCTCGTGCCGGTGGTTGATCGACTCGCAAACTTCCTTTTCATACACCCACAAGCGCACGTGGTGTGTGCCCTTGCGCCCGAGCACGATGGCCAGCCCCGTTCCCCATGCGCCTCCGCCGATGATGGCGATCTCGCTCATGCCCGGATCCTCTTAATCGCGAAGCGGTGTTCCGTCCCTGCGAGCAGGCGACGAATGTTCTCCCGATGCTTGAAGATCACCAGCGCCGCTATGGCGCTCATGGCAGCCAGGATGGCGAGTGAGGAATGGTAATCGCGCAGCGCATAGGCGATCAGAGGGAAGGCGGCAGCGGCGACGATCGATCCCAGGGAAACGTAGCGAAACGCGGCTACCAGGGCAACAAACAGCGCCAGCGCGAGCAGCAGCGTCTTGGGCGCAAGCGCCACGAAGACTCCTACGCTGGTGGCTACACCCTTGCCGCCGCGAAACTTCAGCCAGACGGAAAACATGTGGCCGATCACCACGAACACGGCGGCCAGCGCGGCACACGTGTATAGAGGGGCAACGAAGTAAATCTGCGAACCGACTCGCATCCCGCGAATAAAGCCAAGGCTCGCGCCGGCGGATAGCAGCGATCCGGCGGTCACGGCAAGCAGGCCCTTGGTTGCGTCCAGGAACAGCGTGAGCGCGCCCAGCGCGGGCGAAGATCGCGCGACGTTGGTCGCCCCGATGTTGCCGCTGCCCGACTGGCGCACGTCCTGCCCGCGGAAGATGCGCACCAGGATGTAGCCAAAGGGGATCGACCCCAGCAGATATGCAATCACGGCGGTGGCGATGTACAAGGACACGGTTTTCGTTGGAGTGGACCCACAGCGGATCTGTCAAGACAGGTGAAGGGGCACGGCTTCCAGCCGTGCCGATTGGCTTCCGTAATCATCAGGCCTTCAGGCCCTGAGGGAGATTCCCTCAGCGGCTAAAGCCGAGCTTTCATGCCCGCTTTGCGGCACGCCTAAAAGGCGTGCCCCTTCACCTCTAACCAACTGTGAAATCCTTCACAAACTCAGCTCGCCCGTTTGAAATACTGCACCGCGCGTTCGTGCTTCTCGGCTTGCTCGCGAGAATCGAACGTTCCCAGATTTCTACGGCGGCCCGTCTTGGGATTCTGCTTGCGCGAGTACAGCCTGAACTTGCCGGACTTCAATTTGCGAATCATGGCACCCTCCACAAAACCTCAGATGCCGGCCGCCAGCGGGAAGCTTTCGAGCTTCGTGTACTGCGCCCCTTTCGGTGACAGCTTGCTCTCGTACAGGTGGAACTCGCGCGGGCTCATTGTACCGAAGGCGGGCGCAGGCATTGCCGCCAACTTTTCCTGCAGGCGAAGGAAGCTGGAGTTACCGCGGTCGGAAGGCATGCGCCGCGGGCGTCCTGAGCCAGTGCGCGCCAGCGTGAGATGAGGCGTAAACGCGCGCTTCTCGCTCTCGACCCCCAGGGCAGAAGTTGCACTGTCGACGGCCGCGGCCAGCGCCGCCAGCTCCGGTCCCGCCTCGATTCCGATCCAGAAAACCCGCGCCGCTTTTGGCGTGGGAAAGAAGCCGACGCCAGAGAACATGATCTCCGCCGGCTGGCCGCGCACCGTGGCAAGCGAGCGCTTCAGCTCGTCGAGGCGCTCAGCCGGCCACTCACCGATAAATTTCAGCGTGATGTGCAGCGACTCGGCCGAGACCCAGCGCGCATCAGGCGCAAATCCGCGGACGCCGTCCATGAACTGTGCGATCCTGGCGCGAATTGCCGAGTCGATGTCGAGAGCGACGAAGAGGCGCATGAGGGATTTGTAATTTGCAATTGGTAATTTGTAATTTGAAGAAGCGAACGCGAACAGTTTTGCAAATTACAAATTACAAATGTGAAATTACAAATTTCACATCAGTTTCCTCCTCACCAGATCCAGCGCCTGCCGCATCGCCCAGCGGCGCACGCGCTCGCGGTCGCCGATGAATTTGCGTTCCACGACTTCCGTGTTCACTCCGTCGGCCAGGGCGTGGAACACCAATCCCACGGGCTTCTCCTCGGTGCCCCCGGTCGGCCCGGCGATCCCAGTGACGCTCAAGCCCGAGGGTGGAATGGGTGCGGCGGCGGATGCCCTCCGCCAGCGCCGCCGCCACCTGCTTGCTGACGGCGCCATGCTGCGCGATCAACAGCGCCGGCACATCCGCCAGCGACGTCTTCAATTCGTTCGAATACACCACAGCGCCGCCCAGAAAGTAGCGCGAGCTGCCGCTGATCGAAGTCAGGTGCTCGGCGATCATGCCGCCGGTACAGGATTCGGCTACGGAGATGGTCGCGCCCCGCATCTCCAGGTAATAAGCCGCGATCTGCTCCAGCGATTCGCCGCCGGTAGAGAAAACCGTATCGCCCAGTTCGTCTTCGATCTGATCGGCCAGCTCATCCACGCGCTGCTGCGCCGCCGCCAGCGAATCCGCGCGCGAACGCAGGTGGAGCTGAATCTCGCCCGCATCCGCCAGAATGGTGGTCTGCACGTCGGGATACTTCTTGTAGATGGGCGCGATGCGCGCGTCGCAGGTGGACTCCGGCACCATTGCAACCTTGAGCACTCGCGTGGCGATGAACGCCGGCGGCAGCGCTGCGCGCAGCCGCTCGAGCACCTGCTTCTCGAACATCAGCTTCAGTTCCCAGGGCGGGCCCGGCACCAGCAGGATGATCTTCTTTTTGCCTTCGAAGTCGCCTTCGATCCATTGGCCGGGAGCAGTTCCTTTTTCATTAGGCAGGACGGCGGCCCCGGCAATCACATCGCACTGGCGCTCATTATTTGCCGGCATCTTGCGGCCGAGCTTGGCGAAGCGGGCATAGAGCGCCGCCACCAGCTCAGGATCGCGCCGCAGTTCCAGGCCGAGCGCGGCGGCCACGGCTTCTCGGGTCAAGTCGTCCTCGGTCGGCCCGAGGCCTCCCATGAAGATGATCAGGTCGGCGCGTCCGAGCGCCGTCTTAGCCACCTGCACGAGATGGGCTTGCGTATCGCCGACCACCGTCTTGAACGTGACTTCAACTCCGAGCTGGTTCAGGTGCTCGGTGAGATAAAGGGAATTGGTGTCCTGGCGGAAGGGAGTCAGCAGCTCCGAGCCAATGGCGATGATCTCGGCGTCCACGGTAGCAGTGTAAAGGAAAGATAAGTTGGACGAGAGGAGTCAGGAGTCGGTAGTCAGGAGTCAGGAACTGCCTGAACGAGTTGCTGACCCCTGACTCCAGACCCCTGACGCCTGGCAGTGAGTGCTAATCCAGCAGTCGCCTTCCCCTGAATGCCCCACGAAAGGTGATGGACGGCGCCCTGCGTGGCGAGGATAGCGGCGCGGGCAGGCGCGAAGGCGAGTCCGACAAGGCCGTGGCCGGAGACCACGAGGGACGCTTTGGCGTCGGGGGTGATGCGCACAATGCCGCGTTTGCCGCCCAGCGATGCAGCAACGTAGAGATTGCCTTCGACGTCGAAGGCGAGCCCCTGCGGGCGTCCCAAGCCGCGATAGAAGACCGCGAGCGTGCCGTGCGAGTCAATGGAGTACACGGCGTCGTAGCTGGAGGTAGTCGGGCCGCTGACGTAGAGCACTCCCGCCGGGCTGAACGCCAGGTGATACGCCGACACGCTCGGCTCGAGCGTAGCGTACACGTAAATCTGGCGGTCGCGGCCGATCTTGAAGATGGTGCCGGTGCGGTCGCCGACGTAGAGGTTCTCTTCGCGGTCGAAGGCGATGCCGGTGGCGACGCCCATCCCTTCGGCGTAGGAAGACATGGTGCCGTTGGGCGCGACCTTGTACACCGTGCCGTCGTGCCGCGAGGAGACGTAGAGCTGGCCGGCGCGATCGAAGGCGATGGCGGTGGCGTTCATCATGTCGGAGAGGAACGGCTTCACCTGGTAGTTGGTGTCGATGCGGTAGATCGAGACCGGGACCTTCTGCCCGCGGTTACCGGAGAAAGTGACGTAGATGTTGCCTTCCGCGTCCAGCGCCGGATTGGCCACCGGGTGGAGGTTCTCGGCAATGGGTGCCGCGACCCGAACCTCGTGCCCGTTTGAGACCGAGCCGTTAGTCGAGACCACCACAGGAGCGGTTACCGCGCCCTCAGGGACGCGGGCGATGACGAAATCGTCGGCAGCGATAACCACCGCTCCTTCCACCGCGCCGAACTGCACGCGCGGGCGGCGCAACTCGGGCGGCTTTAGCCCGCTGCCGATAATACGTACCTCGCCTCCAGGCAGAGCGGCAGCCGGCTGCACGGCTTCAATGTGCGGCTTGCCATTGACGTTCTTCTTGCCCAGCAAGCGGTCTGAAATACCCATATCCAGTTATAAGATGCAGCCCTTGTCTGGCGCCAGACTCAACCCAGGACGTGCCAGTACACCAGCGCCTGGACAATTATCAGCGCATACAGACCGGCGCCTACGTCGTCGAGGACAATACCGGCGCCGCCCTCGATTCGCTCCAGGCGACGCAGCGGCGGCGGCTTCCAAATGTCGAAAACCCGGAAAAGTATAAAGCCCAGAATCACGGATTGCCAGCGCAGAGGAACGCCGATGCAGCGCGATCAGTTGTCCGGCGACTTCATCGATCACCACAAACGAAGGATCTTCCTGCTCCGACTCGCGGGCCACGATGCCAGCAGCCGGAATTCCGATAACGAGAATCGCCCAAACCAGAACCGTAGCGGCAAGCCCTTGGAAACGAACGGGGATGAGGTAGCGAGCACCGATCCACCACACCGCGGCTGTAATGGCCGAGGCCCAGGTGCCGGAGCCCGGGCGCCAGAATCCGACACCTACCACCGTGCCCACGGCCCAGGCCCACACCGTGCGCTCAGGCCGCTCCGGCTCTGCCAGGAGCGGGTCAGTGCCGTTGATGGTTGGGATCTCCGGAATCGGCGTCTCCCGCAGACTTCTTTTCGTGATGGTGCTCTGCCGGGCCCGGTTGCTCCGGTTCGTCCGGATCGAAGACCGGCGTCGAGACCACGTATCCGCCGCTTGCCCACTTGCCCAGGTCGATCAGGCGGCAGCGCTCCGAGCAAAAGGGAAACTCAGGGTCAGCACGCAGCACCAGCTTCTTGCAGGTGGGGCAGCGCAGGCTGAGGACGCGTTTACGTGGAGTCATGTAAACCCAGTTGCCAGTAGCCAGTAGTCAGTTGCCAGTATTGATCTCGTGAATCCTCGGCGTCCTCTGCGTCCTCGGCGGTTTTCAGTTCACAAGTTTGACCACGAGGTCGTAATCGTGCGCTTCCGTCACCTCGGAGCGGTAGAACTCTCCGGGGCGGACATCAGCGTGATCGCCGAAATCGCTGACGAAAATCTTGCCGTCGATCTCCGGAGCGTGCATCTGGCTGCGGCCTTCCCACAGCAGGTCGGTTTCTACCGACGGTCCTTCGAGCAGCACGTCGAAGCTGCGCCCAATGAGCGCTTTCTTCTTGCGACGGCTGATCTGCTTCTGGATCTGCATCAGCTTGCGGCGCCGGCGCTCGATCTCGGCGGCCGGCACTTTGCCGGCGAGGCCGTGGCTGGCAGAGCCTTGCTCGTCCGAATAGCCGAAGACGCCCATCCAGTCGAACTCGGCGGCGCGCACGAAGTCGCACAGCTCGTCGAAGTCGCGCTCCGTCTCCCCCGGGAAGCCGGTGACGAACGACGTGCGCAGCGTCAGCCCGGGAATGGTGCGGCGCATCTTCTCGATCGAGCGCAAAAAGACTTCGCTCCCGCCCCCACGTTTCATGTGTTTCAGCACCGACGGCGACGCATGCTGCAAGGGGACGTCGATATAAGAGCAGAGCTTTTCGTGGCCGGCAATCGTCTCCAGCAGCCGTCCAGTAATTTTGTTGGGATAGGCATACAGGAAGCGGATCCACCGCAGGTCTTCGATGAGTGCCAGCCGTTCGAGCAGCAGCGGTAAGCCGTCCTTCAGACCGAGGTCTTCGCCGTAGCAGGTGGTGTCCTGGCCAATCAGCGTGATCTCGCGAACGCCACTCCGCGCCAGGCGCTGCGCCTCCGCCACCACGGACTCGAAGCGCCGCGAGCGGAACTTTCCGCGCAGTTGCGGGATGATGCAGAACGAGCAGGGATGATCGCAGCCCTCGGCGATCTTGATGTACGCCGACCAGCGCGGGGTGGCCAGCACGCGCGGCGTGTTCTCGTCGTAAAGATAATTGGGAAGATCGGCGATAGCGCCGTCCCACGCCTCGCGGTCAAAGCGTCCTTGTTGGGCGCGGGCCGCGGCTTCCGGACGGCTCGGCAGGACGACAAACGCAGTGTTGCCGTTCGGCGGCGGCGCCGGGGTGATGCCTGCGGCTGCCAGGATGCTTTCCAGTTCGCCCGTACCCACTACTGCGTCGACTTCAGGGATGTTCTTCCGGATCTCGTTGCGAAAGCGCTCGACCAGGCAGCCGGCGACGACTAGCTTTTTGGCCCGCCCCGCAGCCTTGTGCTGCGCCATCTCCAGGATGGTGTTGACTGACTCCTGCTGGGCGGTGTCGATAAACGAGCAAGTGTTCACCACGATCACGTCGGCATCTTCCGCCCGCGGCGTGATCGTGGCGCCGGCACGCGCCACCAGGCCCATCATCACCTCGCTGTCCACCAGGTTCTTGGGACAGCCCAGGCTGACGAAGCCGACTTTGACGGGTTCAGCGGTGATCGTGGGCTTAGACATCAAGTTGTTCGATTTTAAATGAAATGAGTGATTACCGCCGAGACGCCGAGAGCGCCGAGAGCGCCAGATCAATTGAACACAATTGAACAAAAGAGTGCCCTCGGCGTGCTTTGCGTCTCGGCGGTTTAAGACTTCCTTATTTCTTCGTAAATTTCCGGCAGCGCCTCAGCATCGGCGGCCGAGTTGCCGAAGCGCGCGTGCTCGTAGTGATCGGTGAAGGCTTCGACTGGCCGCGGAGTTTGGGATCGTTAATGCTTCGCACGAACTCCCTGGGCGTGTGCTCGGGCAGCTTGCGCCAGCCGCGACGGCCGAGCGAACGCAGCATGCGCGCGTACCAGAGGCTGGCGGCGGCTTGCGGCGCGCTGGCCGGATGGCGCACCATGCGCCGCACCCGAGCTAGTTGACGCAAGCCGTCCGATATTCAGCAACAAGACCAGCAGCACAATCACCCCCATCGCCCACGCTAAAGTTCGTTGCGGCGACCTCTCTGCCCGCGCTTCCAGGTGCCGCGCACGCTGCAGCAAATCGGCATAATGGCGACTCACCCACAGGCGGGTGTCCTCGAACAGACGCCGGCTGCGCGCCGCGGCATTGTTCGAGAGCGACATCTGATGGGCGAAGTCGTAGTTCACCACCCACTCCCGCCAGAACTCGCGCAGTGCGTCCACGTAGAGCCCGGCGCGGTTCCACGTGCCAGAGGATAAGGCGGCGCCCGCCGGCGTGGGATCGAATGGGATCCAGCCGTAGCCCGGGAAATAGGCTTCCACCCAGGAGTGCGCGTCGCGCCCCCGGACAATGTAGCTGCCGGTCACGGAATTGAACTCTCCGCCACGGAAGCCGTTGACCACGCGCGCGGGGATTCCAAGGGTGCGCAGCATGAGCGCCATGGAGGAGGCGAAATACTCGCAGTGGCCGGCTTTGCGCTCGAACAGGAAGTAAGCCACCGGGTCGCGCGGCGGCGAGCTGGCGAGCTGCAGAGTGTAGCCATAGTGCTTCTCGAGATAATCCTCGACGGCATTTGCTTTGTCGTACGCCGTCGGCGCGCGCGGCGGTGATTTCGCGCGCCAGTTGCGGCAGGCGCGCATCGAGCGCGGGCACCTGCAAATACTCGCGGGCGACCTCAGTCGGGATCTCACCGGAGACGCGGCGCAGCTCGTCCGGCGCGGGCTGTCCAAGGTCCGAGACAGCCTGGTAGGAGCCGATGGCATGATCGCGATCGCCGTTGAAGACGGCGCCGCCTTCATCCACCGTCACCATCCGGTAGTTGCCTGAGAGCGAGCGCGGCTGCGGCGTCAGGAAGAAAACGCTGGCGCCGATCGGCTCCATGAGCACGCGATATCGCAGCAGGCGCGGCGATCGCTGCCGCCAGCGTAGCAGCGTGCGTCGTTCTGAGATCGAAGTTGCCCGCGGCATCGTGGAGCGCGGTGGCCGACTGCGGCGGGTTCGACCAGCGCGTGCCGTCGAAAGATCGCAGGGCTATGCCGCGCCACTTCAGGTCGTGCGCGCCGCGGGTGTCGCCGTCGATCTGGATGTGCATGATGACGGCATCCGATTGCTGGATCTGGCCGATTTCGCCGAGCCGCACTTCATCGCTGAAACCGCTGACCAGCGCATTGCGCGGCGCGTAGGCATTCAGGTATCCAGTCGAGAGCCGCGGCATCACGAAGAAGATCACGGCCGAACCGAGGGCCATGCTTAAGGCGAGCGCGACAGCGGTGGTCGAGAGCGATCCCGCCAAAGCGCGCTCGCCGAAAGCTGGCGTCCTGGGACCTGCCGCCGCACGCACAGCCGAGCGCCTCATTTCCATGCTCACGAAGGTTGAAGCCGCCAGCAGCAAGAAGACACAGAACGAGATGAAGAAGATGGCGTCCACGGTGAGCACAGCCGCCGCCAGCACCGAAAGAAACGCGATGATCGCCAGGTAGACGTGGTCGCGGTCGCGCTGCACCGAGAAGACCTTCACCACCATGATGAACAGCACGAGATGCACGGTGGCGGCAACGAACGTGCCGGAGAGCAAAAACAGATCGCACAGGTAGAACACTCCGTACAGCAGCGTCAGGTAGGAGGTCCAGCGGTCGGGCAGTTGCAGATTGCGTCCGCGGGCCAGCAGATATCCGCGATAGAGCAGGGCGAACGAGACCAGGAGCAGCGCCGGCGCGTCCAGCTTCCCAGTGCTCGCCAGGGTTACGAAGCCGGTGACGATCAGCAGGTAGAGGGAGAATTCGAAATATCGGGAGATCGGGTCACCGGGAGTTCGGGATATCGGGTGATCGGGAGATCGGGTCATCGGATCATCTCAGATCGGCTGATCAAAATGGCCAAACGGATCGTTGCTGCCTAATCATTTGCTGCTCTGAATCTCGTGTCAATGACCCGATCACCCGATGACCCGATCGACCCGATGCTAAAATGCTTTCCTGGCGCCGGGTCCCGCGCAACCCAATCCCGCCAACCCCGCCAGGTCCGGAAGGAAGCAACGGTAACGGGTCGTTGAGTGTGCAGCGGGGTGCTCGGCGCCTTTTTCTCTTGTTCTTGCATCCGCATAGACTTTTCCCGCGTCCGTAGTTGAGAATACACGTTTTGCCAAAGGAGAAAGATTTGGCTAACAAGCCAGGGGCCAAGATCACGGCGCTGGGGACATACGTACCGCCACGGCTGCTGACGAATGATGATTTAGAGAGGATGGTGGATACCTCGAACGAATGGATCCTGGAGCGTACCGGCATCCGCCAGCGGCACATCGTGGACAAAGGTGTGGCCAGCTCAGACCTGGCGGTGGAAGCGGCGCGGGCGGCGCTCGAAGAACGCGGCATCGAGCCTTCGGAAGTCGAGCTCATCATCGTCGCCACGGTTACGCCGGACATGTTCTTCCCCGCCACCGCCTGCCTGGTGCAGCACAAGCTCGGCTGCCCGGGGGCGTGGGGATTCGACGTTTCCGCTGCCTGCTCGGCTTTCCTTTATGCCCTGCAGAATGGCGTGCAGTACATCATGACGGGCGCCCACAAGAAAGTGCTGGTGATCGGCGCCGATGTAATGTCCTCGATCATCGATTACACCGACCGCGCCACCTGCATCATCTTCGGTGACGGCGCGGGGGCGGTGCTGCTGGAGCCTGCCGACGGCGATTCGCTGGGCGTCATCGACTACTTCCACGAGATCGATGGCTCCGGCGCCTGCTCGCTCTACATGCCGGGCGGCGGCAGCCTGCATCCTTCTACGCATGAGACTGTCGACAAGAAGATGCACTACGTTCACCAGGACGGCCAGGCGGTGTTCAAATACGCGGTGCGCAAGATGTCCGAGGTGTGCGAGAAGCTGCTGACGCGCAATGGCCTGACCGGCCAGGATGTGGACGCCTTCATCCCTCACCAGGCCAACCGGCGAATCATCACCGCCACCGGCGAGCGTCTGAAGCTGCGTCCTGAGAGCGTCATCATCAACATCGACGAATACGGCAACACCACCGCCGGCACCATTCCCCTGGCTCTCGAAACTGCGCGCCAGAAGGGCATCCTCAGAAAAGGCTCGATCGTGATGCTTGCCGCCGTAGGCGCGGGCTTCACCGCGGGGGCAACGCTACTGAAGTGGGCGTACTAAAACTGTCGTCGGCTGTCGGCTCTCGGTCGTCGGCCGGCGCACCGTCTGGCCGGCGACCAACGACCGACGACCGACGACTCCTTACATGAACCCAGCCAAGGCCGCCAAGGTCCGTCACATCTTCGACAACGCGCCCTTCATTCGCGAGATGGGCGTCGAGCTGACCTCAATCGAAGACGGCTGGTGCGAGACACAGCTCGTTCCCGAGCATCGACATCGCCAGCAGCACGGCCTCATTCATGCCGGTGTGATGGCCAGCATGTGCGATCACACTGCCGGCTGCGCCGCCCGCGGCAAAGTGGGCATGGACCAGGACGTGCTCACCGTGGAATTCAAGATCAACTTCCTACGGCCAGCCGTGGCCGAGCGCTTGCGCTGCCGCTCGCAGGTGCTGCGCGCCGGCAAGACGCTGGTGGTTTGCGAATCCGAGCTATATGCCCAGAAAAAGTCGGAAGAGAAATTGGTAGCCAAGGCCACCGTCACGCTGGCGGTGACGGGCGAGGTCGCGAGCCGTATCACGCAATAAACGCGTTCTTCAGCCATTGCTCCTGCTCTTTCAAGAGCGTGATCGCCTGCGGGATTGATACTTCCTGAAAGCGCACTTGCTCGTGCGGCCGAAGCTGGCCGACGTGGTGCATGTCCGCCATGATGACGTTGGCGATCTTGGGGTATCCGCCCGTGGTCTGCTGATCGACGAACAGGATGATCGGCTGTCCGTCCTGCGGGACCTGCATGGCGCCGAGCGGAATGCCGTCGGTCAGCAGTTGCGATTTTTCCCGTGGCTGGAGCGGCTGACCTTTCAGGCGAAGGCCGGTGCGGTCGGATTGATCGCTGATTGAATAGGCAGACGAGAACAGAACTTCGAAAGCATCGGGACCAAACCACTCCTGCTGTGCACCCCTGGTCAAACGAATGGTGTCGTGCCGAGACACCGCCTCAAGAGCGCCCGGCTTCAGTTTCCGAGTGCGGCTGCTTCCGCTGCTGCCAACTGGAAGCGCGTCACCTGCTTTCAGCCTGCGACCTTCGAACCCGCCAAAACCGCCACGGACATCCGTGGCCGTGCTCCCCATCACCGTCGGCACATCAAACCCGCCTTGAATGGCAAGATAGCAGCGAGCCCCGGTTTTCATGCCGCCGCACTTCAGCACGCCGCCGGCCGGCACTTCCACAGCTTCGCCCGAGCGCGCCAGGCTGGTTCCGACCTTAGCATCGCAATCCGCGCCGGTGAGCGCCACGATTCGCCGTTCGTCGAATTCGAGAGTCGCGCCCAGCAGGGTCATCTCCAGCGCCGGGGCATTCTCGTCGTTCCCGACGAGAAGATTGGCGATGCGTAGAGAGAGGCGATCGGCCGCACCCACGACCGAAATGCCGAGATGCGAGTAACCATAGCGGCCAAGGTCCTGGATGCTGGAGAACATGCCCGGATTCTTGACGCGGATCGGCATAGCTTAGGACTTTGCCATCGCACTGAATGCTGCGCGGTCGATGGGAGAAAAGCGCACCTTATCGCCGGGCTGCAAGCGGGTGGGCGGGTTTCTCTTCGGATCGAACATCCGCCAGGGCGTGCGCCCGATCAGGCGCCAGCCTCCGGCGGAGTCCACCGGGTAGACGCCCGTCTGGCTGCCGGCGATTCCGACTGTCCCAGCGGCGACGTGGCCGCGCGGCGTCGGCAGTCGCGGCATGTGCAGCTTTTCTGGAAGTCCACCCATGTATGCGAAACCTGGCGAGAAGCCGAGAAAATAAACCAGGTAGGTCGCCGAACTGTGGATCTGGATTACTTCTTCTGGCGAGAGCTTGGCGTGGGCTGCGAGATCGAGCAGGTCGGGACCAAATTCCGTGTCGTAACACACCGGGACGCTAACCATGTTGGACTTGGCTTCCACGTTTGCGCCCTCCGCGCTTTCCGACTGCGCAACAATTTCGGCCAGCTCATCGTGAGTCATTCGCAGCGGATCGAAGTCGATCAGGAGCGACGTATATCCGGGATGCAGATTGCGGATTCGGGGGTCCTGGCGCGCCCGCAACGCTTGAAACAGCCCGATGACGCGCGCGTGCAGCTCGGGAGAGATCGCATTGCCAAAAGCGACCAGCAACGACGAATCACTGGCGTGAATGATTTTCATGGAGGCTCGCGCCCACTGCCAATGCGGCGGGCCATGATAAAGGATAGGCAAGCGCGTAAGCCGAAGCCCATTCCGGGCGCGGAAACCGGTGCGGTACTCGAATCCCAGCCTGCAGACGTGTAAGATCAAGATCAGACCCGCGTCATGACATCGGCCATAGCCCAGCCCATGCCGATATCGAGTCGTATCTAGGGTGGAGAGTTCAGCCATGCATCAGGGCAATGGAGCCCGGCGACGGCGGGCGGCGCTCAAGGCGATTGCGTCTTATCTCCCCTCCGGCACCCTGACAAACGAAGAACTGGCGCAAGAGGTAGGCGGCTGGGACGCGCAAAAAATCCTGGAGAAGACCGGCATCGCCGTGCGCCACATCGCCGCGCCGCAGGAGTGCTCGTCGGACCTGGGCGTCGCCGCGGCCGAGCGCCTGTTCGAAAAAGGAGCCTGCCGGCCGGGCGACATCGATTTCCTCCTGTTCTGCACCCAGAGCCCGGACTACTTTCTTCCCACGACGGCTTGCATGGTTCAGGACCGCCTGGGGCTGCCCCTCGAGTGCGGCGCGCTCGACTTCAACCAGGGCTGCTCCGGCTTTGTTTATGGATTGTCGCTGGCCAAGAGCCTGATCGAGACTGGCAGCGCCCAGAATGTGCTTTTCATTACCGCCGAGACCTACAGCAAGTTCATCAACCGACGCGACCGCAGCGTGCGCACCATTTTCGGCGACGGCGCCGCTGCCACACTGCTGACCGCGGTTGAGTCGGACCGGGAGCTGATCGGTCCGTTCGTCTTCGGCACCGATGGCCGCGGCGCCCGCGAACTGATCGTTCCCGCCGGAGGGATGCGCCAGCCCGTCGGCTGCGAGCAGGCGGTCGAGACCGAGGACGCGCGCGGCAACTGGCGCTCCCAGCGCAACCTCTACATGAACGGGTCCGAGGTTTACCGGTTCACGGTAGAGACCGTTCCCAAGCTGCTCGACCAACTGCTGGAGAAGAGCGGCCGCCGCGTCGAGGATGTGGACCACTTCATCTTTCATCAGGCCAACAAATTCATGCTCGATCGCCTGCGCGCCCGCACTCCTATTCCGGAAGAGAAATTCTGGGTCGACCTGGAAGACACGGCTAACACGGTTTCTTCCACTATCCCGATTGCGCTGGAGAAGGCTGTCTGCCGTGGCCATGTGCGCAGCGGCGATAGCCTCGCGTTGGTGGGTTTTGGCGTAGGCTATTCCTGGGCCGCAGCCATGATGGAGTGGTTGGGGGCTTAAGCGCTACGAACTTGCGTGATGCGAATCACTGATTCGAGCGTCCAAGCTCTGGTAAAAGGTGCTCCATGAACGACGACTCGCGGAAATCAGCCTCTTCACGCCGCAACTTCCTTAAGCAGACCGGTGTAGCCACTGCCGGGCTGGTGGCCGGCGGCCTGCTCACCCAGACGGCATCCGCACTGCCGCCGCTGCCCGCGAATCCCGCTACACCGGAGGCCATGCCCACGCGCAACCTGGGACGCACCGGATACCGCGTTGGCCTCTTCAGCCTCGGTGGCCAAGCCGCCATCGAGCAGCCGGACAACGAAGCCGCGGCCGTGGCTATCGTGGAGCGGGCTCTCGATCTCGGCGTCAACTACATCGACACGGCCGCGATGTACGGCGGCAGCAAGCGTTGGAGCCAGCGCTACGTCGGCCAAGTCATGAAGCGGCGCCGCAACCAGGTCTACCTGGCCAGCAAGACTCACGATCGCACCCGCGACGGCTCGCTGCGCCTGCTGGAGGAATCGCTGCGGCTGCTCAACACCGATCATCTCGACGCCTGGCAGCTCCACCACATTACGACGCAGGACGATGTGGATCGCATCTTCGCCAAGGGCGGCGCGCTGGAGGCCCTGCAGCAGGCGCGCGAGCAGAAGATGGTCCGCTATCTGGGCGTGACCGGACACACCGACCCCGAAGTGCTGATGGAATGCCTGCGGCGGTTCCCGTTTGATCAGATCCTGCTGGCGGTCAACGCCGCCGACAAGCACCATCTCAGCTTTGAAGAGAAGTTGCTGCCGATGGCGGTCGAGAAGCAGATGGGCATCATCGGGATGAAGATTCCCTCGCGCGGCCGGTTGATTTCCAACTGGCCTGCGGTCGGGGCGTATGCCCACGGCAAGTCGCAAGCCGGGCCGCTCAACATGAAAGAGGCGCTCTACTACGTGCTGTCGCTGCCGGTGAGCACGGTCATCATCGGGTGCGACAGCGTGGCGCAACTGGAGGAGAACGTCAAGCTCGCCCGCGAGTTCACGCCCTTCAATCAGCAGCAACTGGCTGCTCTTTCGGTGCGCACCGAAGCCATTGCGCAAGATGCGTTATTCTTCCGCCGATGGTCGTGAGCGGCGCCGTGAATCCGGTTCTGAGCAGCGTCGAAGCCCGAGTGCTGGGCGCGCTGATCGAAAAAGACATCACTACGCCTGAGTACTATCCGCTGTCGCTCAACGCGCTGGTCAACGCCTGCAACCAGAAATCGAATCGCCATCCGGTCATGAGTCTGGATGAGAATGCGGTGCGCGATGCCCTGCGGGGTCTGCAGGACAATGGGCTGGCAGGACCCGTCAGCAGCGCCGACAGCCGCGTGCCCAAGTATGAACATCGGCTGCAGGAGGCCCTCAACCTGCCTCGCGCCGAGACCGCGCTGCTCTGCGTGCTGCTGCTGCGCGGGGCGCAGACTCCCGGCGAACTGCGCGGCCGCGCCGAGCGCATGCATCGCTTCGAGGAATTGCCGGATGTACATTCGGCGTTGCAGCACCTGGCGCAACACGAGCCGCCGCTGGTCAAAATGCTGCCTCGGCAGCCCGGCACCAAGGAAGCCCGCTACGCGCACCTGCTCTCCGGCGAGGTGGAAATTGCGGAGCCGACGCCTTCAGCCGAGCCCGCGGGATCGGCAGACGGCGCGGATAACGAGCGAGTCACCCGCCTGGAGAATGAAGTCGCCAGCCTGAAGGCGGAAGTCGCCGACTTAAAGCAGCAGTTGCAGGAATTTCGCCGAAGCTTCGAGTAACGGTTTCCTCGATATCAGGGCACGATACGCACGCGGACCGTAGGCAGCATGCTTTCGATCCGGTGAGCGATGCGGGCAGGGAGTCCCGGGGTCTTGGGTGCGGGCTGGCGCAGTCCGGCAGCGCGCAATTCGATCATTTCGCTCACCAGCGCGGCCAGCACCGGCAGAGTACTCAGGGTCATCTCATCGAAGGCGCCGAGTTGCGGAGAAGAGATCTCCAGGTGGCCGATGATGCGCTGGTTTGCGTAGATGGGCGCCGCCAGCGTGGAGCGGACTGGAAGGTCGTCGTCCTCGAATCTATAGATTCGACCCTCTCCGGCCAGGGTGAGTGCCACCCCGCCGGCGCCGGTAAGCGTGCGCGCCACTTGGGAGACCAGAACAAACGCATCTTGCCAGCCGCCTGCCACCCCGAACAACTCCCGCGCGGCGTTCGCGAAGCTGTTCCTGGCCATGCCTTCGCGCAGCCGCCGCGCCAGGGACCGGGAAAGCCGCGCAAAACGGATGCCGGCTTCTGCCGTATCGTTCACCCAGGCCACAACACCGGAGGCGCGGATTACTTCCAACGACCCTGGCAGTTGGAATTGCAGGCGGAGATTTGTCCCGGGCGGGAGGGGCCGCCCCAGCGCCTGCACTCGCATCCCTCCTTCACCCAGATTCGCGACCAACCCCGCGTTAGTCTCATTGATGGCCACTGTGACGGCGCGCGCGATGCGGCTGCGACCCTTGCGACGCCGTTCGCGAAACCTGTGGTCGAAACCAACAATGGTCTCCGGCACACCCTGGGACTGGCCGGTGTGGGGAACTGGCGCGGACGCGGTTTCCGACAGCAAGGGATTCACGCTCCCAGACGAAGTCTTGCTTACCGGTCTTTATGGGGATGACCGCCGAGACCCGTTCGCCTGACTAAAGCTTCACACCAGCTTTTGTAGATAAACTACTGATCCGAAGAGACGATCACGGCCAAATGGGCTTGGTGTCGGTGGTCGTGACGGGCTTGGCCGGCACCGTGGGGTAATTGCGCACGGCTGGCGTAACCGTTTGCGTCTCCGCCAGCAGCTCCTCCTCCAGCAACGGAGCCACCACCCGCAGCGCCTGCAGTTCCTTCTTCAGGCGCTCGATATCCGCCTCTTTCTGCCGCAGAACCTCGTAGATGTTTCTCATGCTTTGGCCTCGAACCCGGGAGTCTTGGAAAAAGTGGAGACTCGCCCCTTGTACTCTGGCGGAAGGAGGCTTGTCAAAGTGGTTTTGCCTGAGAGGTTCCGCGCAGGTTAACCCCCGGGGGACGAAGATGCTAGTTGGACCGATTTGGCATTGCGCCGGCGCGCTGGCGAGCCCGTTGCGCGTCTTCGGATCGATTTTCGTGCTCGTAGAAGTCGGCCAAGTCCCGCCAATCACTGGCTCGGTCGGGCACCAGCCGCACGGTCTCTTCCTGAAACGAGATGGCGCGCGAGTAATCTCCCAACTGGCTCCAGGCGAGAGCGCGACCATGGGCCAGACTTGCCGGCAAGGAGTTGTTGGCGGACCTTCGAGCAGCGAAGCAGCTCGGTCGAACGTCCGCAGAGCCTGGCGGGGTTGGTGGTCGTCAAGCTGGGCGAACCCCAGCGAGAGCAGCTCGCGATCGGGCCGAGGCAATAGATCGCTGGCGCGCTTCCAGGCCTCGATTTCTTCCTTCGCCCGCCCTTCCCGATGATAGACGCGCCCCAGGGCCGACCAGGTGGATCCATTGATCTCGAGCGCGGCCGAGCGCAGATATTCCTGCTCGGCATGCCCGAGATCGCCATTCTCTGCCAGCAGGTTTCCGCGGAGGAAGTGAACAAAGGCGCTGTCCGCAAAGATGTTCAGCGCGCTGGCCGTGGTGGCGAACGCCTCGGAGTTTCGTCCCAGCGCATGCAGCACCGCTGCCGCGTTTGCCCATTGATTAAACGCGGAACTATCGTTCCCTTGGGGAACCGTGCGGGGCAGGGGAGCTTTGGCGCAATCGATCTGCAGCCGCTGGATCAAGGCGTCATTCTGCGGACTGTGCCGCACGAACACCACCGAGACCTCGTCGAGGTACACCGGCCGCCACTGCGGGCTGGAGCAGAACTGCCGCAGCACGGGGAAAAGCTCCAACCCAAAAAATCGCCCCAGGGGCACGATGATCGTATTGAGGCCGTATTGCTCGGCCTCGCGCTGCCATTCCGGCGAATCGGGCGCAGTGGCCAGCAAAGTTTGATTGCGCTCGAACAATGTCGCACCGAAAGGAAGGGCGCGCCCATCGATGTAGTCTGGGTACTTCTGACCCAAGCGCCAGGTGAGGTATCCGCCCTCGTTGTAGGTGTTGAAGATGCGGCCGGGGAGGTTCTCGCGCTCGACAAACGCGGCGGCATCCTGGGGAAACCACCACGATAGTCCCACGCCAAACGAGCTCAGATTGGTGCCCAGGTAGACGCGATTGCTCACCAAGTCGGCGGCGCGCAGGCAGGTAAGCCCCAGCAGGGCATACACCAAGCCGGTGGCAGCCATAAGTCCTACCCGTTTCTCCTTGACCTTGGCCCAGCCGCCGGCAAGGGCCGATGTAAGTATTGCCCCGCCCGCAACGACTGTGACTTCAGCAAAGATAACCTGGAAGCGAATGTGGCGGATCGCCAGCGCTGTAGCCGCGCCCAGCAGCATGGCCGCTCCCAGCCTGCGTTTCCACAAGGCCAGCGCAAATGCGATCACGGCGACGAGCAGCAGCACGTAGAAGGCGCCATCGGGGTCCCGCAGGGAGAAGCCCATGCGGGCGAGAGTCCAGTTAAGGCGCGTCGGCGCCCACTCTGTGATCCATTGCGTATGCGCGGCGGTGGCGCTTTGCTGGCGGAACACGGCGCGGTAGATCCCTGGTCCCCATGGGTTGACCACGGTTGCGGCGAAGGTGGCAAGCAGCCACGGCCACGCGACTCGCAGCCGGTCGGCGGCTGCCCGGCGCCGTTCCCGCCAAACCATCTCGAGGATTTCCATCAGGACGTAGCCGCCGAGCAGTGCCAGTCCGGCTACAAACCCTAAGTGGAGATTCACCCAGGCGACCATCAGCAGCGGCAGCAGCCAAAGGTGAACCCGACGCTTCTCGTGGCGCCTCCAGAGCAGAACCAAAAATGCGGCGAACAGCACCACGCTAAACATCTCCGCCCTCGGCGCGGTACGAAGCACGATGACCGGGATGGCGAGAATGGCCAGCGCCGCGGAGAGCGCCAAGCGCGTCGAGATCAGCAACGCCACCGTCCCCACACAAGCGATCGCCCCCAGCCACGAGAGCAGCGCGTATTTTCCGACGAGAAATGCGGCATAGAAGAACAACGCCGAGCCCACGGGGTAGATCCAGGGCTGGCCCGCCGCTGTGTAAGAAAAAACTTCGGTCGAGGGGACTTGGTGGTGCTGAACGATCCAGCGGCCGGTGGCCAATTGCCAGCCAAGGTCGAAATCCATCACGGTGCGCAGTCCGGCAAGCAGCGCATACGCCAGCGCCGCGACACTCAGAATCATAAACAACTGATGCGTGAGGTTAGGGCGTGGACCAGCCTTCGCGATGTGCCGCGCCGTGCGTGGAGTGGAGGTTCGCTCTATCGCCGCCATTTGTCTGCCCGGGGAACAGACGTGGGCCGTCCCGCCGGGCGTCAGGCGAGATTAACAGCAATCCGTGCGCGCGCGTACCGCTCGGGAGATAGACTAGTTATTTTTCCCCGTACGGCTGGCGCTCCGGCTTGAGGTCGAGCCGATCCTTGCCAAAGAAGGTCCGTTGGCCGCCCGGGACCTGCACCTGCCCGGTTACGACTATCGTGTCATCATCATCATCGTGGTGGTGCTGCTGCTCAATCTGAAAATGACACACCAGATCCGGGAAGGTGTCCCCATTCACGTCCTTTAAGTGGCAGTGGCGCGGCGCGATGGGCCGGCGCCGATCGCCCGGCTCGGACAACAGCAGGGTGGAGTGAACGATGCCGGCGGCGTTGAACGCTGGCGACCCCAGTATGGCGACAGCAAGATTGTCCTCAGAATGCCAATCCCAGTAATCGTGGAAGCGGTGGAGCTTGGTATCGATCTCTACAGGAAGACACTTGCCCGCGCGCCCCGCTGCGGAAATGGCAGTGATCTCCGCCGGGGAAAGAGCGCGCTGGAAGAGCTCGACCTCGTCCACCGCTCCTGTGAATGCATACGGTCCCAGAAGACACCCGGTGCAATGGGGGTTGTAGTCGCCAATGAACAGATCGTCGGTCACGTCGCCGCCGGTCAGACCATAGGCGACGGTAGTAGTGACAGCAGTGCCGCTTCCCACCTCAATGCCGTCCACGAACAGATGCAACGCCGCGCCGTCGAAAGATCCGGCAACGTGGTGCCACTTGCCATCCCAAATGCCGGCGCCTGCGTCTGGGGAAAGGTGGATGAGGGTTCCGTCGAAAATATAAAACAGCAGCCCACCCGAAGCGCCGGTGTAGAGAGCGTAAGAGCCGCCATCGTCTCCCACGCCGCCTTTGGAAACGATGTAGAGGAACTGTCCCGGCGAGCCAGCGGCATTGACCCAGGCATCCACCGTGAGAGCGGTGGGCTCGAGGCTGGAGCTTTGGGGCACTTCAACGTACTGGCTGCCGCTAAAGTTGAAAAGCCGTCGGCGACCTCTCCGGCCGCATATATGACCGGAGGAGGTAGTCAGGCCGTCATTACGGCCGAAATAATCGAGGGGGGTGCCGTCACCGGTCCACCAGGAAACCATTTCCTTGGGTGGGGGAGTGCACATTTGACTGCAGGCGTGGGGAACGGCCAGTCCCATTAGGAATACTAAGGGGCCCAAGGCCGCGATCGTCAGCTTCATGGTGGAGTCGCTCCGCGGCTTTCTGGTATTGACGTTCGGAAACAGAGAGAGTTTGGCCGCACCGGGGCGGGCGTACAAGTCACCTTGGTTCGGTGGACAAGGGTAATCAGGGAGATGCAGCGATCACGCTGGCAGCGTCCGGCGCTAATGCCTCATTAAACTGCCAACCACTCCGCCCAATGAATCCTGCCATGCATGGACGATCATTCCAGGGCGAACGCTTCCCCGCCAATAGGCCAGAATGCCGAACATTGCTCCGTACAGGCTGATCAGAATCACCATGCGGAAGCCCTGGTACGCGTGGGCCGCGCCGAAGGCTGCGGCAGAAAGCAGAATGCCGGCGGGTGCGCTCGTGGTTATGGCCATGAACTGCCGTTGCAGGTAACCTCGAAAGATCGTCTCCTCGCAAATCACCGGCGGTCAGTGAGAGCGCCAGCCATAGTGCTATTTCAGCGCCCCCATGCGGGAGCATGGCCTGCAGATTGCGGCCTGGCGCGGTGATGCGCAGGAGCCAGCTCAGCAGCCAAAGCAGCATTGCCGTAACAATCCAGAACCCAGCGGCAATTCCAATGTCGCGCAACACTTGGCGGGCGGAATGCCAGTGATCTCCGAGAACGACGAGCACAGACGCGCCACTGCGCCGCACGCCCACCACTACCAGAACGAAGAAGAACCATTCCACGATAAGGGTGATCAAATAAATGCGAACGCGGTTCGGATTAGCCGCCACACTGAGTCGATCTGTAAGAATCTTCGCGCAGAACGCCCAGCCGCCCAAGCCGACGAGCACCAGAATGGTGTGGATCAGGCTAGCGACGCGAGGATAGCGGTCCGACGGGGACTGAGCCACAGCCGAAGTCTCCATGATGGACACCACTTTCGAGCAGTTTGTTTACTGGCAATGCACACCAGGCCTAAAATGGATTTGACCGGAAGTGTAGCCAGAAGTTTCTTCCCCGTGCATGACGGCCCTGTAGCTCAGGTGGATAGAGCAACGGTTTCCTAAACCGTTTGTCGGCGGTTCGAGTCCGCCCAGGGCCTCCACTATGCTGTTTTATTGCCCGGCTCTTTATCCGCCGGGGCTGACGGGGTCCTTGGTCTTTTCGTTTAGATCCACCCAAAACAGCTCAAAGTTGCTAAAGCTGTGGCGGCGATGCGAGCGCTGTCCGTTCAAATCGATGTAGAGATCGGTCGTCTCCGGCAGCCAGAGCTGCACGTTGCGCTTGGGGAACGCTACCGCGCCATAGTCGATGATCACATGGTCCGTGCGCAGGGCGATCTCCGGGACCGGTTTGGCCAAATCGGTTTCCATGCGCATGACCTGGTAACTGTCCGCTGCGATCCAAGCCCGTCCTTTCATCCCCACATTGAACCAGCCCTTCGCGGTGCGAAATTGACGAAAACGAGGAGGCTTGTCCGGTCGCTGCACGAAATGTAGCTGCCAGGCGGGCTTTCCCTCCACGCTGCCTAACCCTTCACAGGTCACAGAAAGATCGTCGATCACCCCAGGATAGAGCAGCAGAGCGTGCGCAGCCATGCCTTGAGTGCTCATGTTGGCCGGAAATGACGGACTGCCATTCCGGTATTCTTGGATGTCGAACTGCCCCGGCTTCACTTCCCGGATCTGGGCGACGTACTTAAAGTTGGCGGATTCGATCCCACGTGAGCCTCCCTTTTTATCCACACTCACGTGCTCGACCCGCTCCGTGGCGCTGAATTGCTGCAGGTTATCCATCAACTGCTTCACCCGCAGGCCGGCGGCGGCTAGCACCTCGTTTACGGAGCACGGCACTCCGGGCCTAACCGGGGGCATCTGCTCATCGATATCCGGTGGCGCCCAGTTATCCGGAACAGACGCCTCTTGCGCAGTAGCAGCTTTAAGCAATTCTTCTCGATTGGTCTCTAGCTGGACCTGGGTGGGCACAGCGGGTGCAACGGAGGCCCGGGCCGACGTCCCAGCGGGCGGAGCTGACACCACGGGGACCAGCGCGGGCGCCGTTTGCTCGGATCTCTGTCCTCCGGATGCTGAGAGCTTCTCCAGCTCCTCGATTTGTTGGCCTAGTTTCTCGCGGTTCACTGTGGCTGGCACAACTTTCAGATAAAGCCTTAATTCCTCGGCCGCCCCGGCATAGTCTTGTTTCTTCGCCAGAATCTCGCTCAGCAGCAGTTTGGCCTGCGGCAGCAAATGTCGCACATCCATACGCTCGGCCATGCGAGTCGACTTCTCGGCGTTGTCCAGCTGACCCAGCTCGAGATTGGCCAACCCGTTGTAATAGAACCCCAGTGGGAAGTCCACGCCATCCAATTCGGTGGCGCGGGCGCTGAACTTTTCGGCGTCCGGCCAGTTCGACTGGCGGACCGCAACCGTAGCCAAACCCATGTATGCGGGCACGAACTTGTCATCCGCCGCCTGCGAGTGGTGGAACGCGTCGCCCGCCTGGTCGAGGCGATTCTGCTGCGCATAGAGCCAGCCCAGCTTCGTCCAAGCAGTAGCATATTGCGGGTACAGCTTTACGGCCTCTTCCAGCTCCGCCTGTGCGTCTTGCAGTTTTTGCTTTCGCAGGTGGGCGTTGGCATTATCGAAGGCTTTGCGGGCTTTCTTGGGAGCCTTCATGCTGGTGGCGCTCACGGTCGATCCCTTGCTCCTGCGCGCGCAGCAATACGATGGTCCCAACGTTCAGAATCTGAGGCGACCCGGTAAGGATGACCATCACCGAAGTCGACTGGAAACCTGCCAAGATCGCCACGAAGCTCGCATCCTCCTGCTGCTGCCATCCCGTCCGCCAATCCTGATGGCAGAGTCATCGACTGAACGGCCACCCCAGAGGACGGGGTGGTGGCGGCGCTGGCAACAAACGTATCGCGAGTGCTATCGCTCGCGTCCTGCAAGGCGGGAAGATTCGCCACGAACTGTAAGTGGAAAAATCCCTTGGAATCGCTAAACCCCAAGCGCACGCTATCGCTGCCGCACACGCGCTGGATTGCCACCCGCTCCGGCGGCGGCGAGCCTTCCGCGGTAACCACATTTCCAGCGACCAGAACATTGGGCGTGCTTAATGCTCGACATGGACGAGGCTGAGGTAGCCCCGGTAGCCGGGCCGGTGAATGGTCACTCCTGTATTTCCACCCTTGCCGGATTGCGCCTCCAGCGGTTGCAACCCAAGGATGATGAGGACAAATATGGAGTGCCGCAAGGAATCTTATTTTCCTAAAATGTGACACGTTGCCCCCGCCACATGAAAGATGGGCTCTCCGTAAGGGGGTGACCCAAGCCCAAGCTCTGGGTGGTCGCAGAGAGCGGATTCCGAAGTGTCCTCCCGTTGGCAGCCTTGTCAACAGCAAGCAGGTGCTGGTACTTGGCCGATAGACCTTGCTGCGAACTCGCAGGGCTTACCTTCCCCAATACCAGCACCACGAAGGTGTTTGGAACGATCGTGGGCCGGGGGCGAGGCTGCTCCGGAGTAGGTGGCGGTGGAGGTCCGAAGTCTGCGGACACCACATAGATCTGGTGGCTGGCGGGATCGAGGGCCATGGTGCGCGCGCCGCGCTGGGTGGGCACATTGTCCACCACGGTGAACTTGCCGGACGCGTCCTCATGGATCACGGTTAGCGTGCCTTCGCCGTTGGAGGCGTAGGCATGTTGCAGGCCGGAATCGAACGCCGTGCCATCCACGCCGCTTCCGATGGGTAGCGTGGCGATTACCTTGCCACTGTCGGCATCGACCACCGCCATGAGCTTGTTGAGGCAGCCCGCGAACAGACGGCGGTGTTCGAGGTCGATGGCCAAGCCCGTTGGCTCTTCACAGGGCGCTAAGGGCCAGCGTGCCACCACTTTCAATTTGCGTGAATCGAGCGCCAGCAACTGGCTTTTGTCCTCGAGGTTGACGTAGATGCGTCCGCGCCCGTCGGCGACGGCGAACTCCGGCTTGCCCTCCAGCCGCACGGTCCCAGCCACTTTGCCACTGGCAGCCTCGATTGCGGTGGCATCGCCCGAGCGTCCGTTCATGGCGAACACGCGCTTGCTGGCGGAATCGTAGACGATGGCGTCCGGATTCTGGCCGGCATTCGCCTGGCCGATAATGGCCAGCGTCTTGGCGTCGAAAATGGTGACGGTGCCGGCGCGACCATTGCTGGTGAAGCCTCGGCCCAATTCCGGGGCCAGCGCGATGCCATGCACGCCGGCGGTGTCTGGAATGTCGCCCACAACCTTGCCGCTGGCCGCGTCGAGCACGATGACGTGAGTGGCCCGCGAGATGTAAAGCCGCCCAGAGCCCGGATCAAAGGCCAGACAGTCCCATCCACCCTCGCCGCCCAGAGGAATCTTCTTGATAAGGTGAAATCCGGAGAGGGCGACGAGTGCTGCCGGAACCAGGAGCAGGAATAACCAAACGGAGATGCGCGGGCGCAGCATGGCTTTTCTTCGAGACAGGCAACGGGATGTTAGCTTCGCGCTCGTTCGGGCGTCAACCAAGGCGCCGGAAAAACCACAGCAGCCGGTGATCAAGTAGATGCACGGAGCCACAATTTTTCAGGCAGGGGCAACTAGTAAGCGACACTGGGCATCTCTTGCGTGAATCTATAGGAAGTCTCCCCCGAGTATTGGTTCCGGTAGAGCAGTCCGCCGCGGAGCCTCATTCACTGCGGTGCTGCAATGGTGGTTTGGGCGTTGCGCCCGCCTGACACAGTTCACGGACCTCAAGGGACTTGATTGCGCCACCTGTTCTCATGCGTGCCGCCGCTGTCTGAGATCTCGCGAGCCGGCACTCGTTCCTTCGGGTCTTCCCACCTGGGTTTCCATGCCGCGGCCTGTCGGCCCAAGCTGGCCGCCGGCTTGGCCGTCGTGCTGTTGCTCCTGGCCGCCGCCCCGCGCTCGAGCCGAGCCGGAACCGATCCCGCTGACCAGACCGGCAAGCCGCTCAAGCAATTGACTCTCGAGCAGCTTGGAAACGTCGAAGTCACTACCGCCTCCAAAGAGCCCGAGACGGTCTGGAACACTGCCGCGGCCATCTATGTGATCACGCAAGAAGACATTCAGCGCTCTGGAGCGACCAGCATTCCCGACGCATTACGGCTGGCGCCCGGCGTCGAGGTCGCGCGCATCAGCGGCGATGAATGGTCGATCGGCATCCGTGGCTTCGGCAGCCGGCTGTCACGTTCGGTTCTCGTGCTCATCGATGGACGTAGCGTTTACTCCACATTTACTGCCGGCGTGTACTGGGAAGTGCAGGACACGCTGATGGAAGACATTGACCGAATCGAAGTCATTCGCGGCCCAGGCGGCACCATCTGGGGGCCCAACGCGGTCAACGGCGTGATCAACATCATCACCAAGAGCAGCAAAGATACGCAGGGCGGCCTCCTCTCTGCGGGAGGGGGAAACGTCGAGCAAGGTTTCGCCGAGGCCCGCTATGGCGCGGGCAAGGGGAAAGACCTCACCTATCGCGTTTACGGCAAGGGCTTCGCCCGCAGTCCCCAGCATCATTCCGATGGATTCAATTATGACCCTTGGCAGGGCGGACAAGCCGGATTTCGCATGGACTGGAGCAAGACCACTCGCGACACCTTCACCTTGCAGGGCGACATCTATGACGATGCCGCGGGCGAGGCCGTGCAGGCCTCTACCTATAATCCGCCATCCGAAAAAACTCTTGAAGGCTACGCCCACCTCTCGGGCGGCAATATCCTGTGGAGCTGGAAAAGAACGCTGGCGGAAAAAAAGGATATTCAGCTCACCGCTTATTATGACCGCACCAATCGCCACGAATTGAACTTCGGCGATGTTCGCAATACCGTAAGCGTCGACTTTCTGGAACGATTTCCTCTGCCGCGCCAGGAAATATCCTGGGGCCTGGGACTGTGGTTCAGTCATGGAGATGAACTAGAGGTTGTGTCCGGACTCAGGTTCGCCCCGCCGGAGGTGACCGATCAGCTCTACACCGCGTTCCTCCAGGATGAAATCTCGCTGCTGCCGAACCGCCTATCTCTGGTTGCGGGAACGAAGTTCCTGAAGACGAACTTTACCGGTGCGTTGTTCGAGCCCAGCGTGCGGCTTCTGTACACACCGACACCTACCCAAACTGTATGGGCAGCTTTCACCCACGCGGTGCGAACCCCGGCGGAAGTGGAGCGCGACTTTTTCCTTTCCAGCTTCATCGGCACGGCCCCCAACGGTTTGCCGTTCTTTGCCCGCTTCAATGCCAATAGGAGCTTTCGCTCGGAAGAACTCAACGGCTACGAACTGGGATATCGCCACCTCGTGGGCTCCAAGGTCTATCTCGATGTCGCCGCGTTTTTCAATCAGTATCACAATCTCTTAAGCGAAGATTTGACCGGTCCGATTTTCGTCGAGACCGATCCCGCGCCCACGCATCTGCTGCTGCCCGCCCAATTTGGGAACGGGCTCAAAGCCACCACCGAGGGCGGGGAAGTTGCCTCCGAATGGAGGCCTCGCAGTTACTGGCGCCTCCGCGGCTCGTACTCGTTCCTCGAGATGCATCTGGAAAGAGGCCGGGGTTCAGGGGATATCGGCACCGCGCCGATCATTCAGGGCTCCAGTCCGCAGCATCAACTGCTGTTCCAATCCAACTTTGACCTGCCAAAATCCCTTACCGCAGATTTTCAGGTTCGCTACGTGAGCGATCTGCCTTCGCTGCAAGTTCCGGCGTATTGGACGGGCGACGCATCGCTGGGCTGGGACGCGACCCAGCAGGTTCATTTGTCGGTCGTGGGCCAGAATCTCTTCCAGCCTTATCATTACGAGTCTCCTTACGATCCGCGAGGCCTGGTCGGAATCAAGCGCTCGGTATACGGGAAGATCGCCTGGCGATGGAAATAACAGGGGGTAAACGGGAACCGCGTCGCATGTTCCGTTCTGCCATTTCCGCCCGCGAGCGTTACGGCCGCCTGCTGGTGGCGATTATCTCAGCGGTGATCTGGGCCACCGCCGGGCCCCCAGACGCCTCTTCCGCGCCCGGCTCCAAACCGACTGAATATCAGGTCAAAGCCGCCTACCTTTACAACTTCGGCAAGTTCATCCGCTGGCCAGCGGCCGGCGGCAAGAACGATTCCTTCGCCATCTGCGTCCTGGGACGTGACCCCTTCGGCCCCACGCTTGACGCAACGCTGGCGGGCGAAACCATCGACGGGCGCAAGGTCGTGGCCATGCGCCCGGCCCGCGTCCAGGACGCGGCCGAGTGCCGCATTCTGTTCATCAGCGCGTCGGAAAACGCACGGCTGGACGATATTCTGGCGGTCCTCGGCAAAACCGGCGTACTGACCGTGAGCGACATGCCGCAGTTCACCGAACGCGGCGGCATGATCCAGTTTGTTCTAGAAAGCGATCGCGTTCGCTTCGAAGTTAACCTTGGCGCCGCGCAGCGTGCGGGCCTCAGCCCAAGTTCGGAGTTGCTCAAGGTAGCCACTGCCGTCCGAACCACGCCCACGAAGGAGAGCGAATGAAGCTGCTACGCGGCCCTTCGATCTCCCGCAAGCTCATCAGCCTGAACATGCTGGTGACGGGCGCCGCGCTGCTGCTGGCCTGCCTGGGATTCCTGGCCTATGACCTGGTCACCTTCCGCGACAATCAGATCGCCGGCCGCTCGGCGCAGGCGCAGATCATCGGCGCCAACAGCGTCTCGGCGATCGTGTTCAATGACCAGCAATCGGCGGAGCGAACGCTGGCCGCGCTGCAAAGTTCGCCCAACCTTCGCGAAGCAGGAATCCTCACCCCCGATGGCCACCTTTTTGCCCGCTACTTGCGTCCCGGCATACAGCCCCTGAGCGCATTGCCCCAACTTCCCGCCGGCATGATCGAAGCCCACTGGTATACGCGCGACCAGTTTGTCCTGGTGCGTGCCATAACCCTCGAAGGCAAAACCGTGGGCAGCGTCTACATCCGTGCCAGCCTGCGGCAACTGACCCAGCGCGTCGAACGCTATGCCGTGATCGCCGTGCTGGTCTGGGTTCTGTGCCTGCTGGCGGCGCTGGCAGTGTCATCCTTCTTCGGGCGAGCGGTGGCGGAGCCGATTACGCGTCTCGCCGAGGTTGCCCGCCTGGTTTCGCGTGACAGGAATTATGCCATCCGCGTGACACCCGGCGCCGACCGCGACGAAGTTGCCGTCCTGGTCGAAGCCTTCAATGACATGCTGGCGCAGATCTCCGTGCGCGACAGCGCTCTCCAGAAAGCGCGCGACGAGCTAGAGCAGCGGGTCGAAGAGCGCACCGCGCAGCTCGTGGCCGCCAACAAGGAGCTGGAGGCGTTTTCTTACACGGTTTCCCACGACCTGCGGGGGCCGCTCGAGATCATCAGCACCATCGGCTACATCCTGGAGAAGGATTACGGGAAAAACCTGGACGCCAAGGCCCAGGAGTTTCTCCGCGATGCCCAGGCGGCAGCCGAGCGCATGTCGGAACTGATCGACCGGTTGCTTACTCTCTCCCGCGTGGCCACCAGCGCGATGCACCAGGAGCGGGTGGATTTGAGCGCCCTGGCTCGCCAGGTGGCGGCGGAGTTGGAACGCCGCCAGCCGCAACGGCAGGTGGAGCTGGTGATTCAGGACGGCGCGGTGGTCGAAGGTGACCCCACGCTGCTGCGCGTGGTCCTCGATAACCTGCTGGGCAATGCCTGGAAGTACAGCTCGGGCCGGCAGCGCGCGCACGTCGAGTTCGGATGGGTCGAACAGGATGGCCGCCGCGTCTACTTCGTCAAGGACAACGGAGCGGGCTTCGACCCGGCTGCCGCCACGCGCCTCTTTCAGCCTTTCCAGCGGCTGCATTCAACCGCCGATTTCCCCGGCAGCGGAGTGGGGCTGGCGACCGTGCAGCGCATCGTCGCCCGCAATGGCGGCCGCATCTGGGCCGAATCCGCCGTGGGCCAGGGCGCGACCTTTTACTTCACCTGGCATGAAACTGCCGGACAGACCCGCGCCGCGTCCGCGAATGGCCCGGCAAATCACAAGTAGGAATTGGCGAATTTTCCTACCCCCCTCCCCCCGGTCTATGAAATCTCCGTAGAATCAACCAGTTAGGCCATCTTGCGCGGGGAAAGTATTGATGGCCGGGAGCTTAGAGGTAAAATCTTGAGCCGCAATGACTTATGTCATATAGTTAATATCTATACACTAGCATATATCAAGTGAAAAGAGATGTCAAGCGGAATTACACGAGGCCCGATTAGCCAGCGTGAAAAAAGGCCCGGAGGGGCCTACGAACTTAGCCCAGCGCCTTCAGCGCTGGGAATGGAGTTATCTATTATTCTCAAGTCCCGTGCAATAGCGGCAAGGACACAGCAGCCTCGCGCCACATGTGTTGCCTGTCATCGTAGGACCAACCGAGCCGCTCCATCATGTCGCTGAACCCTGTCCGCCCGATGTCGAGCGAGCCGAGCGTTCCCGATTGCCACGCTTCGATGACAAGGCGGTTGAACAGATACTCACCGTAGACCGCCCTGCTTGGTACCCCCGCAAGAATCCTGGCAATCGCCGCTTCGACATCGAACGGTTTCTCAGCGTCTATCGTTTTCGGCTTGCCAGTCTTCAGGAAGGTCAGAATCAGCTCACCGGCTAATACGGACTGATTGCCTTTCTTCTTGTGCATCGACCATACGGGGTCACCAATCTGAGAAATGGCAGCCCGCAGATCACCGCCCGCCTCCGCCGCACCCGTCAGGATGGCGTCAAAATATGCCGTGGACCAATGTTGAAAAACGACCGATAACCAGCGTTTTGGCTTCAATAGTGCAAAGCATGTCTGAATGCTGTCGCGCAGGCGCTTCACATAAAGGTCCTCGGAGAGGTTCAGATCGCCGCCGACGATCAACTCGCGCTGTCGATCCTTTCGGGATGGCGGGGTATCGTTCCATACGTTCCAGAGTGTTGACAGGTCGATGTATGAAATGTGTCCACCGTAAGGTGGGTCAGTGAAGATGTAATCAACGGGTTTGATTCGAGCTCGCAAATCGTCGATGTCATCGCTGTAGAGTTCAAATTTGCCCGAGAATCCTGCCGTTCGTTCGCGATAGTCGATCTCACGGTCAATCTCGCTTTTCGCAGCTAGTACATTCTGAGCGCGTTCGTAGAATGTCGGCCAGGGCGGCAACTCTACGGGCTTCGCAGCGACCTTGTAGCGGTAGATGCTGAAAATGCTTGAGCCGCCACGTGATTCGGCTCTCCCCTCGGCAGAGAGGAACGTCCGGTTGACCTTCGGCAGCGTTGCGGACCACGCCAAGCGCAGGGCGCTCCGCGCGTAGCGGTTTGGGATGTCATCAATCGCCTCCCGGAGTATCGCAAGCGCGGCAAGCTGATGCGGTGAGAACAGGTCGTGATAATGCTGCACGTCCGCGTTGGCCGGTAACGGCGCATTGGCGGGCAATGGTAATCGTTTGAGCAGCCGCGTGACTGTCGCCTCGTCGGCAACATCGAGTGCCGTTATCCGCTGTTCACACCGCTCGCGTACTGTTCTGAGTGCACCTTCATAATCGGCAATGTCGCCCTTCGAGAGATCAGCGATTCCCTTGGCAATAAAGTTTGCAAGCGGATTGATGTCATTTTGAATACCGGTGCGGTTACACAAGAATGCTTCGATGGCGGTCACACCTGAGCCGCCGAACGGATCGAGGACGCGGTCGCCTTCGCGGCTGTAGTGCTCGATATACCGCTTTACAACGTTAAAGGGTCGGCGAGTGAAGTAAGGGTGCACACCGTAATGTCGCTTCGCCCCCTGCCGGTCAGCGGGAATAGGTGTATCAATTGCCGGGAGCTGCTCATAGAATTTCATTGGGCCTTCAACCTCTCGCGGTACTGGCAAAGCGCCTCCAGTTCGATGATGTCAATGTTGACCGGAACCTGCTGGTGCCCATGCGTCGCGCAAAGCACGACGGCACGGGACAGCTCATCCTTGCCATACTTGCGCTGTTGGTACTGGAACCCTGTGCTGTCCCGCTTGAGTTCCACGGGAACATCGTAAGGAGGGAACTTGTCGAACTGGAATTGGCTGAAGCAGTCGTAGCCCTTCCCAACGAATCCACCTAGGGTCAATCCCAGATGCCGGAGCGGGCCAGAGGCCCGCAGTATATCAAGTTCCTGAATGTGTGGGAGCCTCGTCGCGGGCCGGTGGTCCCTGGCGATGCGACAAATTTCGTCAAGCGACCACAGAGCCAACCCGCGATCAACAGACTCAATCTGCTTTCGCCAAAACGTACTTTGGTAGGCGAGCGTGAATGTTAGGGGACGCTCGATGATAGGGAGTTCAATTGTCTTGGGACGCCCTGCATACTTACAGCGGAGCGGTCGCACGTAAAAGATGTCTTCCACGATCTGCACATCCACATCAATCCGCTCAAAATCGCCAGTATTCAGCCGGTACCAGTCGCGAATCGCCTCGCCGATACTGCCCGCTGCCTTGCCTTGCTGAATTCGGTCGTGCCCAACCTTTCCGACTGCGACTTGCCCCTCGTCCGAAACGAGCTTGTGGTCCTTGCCCACGGCAAAGAAGTCGGATTTCGTCGCTCCATAAGGAGTCACCAGCGCGACACGGACAGCACCCTGTTTACGCACGTAGGTTTGCACGGGATCGCTGAGATCATGAAAGTAATATTGCGGGCCTCCCGTGGCAATACTGCCGCGCTTCGTCTGTTGGAGGTGCATCGGAGCTTTTTTTAGGGAGCGGTGAGTCGCGGAATTATCGCATGAGGGCCGCTGTGGATATCGTCAAAGTCAATCGCCGAGGTGTGATGCGGAGGGGGAAAAAATGGGCCGTCTTTTGGAAGCGGGACGGGTGGCCCACCCAAAGAGTCGTGCGTGGGAAAGACACTCAAAGGTGCCCCGTCCTAGCCTCTTTTGTGGCGGGCAGTTCCCAATCTCACTGAGCAAAAGAAGCTCGGTGGGGCACCCGCATGTCTGGTTGTTCATTCTTACGACGACGCTGTCGCTGGCTCGCTCAACGCGGCCATGGCAGCGCGGGCCTCGCTCAGGCCGGACTGGATATCGAGCTCCAGGTCGAGGTGAGGAATCGCCGACTCCGCGACCTGCTCATAGAACTTCAAAGCATCCTGCGGCCGCTGCAGGCGCTTCATGCAGATCTTGGCCGCGGCCAGACGCGCCAGCAGTGACTGCCGGTCTTTGGGATGAGCCTTGGCCAGCTTTTCATATTCGTCCAGGGCACGCTCGAAGGAGCCGTCTTCTTCCGGGACGCGGCAGAGATCGAGCCACAACTGTGCCGGCAACTTATCGCCGCCATGTTGCAGAAATTCCTCGTAGTCCTGCCAGGCCGCCTGCGGCTCTCGCGCCGCCAGATGCTGGCTGCACAGCCGCTCGGTGTAGGCGAGATAGAACGGCGTATCTTCCTTCCGCAAATAGATCTCGCGCAACAGGCTGGAGGCGTCCACCGAGTCGGGCTTGCGGGCCAGATATTCCTTTAGGATCGGCAACGCCTGGTCGAGCTGTTCGTTGCTCACCATTTCCGAAGCTTGCACGATCTCGGGGTCGTTCTGCCAGCTCACCTCGCTCTCGATGGCCTGGTTCATCTTGTGCTCAAGTCCGGAGTAGCGCAGAGCAAGCGCCGCTACGGCGCCGAACAGGAATCCGCCCACGTGCGCCCAGTGCGCCGTGCCGGAAGCCTGGCCGAACAGCGTGCCGTACAAGACCTCCATCAGCAGCCACAACGGCAGCAGCCCCCAGGCGGGCGCCTTGAAGGTGTAGCGGCGGAAGAAGAAGATGGTCCACATCATCTCGATCTTCATCTTGGGAAAGCGCACCAGGAAGGCGCCCATCAGGGCGGCCACCGCTCCGGACGCTCCCAGCGTGGGCACGATGCTGCCGGGATTCAGCCAGGCATGGAATTGCAGCGCGGCGGCGCCGGCAATGAGATAGATGACCGCATACAGCGGGCGTCCCCAGGCGTCCTCGAGCACGAAGCCGGCCAGCCACAGGAACCACATGTTGCCGATGAGGTGCAGCCATCCCCCGTGCAGGAAGTTGGCGGTGAGATAAGAGATCGGATTCGGGTGCGCGGGAACAAACGCATACTGCTCGGCCAGGGAATTCGCGCTGAGCTTACTGTATTCGTCGCAGAGAGAATCCATCTCCTGCTGCAGCTCCGCCGGCTCTTCCACCTGGCGGATGTGCGCCTCCCAGGCATCGATGGCTTTGTGGTTTGGATTCTGGACCTTGGCCCAATCGCGCGGGATGATGCTCCTTGAAATTGGTGGCCAATTGTTGCGCATCGGGCGAAAGGTTCAACTCGGGATGCGTCGCCGCCAGGACCAGGATGTGGACCTTGGCTTTGCCCAGTTCCGGCGCCTGGCTTGTGAGCGCACCGTGCGTGAACAGAAAGACGATCGTATTGATGGCAATCAGCGACAGCGTGACTATCGGCCAGCGCCGCGCCGTCATGTTCTCGTGCCGGATGGGAATCAGCATTCCGTGCGACCTTCGCTTCCTGCAGGATCCCGATCAGCTTAAGGAAATTTCGCGTCGGCTACTAGATGACCGGCGGTGTCGGAACGGAAGTAACGTGAGAGAAGAGTTACGGGCGAGCCTGAGAAATGAGATTAACTGGGAACAACGTCCAGTTCCTTGAGGCGGGCAATGGCGCTGCGCAGCGTGGTGCGGTCGGTATTGCTCAGAAAGGTAAACTCCAACCCCATGGCGATGCCGGGATACGCAGAGCGGACGATGCCCACGGCCTCGAACTGGTGGTCGGCGATCTTGACCAGCAGCGACAAGCTGCGGCCTACTTCGGCAGGATCCGCGGTGTGCAGGTAGCAGCCGGTGAGGCTCAGATCTTCCAGCTTGGTCCAGCGGCCGCCGGCGCCATCCAGCGACTTCACATAGGCCGCGCCGGAAACCGGATAGCGGGTCTGGCTCCGGCGGTCCTCCTTAACGGGCCGCTCCTGCCGCAGCCGCCCTTCGACCGGAACGTAATTATCCGCGCCTTCGGTAGGCGTAGCGACCGGCCAGAGTTCCTTTGCCGGCTGCATACATTCCAGGCCGATGTTGTTGCCTTGTCCTGTCGGAGAGGGGGCAACCCAGGCCACGCGGAAGCGGGCTTGGCGGTTGCGATACTGAAGTCCGAGGGTGTCGTCCTTGGACACGGAGGCGCGCACACAGGCCACGCTGGCGCCTTTGTTGCTGATATCGATGGTGCAGACGTGCTCGGCAAAGGGCTTGCCCTCGCTGTCTGTTCCCCAGATGCGAACCGGAAGTATTCCCTTTACGCGTGGTTGGACCCGCTGACCCATGTCTGTTCTTGTGTACCCCAGCTTCGCGCGTAAGGCAAGTATCTCTGGTAACTCGCCTTCTGTTCCTGCTTGCGTCGGTTGCCGATAGATTCTTCGGGAGACAACTGGCAATAGGGTGTAGCGCCCCAGCCGGTTGCTGTGAGCGAAAAGTGAAAATTCTGGTTGCCGACGACAACGCCAATTGCCGCTACATGATGCTGGAGACCCTGGCGCCGGTGGGCGCCGAGCTCTTCTCCGCCGCCAAGGGAGTGGAAGCCTGGGAGCGCTTGCAGGAAAAAGATCCGCCCCACATGGTAATCCTGAGTGCGACCTTACCGGAGTTCGACGGCCTGGAGGTTTGCCAAAAAATCCGCCTCGCCAAGAGCCCGAACTACACCTATGTCATCCTGCTGAGTGGACAAAAGGACAAGACCGACATGTTGAACGCCTTTGAAGCGGGCGTGGATGACTATGTCACACGGCCAGTCAGCCCCGCGGAAATTCTCGCTCGCGTGCAGGTCGGCCAGCGGTCCCTTGAGAAAGAAAATCGTCTCTCCTTGATCAACCACCAATGGCGCACCATGATCGACAATCTTCCCTTCGGCCTGGCTTGTCTGGGGCGGGAAGGTGAAATCCGGCGGGTGAACAAAGTCTTTGCCGAGCAGCTCGGCCTGGACTTGCGCAGTCTCATCGGCAAGAGCCTGCGGCCGGCCATCCTCCCCAGGATTGAAGACCACCGCCTGTTGCTCGACCACATGCGGGGCGAACGCGACTTCGACGGGCTGGAAATGCAGATGATGCATCACGACGGCAGGTTGCGCCGCGTGATCGTCTGGGGCAGGCCGATTGACCGCACCGGCGAGCTCACCTTTCAGATCATCACCTCGGTCAAGCAGTAATCAGCGGCGGAAGTCCCGGCGGCTACTTTGGCTCCAGCTTCAGCGAAGCCGAGTTGATGCAGTAGCGCATTCCCGTGGGACGGGGTCCGTCGGGGAATACGTGGCCAAGGTGGGAGTCGCAGCGCGAGCAGGTCACCTCCACCCGCCGCATCCCGTGACTGGTGTCTTCGTGGCTCTCCACGCCCTGCCCGAGCGGCTGAAAGAAGCTGGGCCAGCCGCTTCCGGACTCGAACTTCGTGTCCGACGAAAACAGCTCCTGTCCGCAAGCGGCACAGCGATACACACCCGGCGTCTTGCTATCGGCGTACTCGCCGGTGAAGGCGCGCTCGGTGCCCTTCTCGCGCAGAATGCGATACTGCTCGGGCGTGAGTTCCCGTTTCCACTCCGCTTCTGGTTTGCTGATTTTTTCTGGCATAGGGATTGGATTCATCGGGGAGCAAATAGGGTTCGCACGAGAGACTGGGAAGGGGATGGCGCGCCCTGCACTTTTTCTCTTGCCCTCTTGCACTCGTATGCATCAATTATGCATACTGATACATATGCGGACGACTCTGAACATCAACGGTGACCTCCTCCAGCAGGCGGCCCAGCTCAGCGGTATCACGGAGAAGACTGCTGTCGTTCACGCCGGACTGGAAGCCCTGATCGCCCGTGAAAGCGCCAAGAGGCTGGCGGCACTGGGCGGCAGCCAGCCGCGTCTTCGGAAAATCCGGCGCCGCCGGCCTCAAGTCCCTAGGGCCGGCCGTTGATGCTGGTTGACACGTCGATCTGGGTGGAGCACTTTCGCCGTAACCAGCTCGGGCTCGTCTCGCTTCTTCATCGTGCCGAAGTTCAGTGCCATCCTTTTATTATCGGCGAGTTGGCATGCGGTTCCATAAGCCGCCGCGCTGAGATCCTGCAATGGCTCCGGAGACTGCCATCCGTGCGGGTCGCGGAGAGCGAGGAAGTGATGACGTTCGTCGAGCGGCATCGCCTCATGGGTCGGGGTGTTGGCTGGGTCGATGTCCATTTGCTGGCGTCGGCAGCATTGGAAAATGTACTGCTATGGACCGCCGACCGGCGCCTGGCTGCGATCGCGCAATCGCTGGGGGTTTATGGTGAACCGTAGGACCGGTGGTCTCGGCCCTGAGAGAGCTCGCGCCGCCACTCCGCTTCCGGTTTGCTGATCTTTTCTGGCATCGAGGATTGGATTGCGCCGGGGGAACAGGGTGCGGGATTAGCGGGGGATGGCGACAACCATTTGCGGTTCGTGTAGTATCCCGTCGATCGCAACGCCAGGAAGAAAAATCCTTGTTCAACGGAGAGCAACATGACCGACAGCGTCTACAAAGTCATCGAACTGGTGGGTACCAGCGCGGAGTCATGGGAGCGGGCTGCGGCGGCTGCCGTTGAGACCGCGGCCAAGTCCCTGCGTGATTTGCGCGTGGCCGAAGTCACCAAGTTTGACATGCACCTGGAGAATGGCAAGGTGCTGCTCTACCGCGCGAAAGTGAGTGTTTCCTTCAAGTATCAACCGGGACAGGACTAGGTAGAGCGGGGATGTGCCGCTTTGTCTGGGAAGAATCCCCGCTCTTTCCCTCCACCACCCCGGTTGAGGGAAAGAGTGGGCACCCGCTCTGCTTTTTGGGGACTTGCTGGATGATGGCGAATGGCGTTAACGCTTATCAAGAATGGCGATCACATTCGATTCCGAATTTGGCAACACAGTAATCTGCAGCCTGCTTTCCCTGTAACCGGCCAGGGTGAATCGAAGGGTGTGTTTTCCCGTCGTCAGGTGCAACAGCGCTGGGCAGTTTCCGACAAACGCATCGTCCACGTAGATCTCGGCGCTCTCCGGTGTGGAGGTAATCTGAATCGAGCCGGAGAGGACAGCCGAGTCAGCTTTGGTCCCCGCTGTCACAGGCAAAAGGCCAGAGGGGCCCTTCGTCGTTGGTGGCGGGCACAGTTCGCTGCTGTTGGGGCTGCAATCGGCTTGGGTCGGCTTGGCCGGCGGCGCGAGCACCCTTGACTCGTAAGGGACGCCTGTCGCCACCAGAGATGGCGCCGTGACGGGCAGCGGCTCACGAGCCGCCACGGTTGACGCGGCCTGCGAGGAGTTATCCGGCCGTGGAGCGCTGGCGGCTGGCTCCTGGCTCATGATCTGATACCACAGCTTGATATTCCTGCCGTTCTGAAGGGGGATGGTTAGCTGCATCTCGCTCCCTTTGACGACCGCAGACAACGTAGTGCCATCGGGTATATCCGCCCACCCGTCCCAAAAGTGTTTCCTGACGTGATGCAGCGTGTAGGTCATGCCATTGCTGCCGCGCACCACGTTATAGAAATGGATTTCGTAATAGGCGGGGGCGGGGCTCACGCTCTGCGACAGCGTGGTTACGGATAGGTGGACATCTTTGTTCGTGCCAGCTATCGCCGGTGCAACTGCAACCAGCAAAAACAACACTGCTGCTACCGCGTGCAACGCACGCTTCACCTGAGATGACATGAGGGACCCTCCCACAAGAGACAAATTTCCCTAATGGGGGAGTCAGGCTTGGAAGGCTTAAGTTCTGGGAGGGCTTAGTTCTGGGGAGGGAGACGACTTAACTTTATCACATTACATACTGCACGGGACTCGTTTTCGGGGTGCTAATTCCGTGTTGCTCTTACTTTCGTGTATCGACTGGTGACCGGCGTCCCGAACGGTGTCTCTCCGCGCGGACAGACAACCAAGCCCAACAAAACAGTCGAAACGACCCCTGCGTGTTCCTCATTTTGCCGCTCTCCGGCTGCCGTTCACGGACAGGCGATGACCTCGAAGACCCAATGACCAGACCGCAAAGATACGGACAGAATACCTGCGCAAAACGGAGCGGGAGCGCAGAATGCCATTCCGCCCTAAGTCGTTTTCGTTTGTTATAATTGAGTCGCGCGCGCCCTTAGCTCAGTTGGATAGAGCGTCTGGCTACGAACCAGAAGGTCGGGAGTTCGAATCTCTCAGGGCGCGCCATTTCTTCAAGTGATCCCTCGCTTTGCTCGGGATTTCGGCAGCGGGCTCCCGCTTCGCCTACGCTTATGCTCCGGCTTGCTCACGCCCGCTAGCGCCTCAAGTTCGAATCTCTCAGGGCGCGCCATTTCCATCTGGTAACGCCGATCCCGGCCTGTGACCGTGCTCACAGCCCCCTGTGATTGCACACCTACTGCACCGTTCGTCTTGCCAGCTACTATAATCACGTGAGCTTCCCCTTTTTGGCGATGGCCACAAAAGTGGGTTTGCCGCGGACTCCGGGGGTGGGTCCGATCGGCGGCAACTGAAATAACTTTATGCCTCTCTTGTGGTTGCGAGTTGCGGTGGGTTTTTACGGCCTGGGACTGCTCTACGCCCTGCTGGCGCTGGTGCGCCGCCACGAGATCATCTCCCGCATCATCATGCCGGTGATCGGCATCGGCTTCGTGCTGCACTTCGTTTCGCTCACCGAGCACTACATCAACCTGGGCCGCCTGACGCCGGATTCCATCCATACTTCGGAATCCCTGCTGGCTTTCCTCATCATGGTCTTCTTCACGGTGGTTTATCTGCGCTACCGCACCACGGCGCCGGGGATCTTTGTCTTCCCACTGGTCTTTTTGCTGACGTTTTCGGCGGCCGTGGGTCTGAAGCCGCCGCAGTTCACTTCACCGGTACTGCACAGCGGCTGGATCCTGGTCCACGTGGCGCTGATCTTTACCGGCTATGCGGCGCTGTTCTTCAGTTTCGCCGCCAGCCTGCTCTACCTGCTGCAGGAGCGGACGCTGAAGTCGAAGCGGGGGGGCGGGCTGATGTCGCGGCTGCCGGCGCTGGAAGTCATCGACCAGATGGGCTACCGCTCGCTGCTGCTGGGTTTTCCCTTCATGACCTTCGGGATCGTCGCCGGATCGGTGATTGCGCAATCGGAGTTCGGGTCGCTTTACTTCCTCGATCCCAAGATCGTGCTGTCGTTGCTGATGTACGCCGTGTACATGCTGCTGGTGTACACGCGCTGGAACTCGGGCTGGCGCGGACGCCGAGCCGCATATCTCTCGACGTTTGCTTTCCTGGCAGCGGTGCTGGCCTGGGCGGCGAATTACGTCAGCGGCGTGCACAGGTTTATCGCCCCATGAACCGCTTTTTACTCATCGGCGTGAACCACAGGACGGCGCCGGTCGAGGTGCGCGAGCGGCTTGCCATCCCCGAGTCGCGGCTGCCGGAAGCCACCAAGCGGCTGGCCGCGCATCCCGGCATTGAAGAGGCGATGATCGTCTCCACCTGCAACCGGGTGGAGCTGGTGGCGCGCGCGACCAACGGCACCGCCGACTTGCGCAGCTTCATCCGCGAATATTTCCAGGTCGAACCTTGCACCGTCGAGCAGCACCTCTATGAGTATCGCGCGAGCGATGCGGTGCGGCATTTGTTTCGGGTTGCGGCGAGCCTGGATTCGATGGTGGTGGGCGAGCCGCAGATCCTGGGACAGGTAAAAGAGGCGTACGCGGTGGCGCGCGGCGTAGGCGCCGTCAACTCGCATCTGGACGCGCTGGTCACGCGCGCCTTTGCCGTGGCCAAGCGCGTGCGCTCGGAGACTGCGATCGGAACCTCCGCCGTCTCGGTTGCCTCGGTGGCAGTGGAACTGGCGCAGAAAATTTTCGGCTCGCTCGAAGGACGTGCCGTCTATCTGATCGGCGCAGGCAAGATGAGCGAACTGGCGGCGCGGCACCTGCTGGCGCACGGCGCCGGCGCCATCTTCGTCGCCAACCGCACCTACGAGAAAGCACTGACCATGGCGGAGCGCTTCCACGGCCAGGCCATTCATTTCGACAAGCTCTACGAAACCGCCGACAAGGCCGACATCGTCATTACTTCGACCGGGGCGCCGCACGCCATCTTCCGCCGCGAGCACGGCGAGCAATTCCTGGCACGCCGCAAAAACCGTCCCATGTTTTTTATCGACATTGCGGTGCCGCGCGACGTCGATCCGGCGATGAACGAGCTGGACGGCATCTTCGTCTACGACATCGACGATTTGCAGCAGGTGGCGGCATCGCACGTTGCCGACCGCAAGAAAGAGGCGGCGCACGCGGAAGAGATCATCAACACCGAGGTCGAGCGCTTCGCGGCGCGGCTGCAGACCAGCAACGTGGTGCCTACCATCGTTTCGCTGCAGGAGCACCTGGAGAACATTCGGCAGGCGGAGGTCGAACGCCTGCGCGGGCGCTTCGGGCAAATCACGCCCGAGCAGGAAGCCGCCATCGAGGCGCTGACCCACGGCATCGTCAATAAGATTCTGCACACGCCTATCACTACGCTTAAGAGCGCGGCCCGGGACCAGGGTGAAGGCCCGCTGGTCGAGCTGATTCGCCGCATTTTCAATCTGGAAGACACTGCCGCCAAAGCCGCCAAGAACGGGGCCAAGAACTAGATGGCCAAGCTGCGCATTGGCTCACGCGGATCGCAACTGGCGATGTGGCAGGCCAAGCACGTCTCCAGCTTGCTGCGCGATCAGGGACACGAAGTAGAGATTGAGGTCATCAAGACCACTGGCGACAAGATCACCGATGTAGCCCTGGCGCAGGTCGGTACCAAGGGCATGTTCACCAAGGAGATTGAAGAAGCGCTGGCGGAAGGCCGCGTGGACCTCGCTGTCCACAGCTTGAAAGACCTGCCGACGGAGCTTGCGTCCACGTTCACTCTGGCCGCGGTGATGAAGCGCCAAGACCCCCGCGACGTTTTCCTCTCTTTGCGTTATGCCTCGTTTCGCGAGTTACCGAAAGGCGCGCGTGTGGGCACCAGCAGCTTGCGGCGGCAAGCGCAGATCAAGTCAGTGCGCCCGGACCTCAGCATCTTTCCCCTGCGCGGCAACGTGGACACACGCCTGCGGAAGCTCGAGAGCGGAGAGTTCGATGCTATTATCCTCGCCGCCGCCGGGCTGAATCGCCTGGGACGCACCGAGCGCGTTCGAGAAATCCTGCCGGTGGAAGTCATGTGTCCGGCCGTGGGACAGGGCGCGCTGGGCATCGAGGCGCGGGCCAACGACACTGCCACGCTGAACGAACTGGCGTTCTTAGACGATAGTGCGGCCCGTCGCGCGACCGCGGCCGAACGCGCGTTGCTGCGAACTCTCGGCGGCGGCTGCCAGGTGCCCATCGGCGCCTATGCTGAAGAAGTGGATGGCAAGCTGAAGATGACTGCCATCGTGGCGGACCCTGAGGGCGGAAACGTACTGCGGGAGCAGCAATCGGGCAGCGATCCCGAGGAACTTGGCGGACGCGTCGCCAAGGCACTGCTCGCACGCGGCGCTGACGGCATCTTACGAGCAGTGTACGGCGAGGCGGTCGCCGCCCCGCAACAGCCATGACGGGCAAGCCACATCCCAAACGAGCGCACGCTGTGAGCAAGCCGCTGGCGGGCGAACGGATACTCGTCACCCGCGCCAAGGACCAGGCCGGCAGCCTGGCGGACGAACTGGAAGCGCTGGGCGCCACCGTGTCTGAAATCCCCGTGATCGAAATCCGGCCGCCGGCTTCTTACGTTGCGCTCGATGCCACGCTCGCCAACATCGAAAATTACGACTGGCTGATTCTGACCAGCGTCAACGGCGTGGAAGCGCTGTTCGCGCGTATGCAGACCCTGGGATTCGGCCCGGAGAAGCTGCTGCATCTGAATATCGCCGCCATCGGTCCGGCCACCGAAGAGGCCATCGAAGTTCACGGCCTGCCCGTGGACGTGGTGCCAACGAAGTACGTGGCGGAATCGGTGGTTGAGGCGCTGCGCGAGCAGGTGAACGGCAAGCGCGTGCTGTTGGTGCGCGCCAAGGTGGCCCGGGATGTGATCCCTGACGAATTGCGGAAGGCTGGGGCGCGCGTGCACGTAGTCGAGGCCTACGAGACGGTGGCGCCGGAAGAATCTCGAGCGCGCCTGCGGAAGGCGCTCGAGAGTCCGCAGGAGCGTCCCACGATCATCACCTTCACGAGTTCGTCAACGGCTCGCAACTTCGTCTCCTTAATGGATTCCAAGGATGCCTCGCAACCTCTTCGCGGCATCATCCTGGCCTCGATCGGCCCGGTGACCTCGGCCACTCTGCGCGAACTGGGGCTGGAGGTGGATGTTGAGGCAGAGGAATACACCATCCCCGGACTGGTAAAGGCGCTGGCGGAGCGTGCAAAGGCGGGCACGGATCGTCACGGATAAACACGGATCAGGCAGATCGGTGACCATCGGTGGAAATCCGTGGCGTCTTTCCCAAAATCAGAAGTGATCGTCCTTAGCGGCCGCAACCGCCGCCGGATCGACAATGCCGTCAACGATCCGCCCCCAGGCGCTGGTCTGCCAGTTATCGTGAAGGCTGGCCGGTGGGAACCAGCCAGGCAGCGAAAAGCGCAGGAACGCGGCCAGCGATTGGACGTAGGGCTCGTACATGGCGCGCAGCTTCTTCAGCTTGGCCTCAGCGGCACTGCCTTCCTCCAGCTTCCATCCGGCTTCCGCCAGCGCGGCGCGCAGTTCGGATAATTGCTGCGGGCTCAGCCGATCGGGTCCATCGCCGGGTGCGGCCCTGAATATCTGCGCCAGGTCCACAACCGCGTGACGTGCCACTGCAAAGGTGAGCTGAGCCTGGCGCCGGGGTACGTCCTGAAGGCCGACGATCACCAGCGAGCAGGCATCGAGGATGGTGGTGAGCGCGGCCAGCCAGTTCTGGTTATCGTGCTGTGAACGGAAGTAGCACAGCACCGGATAGGACAGGTGGCTCTCCAGCAACTCGGCCGACCAGCGCTCCCAATCGCGCAGCAGTTCGTGCAGCCCCTGCCGCCCGTGATCGGAAGCATGCCTTCGCAGCAGCTCAACCGCCGAGGGCGGAGAACCGGCGCGCGCATCGAGCAGCGTGATGTTGACCTCGCGGCGGGAGAATGCCTGAAAGATCGTGGGCAGATAGCCAATCACCAGCGCCAGGAAACCGAAGCCCAACCCGCACTCCACCACGGTGACGGCGTGGGCCAGCGGACTGCGCGGGGTGACATCGCCCAGGCCCAATGTAAAAAATGTGGTACCGCTCATGTAGAGGTCGATCCAGAAGCCGCCGGGCATGCCCGGCGCAGCGACATACAAGCTCGATCCCGCGGCCCACTGAAGCAGGGCAAAGCCGATCACCAGCAGCGCCGCCCAGGCCACGAATAGTCCCAGAAGGGACAGCGGGCCGAAGTAGCTCAAGAAGGTCTCGCGGCGCTTAGACGGCCGGCCCCGCGGCAGCAGGAGGGACCACAACTTCCAGGTAGTCCGGTAAAACAGCCGCGTGAAGCGGAAGTGGCGGGTGACGCGGCGCGGCAGGACGACGGTCTCGAAGGCCTCCCACAGGACGGAGGCGATGAGTGCAATTCCTGCGATGGCGGCCAATACGTGCATCATTCTCCTTCCGGGAGGTCATCAGATTTTGCGTCCAAGGTGACAAGTGAAGGGGCCGGCTTCCAGCCGTGCCGAAAACTCTAGCCATGAACCGGCCTTAAGGCCCTGAGGGAGATTCCCGCAGCGGATAAAGCCGTGTCGTCTCATTGCTTCCCATGGCACGCCTGAAGGCGTGCCCCTTCACTTGTACCCCTGAATCCGTCAGATGCCCCTTCACTTGTTGTCACCCACCAATTCTGAGTCTCACTCAGCGGGCTCGCGGGTCTCGAGCGGCGTAACTGCGATCTCCAGCTTCTCCGCCCCGCGCAAGACCACCAGCCGGGTAAGCGCGCCGATGCGCACATCGGTGAGCAGGCGTTGCAAGTCGTCGATGCCGGAGACGCGCTGGCCGTCGAGAGCCACGACGATGTCGCGCTCGCGCACACCCGCCTCCGCCGCCGGGCTGGCAGGCTCGACCGAAAGCACCAGGATGCCGCGATCCTGCTCGAGCGCGTGGAAGCGTACCACGTTGCGCGGCAGGGGGATCGTCTGCCCGACGACGCCGATATAGCTGCGCTTGATGCGTCCGTCGCGGATCAGCCGCCCGGCGACAAACTTGGCGGTGTTGATGCCGATGGCAAAACAGATGCCCTGCGCCGGGCGAATGGTGGCGGTGTTCACGCCAATGACCCGGCCGTCCGAAGTGACCAGCGGCCCGCCGGAATTGCCTGGGTTCAGCGCGGCGTCGGTCTGAATGATGTCGTCGATCAAGCGGCCGGAGCTGGAGCGCAGCGAGCGCCCCAGCGCGCTGACCACGCCCGCGGTCACGCTGGATTCGAAACCCAGCGGGTTGCCGATCGCGATCACTAATTGCCCGACCCGGATTTGTCCCGAGTCTCCCAGTTCCGCCGGGGCGAGATCGGGCGCGCCAATGCGCAGCACGGCCAGATCGGAGCCTGGGTCGTCGCCGATGAGCATAGCCGGATAGCGGCGGCCATCCCCCAGCGCAACTTCGATGCGGTCGGCGCCATGAACCACGTGGCTGTTGGTGAGGATGAAGCCATCGGGCGTGAACACGAAGCCCGAACCGCCGCCGCGGGCCTCGCGCACGCCATGGGAGGTGCTCACACGATGGCGCACCTCTACGTTGACCACCGCCGGGCTGACTTTGTCGGCGGCTGAAACTACCGCCTGCGAGTAGGCGTCGAGCAGGACTTGATCGTCCAGCACCTGCGGGCCGGACAAGAATTCAACTGAGTGCATGAACAATGGATGCGGCAGGCAGGGTGGAAGGTGCAGGACGCGAGATGCAGGATGCAGGAGGCAGCAGGCAGGACTGAGGCGGTCGCTGCTCCTGCCGCCTGCTTCCTGCTTCCTACTCTGGTCCCAGGTAGCCTTTTTTCGAGCGAACCTGCAGTGGGGCTTCGCCGCGCGAGGCAGTGGTCTTCACTTTAAGGCGGCGCCACTTGCGGTCGCGGGCGGCGCGGCTGGGATGGAATCCCAGCACGTATTGGTTGCGGAGCTCCAGGCTGACGGTACCTGCCATTTCCGGCAGCCGACGGGGATGGTCGAGCACGAGGGTGCGTCCGCCGGTAGCTTCCGTGATCTCGGTCAGCAGACGCTTTCCGGCCCACTCTTCCGGGGTCTTGAAGATGCTGTCGAAGATGCCGATGGCGTAGATTTGAACGTCGGCTTCCTGCACCGTGCGGCGGATATCCTGCTTGCTGTAGCGGCTGTGGTTATCGCCGCCATCGGAGATGATGAGCAGGGCTCGCCGGCTGTAGCGGGCCGAGCGCAGCTTGGAAATCCCAAGGTAGATAGCGTCGAGCAAAGCCGTATGGCCCGACGGGGTCGCCGAGGCCAGTTTGGCCTGAATCTCGCCTGCCGATTCGCTGGCATCGGCCAACACATGTGGCCGGTCGGCGAAGGTGACGACAAAGTAGTCGTCTTGCGGATTCGCGTTCTTGAAAAACTCTCCCACTGCCGTTCGCGCATCGTCAATCTTGTTGCTCATGCTGCTGCTGAGGTCCAGCAAGATGCCCACGGAGATAGGCGCGTCCTCGGTCCAGAGATAGCGGATCTCTTGCGGCTGATCGTCTTCCAACAACGTGAAATCCCGCTTCTCCAACCCCATCACCGGGCGATTCAGCCTGTCGGTGACGGTCACCGGAACCAGCACCATCTCCACCCCTGCGCGCAGCGGCCTGCCGCCGATGGTCGCCGGGCCATGCGCTGCTGGCGCGGGGGTGAGATGGACCTCATCCGCCGACTGCGCAGCCCGCCGATATGGACAAGCAAACGAGGAGGAAGAAACACACTGCGCGCAGAGAGCAAATATAGAATTTGAGCATGTGCGGACAGGGCAAACGAGCAACGCCGTGTGCGCGGGATAGTACCACACATGATCAACGGCGAAGCGAGGAAATCCCTGGCAGGAGCGAAAAAAAATCAGGACCGCGCCCCGGCGGGAAAGCACGGTCCTTCTTCGGTCCTAGAAGCGGAACTGCGGTCCGAACGAAATCTTCAGGTTGTGATTGGCGCCATTGTCAAAGTACATCTCGTCGCCAACTTCAGCGCGAAATCCGATTCTGCCGGCAAAAAATTCCACCCCAGCACCCGGATAGAACACGGCGTCGGTGTTGCCCGCCGGAACATTGGCGACCTGGCTGCGGAAGGCTGCGCCGGAGATGCCAGAGACACCGAAGTTCGTGAATCCGCCCTTCAGTACCACAAATGCCTTTACCGGGCCGATGCCGGTCTGGAACTTAGGCCCGGCCATGCCTTGCAGCAAGCGCAGGTTGCCGACGGTGTTCGTGGTGAAGGTAGTGCCGTTGGGAGAGGCAAACTGCTGTGAGAAATCGTAAGCAAAGTCCCCTTCAAGCGCTACCCAATGGTTCATATTCAACGCAAGCCGCCCGCCGACTCCCCAGAAGTTGTAATTGTTCAGGTGATGGAGCCGCGTCAAGTCCGCGTAAACACCGACTTCCCCGTGTTCTTCCTGTGCAAGAAGAGAAGGCGCCAGAGCGGTTAGCGCCACGGCAACGGCCAGCATCATGAGAGCTCCTGGAATGCGCCTCATGCTTTCCTCCCTAAGATAGTTTTCTCGCTCCCATACCGCTAGCGCACCAGGGGAACCATCGGAGCCGCAAAAAGAGAGCAGTCCGTCGGGCCGGGTAGTGGAGAGACTGGTGGGTAGGATGCGGCCCCGCAGGCGGGGGTGGTGTGCTTGCTGGACGGCCGTTTGTTGGGAGCCCTACTGCAGCGTGCAACTGCAATCAGCCGGAGGGACGTGCTTCTTCAGGAAGTCGGCGACGCGCTTGTAGGCGTCAATCTGGTTTTCGATGCGGGCAAAGCCATGGCCCTCGTTCTCGTAGATCTTCAGCTCCACGACTCCGCCGCGCTTCTTGATGGCCTCGGCCACCTGCTCGGATTCTTCTTTAGGGCAGCGCGGGTCGTGTGCCCCAGCGAGCAGCAGCAGCGGCGCCTGGATGCGGTCTGCAAAAAAGATCGGCGAGCGCTCCTCCCATAATGCCTTGTTCTTCTCCGGATCGCCCATGGTGGCCAGGTCGTACTGCTGCAGCAGCGGATCTTCGTTCTTCACTTCCGTGAACCAGTTGACGAAAGGCACGATGGGAACGCCGGCAGCCCACTCGTCGGGCGCTTTGGTTACGCCCATCATCGTCAGGTAGCCGCCGTAGCTGCCGCCCAGCAGCACGATCTTCTTGGGATCGGGATAGCCGGACTTCTTGATCCACTCGGCCGCGGCCACAACGTCGGCGAGATCGCCGCCGCCCATGTCGAAGCGGTTGGCATCCATGAACTCCTTGCCGTAGCCGGTCGAGCCGCGATAATTGGGCGCGATCACCAGATAGCCGGCGTTGGCGAGGTATTGCGCCAGACGATCGAAGCCATTCTGCGTCTGCGCCGTCGGGCCGCCGTGAACATACACCACGGCGGCGTTGCGCCCGTCGCGCTGCATGTTGTAGGGCACGTAGACGAAGGCCGAGATCGTCCACTTGCCGTCGGTGCTCGGATAGTGCACGAGAAAAGGCCTTACCAAGTCACTCGACCGCACGCCGCCAACCAGGGAGTGCGTCACCTGATGCGAGTGTTTGGAAGCGAAGTTGTAAACCCAGAACGTCGTTCGGCGAATCCGCGCCATTGTGATAGTAGAGCAGCCGCGAGCCATCGCGAGTGAACGCGGATTCGGCTCCGCCTAGCGAGTTCACGCCGGCAGGAATGGGAAGCGTCTGCGAGCGCTGCCCCACCAGAAGATGGTGCCCGCGATCCGGCACAAGGTCGTGCAGCACCACCTGCACATTGCCGTCCACGTTGACGGTCCAGGTGACATGGCGCCCATCAGGCGAGAAGAAGCCGGCGGAGACTTCCCACTTGTCCTGCGTGAGCCAGTCGAGCTTGTTCGAGAACACGTCGAGGAGACCGACGTTGTCGTAGCCGTTGCCAGCGTTCGAAGTGATCAGCAGCTTCTTGCCGTCTGGTGACCAGTCAGCGGCGCTGTAATTGTGCTCGCCCTGGTGCGACGTAAGCAACGTGCTTTTGCCGGTCGCAACTTCCACCACGAAGATGTTGGAGTTTTTGCCGGCGGCGTGCTGCTGGGTGTAGGCGATCCACTTGCCATCGCGCGACCAGATCGGGCTTACGTTCCCGAGGTCGGCGGGCGTGCCCGTCGTCATGTGGCGGACTTTGCGCGTAAGGATATCCATCACGTCGATCTCGAACGTCGGCGAAGTCCGCGGCTTCACCTGATAGGCGAGATAACGTCCGCCCGGCGCCCAGGCCGGGCTCTCCTCGGAAATCTCGGGTGTGTTGGTCAGGTTGACAACGTCGCCGTTCATGGGCGATACCAGGAAAATGTCCCACTGCTCGTCGCCATCGTGGTCGGAGATGAAGGCGATCCACTTATCGTCGGGCGACCAGGCGGGCGAGGCCTGGCGCTGGTCGCTGATGGTCAACTGCACCGGCCAGCCACCTTCCGCCGGCGCCAGCCACAGGTTGTTGCGCCCACTGATATTGGAGATGAAGGCGATCTGTTTGCCGTCGGGAGACCAGGCCGTACCGCCCACGCGCCGCACCATGTACAGCTTCTCGATCGAGAGTTGCCACTGCTGGACGTCAGGATTGGCTTTGCTCTGGATTTGTCTGGGATCAGTGATGGCGGTTGGGGCGGCCGCTTCTTGCTCCGCAATCAGGTTGGTAGCCATTAGGACAAAAATAACAAAAGCGAAAAGAATGCGCATGCAGAGGCAGTTTACAGGAAGAAGGGGCCTGCTCGCCGCTCCGCGGGCTGGCGGGCGGGGGCGCCCGCCCCACATCATTATTTACGGTTTCGCTGTCTTGTGAATCTCCACCGTGCTCCAGGTTTTGTCGGCGGCGTGGCACAGATTCTCCAGCGGACAGTCGACGCACTTGGGCGAACGGGCCATACAGAGCTGGCGTCCATGCCAGATCACCTGATGGCTGAAGTCGATCCAGCGCTCGCGCGGCACGATCTTCATCAGATCCTGCTCGATCTTCTCGGCGTTTTCCTGGCGGGTCAGCTCCAGGCGATGCGAGACACGCGTCACATGCGTGTCCACCACCACGCCCGTGGCATTGTGGAACCAGGTGCCCAACACTACGTTTGCCGTCTTGCGCGCCACGCCTGGCAGCGAAAGCAGCTTCTCCATATCATTCGGGACTTCGCCGCCAAATTCGCTGACTAGTTTCTTTGCCGCACCTACCACCGATTTCGACTTGTTACGGAAGAAGCCCGTGGAGCGGATATCGGGCTCCAGCTCCTCCGGTTGGAGCGCGGCGAAGTGCTGCACCGTGGGATATTTCTCGAACAGGACCGGCGTGACCATGTTGACCCGCACATCGGTGCACTGCGCCGACAAGATAGTCGCCACCAGCAGCTCCCAGGCGCTCTGGTGATGCAGCGCGCAGGTGGCTTTGGGATAGAGTTCGTCGAGCCGCTTGAGGATCTCGCGCACCCGCTCCGGCGCCAGCGGATCGTACTTTGCTCTGGGTGTTCCACCCTTGGATGTGGGTGCCCCCCCTTTGCCCGATTTTGGCAAAGGTGGGTTTTTTTGTCTCGGCGGAGGCAAAGGCTTGGGCACTCTTCGTGCGCCTTCGTGGCGGCCAGTCTTGGCCGGCTGGCGGGGGATCGTGCCTCGGACCATCTATGCTCCTGCAAAATCGTGTGGCGCGGGCTCCTGTGTGGCGCGGGCGCCCCCGCCTGCGAAAGATTACAATGAATGCCACACCAATACCAGCAATCGGGGGTTGCAATGACCGCAAGCAAGGCGGAGCTGCAAATGGCACAGATGGCGCAGGTGCCGATGACCATCGAGGGCTCGAGTGTTCTGCACAACATGGCGCGCTTCCGCTGGACGGCATGGCAGGCGCTGCCGGAAGCCGAGCGCAAGGCCATCGCGGAAGAGGCCGCCGCCGCGCTGCAGCCGCTTGAAGAAGCCGGAAAGAGCGCTATCTACTCCGTGCTCGGACACAAAGCCGACCTGATGCTGGTGCACTTCCGCGATTCCTTCGACGAGCTGAAGTCGGCCGAGCTGCGCGCCAGCGCGCTCAAGCTGCATGCCTTCATCGAGCCTACGACTTCTTATCTGTCGGTGGTCGAACTTGGACTCTACGACTCGAGCGTGAAGCTCTACCGCTCGCTGGCCGAACGCGGCATCGAGCCGCATACCCCGGAATGGGACACTGAAGTGGAAGACAACATGACCCGCCAGCGGGACGCCATGCGCGCGCGGCTCTTATCCCAAAATCCCGGCGGCGCGCTATCTGTGCTTCTATCCCATGGATCGCAAGCGCGGGGAGGACAAGAACTGGTATCGCCTGCCCATCGAGGAGCGTCAGCGGCAGATGGCCGAGCACGGCGAGGTCGGCCGCCGCTACGCCGGCAAGGTGCAGCAGGTCATCACCGGCTCCATCGGCTTCGACGACTGGGAATGGGGCGTGGACCTGTTCGCCGACGATCCGCTCATCTTCAAGAAGCTGATCTACGAAATGCGCTTCGACGAGGTCAGCGCGGTGTACGCCGCCTTTGGGACGTTTTACATGGGCGTGCGCTGCCCCGCCGCCAAGCTGGGAGAGCTGCTGAGCGGCAAGCTGCCGCAGTGATGCTTAGGCCGTCACCGCAGGGCTTACGCCCTGCTCTCCCGATCGTTCAACTGTAGGTCCTCACGCTCGTCCCTACGGGACAGCGCTCAGGATGACAATAGAAAAAATCGCCATTCGGTCAGGGACCTTCGCTCAATTGACCTCGCTGCCCCGCGCCGTTACCCTTTCTTTATGGCCGTAAAAACCATCCAGCCTGGACAAGTTTGGCGCCACGATCAGAGTGGGAACAGCTTTTTGGTCACCAAGATTTACAACGAAGCGCTGGCGCAATACGCTATGCTGCGCGCCGCCGGTATAAGTACGACGGCGGAGAGCGTGCGGGTCCACGTCAAGAAGACCGCAGCCGGAGCCAGCCTCCCCGGCTACACTTTTGCGCAGGAGGGGGAGGAGTTCTGAGAAGCATCGGGTGATCGGGAGATCGGCTCATCGGGTCATTGAGAAACAGATCTCCCGATGACCCGATGACCCGATCTCCCGATCACCCGATTCCATGATTTCCCGCACCATCTCTGCCCTCAGCGTTTTCATCATCGCGGTAATCTCCTCGGGCGGATACCTGGGGATCATGGCCCTGATGGCCATCGAGTCGGCCTGCATCCCCCTGCCTTCGGAAGTGATCATGCCGTTCTCCGGATACCTGGTCTATACCGGGCGCTTCCACCTGCTGTGGGTAGCGACCGCGGGCGCAATCGGCTGTAACCTGGGGTCGGTGATCGCCTACGAGATCGGCTTCCACGGCGGACGGCCGCTGGTCGAGCGTTACGGCTCCTACCTCCTGCTCAGCCGGCGCGAACTCGATTGGGCCGACCATTTCTTCGCCCGCTGGGGCAACGCGGCGGTGTTCGTCGCGCGCCTGCTGCCGGTGGTTCGCACGTTCATCGCGCTGCCCGCCGGCATTGCCCGCATGCCGCGCTTGCGCTTCCACGTCTACACCTTCGTGGGTTCGTGGCCGTGGTGCCTGATGCTGGCCTATGTCGGCATGAAGCTGGGCGAGAGGTGGGAAACCGATCCACGGCTGAAGCTGTGGTTCCATCGCTTCGATGCGGTGATCGTGGTGGCGCTTCTGGTAGGTGCAGCGGCATTCCTGTGGTCGCGCTGGGCGCACCGGATCAGGGCAGCGTGAGGGCGGTTGGCAGTCGCAATCTCTCGCTAGGTAAGTGCTAGGCTCTCCTTAAAAGGGGTGCTTCACGAAAAGGGGAACACCCGAGGGGCATCGTGAAAAATGTTTTGCTTGGATTGGCGCTTGTTCTGCCTCTTTGTCAGATAGCAGCGGCACAGGCTGGTATCGGAACTGTTTGCGTGGCAGCGAGGGCTGCCACTCCGTTTCGAGGACAGGTGATTCCTCCCACTGGTGAGGTTAGTTCCGGCGGCCTACGCGTCAAGATTGACAAGCGCCCGGCCGTGCCTTGGCCGCAGAGAAAGAGTCTCCAGATTGAGGGACTGGACCTTAACGAGCGACATCTCCTCGCGGTTATCGACTCCGGCGGCAAATCCGTGGAGTCAGTTTGGTTCCGATTTTCGGAGTACAAGAGCGCTGACCTGTGCATGGCATACGATGGATACCAAGGAATTGGCTTGCAAGAGACGACGCGACGAACCCCGTGGTGTCACTGCAAATGAGATGACTGGCGATAACAGGGGTTATCAACAATCCAGCTCTCCGCAACACGCAGGTTCTCAATCTATTTTGACCGCCTTGGCCACCAGCTTCTCGTAGAGCCGCCAGGGGAGCAGTGCGCGCAGCCAGCGCTGCAGGTGGGCATCGAAGCCGATGCGGTAGCGCAGCTTGGGATTGGGATCGGCGGCGATGCGGGCGATCAGCCGCGCCACGACGATGGCATCGGCCTTATGCAGCTTCTTCGCCATCTCGGCGAAGCGCTCCCCGCGCTCGCGGTTGGGAGAATCGGCGCTGAACGCATCCTGGCCAATCTTCGCGTTGCGCTGCCAGATGTCGGTCCCGAAAGCGCCGGGCTCGACCAGCACCACGCGGATGCCCAGCGAGAAGGTCTCGAGGCGCAGCGCCTCGCTCCATCCTTCCAGGGCAAATTTCGACGCCGAATAGCTGCTGAGCACCGGCTGGCCGACTCGCCCGCTGATCGATGACACCATGATGATGTGCCCCGAACGCTGGCGGCGCATGACCGGCAGCACTGCCTTGGTCATGGCTACGTGGCCGAAGAAGTTAGTGTCGAATTGTTGGCGGATCTCGGCCAGGCGCAGGTCTTCGACGAATCCGGCCATGGCGAAGCCGGCGTTGTTCACCAGCACGTCGATGCGGCCGTGATCGCGCACCACGGCTTCGACCACCGCGGGGACCGTGTCGGTCTCAGTGATGTCCAGGCGGCGGACTTCAAGCTGCGCGGCGACTCCGGCGCGCTCGGCGGCTTCGTCGAGGCGCGCGCGGCGTCCGAGGTCGCGCATGGTGGCGACCACGCGATAGCCGCCACGGGCCAGCTCAATGGCGGTCAGCAGTCCGATGCCGCTGGAAGAGCCGGTGATAATGGCGATCTTTTGGGGCACAGTCATCCTGATTGGGTAATTTGGTAATTTTGTAATTGGGTAATTGATAAAGACCGGGGAGCGGTGTCAATTACCCACTTACCAAATCACCCAATTACTCAATCCCCTCCGGTTTGCAAATCCGCTCTCGATACGAGAAGATAGCCCGTTTCTCCAATCAACTCTAATCGAGTAAGGGCCCATCATTCATGGCGAAGCGGCAGACCGGCAAATCGAGCCACATCGAACCAGCCAAAGGCAAACTAGGAGTCATGATCCCCGGCATGGGGGCGGTGGCGACCACGTTCGTCGCCGGGCGTGGAGGCCATCCGCAAGGGGCTGGCGAAGCCTATCGGCTCGCTCACCCAGATGGGCACCATCCGCCTGGGGAAGCGCACCGACGCGCGCTCGCCCAAGGTCAAAGACTTCGTGCCGCTCGCCCGCCTCGACGACCTGGTCTTCACCGGCTGGGACATCTACACCGACGACATGTACGCCGCGGCGCGCCACGCCGGCGTGCTCGAACGCGACATGCTCGACCAGATCAAGCCCTTCCTGCAATCGATCAAGCCGCGCCGGGCGGTGTTCGACCGCAACTACGTGCGCAAGCTCGATGGTCCCAACGTCAAGCGGGGCAAGCACAAGATGGACCTGGCCGAGCAGGTGCGCGCGGACATCCGCGAGTTCAAAAAGTCGTCGGGCGCGTCGCGCTTCATCATGATCTGGTGCGGCTCGACCGAGATCTTCCTGCGCCCAGGGACGGTGCACACCTCGCTGAAGGCGTTCGAGAAAGGCCTCGAGCAGAACGACGAAAACATCGCGCCCTCGATGATCTATGCCTACGCCGCCCTGAGCGAGGGCGTGCCCTTCGCCAACGGCGCTCCCAACCTGACGGTGGACATCCCGGTGATGCAGGAGCTCTCGCGGCGCAACCGCGCGCCCATCTGCGGCAAGGACTTCAAGACCGGGCAAACGCTGATCAAGACCATCCTCGCGCCCGGATTCAAGGCGCGCATGCTGGGGCTGAGCGGCTGGTACTCAACCAATATTTTGGGCAACCGCGACGGCGAAGTGCTCGACGATCCCGATTCGTTCAAGACCAAGGAAGAATCGAAGTTGGGCGTCCTGGAGCACATTCTGCAGCCGAAAATGTACCCCGACCTTTACGGCAACATTTTCCACAAGGTTCGCATTAACTATTACCCTCCTCGCGGTGATAACAAAGAGGGTTGGGACAATATCGATATCTTCGGCTGGCTCGGCTATCCGATGCAGATCAAGGTGGACTTCCTCTGCCGCGATTCGATCCTGGCGGCGCCCATCGTGCTCGATCTCGTGCTCTTTCTCGATCTGGCGCAGCGCACACCGGAGCTGCGAGGGCTCGGCATCCAGGAGTGGCTCAGCTTCTACTTCAAGTCGCCCATGACAGCGCCGGGGCTGTACCCGGAGCACGATCTCTTCATTCAGTCCATGAAGCTGAAGAACACGCTGCGCCACCTGAAGGGCGAGGCGCTGATTACGCATCTGGGGCTGGAATACTACGACTGAAGTGGAAAGTGCAAAGTGGTAAGTGGTAAGTAAGCCCTGTGCGCCTGGCCTTCCCTGCGTACTTTCCACTTTCCACTTCCCACTTTCCACTATCTGGCGGCATCCTACGAGTTGATGGGACGTCTGGCGCTGCTTACGTTCATCTTGGCGATTAGCGCAGCCGCCTTCGCCGGCACGCCCGGCATCTTCCAGGGCCGGGTTTACCAGGACGCGAAGCCGACCCCGGGCTGGATTTATGTGCAATCTCGCAACGGCATGATGCGCAAGGTAGATGTTTCGCGGGCGCGGGTGACGTATTCATCGTCGGTGGCGGCAGCGGACAGGGCCACTGATCCCGCGCAGGATCTAGCCCCTGGGGCCGAGGTGCGGGTCACGGCCGAGCAGGACGCAGCCGGGGAATGGCGCGCCAGCCGGGTAGAGATCATCCAAATCCGGCGCCACCAGCTCCAGAGCGGCGCCCGGGACGGTCCCCGCAAGGCGCTGTAAGTTCTGACAAATATCAATCTCTGGGTAACTCAGGCGGCTCTTTCTGCGTCTAATGATCGGAAGGCAATCCCCCTAGATATTGCGTCGACGGTAGTATAATGAGCGCGACCCCCCTACCGAGGATGTTAATAGGGAGTTCCCCAATGAAGGTCCGAGCCATCGCCTCCGCGATCGTTGTGTTCTTGTCCCTGAGTGCGTTCCTGTTTGCCCAGGACACGCAGAAGACGCCTGCACCGGTCAGCACGGCGCCCGCCGCCAGCACAGGTGCGCCTGCGGAAGGCCAGGACGCGGGCTCAACGCCAGCAGACAAAGATTCCAGTGCGCCGGCCGCAGCTCAGGACACCCAGCCGGCAAGCGCGGGCCAGGATACGAGCCTTGCGCCCGCCAGCACCGACTCCGCCCCGCCGCCCGCGCCTTCCAGCGACAGCACGTTTGAAAAGAGCAGGAACATCAAGGCGGGCAGCAAGGACGACGTTGACGCCATCGGCAACCGCAACATGGGCGGCAAAGGCCTGGGCAACTGGTACTCACTGGAGAAGGAAATCCGCATGGGCAAGGAATACGCCATGCAGGTGGAGCAGAGCGTCCGGCTGGTGCAGGACCCGGTGGTGAATGAGTACGTGAACCGCATCGGGCAGAACCTGGTGCGCAACTCCGACGCCAAGGTTCCGTTCACCATCAAGGTGATCGACGACGATTCCATCAATGCCTTCGCGCTGCCCGGCGGATTCTTCTACGTGAATTCGGGTCTGATTCTCGCGGCAGATAACGAATCCGAGATGGCGGGCGTGATGGCGCACGAGATCTCGCACGTGTGTGCGCGCCACGCCACGCGCCAGCTGACGCGGGCGCAACTGGCCAACTTCGCAACCATCCCGCTGATCTTCATGGGCGGCGGCATTGGCTATGCCATCAGCTCGGCGGCCGGGCTGGCGCTGCCGCTGACGTTCCTCTCCTTCTCCCGCGGCTTCGAGGCCGAGGCCGATTACCTCGGCATTGAGTACATGTACAAGACGGGCTACGATCCGCAATCGTTCGTCGCCTTCTTCGAGAAGGTACAGGCGAAGGAGAAGAAGAAGCCGGGCTCGCTGGCCAAGGCGTTCGCCACCCACCCGCAGACTCCAGACCGCATTGCCAAGAGCCAGGAAGAGATCAACAAGATCCTGCCGCCGCGTCCGGAGTACATCCTGGACACCTCCGAGTTCCAGGACGTCAAGGCGCGTCTGGCGTCGATCGAGAACCGCCGCAAGCTGAATGACGACAAGGACAAGAGCCGTCCGACGCTGCGCCGCACCGCAAGCGACAAACAGCCCACCAGCAGCAATGGAGACAGCAGCGACTCCAGCAGCAGCAAATCGGATGATGACCGTCCGACGCTGAAGCGGCGCGATCAGTAGTAATCAGCGCAAGACAGTAAAGAACGCCGGCCATCCGCCGGCGTTCTTTTTTCCCTCACAAATTCTTCCTGATCGCGATCGGACGACATTACTGCCGTAACCGGCCAATCCACTCTGGATCACATCGCGACCTCAGCGTACGCAGCATGGTGGACGATAAAGAGAGGTGCGAGGTGTCAATGCCGGAGTGCTTCCTGGATTGTACGGGCCTGAATTAAAGAGGCAAGCTTCGACTTGGTACTGATGGACATTCAGATGCCGGACATGGACGGGTTCGAGGCCGCCCGGGCCATCCGGACACAGGAAACAACAATCGGCGGCCACATGCCCATCATTGCGCTCACCGCTCATGCTTTGAGGGGTGACAGGGAGCGCTGCATCGCTGCCGGCATGGACGGTTATCTCTCTAAGCCCGTCCGGCTGGATGAACTCTCGAAGGAGATCCAGAGGACACTGAACTCACTGCAAGCGCCGCAGTCTGCTATTTGAACTATTTTCCCAGAGGGGATCAGGAAAGAACCTTCTCCGCTGGGCGCTCGCCCAGGGGTCGAGGCGCGGCCTCACTTCCCCACGTAGGACTCGACCGGCTCGGCGATGCTTGCCACTTCATCCGCCGCGGAAACCACCTTCATGCTCTTCCAGTCGTAGGGCAATTCCTTGCCGCAATCCAGGCAGACCACGTAAGTTCCAGTCACCGATGCTGCCACGGAACGTCCGCTGCGCTTGATAGTCCGGGGAAAACTGTAGTTCTTGTGCCAGCAGCCGAACAGTGCATTCAAGACATTCGAAAGCATCTACCACACTCCTCGTCTGGGCCCGGATTCCGTCCCATCCGTACTGGTGGTGGAGAACCTCTTTACTGAATCTCACAACTTAGATTCAAGAACACGGAAAAGGGTTCGACAGTTGTGGTCCCCTCGGTAACTTTGCGGCTGGAAGTCTGCCACACTTAATCTTTTTTCGCTCAGTGGAAAACAGGCAATGGCGGCAAAAGCGGTTTCGAATTGAGAAAAAATTGTGGAGGGCTTCCGCAACACTCTGCCCGCCCGCAGGTTGCGTTGTAATCTCCCACCCACGCTTGAGGTCCCACTCGCAGGATATTGAAAACCGGAGCCGGCGCTCATGAAAAGCCGAAGAAAACTACGTGGTGGACCGTTTTTTCTTGGCCACGCACTTGCTCAGGATAGCTACTTCTAGCCGGGAGCGCAGTTCGTCGGGAAGTTCGTAGAGCTGGGAATCGCGATAGATCTCGATGGTCTTCTTGGTGGTGTTGCAGACGACGTAGCAGTTGTGGCACCAGGCAAGATGGTCTTCCAACTCCGCGCGTGTGCTGCCATCAATGGTTTCGTCCAGATAATCGGTTAGTTCTTTAAGGAAGTCCGCGCAGGTCACTTTTTACCGTCTCCGCCCTTGGCTTGCCTGAAATACTTGCTCAGCCGTTCTCGCAACTGCAACCGCGCCCGCAGCAGTCTCGACTTCACCGCGGGGATGCTCAGCTCCAGGGCTTCGGCCGCTTCTTCGGTCGAGAGGCCCTCCACGTCCCGCAGCACGAACACCGTGCGAAAGCTGGCGGGCAGCCCCTGAATGGTCTTGCGCAGGATCTCTCTCAGCTCGCCTTGCTTGTAGAGCTGCTCCGGATTGGGAGACCAGTCCGCGACTTCGCGCGGCATGGTGTCCTCTTCCGTCTCGATGTCCTCATCGAGCGAGACCGTGCGATCGGAGCGGCGGCGTCGCAACTTCATCAGCGACTCGTTCACCGCGATCCGAACCAGCCAGGTGTAGAACTTTGAGTTCCCCTGGAACTGCTCCAGGTTTCCGTACGCCTTCAGGAACGCATCCTGCACCACGTCTTCCGCATCCTCGCGATTCTGCGTAATGTGCTGCGCGATGCGAAAGATGTTCCGGTCGTAGCGCTTGACCAACTGCTCGAACGCCGATACGTCGCCGCCCTTGGCGGCGTTGACCAGCGCCATCTCGTCGGTGGCTGCGTCTCTTACCTTCTGTTCGATGATAGCCATGGTCTCAGGATGCAACTTTTCCAATAGTCAATCTCTCCATTGTAACCCGTTCCGGGAGGCGTCGGCGAGCCCCCGCGCACGTCCGCACTTCTGCTGTACGTAAACCGATATCCTTTGGACGTATTCCCGGCGCATTAGTTGGCGAGGAAAACAATACCAGAGACGTCGCGGCCACAGGCGTGCCCGTGTTCAATCCCTGGGTATAAAAATCCCCTTGGCGAAACCGGCCCCTCGATCCCAGACAGGCTGCCCTTGTCTAGGGCACCCCGACATGTGCGAAGGTTACCTGGCCCACCCGCCCAGTTTCCTAGAAGCGCAAGGACAACGGTCCATGGCGGAGCGACCGGAAGACTACACTATTGCCGGACCGCTTTTTGGCAGGTTCCGCGATAGAATGCCCCACATGGCGAGAGCATTACCGGCTTTGGAGAAATCGGCGAGAAAGGCGAGACCGTATTGCTTCGTCTGCTATTCATCACGAGAGCCGCACATCGATTTGTTGATCGAATGTCTGCGGATCGTGTTCACCAAGCATTTCGACTTAAGACTGGCGCCATCCGACCTCGAATCCGGTTCCAGCCAGAGAGCCGAGATTATGAATTTGATTCGCAACTGCGCCTTCGCCGTTGTTGCCATCGACGGGTTGCGGCCCAATGTGGTTTTTGAATTTGGCGCCTTACATGCGCACGGCAAGCCCGTGATCTTCATCAAGGAACAAAACGCAGAGGTCGATATCCGGAACTACTATCGGGATCCGGCAGGGCTCGTGATCAACCCTGTTAGCATTGATCTAGACCACCAATTGTCGGATGCGAAGGACCTTAACTATGCAATTTGGAATCGTTTCTCAGTCCAGGCCACTGTAAAAACGGTTTGGTCCGAATATCTAAAGAAAAGACACGATATCAGCTCGTTTGTTGATATTCCTGAGCCAGAGCTATGGTGACGCAGCAGCAAAGAAAGCCCTTCGTCTATGGGAAATTCCGCTGGGGGCCAGAAAGTGCGAATTTTGGGTCCCGGGACAGACTTGCGATTGAAGTTTTGCGTGAGTTTTCAGCGACGGAGTTCGTTGGAAAATTGTATTTGATGACTGGGTCGCCGTTAGTGTGGGTCCCTGCCGACATGCACACGGCTCAGGCACAGGAGTGGTACAAGTGGTATACGCGGATGCCGAAAGGCATGCGTGAGAAGGGGACCGGCTTCTTCTTCGATGTGGAAGGTTCAGGAAAATGGACGGTCTTGTACCTCCGGGGAGAAAGCGATGACGCTGGTCCGTACATTGCAGTTGCGTTGCGCTACTAGGGTGACGGGCCTCGCTATTAATCGACCGCAGTTCGTTTTTGCAAGAAACTAGCTGAGTCAGCCTTGTTTCGCGGGATCACTTGTCTTTGCTCCAACGCGGGTGGGGCCGGATACCCCACCCTGGCCCGGGGTCCGCAGCAAGGTTCGCCGGTTTTGCCAAGGGTGGGTATTGCGGCTCCCTGGCCAGTGGCCCTTTCCCACCGGACGCGCCGGCTTCCCCTCCATCCTGGCAACTGGCAACTGCGGTAAACTATGGGGTCTTTCCGAGGGGTCCAGCCATGCTGGTCGTCATGCGGGCGCACGCTACTGAAGAGCAGGTGCGTGCGGTCTGCGAAAAGATAGAAGCTGCCGGCTTACGCGCTCATGCCATTCCTGGGGCGGAGCGCACCGCCATCGGCATCACCGGCAACCGCGGCGAGGTGGAGATCGGCCTGGAAGAGATGGCGGGCGTGGCCGAGGTCATCCGCGTCACCAAGCCCTACAAATTGGTCAGCCGCGACGTCAAGCAGGAAAACACTGTGGTGCGCTTCCCCGGCAGTGCTGCGAGCATTGGCGGGCCGGAGCTGGCGGTCGTCGCCGGACCGTGCGCCGTGGAGAGCCGCGAGCAGGTCTTTGCCGTCGCGGAGCGCGTGCATCGCGCCGGAGCGCAGTTCTTCCGCGGCGGCGCCTACAAGCCGCGCACTTCGCCTTATTCTTTCCAGGGGCTGGGCGAAGAAGGCCTGCGCATTCTCGCGGAAGTGCGCGAGCGCTGGGGCATGCGCATCGTCACCGAGGCCATCGACAACGAATCGCTGGAACTGGTGGAGGAGTACGCCGACGTGATCCAGATCGGCGCCCGCAACATGCAGAACTTCTCGCTGCTCAAGCGTGCGGGGCGCGCCAGGAAGCCGGTGCTGCTGAAGCGCGGCATGTCGGCGACGCTGGAAGAATTCCTCATGGCGGCCGAGTATGTCATGAGCGAAGGCAACTACAACGTGATCCTGTGCGAGCGCGGGGTGCGCACCTTCGCCGACCATACCCGCAACACCCTGGACCTGAGCGTGGTGCCGGCGGTGCATCGCCTGAGCCATTTGCCCATCCTGGTGGACCCCAGCCACGGCACCGGCAAGCGCAACAAGGTGACGCCGCTTTCGCGCGCCGCGGTGGCAGTAGGTTGCGACGGCCTGATGATCGAGGTGCACAACGATCCCGACCGCGCGCTCTCCGACGGCATGCAGTCGCTCTATCCGGAACAGTTCGACGCGTTGATGGCGGAAGTGCGGCAGATTGCAGCCGTCGTACATCGCGAACTCCCACCCCAGGACGCGCAAAAGCGGCGCGCCCTGGGGACCCCGGATGCGCCGGCTGCCGCCGCTGCACGATAGACGTTGATCCTCCGCAAGCAGATCGCCGCCGGCCTTGCCAGTCTCTGCCTGCTGGCGCTGGGCAGTTGCCGCAGCCAGCCGGTCCTCGATCTGCGCCAGTACGCCTACGTCAGCAACGGCCGCAGCAACAGCGTCAGCGTCCTCGACCTCTACAGCTTCCGCACCCTCACTACCGTTGCCGTCGGCCGCAATCCCACGGGCGTAACCGCCAGCCCGACGCGCAACGAAGTCTATGCAGTCAACAGCGGCTCCGACAACGTCAGCGTCATCGATGCCGAGCGCAACCAGGTGGTGGCGACCATCGGCGTACACCACACGCCTTTTTTCATCGATGTATCGGCGGACGGCAAGCGCGGCTACGTGGCCAATTCCGGCTCGGCGAATGTCTCGGTGCTCGATCTCGAGACCCGGCGCGTGCTGGCGACGGTGGGTGTGGGCGGAGCGCCAGGCGTGGCGCGGGTTTCGCCGGATGGCACGACCGTGGTCGTCTCCAACCGTGGTGGCGACTCGGTCTCGATCATCGACACTCAGCGCAACCAGGTCCGGGGCATCATCGCCGTCTGCCGGCAACCAGGGGACGTGGCCATCCTTCCGGATTCGAGCAAAGCTTTCGTCGCTTGCACCGGCTCCGACCAGGTCGCGGCCGTGGACCTGCGATCCGCGACCCTGCTCACCTTGCTCGACGTCGGCAGAACGCCCGTCAGCCTGGCGGTGAAGCCCGATGGCGGCGAGATCTTCGTGTGCAACTTCGATTCCGACAGCATCTCTGTCATCGAGACCTCGACCAACGAGGTCGGCAACACCTTCCTGATCGGGACTCGCCCCTCACACGCCCTCGTCAGCAGCGACAATTCCCTGCTCTACGTGAGCAACTTCGGCGCCGACGCGGTGGCCGTCTACGGCATCGACATCGGCAAGCTTGCCTACACGGTGCAGGTGGGCAGCCGCCCCGACGCGCTGGCGCTCAGCCCCAATCAGCACTTCTTGCTGGTCAACGACACGCTGGCTGGCGACGTGGCCGTAATCCTCAAGCGCGACAAGACCACCAAGGCCAACCCTGCGCCTTACGCGCTGCATACCCTGGTCCCGGTCGGCATTCAGCCCAATCAGATCGCGGTGAAGAGTTTCATCGCTCAGCAACCGGCGCAGTAGCGCCGCCGTCTCGGCGGCTGTCGTGTGGGCGTCTCGCCCACGCATGCGAGGGCAGGATGCCCTCGCGACAGCCGGCCAGAGGCCGGCGCTACATTTACTCTGCTATGCTGGGCCCGCATGCAAGTCCACCAACACGTCCCGCTGGCGCCGCTGACTACTTTCCAGGTCGGCGGGCCGGCGCGCTACTTCGTGGAAGCGCGCGGCGAGAGTGATGTTTGCGCCGCCGTCGCGGAAGCGCGGAGCCGCGAATGGCCGCTGTTCGTGCTGGGCGGCGGCAGCAATCTCGTCATCTCCGACGCGGGCTGGCCTGGCCTGGTGCTGAAGATTGCGCTCACTGGAATCGCGGAGCGTCGCGACGGCGCGTGCATGTTGTTCGACGCTGCCGCCGGCGAAGACTGGGACCGCTTTGTCGCCCATACGGTCGCGCGCGATTGCGCCGGGATCGAGTGCCTGAGCGGCATTCCGGGGACCGTCGGCGGCACGCCGGTGCAGAATGTCGGCGCCTACGGGCAGGATGTCTCCGAGACCATCACCAGCGTGCGCGTGCTCGACACCGCCGCGGGCGAGATCCGGGATCTGGAGAATCGCGACTCTGGCTTCGCCTATCGCACGAGCATCTTTAATACCCGGGAGCGCGGACGCTACATCGTTCTGCGCGTTAGTTTCGCGCTCATGCCGGGCGGTTCGCCGCACATCGAATACGCCGATCTCAAACGTCATTTCGCCGGCCGCAGCACTCCTCCGACGCTCGCGGAAACGCGCGAGGCCGTACGCGCCATTCGACTCGGCAAGGCCATGCTGATCGTTCCCGGCGACGACGACTGCCGCAGCGCCGGATCGTTCTTCAAGAATCCAGTGCGTGGCGCGGGAGGCGCTGGAACAATTGCAATCTCGCGCCGGGCCGGTTCCCAACTTTCCGGCCAAGGACGGCATGGTGCAAGATCGCGGCGGCTTGGCTGGTCGAGCACGCCGGCTTCCCCAAAGGCCTGTCGCGTGGGCCGGTGGGCATCTCGCGCAAGCACGCGCTGGCCATCGTCAATCGCGGGGGCGCAACCGCCGCCGACATCATCACTCTGAAAAACGAAATCCAGCAACGAGTTCTCGATAAGTTCGGTATCGAGCTTCAGCCCGAGCCGGTCTTCGTGGGCTTCGACCAGCATTAGCGCTCCGGCAACCTGCGATACGGATGCTCGGTCACATCCGTGCGTGACGGAAAATGCGCTCGTCGTCTATTTTGTGCGCTCGCGCGTGAGGTTCGGCAGCCGATCCAGGAAGAGATAGTGAAGCAGCAGTCCGAGGACGAGTCCAACTAAGTATCCGTATGGCAGCGCAACCGCGCTCAGCCCGACCACGAGGACCATGGCGAAGTCGGCGACCGACGCTGCCATGTCGCGGCAGAGAAGCATCAACGCCAGGGCCTCAAACAGCAGCATGATTCCCAGCACAGGTTTCGGAAACAGTGGAATCACCTGCTGAAAGGCCGCAGAGAAGAAGAGCCCGAGCGTCAGGTAGAAAAGGCCATAGATTATGACGGAGCCGCCCGTCCGCGCTCCAAAGGTGTAGTGCCCCACCATTCCGCCCGAACCGTGGCAGGTCGGGACGCCGCCGAAGAATGGGTTCACGAGGTTCATAGCCGAGTACGTCAGGCCGATCTTCTTGATGGTGAGATCGCGCTCAGGGAACAGGTCGGCGGTGACCTGCCGCGTCGCCAGAATCGAGTTGCCAAAGGAGAGCGCGAGCTGCGGGATCGCCAGCAGATAAAAGCCGACCCAGATATCGTGCCGGGCGGGCACATGCAGCGCCGGCAGCGTGAATCCGACGCCGTGGATAAGCAGCCTGGGATGAACGCGCAACACCAGGGCAAAGGCGAATCCCAGCGCGAGGACGAACGGCGCCGGCGGGACGCGCCGGTTTCCCAGCAATAGAAGCGTCAGAACAAAGGCGCACACCGCAAGGATGAGCCCGCCCGTGCCTTCCGCGGGCACATAGTCGCGCAGCGCCAGCAGCGAGAGTTGCAGGCCGAGGCCGAACTGGATCCCACGCACCACCGATTTCGGAACCGCATTGGCGAGAACTGTCAGCAAGCCGGTCGCAGCCAGAACCAGCATGACCACGCCAATCGCCAGGCCGGCTCCGTACAGCACGGGGCCGCTGGCCTTGTGGCTGATCACCAGCACCGCCATCGCTTTCAGCGGCTGCGCGGGCATGGGAATGCCGTACAGCAGTCCGGTAAGAATCTGCATGAGGCCGAACATGGTCAGCACGCTGGCGGGATTCAGGCCCGCGGCCAGGATCATGCCGGCCACCAGCGGAAAATCGGTGCCCATGTCGCCGAAAGCGCCGGAGATCTCGTTGCGGTCGAAGCGAATGCGGGCGCGAGGCTGAGCTTCGGCGAGGGCTGGAGGTGAGGTCGTCATGCGGATTAACGCCCGCTCACACGCGGACGATCATCACCTCGGTGGACTTGATGAGCGCCGCGGCCGTATCGCCGCGCTTGAGCCGCATCTCGCGCACCGCATCAGCGGTGATGATGGAAGTGATGGTCTGGCCGCCGATCGATATCTTTACTTGCGCCATCAGGCCGCTGGTGCGCACTTCCAGCACTCGTCCCACGAGCTGGTTGCGCCCGCTGATGCGCCGGAAATTGCGCCGCCGCTCCGGGCCTGGCTTTTCACGCAGGCGGTGCAGGTAGCGGTCGAGCTCACTCTGCGGCACGCGATGGTGTCCGCCGGCTGTCTTGATGGTTCGGAGCTTGCCTTTGTAAATCCACTGCTTCACCGTGGGGTAGCTGATGCCCAGCACGGTGGCAGCGTCGCGCGGCCGGAAGAGATCCATAGGGTATGCAGATTAATACGAATTGAACTGATAATTCAATGCTGAATAAAGAGAAACACCTCCGGGAGAGGCAGATCAAGGTCATCTCATTCAATGGTTCGTATCAGGGCACGGCTACGAATCTGATGAAGCCCCCACCTGCAGATGAAACTTTTTCGCTCCTCGCGACTCTGAAATAATGGTTACCAATCCGCCGTCTGTCGGGATACGTACATAGGATGTGGGGACATCATGCTGATCAAAAAGCCTTCCGATATTGCCTCCTCTGAGATCACGCCCAAGCGCGCCTATCTGAGCCGGCGCACCTTCATGGCGGGAGCGGCTGCGGCCGGGGCATCGCTGCTCGCCGGACGCAAGCTGCTGGAAATCGCGTCGCCGGCGCAAGTGGCTCAGGCAGGCGCGAAGCTGAATACGGTCAAGAGCCCGTTCACCACCGATGAGAAGCTCACGCCCTACAAGGACGTGACCACCTACAACAACTTCTACGAGTTCTCCACTGACAAGGACGGCCCGTCGCAATTGGCGAAAGATTTCCGCACGCGGCCCTGGCAGGTGAAGGTCGAGGGCCTGGTGCAAAAGCCGCGCACCTTCGACATTGATGACATCCTGAAGCTGGCGCCGCTCGAAGACCGCATCTACCGCCATCGCTGCGTCGAAGGCTGGTCGATGGTGATTCCCTGGGTGGGTTACTCGCTGAGCAAGCTGCTGCAGCAGGTGCAGCCGCTGGGGAAAGCGAAGTACGTGGAGTTCACTACCCTGCTCGATCCCAAACAAATGCCGGGACAGAGAATGCGCGTCCTCGACTGGCCTTACATTGAAGGCTTGCGGCTGGATGAGGCGATGCACCCGCTGGCGCTGCTGTGCGTCGGCCTCTACGGCGAGGCGCTGCCCAACCAGGATGGCGCGCCGGTGCGCATCGTGCTGCCGTGGAAGTACGGCTTCAAGAGCGCCAAGTCGATCGTGAAAATCCGGCTGGTCGAGCAGCAGCCCATCAACACCTGGAACCAGGCTGCGCCCAACGAGTACGGCTTCTATTCCAACGTCAACCCGGAGGTCGACCATCCGCGCTGGAGCCAGAAGACGGAACGCCGCATCGACGGCAGCGGCTTCTTCGCCTCCATCAAGAAGATCCCGACGCGCCTGTTCAACGGCTACAACGAAGTGGCGCCGCTCTACGCCGGCATGGACCTGCGAAAGAACTACTAGATGACCCGCGCCGGCTGGCTCAAAGTCGTGGTCTTCCCTTTGTGCCTCGCGCCGCTGGCGTTGCTCATGTGGAAGGCGGCGCAGGCGAAGCTGGGCGCCAATCCCATCGAGGCCATCACCCACTCGACCGGCGATTGGACCATCCGCTTTCTACTGATCACGCTGGCCGTCACGCCGTTGCGCAAGCTCACCGGCCAGCCGTGGCTTATCCGCTTCCGCCGCATGTTCGGGCTGTTCGCGTTCTTCTATGGCTGCCTGCACTTTCTGACGTACATCTGGCTGGACCAGGGGTTCAACGTCCACAGCATGACCAAAGATGTGTACAAGCGGCCGTTCATCACGCTGGGGTTCACTGCTTTCGTGCTGCTGGCGCCGCTGGCGGTGACTTCAACGCGCAAGATGATCCAGCGGCTGGGCGGGCGGCGCTGGCAGTGGCTGCATCGCCTGATTTACGTGAGCGCCATAGCGGCCATCGTCCACTTCACATGGGCAATGAAAAAAGACATCCATCGGCCCATCGAATATGGGATCGTGCTGGGTGTGCTGTTGGGATATCGGCTGGTGGTTTGGGCGAAATCAGCGCTGGCGGCAAACCGCAAGCGCGGCGGCATCGCGGCGGCTGCTTCGGCAGATTAGCCGGTCAGCCGTTTGCCCTTTGCACTCGCTCTCGTAAGTATGCTTTCCAACTTTCCGGAAAAACTCCCACGTGGAGGGCGCGCTCCACGGAAGCCACATCTTCGTCGCTATATCTCTTGGCGACATAGAGCCGGGTAATTTCGGAAATCGCAACCGCGTTTGGCTCTCGCGCAATCAGCGTAATTTCATCACCGGCGCCGACATCGCCCTCACGGGTTACGGCGAGATAAAAGCCCGTCCGCCCGCTGGCCAGGAATCGCTTCACCATGTCGTCCGCCTGAAATCTCACGCCCAGCTTGTAGCAGGGGAGGCGGGGCTGCGTCACCACGACTTCCGCAGACCCGACAGAAAACTGGTCGCCGATATGGACGGAGTCTTCCAGCAAGCCGTCAGCAACAGTGAAGTTTTCTCCAAACATGCCCAAGGGCAATTCGCGGCCCGGCAGCTCGGTTTTCCAGTAGTCGTAGTGCGCCAGCGGATAGCAGTACACGGCTTTGTACTCTCCTCCATGCACGCTGAGGTCGGCTTGGCGATCGCCGTCCAAATTCAGCTTGCGCAACGCGACACGGCCCTGAACCGGTTCCTTAAAGATCGCTGTAGTCACATCCCTGCCGTGCCACACCACGTCGCGAGGGAGGCCGGTGTTCAGTGAGATGAGCTTCATCGCCTATTTGTCCCTTCTACTTGGCGAGACAGCCTGCCGGATCAATGCCAGAGTCCCCAGTAATCCTGCCATCAATGTGAGCCAGATGCCAACCAGAGCGTGCGCCAGCCAGCGCGGCACGTCGGGATTTTTCCCCAGCAAGAACGGCAGAAACCAGGGCGTGGTGGAGCGCAGTCGCTGCCAGGGATCGTCCCAGGTCCAGGAGTTGCTCAGCCCCCACGCCTGCACTTTACCCAGCGCAACCGCGGCAATGTTCTCGAACCGCAGGCCGATTACGAAACGCGGTCCCAAGGTGTTCATCTGGTAGATCTCCAGCGGATACCAGAAGGCGAGCGCCGCGAGCTGGAAGCAGACGCTAACCGCGATCAACGCTAATCCGAGTCTCCACCACCATGGTCGAACCTCGCCCCGGTGGCGCAAGAGCAGCGGGATGGCCATCATCGCCACTAACTCCACCGCCGTCGAGACGTAGCGGTCGCCCCAGGCAAAGTCGCCGCTCCACACCACGTAGCGCGCATAAAAAACGATGTGCACAGCCACCAGCAGCGCCGTCACGATGAGCCAGGCGCGCATCTCAGGCCGTAGCCGCTTCCACAGCAGCACCGCCAGCAGCAGCGAGAGCACGATGAGCGGGTCGAAGAGAAAGATGGATTTCTCCCGAGTAATCAGGGGTCCCAGAAGCCCCACGCGCCAGGGCGTGCTCCAGGGGAAGTTCGCCGGCAGGCTGGGGTCGAGCTGCTTCTGCTGCTCCCCGAAGATGGACAAATATGTATTGAAGACCGAGCCGAAGCGGTAATACTGGTAGGCGCGATCGAGAGCGAAGAAAAATGCATAGCACGGGACGGCAATCTTGAGATAGGCGCGGAAGCGCGTTTGTATCTCGCGCCAGCCGGCCCTTTCCATGAGTAACACCAGCAACAGGAAGACCGCCACCGCAGCCAGGTTGAGCGCCGTGGTCAGCCGCGTCAGCAGGTTCGCGCCCAGGGCCAACGAGCCGTACAGCAGGGCACGAGTGCGTCCGGTTCGCAGCCACTCGTACTGGAAGCAAAATCCGACCAGCGTCAGCAGCATGATGAAGTTGTTCTCCACCATGTTCTGGGTGTAGTGCAGGAAAGTAGTGGCGAAGAGCAAGCCCAGGGCGCCGGCGATCGCCTGCCTGGGGCTGAAATCGAGCCGCCGCAGAAAGCGAAAGCAGACCAGCACCGCGAGCACGCAGACCAGAATATTCGTGCTGACGCTCACTACTATGTCGCGCACGCCGGGATCATTGCCGCGGTAATCGGCGAAGAGCGGCAGCTTCTCCAGCCAGGTACCAACGATGTCGGCGGGCAGCATGAGCAGGGACTGGCCCATGCCGTACCAGCCGTAAATGCGGCCATGCCGGCCGATCAGGCCAAACTCAGGGTATTCGCCGGGCAGGACCGCGGGCTCAGAGGTCCAGAAGGAATGCGTCGCCTGCAGGCGGTGTTGCGTGTCGCTCGAGCCCAACTCCCCGGACTGCACCAGGAGCGCGGTAAGGACAGCCGCCATGCCCAGCAGAAAAACCGGGCGATGGCGGAGTGCGAAGAGGCGAGCTAGCATCCGCAGGCGATGCTAACGCAGGAACCGGCATCGGCAAAGTGCCGTCCGCCGAAAGCGGAAATCGCGTCTCCCGCTCGCTTACCAGAGCGGCTTGCCAGCCTTGTCGCGGAACGCGAAGGTCTGGTTGCCGCGTTCGATCTTGCGCGCCAGGATGGCGTTCTCGTCATCGCCGACCTTGGCTTTGGCTCCGATCACCTCTACCTGATCTCCCTTGGCGAAACCGAATCCGTAAAAGCTCAGGAACTTGCTGAGCGCAAGGTGAACCGTAACCAGACCCTTGTCGGTCTTAACGATCAGGTGCGCTCCCATGCCGCCGCTGACCGGGCACTGGAAATCCTTGACTTCCTCGACTACGCCCTTGATGGTCACTTCCTTGGCGGGGTCATATTGTGGAGCGGTGGCCGGGGTCTGAGCCCAGGCCAGGGTTGCCGTCACAACTAGCATAACTCCCGCGGCTAAAATTAGTTTCCGCATCATAGGACAGTCCTCTCTCCGCCGAATCCCGCGCCGTGAAAAACCGTGAAGCGGGATCCGCACTTATCCACCTATAACGCTATGCCCACGCCGCGCGGGGTTCAGTGATGCGCATCACGTTGGGCTGCACCAGGGGTCACCCGGTGGATGGGCGCGGAACTTTTGCTGGACCTTGGGGTTTCCCAAACAAGAGCGGCAGGCGCTCTGCTAGGATGGCCTGTCGTTATCTGTGAGGCCTGATCATATGCTTGGAGAACTTGGACTTCCGGAAATCCTGCTCATTTTGGGAATCGCGCTGCTGCTGTTCGGCCCTAAGAAAATTGGGGACCTGGGGAAAAGTCTGGGAGAAGGGATTCGCAGCTTCCGCTCGGCGGTGAAGGAAGAGCCGGCAAAGCCGGCGCCGGAATCGCCCGAAAAACCGGCCGCCTAAGGAGGACATCATCGCGACGCCACCGTCCTCCCTGCGCTCCGCCTCCGAACTGGTGTTGCTGGATGGGCTCGCGCTCTCGCAGGCCATTGCCGCCAAGCAGGTCTCTTGCCGCGAAGTGATGGCGGCATTTCTGGACCACATCGATCGCTTCAATCCCCAAGTGAATGCCATCGTCTCGCTGCGGCCGCGCGACCAACTGCTCGCCGAGGCCGCGGAGCGCGACCGGGAGCTGGCGCGCGGGCAGCGTCGCGGATGGATGCATGGCTTCCCGCACGCGGTGAAGGACCTGGCACAGACTCGCAACCTGCGCACGACCTGGGGCTCGCCGCTGCTCGACGTCGTGCCCACCGAGGACGCCATTTTCGTGGAGCGCATTCGCGGCAGCGGCGCCATCATCATCGGCAAAACCAATGTCTCGGAGTTCGGCATGGGGTCGCAGGCCTATAACCCCGTCTTCGGGACCACACTGAATCCGTGGGACGTCTCCAAGACTGCCGGTGGCAGCAGCGGGGGCGCGGGAGCGGCTCTGGCGCTGCACATGCTGCCGGTGGCGGATGGCAGCGACATGATGGGCTCGCTGCGCAATCCCGCCGCCTACAACCATGTCCTGGCGCTGCGTCCCTCGTACGGGCGCGTGCCCTCGGCTAGCATCGAGCTGTTCTTTGGGCAGTTGATGGTCGAAGGGCCGATGGCGCGCAAGGTCGCCGACCTCGCGCTGCTGCTCGCGGTGATGGCAGGTCCCGACCCGCGCATGCCGTTCTCGATCGAAGAAGACGCGGCGATCTTCACGCGCACGCTGGAGCGCGATTTTCACGGAACTCGTATTGCCTGGCTCGGCGATCTGAACGGATATCTCCCCATGGAGCCGGGCATCCTCGACCTTTGCCGGGGAGGTCTGGAGGGGCTGGAGTCCGTTGGCTGCGCGGTCGAAGACGCTGCCCTTGGCTTTGCGCCGGAGCACATGTGGAGCGCATGGACCACGCTCCGGCACTGGCTCATCGCCGGCAACCTGGGCGCGGCGTACCAGGATCCGGCCAAGCGTGCGCGGATGAAGCCCGAGGCCGTCTGGGAAGTCGAGGGCGGCTTGAAGCTGAGCGCCCAGCAGGCCTACCAGGCTTCGGTCACGCGCTCCGAACTCTACCGCGCCGTGCTGAAGCTGTTCGAGACCTACGAATATCTCGCGCTGCCCAGCGCGCAGGTGTTCCCGTTCGACGCCGGCACACACTGGCCGGCGACGATCAACGGGGTAACCATGGATACCTACCATCGCTGGATGGAGGTGGTGATTCTGGCCTCGCTGCTCGGCTTTCCGACCGTGGGCGTACCGGTGGGTTTTAACGCTGCCGGACTACCCATGGGCATGCAGATCATCGGCAAGCGCAATGCCGATTTCGCTGTGCTGCAAATCGCCCACGCCTATGAGCAGGTGGCTAAGTGGGCTAGCGACCGGCGGCCGCCGATGCTCCGCCTGGGTTAAGGGATTTGTCCTTCCGTCACCGCGCGTACCACGCCGCGAAGGCGTCGCGCACCTTCCGGCGAGCCGGCTCCGACGCCGGTTACAGTCGTAACCCTATTCCGGACATAACACAAACTATCTCCAAGCCCAGCCTGGCTTTAAATCAAAAGCTCGCCTTTCTGAAGGGACAGGAAAACCACCGCGGCAATTAAAGCTCGGCGGGATATTGCCGATAAAACTCTCGTGGATGGGCAGAGATACGGAGAGGGGCGGCGGAGAGAAGCTTCGCCTGTGCCGCCCATTTCCGCCGCTTGGAGCGAGACTATGAGCGCTTTTCGCAAACCCTGGAGGGACAGCTTGCCAGCTAATCAAACTTCGCCAACCGGGCCTCCAGGTCGGCAAGGGCCTGGTTCAGCATCTCGCGATGCCGCGGATTCTGGCTCACCTCTAATTGCTGCAGCACGCGGCTGCGGGAGAGCTGCAGCGCCTGCTGGCGCCGCATGCGTTCCGGGTCCGGACTTTCCTCCTGGCTGGATTCCTGGTTACTGGTTTCGGCTGACTCAATCTGTGCTTCCACTGCTTTACTTTCCCAACCTCTGGCCATGCACTCATTATACGAAGTCTGCCGATCAAAATCAGGTACTTGCGCGGGTGCCGCCGGTAACGCAGGCCCGCGTCACCGTTGTACCCGGCCCTAAAGTAATTTGAGCGTCCACAGGAACCGACGCTAACATCGCAGTGAGGTGAAAGGCATGGCCACAGAAGTAGTAATGCCGCAGCCAGGATATCCAAGGATGCGGCGTTGGCCGCGCTACCGGATCAATGTGCCTGTCCGGGTAGTAGTGCAGAGGCCAGATAAGACGGTGATCGTTACCGGCAGGGGCACGGAGCTGAATGAAGGCGGTATGGGGCTATTCGCCGGCGTCGAGTTGAAGGTCGGCCAGCGCGTACAGATCGAATTTACCCCTCCGTACGGCGAGCCCTTGCGCGTGCGCAGCACGGTGCGCAACCGCAGCGGATACAACTACGGCACCGAGTTCCTGCTCCTGAACCGTGAAGACAAGCAGCAAACCGAGCACATCCGCCAGGTTTTGCAGGCAATGGGATCCCCCACGGACGACGAAGAGTAAAGCTCCCTTTTCTATTTTCTTAAGTAGCGCCGGCGTCCCGCCGGCTGTGGTGGGGGTATCTTGCCCCCACACCCAGCCTACCTCTCAGTGAGGCAGCCGTCGGCGATCGCGGATGGTGACTGTATCGAAGCGGGGGCGCCCCCGCGACAGCCGGCGGGACGCCGGCGCTACGTCGCGCGGAACTTTGGCATATACTCTCCGCCGCCATGTATCACAGCCTGGAAGCGCGCCTCAAGAGCCACGAGCCCGTGTTGTTGGACGGTGCTATGGGAACCGAACTGGTGCGGCGCGGAGTGCGTTGGCGTAAGCACGGACTGCTTACCGACGCCGATCGCGTCCAACAACTGCACGCCGATTACCTGGCCGCCGGCGCCGACGTCATCCGCACCAACACCTTCCAGCTCAATCCCCGAATTTATCTGAATGTTTTCCGCAATCGGGACCACATGCGCCACATCGGCGCGCCGGGGCTCGAAGACCTCACGCCCAAACTGCTGCGCACCAGCGTGCGGGCGGCGCGGCAGGCGCGCGCTCAGGGCAGCCGGCAGGATGTCGCAATCGCCGGCGTGCTGGCGCCGCTCGAGCACTGCTTCCGTCCCGATTTGGCGCCAGGATTCGAAGTAGCGAGCGCGGAGCAGCTCGAGCTGGCGCGCGTCTTCGCCGAGGAGAAGGTCGACCTGCTGCTGGCCGAGAGCATGAACACCATTGCGGAAGCGCGAGCCGTCGCGGAGGCGGCGGGCACCGTCGGCTTGCCGATCTGGATCAGCTTCGTTATCGGGCCGGAAGGAGAGTTGCTGAGCCGTGAGCCGCTGGCGCAGGCCATCGCGGAGGTGGAAAAGCTGGGCGCGCAGGCAGTGCTGGTGAACTGTGCTCCGCCTGCCGAAATCGGCCGCGCTCTCGCCAAGGTACAGGCAGCGACCCGGCTTCCCTTCGGCGGCTTTGCGCACATTGGACGCTTCTCGCCGCCAAGCTGGAAGTTCGAATTCTTTCCCCAGTTCGCCGAGACCGAGAGCTGGCCTCCGGAACGGTACGCCGGTGAAGCTCTACGCTGGCGCGAGCAGGGAGCATCGATCATCGGCGGATGCTGCGGCACCACGCCGGCGCACATCGCGGCACTCAAGGCATCGCTGCAGGTGGTGCGGCAAGGAGCCAAGACCGCATGAGTTACCAGGCGATCGACCAGAAGCTGAAAGCGGGCGAGATGGTGATCCTCGATGGCGCCATCGGCACCGAGATCCTGCGCCGCAACGTTACCTGGGCCGACCACCAGCTGGCTAATCGCCCGGATTTTGTGCGCGGGATTCATGAGGACTACATCCGCGCCGGCGCGGACGTAATCAGCACCAACAGCTTTCAGCTCTGCCGCCGCGCCCTGTACAACCACTTTCGCGACGAAGCGCACCGCCAGCAAATTGGCGCTGCCGATCTCGGCGATCGCGCCGACAAACTGCTGGCCGCCTCGGTGCGCCTGGCCATCGACGCTCGCCAAAAGGCCGCCGCCGGACGTCCGGTCGCGGTCGCCGCGGCCATCACTACGCTGGAGTGGTGCTTTCGCCCTGATCTCGCGCCATCGCCCGAGCAGGCGCGCTGCGAGTACCTGGAAATTTTCCAGGTGGTAAAAGACGCGGGCGCCGACCTGGTACTGCTGGAAACTCTGAACAGTATCTCGGAAGCCCGCGCAGCGCTCGAGGTCGCAAAGAGCCTCGGGCTTCCCTGCTGGACCAGCTTCGTGTGCGACGAACGCGGCTGGTTGTTCACCGGCGAGAGCATGGCCGAGATGGTGGCCGCGCTCGAACCGCTGGGAGTGGACGCCATCCTGCTGAACTGCGCCCCGCCGGGAGACATCAACGCCGGGATGAAAGAACTGCTCGCGCACGCCCGGGTGCCAACCGGAGCCTATCCGCACATCGGGCGTTTTGATCCGCCGGAATGGATGTTCACCGACGAGTATCCGCCGGCGCGCTACGCGCAAGTCGCCTCGTCCTGGCAGCAAATGGGCGCGCGCATTCTCGGCGGTTGCTGCGGCACCACCCCCGACCACATCGCGGCGCTGCGCAGTTTGGCAGCGTAGGATTCCGGAAGCCGCCCGCGCTGTGTGCCTCTCAGAAGCGCGCTTCCTAGTCCGCTGACAGCTTCCAGCCTTTATCGGCGCGGACGAAAGTCAGCGTCGCCTGAGCCGGCTCCACGTGATAAAAGGCCACGCCATATTTCTGGATGAGCGTGGAACGGTCCCAGGTATTGAAGCTCTTCACGGCCGGCCCGGCCGCGTCGAAGACGTTGCCCAAGTCGTTAGGCGCCCACTGCCAGGTGAACTGCACGTAGGCGACGTCGCGGTTGCTGATGGTGATCTTGGACACCGCCGCTAACTGGCGTTCCGCCAGAGGAACGGTGTAGGCATCGGTGCCGTCCGAGTTCTTGGTCTTCACCACTCCCGGGATAGCTGCGAGCCGGCTGGCGCCTTGCGGCGTCAAAGTGACCCGAATCGCGTCGCCCTTGGCCGTGCCCAGTTTCAGGATGCCGGCCTTTTCCAGCAGGCGGTAATGAGGATCGCGAATCTTCTCGTCCACGCTGGGCTCCAGCACGCCAACGTGGAAGTGCACCGTCGCCGGCCCCTCGCCTTTGAGGAATCCGGACACCAGCGTGGCGGCCTGGTCCTGCGACAGGCTCCGGCCGGGCTTGACCGCGTAGACCACCGTGCCCACGATCACCGCGATCAGCACGATCACCAGCGCCAGGGGAATGAAGTAGGACGATTCTTTCTGCAGCTTGACTTCTTCTTCGAACATGACGCACCTCGGCAAGCCGTCGAGCCGCACGGCCCGATAATCCTTCAATTTCCACTATAGGCGGCCCTGCGTAGCGGTCTGTGACCGCGCTTACACGCCTGCGTGACGAAAGCCTCTCGGGACAAAATCACGGCCACCTGTGATTACGGTCACTGTGAGAGGTGGAGCGGCGTGGTGACAATGGAGGGTGCGGGAGGCATCCATGAGCCAGCCGGCAGTCGAGCGTTGTCCACGGTGCAATGCCAGTTGTGCACCCCATCACAAATTTTGCGCGCAGTGCGGCCGGTTCCTGGGCGAGGAGTCAGTCGACCAGCGCTTGCTGCTGGCCATGGCGCACGAGCGTGAAGGCCGCAATGACGCCGCTCGCCAGGAACTGCAGGGCATTCTGGAAGCCGACCCCGGCCACGTGCTGGCCAATCATCTGCTGGGCAGTTTGTACTTCCACGAAGGCGTGCTGGAAGTGGCCACGCGTCATTACCAGCAAGCGCTGGCAGCCGCGCCAAATTTCATCCTGGCGCATTACGACCTGGGCGTGGCCTGGTATCACCTAGGGAACATGCCCGAGGCCATCCGCGCTTTCCGCCGTTGCCTGGAAATCGACGAGCACTACAACGCCGCCCACTATCGGCTGGGCTTGGCGCTCTTTCACGCTGGAGAACTGGAACAGGCAATGAAGCAATTCGAAGGAGTCGATCATTCTCACGCCCGAGTACTTGATGGCCCACTACCACATGGGCGTGATCCATGAGCGGCGCGGCGAGATCGACGCCGCCGAGCGCGCCTTCGAATACAGCGAGGACCACGTGGTGGGTGAGGTCAGCAGCCTGTTTCACCTGGCGGTGCTGCGCCGGGCGCAAGGCGATGCGGCTGCCGCAATGGAATATCTGCGCCGGGCGCGCGAATTCGGACAGGAGTGAATTGCCGGCTAAGAGGTAGCGCCGGCGTCCCGCCGGCTGTCGCGGGGGCGTCCGCCCCCGGTTCCGCGCCTAGCTTGCTTTTCTGATTGACGCCTCGGCGTCGCACAGGAAGCTGAGCTGGCGATCGGCGGTTTCTACCGCTTCCGCCAAGTCACCGCCCCAGCCGTCGTAGAGCACGGTTTCGTCGTCCGCCTGCCGGATGACGTAGCGCCACACTTCGTGCTTTTCGACCGTCGCCTTGAAATTTCCCTGATGGAGAATGGGACCCAGCTTCATCTGCATCGATCACTCCCTGGCCATGAGTACGGGAAAGGCGCGCAACGTAGGGTGAGAAGCAGCAGAGGACCTCTTTGGTTGCCTAGGAAATGGTGCAGGTGGGTAACCGGGGCTTGGTTACTTGCTGATGACGTTACGCGCTCGAGGTCGGACGGAGCGGGCCTCGAGGAGTGGCCAATTGGTGAGAAGGGGATTTATCGCCAATTATTGCGGTCATCGCCTACGTAGGAGAGGTTGGGTGGTTGCTTTGTTATTTTCGGGAGATTCCCTTCGCGAATGCGTCGATCGCAGCGAACAGTGGACCTATTTTCTGCTGGTCTGCTTGGATTTCGGCAGCATATTCCTGTATGTCATCCCGAAGCGCGGCACAGATGGACGCGAAGTCAGAAGCGGACAGCATGTACTCAGACGCTTGTCCGAAGTGAGCGGAGTAACGCTGGCCCCGGTCGAATTTGAGCCAATGTCGCTGTTGGCCCGGCATGACGTCGTAGAAGCAGCTATCTGACTCCACACCTGGAGTGCCGCCGATTGAGCTGTACTGGTAGAAGTTCGCTTTCACTGCGACGATGATCGGGAAGTTACGTGCATCTTTCTGCAAGAACGCGATCGCTTCGGCATCCTTCAGCGCTTGCATCCGATGGGGAACGGCAAATTCGCCGGCAAGCTCGCTCGGCAGAATGCAAGGGCCAGTCCGACACAGCAACAGCCCTTGACCGAAGCTAAATTTCTTGCCGCGCAGCTCGAAAAGTCGCTTTTCCTCGGCATAGACGCGCAACCCTCCGACAAGTCTATCTAGCATGCTCCAATAATCAAAGGCTTCCAGTTTCGGTAGCGGGGAGCAGAAGCAAGCTAAGTAGCTCCATGTCGCCCTTCACTATCGCGGCGTCCGATGGGTCGAGCGCCTCGGCGACTCTCCGCTCGATCTCGGAAGCGTCAACTGTCTCGGGCTTCGCCTGCTCGGCTTCGATTATTACTTCTTCGACGCGATCGGGCGTCTTTTTGTCTTTGAACCTATCGCGGGCCAGCTTATAGCCCTCCACGAGTAGGCGCAGCCCAGACAGAATCAGCTCCGGCGTGATGTGTGCGTCAGTCACGGGCCGCCCCATTTTACGCGCCAAGCGCTGGAGTCGCGACGCTCTCTCGCTGGATTACTTGTCCAAAACAGGGGTTCTCGCTAACTGAGAACTCCGCAGCCTGTTCGTCTGCGAGCGCGTGCCCACTTTCTCATTGCCCTTCACCTCGCCCCTGGAACCTACTCAAGCTATACAGCCGGAAACCCGGGCAGAGTAAGCTAGTACAATTCGCGCACTTGGGGGCAAAGGGTGGGGGAGAGATTCATGCGCCGGGCCATCGAGCTGGCGCTCGAGAACGTCAGCACGGGCCGCGGCGGTCCCTTTGGCGCGGTGGTGGTGCGGGGCGAGACGATCATTGCAGAGGGCACCAATCAGGTGACCTCCAGCAACGATCCCAGCGCTCATGCGGAGATGGTGGCGGTCCGCGCCGCCTGCCGCGCGCTCGCGAATTTCCAGCTCGCCGGATGCGAGGTCTACAGCAGTTGCGAGCCCTGTCCCATGTGCCTGGGGCTCATCTACTGGGCGCGGCCGGACAAAGTTTTCTACGGCGTTACCGCCGAGGACGCGGCCGCCATCGGCTTCGACGACTCGTTCATTTATCGCGAGCTGCAGTTGCCGCGCTCCGCGCGCAGTATCCCCATGGCCCAGATGCTGCGCGACGATGCCCTGGTCGCGTTCCGCACCTGGCAGCAGAAGCCCGACAAGACTCCGTACTGATCCGCAATGACCGACCGATTCATCGGCAAGTCCATCCCGAGGAAAGAAGGCCGCGAGAAGGTGACGGGCCGCGCCCGCTATGTGGACGACATCGTGCTGCCCGGCATGATCCACGGAGCCACGGTGCGCAGCCCGATGGCACGCGGCCGCCTTCGCGGCATCCGCTTCCCCGAAGGCATTCCCTGGGATGAGTTCACCATCGTCACCGCCAAGGACATTCCCGGAAAAAACTTACGTTGCGCTCATCCTCGACGATCAGCCCTGCCTCGCCGACAAGCTGGTGAACCACGCCGAAGAGCCGGTGGTGCTGCTGGCGCACTCAGATCCTTATCTGCTCGAAGAAGCGCGGCGCGCCGTTGAACTCGACATCGAGCCCCTGCCGCCGGTGTTCACCATCGATGACTCGCTCGCCCAGCAAGCAAGTGATCTGGGGCGAAGACAACATCTTCAAGACTTACCTGGTAGAGAGCGGCGACGTGGAGAGCGCGTGGGGCCGCGCCGACCTTATCGTGGAAGGCGAGTACGAAACCGGCGCGCAGGAGCAGCTCTACATCGAGCCGCAGGGCATGATCGCCGCCTATGACGCGGAGCAGGGCGTGACGGTCTGGGGATCGATGCAGTGTCCGTTCTACATCCACCGAGCGTTGATGACCTTGCTCAACCTGCCGGTGAACCAGGTGCAAGTGATTCAGACCGAGACCGGCGGCGGTTTCGGAGGGAAGGAAGAATATCCTTCGATGATCGCCGGGCATGCGGCGCTGCTGGCGTTCAAGTCGGGCAAGCCCGTGAAGATCATTTACGACCGCGCGGAAGACATGGCCGCAACCACTAAGCGGCATCCTTCGCGCACGCGGCATCGCACTGCGGTCACGCGTGACGGCAAGCTGCTGGCCATGGACATCGAGTTCCTCGTCGATGGCGGCGCTTATGCCACGCTCTCGTCTGTGGTGCTGTCGCGGGGGACCATCCACGCCGCCGGACCGTACTTCTGCCCCAACGTGCGCATCCGCAGCAAGGCGGTGGCCACGAACTTCCCGCCGCACGGCGCCTTCCGCGGCTTCGGCGCTCCGCAGAGCATCTTCGCGCTGGAGCGCCAGATGGACCAGGTCGCCAAAGCGCTCGGCCTCGCGCCGGAAGAATTCCGCCGCCGCAATTTTGTTAGAGAAGGTGAAACGCTGGCGGTGGGGCAGGTGGTGCGGGAAAAGATCGACATGACGGCGCTCCTCGATCGCGCGCTCGAGCTCAGCGACTACTCACGCCAAGCGCCGGCGCTTCGCCGAGGAGAACCCGCGCCGCCAGGTGAAGAAAGGCATCGGCTTGGCGACGTTTCTGCACGGAGCGGGATTCACCGGCTCGGGCGAGCGCTATATGGCGTCGGTGGTCGGAGCGGAGGCCACACCCGAAGGCCGGGTGCGCGTGCTCGCCGCCAGCACCGAGATGGGCCAGGGCACGAACACGGTGTTCTCGCAGATCGCGGCGGAAGCTCTGGGCGTCGATTGCGACCTCATCGAGATCGCGCAGCCGGACACGTCGGTCGTCCCTAACAGCGGTCCCACAGTGGCGTCGCGCACCTCGATGGTGGTGGGCAAGCTGGTGGAAGCGGCGGTGCTGGGCATTCGTCACCAACTCGTAACCACTGCTCTGCTGCCGCAGTCGGGATACTCCTCCGAGCAGTTCCGGCAAGCCTGCCGCGAGTACATCAAGCTCCACACCGCGCTCAAGTCCAGCAGCGAATACAGCGCCCCGCAAGGCATTTACTGGGACGACGAAAAGTACCGCGGCGACGCCTACGGCGCTTACGCCTGGGCAGTCTACGTGGCGGAAGTTTCCGTCGACATCGCCACCTGCGAAATTCACGTGGACGATTTCGTCGCCCTGCAGGAAATCGGTCGCGTCATCAACCCGGTGCTGGCCACCGGGCAGATCGAAGGCGGAGTGGCGCAAGGCGTGGGCTTCGCGCTCTACGAGAATGTGGTCTGGCACGAAGGGCGCATGGTCAACAGCCAGATGACCAACTACATCATGCCCACTTCGGCCGACCTGCCGCGCATCCGCGTGTTCTTCGAGGAAGTGCCCTACGCGCACGGGCCGGGCGGCGCCAAGGGGATCGGCGAGCTGCCGATCGACGGGCCGGCGCCGGCGATCGTGAATGCCATCGAGAACGCCGTCGGCGTGAGCATCAACCGCGTCCCGGTCACGCCCGAGGTGCTGATGGAAGCGCTGGAGGGCGTGCGTGCCTGAAGCGCGCAAGATCGCCGTCAGCTTCGCGGTCAACGGCGAGCCGCGCACCGTCGAGGCCTATCCCATGGCGCGCCTGCTCGACGTGCTCCGCCAGGACCTGGGCTTGACCGGCACCAAGGAAGGCTGCGGCGAGGGCGAGTGCGGCGCCTGCTCGGTGCTCATCGACGGCGAACTGGTGAACAGTTGCCTGGTGCCGGTGGCGCAGGTCGAGCGCACCAAGATCACCACCATCGAAGGCATAGCCGGCGAAACTTTGCACGCTGTACAGCAGGCATTCGTCGAGTGCGGCGCCGCGCAGTGCGGCATCTGCACCCCGGGGATGGTTCTGGCCGCGGTCACGCTGGTCGAGCGCCAGTCGGCGCAACCGACGGAAGATGACGTCCGCAACGGGCTGGCCGGCAACCTATGCCGCTGCACCGGTTACATGAGGATCTTTGAAGCTGTGCTTCAGGCCTGTGAAAAGCGTGTGGGAGCGGCCACATGAGGTCATACCTGCCGGCGTACGACATGCGCGTGCCGCTCGAACTCGATGAAGCGCTTGAGACCATGGCCCGCGAGCCCGGCGAGTGGCAGCCTTTCGCCGGCGGCACGGATTTAATGGTGCTGCTCGAGCAAGGCAAGCTTCCCCATAAGAAATTCTTGAGCGTCGCGCGGCTGAAGGAGCTGCGCGGATTTGCGCTCGCCGATGAGCACCTGACCCTGGGCGCGATGATCACTTACCGCCAAGTCCAAAGCACCGCGGTTCTGCAGCAGGAATTTCCTCTGCTCTGCCGCGCCGCGTATGAGACCGGCGGTATCGCCACTCAGAACCGGGGCACGCTGGCCGGCAACATCGCCAACGCGTCTCCGGCGGCCGACTCTCCACCGGCACTGCTGGTTTACGATGCTGAATTGGAACTGGTTTCGGCGAATGGCGCGCGCTGGGTACCCTACGCGAGCTTTCATCTCGGCTATAAGAAGATGGACATGCGCCCCGACGAACTGATCCGAAACATTCGCTTGCCGCGGACGAAGAAGCACTGGCGGCAACACTATCGCAAGGTCGGCACGCGGCGGGCGCAGGCCATCTCCAAAGTTTGTTTCGCGGGCGCGGCGCGGGTTGAACAGGGCGAGATCCACGACGTCCGCATCGCGCTGGGCAGCGTTGCGCCGACGGTTCTGCGTTGCCGCAAGACCGAGGCTCTCGTACAGGGGAAACTTTCGACGGAGATGGTTCGCGCCGCCTGTGACCAACTCGCGCAGGAGATTCAGCCTATCGACGACTTCCGTTCTAGTGCCCGCTACCGCACGCGGGTGGCGCAGAAGCTGCTCGAGGAATTCCTCCTCGGGCTCATTCCGCCGGCGGAGACCACATGAGCACGCAGGTCATCCGCAGCCGGCGGGTCCTGACCGATGGCGGGCTGCGCCCGGCGTGGATTGCGGTGCGCGATGGCATCATCGCGGCCATCGGCGGGCCGGAGGAGCTGGGCACGAGCAGCAACGTGTGTGACTTTGGCGACGCCGTCATCATGCCCGGGCTGGTGGATACGCACGTTCACATCAACGAACCCGGCCGCACCGATTGGGAAGGCTTCGCCACGGCAACGCGAGCAGCCGCCGCCGGCGGTGTGACCACGCTGATCGAGATGCCGCTCAACAGCATTCCCGCGACCACCACGGTCGAAGCCTATCGCGCCAAGGTTGCGGCAGCCGAGGGCAAGCTCACGGTTGACGTCGGCTTCTGGGGCGGCGTGGTCCCGGGAAACACCGCCGAGCTGCGCGGCTTGTATGAAGCGGGAGCGTTCGGCTTCAAGTGCTTCCTGGCGCCTTCGGGCGTGCCGGAGTTCGCGGAAGTTGGCGAGCCGGAGTTGAGAGAAGCGTTGCCGGTAATGTCGTCGCTCGGCGCCGTACTGATGGTTCACAGTGAGCTGCCGGGGCCGATCGAGCAAGCATCGGGAGAAATCCGCGGCGAAGATCCGAGGCGATATTCGACCTGGCTGCGCTCTCGTCCGCGTGCGGCCGAGAATGAGGCCATCGCGCTGCTGATCCGCTTGAGCCGCGAGTTCGATGCGCGGGTGCACGTGGTGCATCTTTCCTCGTCGGATGCGCTTCCCCACCTGCGTCGCGCCCGGGCCGAGGGAGGCAAGATCACGTTCGAGACCTGCCCGCATTACCTGTGGTTCGCGGCGGAGGAGATCCGCGACGGCGCCACCGAGTACAAGTGCGCGCCGCCGATCCGCGAGCGTGCCAACCGCGAGCTGCTCTGGCAGGCGCTGCTGGATGGCTCCATCGACCTGGTCGCGAGCGATCATTCTCCCTGTCCGCCGGAGATGAAGTGCGCTCGCACGGGAGACTTCATACGTGCTTGGGGCGGGATCGCTTCCCTCGAACTCAGCCTGCCGGTGATGTGGACGGAGGGGCAACGGCGCGGAGCGGGCATCGTCGACATCGCGCGCTGGCTGTGCCAGGGTCCCGCCCGGCTGGCAGGCTTGCGACGCAAGGGCGCGATCGCCGTGGGTTGCGATGCCGACCTGGTGGTGTGGCATCCTGACGCCCCATTCCGTGTCGATCCGGCGAAGCTCTATCAACGCCACAAGCTCACGCCCTATGCCGGGCGAGAGCTCCACGGGGTGGTCAAGGCCACGTTCCTGCGCGGGCAGAAGATCTACGACCGCGGCGACTTCCCTGCCCCGGCCACCGGGCGCGTGCTCAAGCGAGGCCACGCGTGAGCGACTTCACCCAGCTCGTAGACCTTGCCTCGGAGCGCGTCGGCGGACGCGTGCTCGCCGCCAATGACGAATTCTTTGCACCCAAGGAGAACCTGCTGAAGCCCTCCAAGCCCATCTGGGTCGAGGACAAATACACCGACCGCGGCAAGTGGATGGATGGCTGGGAGACGCGGCGCCGGCGCACTCCCGGATTCGACTGGTGCATCGTGCAGCTCGGCATTCCCGGCATTCTGCGCGGAGTTATGGTCGATACCAGCTACTTTCGCGGCAATTATCCGGAACACTGTTCCCTCGAAGCGTGCGCGCTCGAGGATGAAGGTCACGCCGAAGATCTGACCTCCGGCCCAATCCGCTGGACGGAAGTGCTGCCGATGTCACCGCTGCAAGGCGACACGCAGAATCGCTTCGCCGATCAGCGATCCGCGCCGCTACACTCATCTGCGCTTCAGCATTTATCCGGATGGCGGGGTGGCGCGGCTGCGCGTGCACGGCGAGGCGCTGCCGGACTGGCGGCGGGTGCTGGCGGAAAGCCCGTGCATCGACCTCGCCAGCGTCGTCCATGGCGGCCGCGTGCTGGATGCGAGCGACATGTTCTTCAGCTCTCCGCAGAACCTGCTCATGCCCGACCAGAGTTCGCACATGGGCGACGGCTGGGAAACCAAGCGTCGGCGCGGCCCGGGACACGATTGGGTCGTCATCCGGCTGGGCATCGAGGGCGTGCTGAAGCAGGTCGAGGTGGACACATCGCACTTCAAAGGAAATTTTCCCGAAAGCTGCTCTCTCGAAGCCGGCGACTGCGCCGAGTCAGATTGGAAGGCAATTCTGCCGCGTACTCCCTTGCAGGCCGACTCGGTGCTCCGCTTTGAGATCACGGACAACTCGCCTGCGTCGCATGTGCGATTCAATATCTATCCTGATGGCGGCGTGGCGCGGCTGCGCTTGTACGGTGTGCCCACCCGCGAAGGCAGAATCGCGGCGGGGCTGAGCTGGATCAACGCACTTGCGGATGAGGCGGTGCGCTCCGCGCTGCTCGACTGCTGCGGAGCGAGCGCGTGGGCGCAAGCCGTCGCGGCCCGGCGGCCCTTTCACGATGCCGCCCAGCTTTTCACGACCGCGGCCGAGATTTGGGAGACACTCGGCAAAGACGACTGGCTCGAGGCCTTTCGCCACCATCCGAAGATCGGTGAGCGCAAGGCCGCAGCTGGGCAGACAGCCGAGTCCCAAAGATGGTCAGAGCAGGAGCAGCGCGCGGCGGCCAACGCTGCGCCAACCCTGTTGGAAGAGTTGGCGCGGGCCAATCAGGCCTATCACGAGCGATTCGGGTACATTTTTATTGTGTGCGCGAGCGGCAAAAGCGCGGACGAGATGCTGGCCTTGCTGCGCGAGCGGATGAAGAACGACCCCGAGAGCGAGTTGCGCGTCGCCGCCGGCGAGCAGGCAAAGATCATGCGCCTTCGCCTGGAGAAAATGCTGGAAGTATGAGCGCCATCACTACCCACGTGTTGGACACGAGCACCGGGCGCCCGGCGTCGGGCGTGCCGGTTACCTTGGAAAGACAAGCGGGCAACGGCTGGCAGAGCGCCGGCCAAGGCGTCACCAACCAGGATGGGCGGATCCTGGATCTGCTTGCCGGCTCGCCGCTCGCGGCCGGAACCTACCGGCTAACCTTCGACACGGCGGCCTATTTCCGCCAGCGGAACCTGCCGGCGTTTTATCCCCAGGTGCAGGTGATGTTCACGGTTGGCGACGCCGGGCAGCACTACCACATCCCATTGTTACTGAGCCCTTATGGGTACTCTACGTATCGGGGAAGCTGAGCGATGAGCATCAAGCTCTCGAGCAACAACTATGGCAAATCGCGGGTGCGGCTGGTGCGCATCACGCGTGGCGAGGAAGCCCACCATCTCAAGGACATCTCCGTGGACATCCAGTTCGAGGGCGAGTTCGAGGAAGTCCACACCCACGGCGACAACCGCAAGGTGCTCCCCACCGACACCATGAAGAACACGGTCTACGCCCTGGCAAGCCAGCGGCCGGTGGGCGAGATCGAGGAATTCGGGTTGCGCCTGGCAGATTACTTTCTGGAGCAGAACTCGCAGGTCCGCAATGTGCGCGTGTCGATGAGCGAAAGGCTGTGGGCGCGCATCGCGGTCCAGGGGCAGCCGCACCCGTGGGCGTTCGTCGCTGGGCGGCCGGAGCGGCGCACTGCAATGGTTTCGGCCACACGCGGCAGTCATTCCACCCAGGCCGGAATCGAAGACCTGCTGGTGTTGAAAAGTCACGAGTCGGCCTTTGAGGGTTACATCAAGGACCAGTACACCACGCTATCGGAGACTCGTGACCGCATCTTCGCCACCATGTTAAAGGCGACCTGGAGTTACAGCCGGCAGGATGTGGCCTTCGCACGCTCCTGGGAAGGGATTCGCAACTTGCTGCTCGAAGCCTTCGCCCAGCATCCCAGCGAGTCGGTGCAGCACACACTGTACGCGATGGCCGGCGCGGTGCTGGATGCGTTCGGCGAGATCGATGCCATCCGCCTTTCCATGCCCAACAAGCACCACCTGCCCGTGGACCTAGAGCCGTTGGGGCTGGAAAACCGCAATGAGGTCTTCGTTGCGACCGATGAGCCTCACGGGCTGATCGAGGCGGTGGTGAGACGGGATTAGCCCTTCCGCGCGGTTGAGCCCTGGCGGAGCCAGCCTCAGACGAACGAATCAAAGTACGCGGCGACTTCGCGATAACGACCGGTGGCGAAGACCCTCCTCCACGCGGCATCGAGTTCGAGAGCGCGATCAAAGGCTTCGGCAATCGGCAAGAAAGTTTCCCGAGAAGAAGCCGGGCGCACCGGCCGCTGGGGAATTCTTGCGCGACGCCTCGTCCGCGGTTTGGGTTTGTGTCTGGTTGCGGCACGCATCGCCTTGCACCTCCCTGTCCCGAGTTGGCTGGGACTTCCCTTTTACCCTAGAAAAACTGTACGACGGGTGGATGCGCCGGGTCTGTGCTTCGGGTCACACGCTGCCGTGCCTGGCGAAAATGGGTTGCGGAAGAAGGCGCTGCTGTCTCTCGCGGGCATTCCCATTCTGGCACTCACATCACAAGCGGAGGTGTGCAAGATCACGGCAAATGCCGGCCCATGCGTTGAGCATCACTCATCGCAGGCTGGGCGTGGAAATTCATAGGCCTTTCGGCCTCTTCACCCATGGTGGCGAAACGAGCGAGTTTCCGCGCCCTGCCACATCTTGCCGCATCACGCTGCTAGTCGAACCGTTGTCACCAACCCTCCCCGCCTCCAAGCCGGCGGGCCATCGGCCAGTTCGCAAGTCTCCGAGGAGGCACTATGTTTGCACGTAGGCTGGAATTCGATCTGATGCTGGTCAAGAAGGATGAATTCCTTCGCAAGGTTCGCGATGAAGTGCTGCCCATCATGAAGAAGCAGGCAGGGTTTGTCGACATCCTCGGCCTGACAGAAGAGCTCAAGGTCCAGAAGACGGTGTTGATCAGCCTCTGGGAGACCAAGGAGCAGTCCCTGAAGTATGAAAAGGAAGTCTTCCCGAAGATCACCGCAATGCTGAAGCCCTATCTGCTGACCCCCTTCGTCGTAACCCCCTGCGTTGTCGAGACGACCATTTCCGAGCACATTCTGGCGGCCGTCTGAGCGCAGAATCCGAGACCCCAGCGTCCGGCGCTGGGGTCGTTTGTAATCGCTTCACGAACGACATGAACCGCAGACCGTGATTTCAGTCACTGCACGGCTCGCGTGCGGGATGCAACATAAGCGCAACGAGGCACGGAGGTGAATATGCCCATCCACACCCTGACCGAGCTTCTAGACCGTCACCACATCAAGTACACGATTGTTTCTCACTCGCTCGCCTACACGGCTCAAGGGATTGCGGCGCTGACCCATATTCCCGGACAGGAATTGGCCAAAACCGTGATCGTTAGCCTCGATGATGAGTTGGCCATGGCCGTGCTGCCAGCCTCCTGCCAAGTGGATCTGGCGGCGCTGCGAGAAGCGACCGGAGCAAGCAGCGTCACGCTTGCCCGGGAGAAAGACTTCATGCATCGTTTCCCGGCGTGCGAGACCGGCGCCATGCCTCCGTTCGGCAATCTCTACGACATGAAGGTCTTCGTAGATGAGAGCCTGACCAAGGACAAGGAGATCGCCTTCAACGCCGGCTCACACTGGGAGCTGATGCGGCTTGCCTACAAGGACTTCGCACGCGTGGTGAAGCCGACCGTTCTGCGCTTTGCGTTGGCGCACGCGCGAGCCGCTTGATTCCGCGGTGACGCTAATTGCGCGTGGCCAGGAGCAGTCCAGCCGGGCCCGGCAGACGGATATGGCGGACGTCCCGGAAGTCGGCTTCGGCCAGCCAAGCTGCGTACTCCGGCTCACTGTAGCTGCTGCCGCCGCTGGTTGCCACCAGCATGTTCAGGGCGAATAGGGCGCCAAAGCGGGGCGCGGTCTTCTCCGGTTCCAGGATGAAATCCTGCACCAGCAGGCGTCCTCCGGGAGCCAGCGCGGCGTGCGCCCGCCGGTAGAGGGCGCGATTTTCCTCCGGCGAAAACATGTGGCAAATCGCGGAGAGCAGCACCAGGTCGAAACCTTCTCCCAGGGGATCGCTCAGCATGTCCCCCACGCGCGTCTGGATGCGAGCCGCGAGACCGGCTCGCTGAATGTACTGGCGGGTGAGCGGGACGACCTCGGCCACGTCCAGCACCTCGGCGGTTACGGCCGGGTTGGCGCCGGCAAAGGCGATGGAATAGGCGGCCGAGCCGCCTCCCAAATCGAGGATGCGATGGATGCCCTCCGTCCCCACAGCCTTCACTACCGCGTGAGATCTCTCGCGGGCATTGCGGTCCATGGCTGCAATAAAGGCATTCGTCCAACGCTCATCCTCGCTCCTGGGCGCCGGCGTTCCCGCGCGCACTGATCCGGTCAGGCCCGACCACCGCCGCCAGAGGTTCGCCATGTGCAGCAGGGCCTGACGAGCGCTGTCGGGCGAGGTATCCGCGAAGAAACGCGCGCTGAGCGGGGTGTTGCGGAAGACTCCGTTTTCCTTGTGCAGCAGCTTCAAGGCGGCAAGCGCGTTCAGAAGCATCTCCGTACCCCGGAGGCTGGCCTGCATCTTTTCAGCAACCATATCGGCGGATGCGCCCTCGGCAACCGTCGTGAAGACGTCCAGCTCCAGCGCCGTCAACACTGCCCGGCTGGACATGAATCCACGAATCAGTTCGTTGACCTCGTCGGGCACTACGCCGGCTTGCTCCTTCGCCTTCAACATGGCGTGGTACTGCTTACCATGTTCCGTGATCATGTCCTTCATGGCCGGCGCATCGTTCCAGACCAGCCGCGCGACGGGTTTTCCGGACCGCAGGTGCGACCCAACAATCTCGGACACATCCGCCGGCTTCACCCGCCGATACCAGACGCCCTCCGGGTACACGATGACGATCGGTCCCTCATCGCACAGGCCTAAGCATCCGCAGGTCGTGACCTGAACTTCCCCGGCCGCGCCCTGCTTCTGTAATTCGCCGTGCAAGGCGCCGAGCACCTCTCCCGAGCAGGCTGCCGCGCAAGACTTCACGCCCTCCGGCTTCTCCTGGGTGCAAACCACAACGTGCTGGCGGAACGGTTCCATGGTCTTCTCCTTCTTCCAACTTACGTGCGGGCGTACTCCTGTAACGTGATCTCCGTCACAGACCTAAGGTCGTCACCTCGCTAAGAATGCTTGGGCCCGACTCATGGCAGGCGGCTCAGCCTGTCCGGCGGATGGTCTTAATACAACGTCTTCTTAAAGCGAGGTGGCACGTGAAACAGGTTACGCTTGTAGGGTTAGCCCTGCTGTTGTTGGCCGGCATGGCCTTCGGGCAGCAGACGATCACCATCGGGTTCACAGTCTCCAAGACTGGCGCCCTCAACGTCGACTCCACCGAGCAATACCGCGGATTCGAACTGTGGCGCGATCAGATCAACGCTGCCGGCGGCTTCAAAGCCGGGGGCAAGAGCTACAACATCAAGTTCGCCAGTTACGATGACGAGTCCAACTCCAAGCGGGTGCAGCAGCTCTACACCCGCATGATCCTGGAGGACAAGTCCGACTTCCTGTTCAGTCCCTATTCCTCGCCTCTCACTTCCACCGCCGCGGTGGTGACGGAGCAGTATGGCAAGATCATGCTCACCTCGGGTGCGGCGGAAGGAAAAACCTACACCCTGGGTAACCACTTCCTGTTCCAGATGTTCGCGCCCGCTCCCGAGTATCTGAAGGTGGCGCTGGACGCGCTGAAGAGCAAAGACCCTAAAGCCACGGTGGCTTTCGTCTATGAGGACTCCTCGTTCTCGGTGGCGGTGGTGACCCCGGCCAAGGCCTACGCGCAACAGCTCGGCTTCAACGTGGTGTTCACCGAAGCCTACGCTCCCAACACCACCGACTTCAGCGCCATCATCGACAAGGTGATCAACTCCAAGGCGACGGTGCTTTTGGGCGGCGGCCACTACGCCGACGGCTCGACCCTGGCGCGGCAGCTCCATGGCCACAAGGTTCCGCTGAAGATGCTCACCTTGCTGGTGGCGCCCGACAGCCCGCAGTGGGTGGAACTGGGCGACGCCGCGGTCGGGATCACGGTGCCTTCGCAGTGGGCCCCGCAATCGACCTTCAAGTCGCAATACGGGCCCAGCGGCGCTGAGTTCGCCAAGGCCTACGCGGCGAAGTACAATACTCCGCCCAGTTACGAGTCGGCGGGTGGCTACGTATGCGGGCTGATCCTGCAGCGCGCTATCGAACAGGCGGGCGGCCCCGACTCGGCCAAGGTGGCGGCGGCGCTGAACGCGACCGACATCACCACGTTCTACGGGCGGACCCAGTTCGCGACGGCGGACAACAATCACGGCTTGCAGGTGGGGCACTCCATGATTCTGGCGCAGTGGCAGAAAGACAAATCCGGCAAGCTGACCAAAGAGGTGGTGTGGCCGCTGGCCGGCAAGAGCGCCAATTTGGTGTATCCGATTCACTGAGGGTTCGCACGGTGCGATGTGCGGCAGCGGATGAAGGCCAGGGTGCCCATTCGCAGTTCTGGGACTGTTGGCTCTTGGCTCTTAGCTCTTGGCTCTTGGCCTGAACCTCATGGAGCCAAGCCAAAAGCCAATCGGCAAGAGCCAAGAGCCCTGAGGATTAGCTATGTCCGGGATTCTAGCTTCCATGATCGACGGTCTGCTGGTCGGGGCGGTGTACGGCCTCGCGGCCATGGGCTTGAGTCTGATTTGGGGCGTCATGGACGTCATCAACCTCACCCACGGCTCCATGATCGTGCTGGGCATGTTCGGCATGTATCTGCTGTTCGCCGCCCTCGCGATCAATGCTTACGCTCTGCTGCTGCCCGTCATGGTGGCCGGATTGCTACTGGGAATCGTCGTCTATTGGATGGCGGTGCACTGGGTGGTGGGCCGCAGCATTTTGATGAGCCTGCTCTCCACCTTCGCGGTGAACATGATGGTGATCGGCATCGGCACCGCGATCTGGAGCACCAGCCCCTACAACGTCAACTTCAGCCTGCCGGGCATCACCCCCAAAATGGCCCCGTTCCGGGGGGCCTACACCTTCACGGGCAATCACATTGCCGCCGCCATCGCCGCCGCGGCGATCGCGCTGGCGCTGCAGTGGTTTCTCTATCACACTCGGACGGGCAAGGCCATCCGCGCGGTCGCCGATAATCGCGAAGCCGCCGAGTTGATGGGCATCTCCTCTACTTTGGTGCTGACCATCGCCTTCGGCATCGGCATCGCGCTGGCGACGACCTCCGGGGCGCTGGTCTCAACCATGTTTCCCTTCACCATCCTCTCCGGAGCCACCTACCAGTTGAAGAGTTTCGTCGTGACCATCCTGGCGGGACTGGGTAAGCCTTTCGGCGCCTTGATCGCCGGCGTGCTGCTGGGATTGCTGGAGGGCGTGGTGACGCCGTTCATCGCGGTCAGTTGGATTCCGCTGATCGAATTTGGCCTGTTCATAGTGGCGCTGGTGGCTTTCCCACAGGGCCTCTTCGGCAAGAGGGCGGCGGCATGATCCTGCGCCGTCCCTTCTTCTGGATCATCCTGGTCATCGCCGCGTTATTTATTTATCTCCCACTGCGCGGCAACAATGTCTCATTGCGGGAAGATCTAATTTTGGTCGCCATCGCCATCATCCTGGCCAGCAACCTGAACTTGATGATCGGCTACACCGGTTACGTGAACTTCGGCCATATCGTCTTCTATGGGCTGGGCGGTTACGTCGGACTCTACCTGGCCACGGTGCGCGGCTGGAACCTGGTGCTGTCGGCGGTGGTGGCCGGCCTGGTGGTCAGCCTGTGTGCGCTTCTGTTCGGGCTGCTCATTCTGCGCTTGCGCGGCGCCTATTTTGCCCTGGCTACCATCGGCGTTCTCGAGGCCGTTCAAGCGTTTGTCTCCAATTTCGACCCTTGGGGCCGCTCCACCGGCATGTATTTGTCATTCGAGTCCTACCAGCCGCTGGGCGGGGCCATGCACGCCCTCTGGATAACCTACTATTTGATTATTGCGGTGATGGCGCTATCCATGATCTTGAGCTTGTTCATCAAGAATTCCAAGTTCGGGCTGGGACTGTTCGCCATTCGCGAGGACGAAGATGCCGCGGTGGTGCTGGGCGTCAATGCCACGGTTTACAAGGCCGTCATCTATAGCGTCTCGGCGTTTCTGCCCGCCGTGGCGGGAACGTTCATGTTCTACAAAAATGGCATGATCGATCCTTCCATCGCGTTCGAATTCATGCTGTCACTGGAAGGCATCGTGATGCTCATGCTGGGGGGCCAGGGTTCGGTCATGGGCGCCGCTTTGGGCGGAGGCCTCTACGAGAAACTGCGCTCCTACCTGCTCACCTCTCCCACGCTCTCCAACTTTCACCTGGTGATCGCCGGCGGGCTGCTGTTGCTGGTGGTGCTGTTCGCCCCCGGAGGGCTGATTGGCTGGTTCTATCGCCTGGTGCCGCGCGCGCGCAAGGTGATCGAATGAGTACCCTGCTCGAGGTGCGCGGCGTCAGCAAGCGTTTCGGCGGGCTGCTGGCGGTTTCTGACGTCAGCTTCAGCCTCGAGGAGGGCCAGATCCTGGGCTTGATCGGTCCCAACGGCGCCGGAAAAACCACCTTGTTCAATGTCGTGAACGGGGTCTACAAGGCCGACGGCGGAACCATCAGCTTCTTGGGAAAAGACATCACCGGAAGTTCACCGGACAAGGTGGTCCACCTTGGCGTAGCGCGCACCCACCAGATCGTGAAGCCGCTGAACGACCTGACGCTGCTGGACAACGTCACGGTGGGCGCCTGCTTTGGCCGCGAATACCTCGACCTGAAAGCCGCGCGCGCGGTGGCTCTGGAAGTGCTGCAGCAGGTCGGGTTGGGGGACCGCGCCCAGACTGATGGCGCGCTCGCTGACCATCGCCGGCAAGAAACGCCTGGAAGTGGCGCGGGCGCTGGCGGCGAAACCCAAGCTGCTGCTGCTGGACGAGGTGCTGGCGGGCCTGAATCCGACCGAAGTCGCGCTGATGATCGACCTGGTGCGCAAGATCCGCGACGGCGGAGTCTCGGTGTTCATGATCGAGCACCTGATGCAGGCCATCATGAGTCTTTCCGACCGCATCGTGGTGCTGAACCTGGGCCGTAAGCTGGCGGAAGGCCGGCCCGACGAAGTGGTGCACAATCCCGACGTGGTGGAAGCTTATCTGGGCTTCCCGGACATCGTCGACAAGCTGACGAGGACGGACTGATGGAGCTGGCGCTGCAACTGGAGAACATCGAGTCCGGCTACGGTGAGGTGCAGGTGCTGTGGGGCATTTCGCTCGAAGTGTCGCGCGGGAAAATGACCACCATCATCGGCACCAATGGCGCCGGCAAAACCACCACCCTGCGCGCCATCATGGGCAGCATCCGTGCCTGGAAGGGCCGCGTTCTGCTGCACGGAGAAGACGTGACCCGGCTCTCCCCGCACTCCAAGGCCAACCGCGGCCTGGTGCTGGTGCCGGAGGGCCGCCAGCTCTTCCCCGACATGTCGGTGGAAGAGAACCTGGAGATGGGCGGCTACTCGAAGCGTGCCCGCAAGCAGGAGAAGCAGAACCTGGAACGCGTCTATGAATTGTTTCCCCGCTTGAAAGAGCGCCGCATCCAGAAGTCTTCCACCCTTTCCGGCGGCGAGCAGCAGATGCTGGCCATGGGCCGCGGCTTGATGCAGGACCCCGAGGTCCTGATGATCGACGAACTTTCCCTGGGCCTGGCGCCGGTCCTGGCGCAACAGCTTTTCCTCACCTTAAAGAAGCTGCGCGAGCAAGGACTCACCATCGTGCTGGTGGAACAGAACGTGCACCTGGCGCTGGCCATGAGCGATTACACCTATGTGCTGAGTGAGGGCCGCATCAGCATCCGCGGAGAATCCGACGAAGTCGCCCGCATGGACGAAGTACGCAAGGCGTATCTGGGATTGTAAGTAATCGGCGCTCAAGCTCCCTTTAATTAAAGTCGTCTTCTGCAAGCCGAAAAACCTGGCCACGGATTGTCACGGATCAATACGGATCTGATCTTAGTTTCTAATCCGTGGGAAATTCGTGCAGATCCGTGGCTAAATAGATTTATGAAATAGGCTCTAGTTTCCTTTGATACACTAAGTTGCCAATTAGGCGAAGGAGGAAGCACACCTTTGGACACTAATAGAATCCTCGCTGAGCTTAGAAGCGAACGCAATCGCATTGACACCGCTATCACTGCTATCGAAAGCATAGGGTCGGGAAATGGCCGCAGGAGAGGCAGACCTCCGGGGAGCTCCACAGGAACCCGACGCAAGCATCGACTGACGCCGGCGGGCCGCAGACGCCTTTCTGAAATGATGAAGAAGCGCTGGGCGGAGCGGCGCAAGCGGGCCAAAGCGGCGTAGCCGCGGGCTTTCTTACTTCTCCAGCAGCTTGCGGGCGTCTTCCAGTTCTTTCCGCTTGGCGGCATCCACGCGGGGATAACTTAGCCGCAACTCTCCTAGTGTCTCCACGATAGCGGACGCCACCACCAGCCGGGTGAACCACTTGTGGTCAGCCGGGACTACGTACCAGGGCGCCGCGGGGCTGGCAGTATGCCGAATTACGTCTTCATAAGCTTGACGGTAGTCGTGCCAGTACTCCCGTTCGTGGATGTCGCTGGCGGAGAATTTCCAGTTCTTCTCCGGCTCTTCCAGACGAGCCAGAAAGCGTTTTGCCTGCTCTTTCTTGGACACGTTTAGGAAGAATTTTCGCACCACGACACCGTTGTGGGCGAGATAGCGTTCCCACGCCCGAATATCCTCGAAACGCTCTTCCCATATCCTTTTGCCTACAAGCGATGGCGGAATTCTCTCCTTCTGCAACAGCTCGTGATGAACCCGCACCACCAGCAATTCCTCATAATAGGAGCGGTTGAAGATGCCGATGCGGCCGCGCTCGGGAAGGTGCCGCTGGCATCGCCACAGGAAATCGTGATTCAACTCTTCGGTCGAAGGTTCCTTGAAAGAATAGACTTGGCAGCCCTGGGGATTGACTCCCGACATGACGTGTTTGATAGCCCCGTCCTTGCCGGCCGCATCTATGCCCTGAAAGATCAGCAGCAACGCCCAGCGATCCTGGGCATAGAGTTTGTTCTGCAGCTCGCTAAGCTGCTCGATCCCTTTCTGCAAAGCGTCCGCGGCATGCTCCTCGGAGTAAAGGGTCCCGTGGTCGGCGGGATCGAAATCCTTCAGGTGAAAATGCCGTCCATGATCGACGCGATAAGCCTTCGCCAGTTTGTCCAGTTTTTTCATGTTCACCTACGATTTGCCGCGAAACAGAAAGACCAGTTCGATGATAAGGATGATGACCACCATCAGCTCCAGCGCGAAGGTTCGCGCCTGGTGGAACTCACCGATCATGAAGCTATATAGGTTGCCCGCGGTCCTCAGCTTCTGCTCCACGAGGGACTTGTAATCGTTCACCCCGATCCTGGCCGCCGCCAGATTGTAGAGGCGAGCGGAAAACATGTCGCTGAGGAACTTGATGGCGTTCTCGGCGCGCTCCGTGAGTTCAATTACATCGATGGTCACGCGCTGTAGACGTGCCCCTTCCCGCGCCAGTCGCCAGCGGCGGAGAATGGACCTACTGCGTTCCAGGAACTTGTGTCCGCTCTCCAGCTCCCGCGTCAGCAGTTCGTCGTAATGGCGGAACTCGAGCAGTTGGGAATTGCTGTGCTCCAGCAGTTCGAGCGTAGTCTGAGCGCCGGCGGCAGTGTCATAAACGAAGGCGCCCAGCCAGCCGATGACCACCACATCCCGCGGATAATAGGAAAGCTGCGCCTGCAGAACTTCGTTTTTCTCCGCGTCCGAAAGCGCACAAGTTTCTCCCCGCACGAGCTGCGCGATCTGATCGCCGCAGTGAGCGATCAGCTCGGCCGCAGTGGGTGAGTTCGGCGCCTCGGCCACATGAAAGATAAAGTAATTCTCCCACAGCCGCTGCGGATAAGCCTTCACCACCACGGAGCCCACGCGCTCAATCTGCTGGCTGACCAGTTGGTGCGCCAGGCGCTCGAATTCCGTGCTCGCCATCCAGCGGCTCGCGAGCTCGATCCATTGTGCCCAGTCGCCGGCGAAGGCAGTTTCGAAGAGCAGGCTGACGACCCCGTAATCGTAGAATTTCATGCGTGTCCGTAGGCGCTCGCCGGACGACAGCCGCAGTTCTCCGGTGTCCTGAATCACCGGAGCGCGGCGAAATCCCACGTATTCCGGCGTGGGATGCTTCGACACTCCCTCGACGGGCCGCGCTCCAGAAGCCTGGCGCAGTCGATCGAGATCGATCTCCTCCCCCACGTCATACAAGATGAGAGCGACCGCGGATCCGCTCAGGCTGGGCATAGTTCAGTGCTCGCGAAACAGACATTCTAGGCTTACTCGACTCCATTCTGCTTGTAGGAAGGTGGCCCGCGTTTGTGCATCGCCCACTTTGCCAGGGCATCAAAACCTCTAAGGAGGACATTTATGGAACCGAGAATTGACTATCTCCGCGCTGCCCGAGGCGTCTACGAGGCGATGCTGGGCCTGGAAAAATACCTTCATCAATGCGGGCTCTCGCCATCTCTTCTGGATCTGGTGAAGCTGCGAGCCTCGCAGATCAATGGCTGCGCTTACTGCATTGACATGCACTGGAAGGACCTGCGGGCACAAGGCGAAACCGAGCAGCGGCTCTACGGTCTGGACGCGTGGGAGGAGTCCCCGTACTACAACGCCCGCGAACGCGCCGCCCTGGCGTGGACCGAAGCGCTAACCAACATCCGCGATGGCCACGTGCGGGATGAAGTCTACGAGACAGTTCGCCAGCAATTCACGGAAAAGGAACTGGCGGACCTGAGCTTGGCCGTCGGCGCCATCAATACCTGGAACCGGCTGGCTATTGCGGCCAGAGCTGTACCCGGACTTTATCAACCCGCCAAGAAAGAAGAAATCAAGCGAAGCGCGTAGGCCAAGACACAGGAGCTTAATCCGTCGAAGATACCCTTCGACAGGTAGCGTTCAGCCGAGTCCGGAATGGTAACGACCCGTTTGTCTGCACCGAGCCGCTTGGCGATCTCGATGGCGGCGTGAGATCAACGCGATAAGCTTTCGCCAGTTTGTCCAGTTTTTTCATGTTCACCTATGGATTTGCCGCGAAACAGAGATTCTAGGCTAGAACTGGGCCGCCATGCCCTTCGACTCCAACCCCTCATAGACTTCCTCCGCCCTTCGCAGCGCCTCCTGCACGTTATCGCAGATGTTCTCCGTGCCGACCACCTCTTCGAACTCCGCCCGATGCATCAGCCCGGACGGCTGCTCGCGCGCTCCGCACAGAATCAGCGTCCGGTTGCTGGCGTGCAGTTGCCTGGCGATTTCTTCCATGGCAAACAGCCCGGTGGCATCGAGCGCGGTCATGTTCCGCAGCCGCAGGATGACCACCGGCGGCAGCCTGGGCAGGTCCTCCGTCACCACGGAAATCTTGTCCGTCGCCCCGAACAGAAAAGGCCCATGAATGCGGAAGATAGTCGCGTAATAGGGGATGTCCTTATCCTGCAGAATGTGCACCCGCCCGTCCTCGACGTAATCCTCCGTCACTTGCGAAACCGTCGTGGTCGCGGCCACGCGGCTGATGAACAACAGCGCCGCCAGGATCATGCCCGCTTCCACGGCGACCGTGAGATCGGCGAACACGGTCAGCGCAAACGTCACCAGCCAGACGCTGACGTCGGTCTTTGTCAGCTTCAGCAGTTGCGGAATCTCGCGCCACTCGCCCATGTTGTAGGCCACCACCATCAGGATCCCCGCCAGCGCGGCCATGGGTACGTAGCTGACCAGCGGCGCCGCGAACAGCAGAATGCACAAAAGAGTCAGCGCATGAATCATCCCTGCCACCGGCGACTGCGCCCCCGCGCGAATATTGGTCGCCGTGCGCGCGATCGCCCCGGTGGCCGGCAATCCGCCGAACATCGGAGAAAAAATGTTGGCCACGCCCTGCCCCACCAGCTCCACGTTCGGATTGTGGCGATCGTTGCTCATGCGGTCCGAGACCACCGCCGACATGAGCGATTCAATCGCTCCCAGCATGGCCACCGTGAACGCGGGTCCGAGCAGGCCATGGATCAAGCTGGAACGAAACTGGGGGATTTCCAGATGTGGCGGCCCGGCGGGAATTCCACCAAATCTCGTTCCAATCGTTTCCACCGGAAGCTTGAAAAAGTAGACGGCGCAGGTAACTAGAAGCAGCGCTACGATGGGGCCGGGGATGCGAGGGGAAATACTGCGGCAAATGATCAGCGTCAATAGCGTGAACACGGCGAGCGCGGTGGCTTCGAACGACAACGTCTTGAAGTTGGCGGCCAGGGCCTCCATGCGCAGCCAGAACACGCCCGGAACTTTCTCCAGATGCAGCCCGAAGAAATCCTTCACCTGGGTGCTGGCGATCAGCACCGCAATGCCATTGGTGAATCCAATGACCACCGGCCGCGGAATGAACTTCACCGCCGTACCCAACCCGGTCAGGCCCATGATCACCAGCAGCGCGCCGGCCATCACGGTGCACATGAATAAGCCGTCCACTCCATGTGCCGCCACAATCCCGGCTACCACCACCACGAAAGCCCCCGTGGGCCCGCCAATCTGCGTCTTGGACCCACCCAGCAGCGAAACCAGGAATCCGGTGACCACCGCGCAGTAAATCCCAGCCTGCGGCGTCAGTCCGGAAGCAATGGCAAACGCCATGGCCAGCGGCAGAGCCACCAGCCCCACGGTGACGCCCGCGATTACGTCGAGCAAAAATTTGTGCTGGTTATAGTCGCGCAGACAAAGCACAGACTTGGGAAGCCAATTCCGCGCGAGAAAGGTATCCGCCATTTTTGCATTATGGCACGGCGGGCGAAGCGGCGTGGAGAGCGCTGGCTTCCACGCGGTTCTTGGCGTTCCATAGGCCGGTGGGCCAGAGTCTTACGGCGCCACGCCCAGCGCGGCGTACAACTCCTGCGGCTGATAGACGGTACCGTCCTTGACCACCAGCGCTGTTTTTCTGATGTCACTGATGTTGGCCGCTGGGTCGCCGTTTACCAGCGTCAGGTCGGCAAGTTTGCCGGCGGCAATCGAACCGAGGTCGCGGTCAAGTTTCATGATGCGGGCGGCGCCGAGGGTGGCATCCTGAAGGGCTTGATTCGCGGGGATGCCGGCCTGAACGTCGAGTTCGAGTTCCCGGTGGAGGGCAAAGCCTGCCATGGAATCGGTGCCGGCCACGATACGAATTCCAGCCCGATACATGAGTCCGACGAGCTCCGTCATCTTGGCAAACGATTGCCGGTAGCGCTCCTCCATGCCGGGCGGGGGGGTGAGCCGGCTGGACATCAGCTCACGCCGCACCTGCGGCGGCAGCCGTCCGGCCACCGCCTGGAACCCGCGCGGGATCTTTCCCGTGGGACCGGCCAGCATTTCCTCGAAGGCGCTGAGCGTGGGATCGAGCACGGTGTGATGCTCCTGCAGCAGCTTGATGAAGGCCTGCACCTGCGCGGAGTTGAGGTCCAGATCGGCGCCCCGCTTGGCCACCTCCGTGAAGCGCGTGGTGGTGTTGGTGTTCTTCACGTCAGGCATGAAGTTCAGCACGAGGAAATTGACATGCTGGATCTCGTCATAGCCGAGCTCGACGCACTGCGCCGCGGTCATCTCCGCCGGAATATGGCCGCTCACGCGCAGGCCGTGTTTGTGCGCTTCATCGATGATCGAGGGCACCAAGGCGGGATTCACCGAGCTGTAAATCTTGATCTGGACGTACCCCAGGCGCACGTAGTTGTCGACGGCCGCGCGCGCTTCCTGCTCGGTGGAAACCAGCACCTTGGTCGGCCCCTGGTAAGGGCCGCGTCCATCGATGAGGCCGGCCAGGACGATGCGAGTACCGATCTCCTTACCGTCCTCGATGCGCTTGCGGCGGGCCAGCAGCAGGTCCGTGTCGTTCCCCAGGTCGCGGACCGTGGTGACGCCGGCCGCAAGATTCAGCAGCCCGTCGTTCTCTCCCACGTGGGCGTGCATGTCCCACAGGCCCGGCAGCAGCGTCTTGCCGGCGCCTTCAATCACCAGCGCCCCCGGAGGCGCTGCCACTTCCGCGGCGGGTCCGACGCCGCGGATGCGGTTGCCCACCACGACCACGCTTTGATCTCTGAGAATCTTCGCCGATTGGGCATCGAAAACGTTGACGTGTGCGAACACGATGCCCTTGGGCGCGGGGTGGGCCAGCTTGGCGGCGAGCTCGGCGGAGCGAGCGTCGGCGGCCTCACTCTGCGCTGCCTGCAATGTCTTCACGCTCGCTTGCCACGCTTCCGGGATTACCGTACTCCACGGGTGCACAAAGGCAAAGAAGCTGCGGCGGTCGTCCAGCCAGACGTAGGTGGGTGAGAAGTCCAATCCGGTGAGGGCATACAGGGTGACGTGCTTCTTCTGATCGGCAGCCGCGAGCGTAAGCTCGGTGACTCGATCTACTCTGGCTTCCCCCTCCGGAAGCAAGGCGATCTTGCCGCGATTGCGAAGCGCCGCTTGAGCCAGGATCCCTAACTCCACGGGCGCGCCGTCGATCGCGATGTATACCGCCGGCGCCGCCAGTGTCTTCCCGCCCTCTTCATGATTGTTCTTCCAGTTGGCGTTGCCCGAGCTTCGTGCGTAGTTCTCGTGCACCGGCGACTTGTAATAATCGTTGCCTTCGACGCTCTCTGCCATCGGCACGCCGTTTGCATCCAGCTTGAGTATGCTGGTGGTTCTGGACCCGCGGCCGCGGTCGTTGTACTGGTAAAAAACGTGGATACTGCCATCCGCCGCTGTCCACACGGCTTGCTGTCCGGCAAGATTTCCCATGATCATGACGGAATAAAGATCAGCGGTGGCGGGAATGTCCGCCGGCAGCGCAGGTACGGCGCTCGGCGCCGGTTGGGGATTTTGCGCCCGGCAGGAAACCGCCAGCAATAAAGCCAGCAAGGCTACGAGCGGAATACGTCGCCCAGGAATTGACTGGTTATGCATGTTCTACGCTGTCCCCCAGATTTCTCCCAGCACGCGCTGGCAATTCGCGCCCAGCACTTTTTCGATGGTTGACGAGGGCTGGCAATGCCGCGCCAGCTCCGCCGCAATGACTTGCATGTGGTCCGGGCCATTCACATCGGGGACATACGGATAGCGGTCCTCGCCCGGCGCGCCCACTCCGAGCTGTTTGCGGCGTGCCATGTCCGCCTCGAAGGAAGCTTTCTGGGCGGGCGTGAGGACGACGCGCTCAATGGTGTTGTCGGAGCCGATTCCCACGTGGTCGGCGCCGCATACCTTGATGGCGTGCAACAGGTGATCGATCACATGCTGGCGGGTCGGTACGGTGGGCGAGGCAACCAGATAGGGCATGCAATATACGCCGAAATAGCCGCCGCGGCCGGCCAGCGACTTAAGAATTTCATCGGGCTTGTTGCGCGGGTGGGGATAAACGGCGGCGCATCCCGAGTGTGAAATGAGCACCGGCTTCGAGGAAGCGGCGATGGCCTCCGCCGTTGTGCGATACCCGCTATGGCTCAGGTCAACGGCGACCCCCAGCTCGTTCATCTTCTTCACCGCCGCTATTCCGGCGGTGCTCAATCCGGCGTTGCCCGGCTCCAGACAGCCGTCGCCAAAAGCGCTGCGATTGTTGTAGGTGATTTGCATGATGCGCACTCCCAGGTTACGGAACATCGGAATGCGCTCGGGATTCTCCTCGAGAAAGCCGGTGAACTGGAAACCCGGCATGATTCCGATCTGCTTTTTCAGCCGGGCGCGGCCGATATCCGAGTGTTTGCGAACCATCGCGAACGTGTCGGGATAATTTTCGGCCAGAGTGCCGAGCAGGCCAAGATTCTTGACGGTGCCCTCAAAGTCCCGGTCGGAGATGGTGCAATTGACGGCCGTAATTCCCGATTGCCGGACCGCCGCCAGCGTTTCCTGACTGGGCGGTTTCTCCATATCGATAAGCGGGCAGCAGAGTGAATCAATCACCACCGCGTTCTTGTATAGCTCGCTAAGTTCGACGGGAGGGCCGGCGGATGGGCTCGCGAATACGCCCCGGGAAACTAGCGCCGCGGCAGAACACTTGAGGGCCAGGAGATGAAATTCGCGGCGATTCAGAGTGCGGATCCTCCGGGAAGCAGTGGGCGGCGGGATTATATAACGAGGCTGCCTGCCGGGCTGGCGCAATCGCAGCGGAAGACGCTTCAGCGCACCAGCAGCTCAGTCAGCTCGTGAATCTGTCCCAGCAGCGGGAGATACATCGCAATGAGCGGGACCAATATGAGAATCGCCGCCAGCCCCGATTGAAACCGGCGTGCGCGAATGCCGGCGCGGGGCTGCCACGCCAGGAGACGTTCGATGCGCTCGTGCAGTGCGCAAGCGTCGGAAGCAAGACCCGAGGCTACCGCCGGCATCTGCTTAAAGTGCGGCCCTGCTGCGATCTTCAGCAAAGCCGAAGCCAGATCGAGCGCCGAGGATTCGTCCCTGGCCGCGGCATCGTCGGCCGCGAGCTCAGCCGCCTGGGCCCAGCTCCGCTCCAACTCGCCGAGGAAAGGAAACCGGCAAAGACGCAGCATGAGCTTCTTCAAATTATCGCGAAATCTGACGTGCGCCATCTCGTGCAGAATCGCCATCCGCATTTCGCGGCTGTCGAGCAGTTCACGCGCCTGGCGGGAAATGAAAAACGTCGGATGCCGGATGCCGGCAACAAGGATCACGGGACCGGGCGCGCTGATCTCGACCGCCGGAATCCCCGATTCAAATCGAATCTGCCGGTCCGGGCCGCCCGACGACGCAAAGCGAAAGGTATTCCACCACGCCCAGAGCGCAGAGATTAATCCAACCACAATGACGGCGATACCGCCGCCGGCGAGAACGACGGCGGAAATATCGACTGGTTCGTCATTACGAAATGGCTCCAGATACAAGAAAGATGGCACGATGAGTAAAGCCGCGGCGGCTACCGCGCTGGCGAGCGGAAACAGGCGTAGCCTATAGAGAAAACCGGGGCTGGTTACCCTCTTCCGATTCCTGGCGGCCCGCCAGCCCAAGGCGGCCAGAATCGACAGAAGCGTGTAGACTAGAAAGAAGGTGGCCAGCGACACCACGGCTCCGCGAACGAAATAGGTCACGGCGTTCCCCTTGCTTGCAACCCGCGCTGCTCTCGATTGGCCGCGTGCCTCATAATTCAGGGCCACTTTAATACATCAACCCAAGCATGAACTGCAAGGGTCGCGCCGGCGGTTGCCTGGTTATTCCGGGAGGAGGCAAGTCCGAATCCTAGATCGGCTCCACGGGGAAGACCCTGAAACCGGCGAGCTCGACGGCGGTGGCGTGGCGATCGCAGTAGTAGCGCATGGCGCGCACCGAGATGCCGCGGATGCGGTAAAGGCTGCCGCTGTTGCGACAGCGATGCCAGCAGCAGACATCCTCGAAGTTGCGCGCTTCCCGCATCAGGAACTGGAAGAGCTCCCGCATATCCGGCTTGGTCAGCACCAGCCGGTGTACGCCATCGACACCGATGCTCATGCCGCGATAACTGTTCTGGTTCTCGCCCGGCACAATTGCGAATTCGATCTGATTGCTGTCAGCCATGGAAGCCTCCGTTGGCATCAAACACCGCGCAAAAATTTGAGGCCATCTCCTTTTCTGGATGATGGCCTCTTTGAATCCGGTTTATCTGGGCTGCATCATCCGCTGGCTTCTGGCACGAGTACCAGAGCAATAAGCAGACTAAGGCCCAGGGACAGCTTCTCCCGCGCCCCGGCAACCGGGGCCATGCGACCAGGATTGGCAAGCTGTCTCATGATCCGCCCAGCTTATAGCACACCCACTGCCCCGCCCCAACCCGCAAAATTTCGATTCATCGTAGATGAAAATCGCCGTCATCGCATACGCCCCGTGGCTGCCGAGGACGGTGGTGCAGCGGCCATGCGATGCCAGTCCAGCTCACCCCCGGGTCCGGCGGCCGGTCACCCCGGTCACTATGGTGCGTGAGATGTATCACAGTCTTTCGCTCGCGCATGCCTGAAGCTGTATGTGCTTGGCTCGATACGCGGCGGGGCTATCCAGGGGCTGGCAGTACGCAAGTCGAAGCGCTGATCCCCCAGGCTTCCCGCGCCGCCCTACTTCGTTGCCGGATAACAATATGTCTGAGAACCTCTCAAGCCCCAGTGAAGAACGAATCGCTTACCTGGAAGGACTCGTAAGGCAAGCGAGAACCGCCGCCGCGGTCTTTAGCCAGTTCACGCAAGAGGACGTCGATCGCATTGTGAAGCAGATGGTCCTCGCCGGCCTGGAACAAGCCCAGTATCTGGCCCGCCTGGCCATCGAAGAAACCAAGCTTGGGGTGGTGGAAGACAAGACCCTCAAGAACATGGTGGCCACGGAATTCGTCTACAACTACGTCAAGGACAAACGTACGGTGGGCGTGATTCGCGAGTTCCCGGAGCGCGGCATCATCGAGGTGGCGGAGCCGATCGGCGTCATCCTTTCCCTCACCCCGATTACGAACCCCACGTCGACGGTTCTCTTCAAGTGCATCATGGCCATCAAGACGCGGAACGCGGTCATCTTCAGTCCCCACCCCAACGCCTGGCGCTGTTGCTCCGAGGCGGTGCGCATCATGTATGAGCGGGCGGTGAAGCACGGCGCTCCCGAAGGCGTTTTTACCTGCCTGGAGTCGCACGACCTCGCGGACAACGCCTATCTCATGCGGCACAAAGACGTGGGCCTGATCGATGCCACCGGCGGTCCGAGCGTGGTCAAGGCCGCCTACAGCTCCGGCAAGCCCGCCCTGGGTGTGGGAGCGGGGAATACCCCGGTCTATATGGAAAGAACCGCGGATCCGGACATGGCCGTGGTGGACATCATCACCTCCAAGACCTTCGATAACGGAACGATTTGCGCCTCCGAGCAGACGCTGGTGATTGATGACGAGATCTATGACCTGGTGCTGAAGAAATTCGCCGACTTGGGCGCGCACATCTGCAACGAGCAAGAGACGGCGCTGTTGTCGCGCACGGTGATCGATCCCGCCACCGGCTTCATGCAGCCCCTGGTCGTCGGCCAGAACGCCACCGCAATCGCCCGCGCGGTTGGACTTTCGGTCAAGCCCAACACCAAGCTCCTGATCGCGCCCATTCAAGGCGTCGGCCGCGAATATCCCCTGTCGGCCGAGAAACTGTGCCCGGTGCTCGCGGTGTATCGGGCAAAATCCGTGGATGAGGCCCTCAGAGTTTGTGTGGAAGTGAACTATGCTGGCGGGATCGGGCACACGGCGGTCATTTTTTCCACGAACGATGACATCATCCGGAAATTCAGCGAGGTGATCAACGCGGGACGGGTCATCGTGAATTCGCCGGGATCCATCGGAGCCCTGGGCGGCGTTTATAACGACATGGTTCCCACCTTCTCCTTTGGATGCGGGACCGGCGGCGGCAACAGCACCACCGACAACGTCAACGTATACCACTACCTGAACATCAAGCGTGTGGCTCGAAGGATACCGGCGCATATGTGGTTCCGCATTCCCAACCAGATCTACTTCAACATGAACGCCGCAGAAAACCTGCGCCAGTTCGCGTCGCGGTCCACTGTCCTCATTACCAACCCGGCCTTGGAGCAGATGGGCCTCGTCGACATCGTCCGGCGCTACCTACCCGAGCAAACCCCACTTCACGTCTCGGCAATCCCCGACGCGGAACCCGAGGTCAAGGTGGTGATGGAAGGCGTAGAGACGCTGAAACTCTACCGGGCGGACCAGATTATCGCGCTCGGCGGCGGCTCCGTGATCGACGCAGCCAAGATCATGAAGCTCAAGTACGAATCGCCGGACGCGGACCTGGAGGAACTGGCCGCGCCCTTCCTCGATATCCGTAAGCGCGTGGTTCAGTATCCGACCGAGAAAGTGAACCGGGCACGGCTGATCGCCATTTCAACGACCAGCGGCACGGGCAGCGAAATTACTCCCTTTGCCGTCCTCTTCGACAAGCAGAGCGGGCGCAAGGTCACGCTTGCCGACTATTCCCTCACGCCCGATGTGGCCATCGTCGATCCGCAGTTCGTTATGTCGATGCCGAAGGGCCTCACCGCTGACACCGGTATTGATTGCCTGACCCACGGGCTGGAAGCGGCAGTTTCGATATACGCTTCGCCCTACACCGACTGCAACGCCCTGGAGGCGATTCAGCTTGCGTTCAAGTACCTCCCCATCGCGTACGAGCACCCGCACGATGAAGAGGCGCGCACCATGATGCACAACGCCGCCTGCATTGCGGCGATTGCGTTTGCCAATGCGTCCGTGGGTGTGAATCACGCGCTGGCTCATGCTTTCGGGGCGCGCTTCCGCGTCGCGCACGGGCGGGCCAATGCGCTCATGCTGCCGCACGTGATTGCCTATAACGCCTCCGTGCCCACCAAGTTCATGCCCTCGCCCAACCAGCGGGCATATTCCGCGCACAAAAAGTACGCCCTGATCGCGGACTTGCTCGGTTTGGGCGGGAGCACGGTTGAAGAAAAGGTGAAAAGCTAATTACGGCGATAGAACAGTTGCTCGATCAACTGGCGTTTCCGCGTTCCATCGCCGAGCTGGGGATTTCCAGGGAAGAATTCGAGCGCGCTGTGCCCGACCTGGTCAGGATCGCCTTTGAGGATCCCTCCTGGCGCACCAATCCTCGCATGCCGCTGTTGAAGGAGCTGGAGGGGCTTTTGTGGAGCGCGTACGAGGGACGGTCCGCAACCCAGCGTGCTTCGCGGAAACAAACAGCATAAGGAAGGCTTACTTCGATGGCAACGATCGCAGTGATGTTCAAGGTCGATGGAGAGGGCGTGGTCCCTGCCCTGCAACAGGCGGGTGAGGGGCTGGACAAGGCCAACGGGCAAATGGTTCTGGATTTCTCCACCGTGCGCCGGGTCGATCCGGCTGCCCTCTGCGCAATGGAAGAGTTCGCCGCGACCGCTGAGGGCAGAGGCGTGAAGCTCGCGTTGCGCGGCGTCAACATCGATGTTTACAAGGTGCTCAAGCTGGCGAAGCTGGTTCCACGATTTTCATTCCTGTCCTGAGGCGAGGGCTATGCCACAGCTCCACGAAAATAACCGCCTGTCCGAGGGAGACGCGCTCTTTCTATATCTGGAACGCCAGGGGATGCCGCTTCACATCGCCTCCGTGGCGGTGCTTGACGGCGCCATTTCCCTTTCCGATTGCATTGCATTCGTGAGTTCCAAGCTTGCGCTCATCCCGCGCTACCTCCAGCGTGTGGTAATTCCTCCCTGGAACCTTGGTCTCCCGACGTGGGAATACGACCCCGAATTCGACATCCACAACCACGTCCGCGAGGTCACCCTCAAGCATGGAACCGACGCTGATCTGAAAGCTGCAGCCGCCAAGATTCTGAGCGTCATGATGGGCCGGAGCCATCCACTGTGGGACATCACGCTGCTGCAGGGGGTGAAAGGCGATCGCACTGCCATCGTGGTTCGCATCCATCACTGCCTGGCGGATGGCATCGCCGGCGTTGGCCTGATGAATGTCTTGATGGATACGGAGCCGATTGCGCATGCGCCCGCGAAAGCTCCGCACTTCCACCGTCCGCCGCCGCGCGCTGCCGGCATGTCCCCGGTAGAGGAATTGGTGAACTCCTTCAGTTCGGCGGTGCAGCGGCTCCTGGCCATGCAGTCCGAGGTCATCGACTTCGCACAGAGGGCCCTCGCCGCAGCTCCGCAGGGGCCGCCTTCCGACGGCAAGCGGCTGCTGCCGGAATTTCCCGCTCCCGCTGAACGCTTGCCCTTCAACATCGTTTGCCGCGGGCCGCAGAAGATCGCCTGGGGCGAGATTCCGATGGCGGAAATCAAAGCTGTCCGCGAGGCCACGGGAGCGACGGTCAACGATGTGGTGATCACCGTGCTTACGTCAGCCCTGCGGCGGTATGCGGAACAGCAAGGAGCGAAGCTGAAGGGGCGGCGGCTCAGCATCGCGGTGCCGGTGAATACGCGCGGCAGCGGCAATCCCGGCGATCTCGGCAACCGTATCTCGTTCCTTCCGATATGGGTCCCCCTGGGCGTGCGCAGTCCACGCAAGCTGCTGGCCGCGGTCCATGACCGAATGCAGTCTCTCAAGAATGGTCACACCGCCGAGTTTGTCAGCCTGGCGGGCGGCTTTTTGAGCATGATTCCGCCGGCCTTGCAGGCACTCGCCGGTCCGCTGGCGAGCCAGTTGCCGATCAGCTTCTGCAACACCATTTGCACCAATGTGCCCGGACCGCAAGCTGCGCTCTATCTGCTCGGCCACAAGATGCTGCGCTTGTACCCTTACGTTCCCATCGGGGGCGAGATGGGGCTTAACTGCGCCATGATGAGCTATAACGGCATCGCTTATTTTGGATTTACCGGGGATGCCCAGGCCGCGCCCCATCTTCATCGTTTGGAAAAATTTCTCAAGCTGAGTTTTGCGGAGCTGAAGAAGGCTGTCGGCATCGTGTCGCAGCCACCGAGACCGTCATCCGGGCCCAAGGTTGTGTCCATCCCGAAACCCGCGGCGCAAGAGGAGAGAACCGCGCTGGCCGCGAGCGCCTAAACGGTCACTAGGCCGCCTGGGCCCGCCGAGGCGGCGCACTCCTTTAGGAGGAGCGGTTGGGGCGGAGATGGAGCACCCACCAGCGTGCGCACGAATTGACCTGCGCTGTGCCACCAGCCGCGAAAGATTTCGCCTCTCTCATAACAAACCTGAAGCGGATGCCAGTTGAGATCGCCAGCCGCACATGCCTGCTCGGTCGGAGCGTCGAATGTCACGGTTAGGCGCCGGGTGTCGAGTCGCAACCCTTCACCCAGAGCTTTGAGCGTGCTCTCCTTGGCGCTCCAGAGGAGGGTGATAAGCCATGGTCGGTCTTTCTCGGGAGCGCGTGAGATGAAATCCTGCTCCTCGCCAGTGAAGTAGTCGGCAACAAAGCTGCCGTCCCGCGGTTCGATCAATTCCAGATCACAACCGAGCTGCACGCCGCGCATCGCGATGGCACACACCGCGATCCCGGCGCGATGGCTGATGGAAATACTGACCGGCGCCGGACGGTTGGCAAGGAAGAGTTCCGGCGCCCCGGAAGGCGCTGGACGTACTTCGATCTCCCGGAGGGCGTGCGGATCGCCGGGCAGGTTCAGGTATGCCGCGGCAGCGCGTTTGGCGGTCCAGCGCCCCAGCCTCCAATCGGCGCGCCGCTTCGCGAACCGCATGCGGCCCAGTAGGACAGCTTCATCCGAGCTCAGCCAATCATCGTGCGCCGGCAGATCGGCTTCGCTCTGTTCCAGCCAGTACGTTTCCATCGGGCCTTTTCATCGCGTCATGCCACTGCCTGCAGTTTTTTCAGCGGCTCAGCAGCCACTTTGTCAGGCAGCGCCTCCGTGCGGTATCCGCTCACGCGTGCATACCGGTTTCCTGCCTCGTCGAGGACCTCCACGTCGAAGCTCTTCTGCGCGGGATCGGCAGTCACCACCGCATAGAGCCGGCCCTGGGCCTGATCCGGCGTGCCCCACAGGCAGACTTGGCGGATTTGCTGCGGGAGTCCCATCCGGCCCTGGGTCTTGAGCTCCCACACCCCGGCAGTCTGCAAGCAGAGCTCAATCAGCCGCGGCGACACCACCGTCAGTTTCTGGGCTGGAAGATGATTGGCAGGCAAGCCTTTCGCCATCAGCCCAACCACCCGGTTCCCATCGCACCACGCCCGTTCCAGCACCTGGTAGGCCGGTCCGTGGAAGAAGATGCGGTAAATATCGGCCGCTTCAATGGCTGGTCCGGAGGGCGCTACCAGCGCCGGCCCTGATGTCGCAGCCAGTGGTTGTCGCGCCAGCCGCACGCGTCCCGTGAAGTGGGTCGTTACCTGCGGTTCCGTCTGGTTGTGGAGCAGGCGGCGACCAATCAGGCGGCAATCCGCCACCACGGCGTTTCCGGCCGAATGCCAGACCGTTTCGACCGTGACCGCGCGGGGCTCATTGCGGTAAAACTTGAAGGGCGCCAGGAAGTTCACCTCTTCGAGGGACTCCACGTGCCACCCGGGAAGCATCGACAGCGCCGCTTCCGCAAACGCCTCGATGCCCATGACGCCAGGCAATACCGGCGTGCCGTCAATCTGATGATCGTGCAAGAAGGGCTGTACCTTCGGGTCCAGCGTGGTCTCGATGGTCAAGCCGCTGTGCACGCCGAGCCCCGCAACCTTGCCGAGCATCGGTCCTTGCCAATGTTGCTCAGCGGAAGCTTGCACCACTTCGAGATCGAGTCCGCCGTTTGCGTCGAATTCGCTCAGCATAATGCCGAGGCGCTTCCCGATCACAACTTCACCGCGAGTGCCGCCGGCAGTCAGTTCGCGGCGGATGATGGGGATCCCCGCTTCGGGTGGCAGCATATCGATCCCTGCCACCTCCATCATCTTGGGAATGGAACCGCGGGTCGCCATGCCGATGCCGCCCCAGGCGGTCCAGTCGATGGCAATGCCGCGGGTGGCCGGACGCGTCGTGCGGAAGCTCGAACTGATTTTGCAGAGCAGGTCATTAACGGCGCTGTAGTCCGTCTGGCCGCCGTTGCCGAAGCGCCCGGCAACCGAACTGAACGCAACCGTTGCCCCAAGCGGCATGTCGCCGATGGCGTGCAGCAGATTGAAGAAGCCGTCAGCCTTGACGTCGAACACCAGATCGAATTCGCGCGGCTCCTTGTCCGGCAGGAAGTGGCTGCGCTCCAGACCGGCGGCGTGCAGCAAGACGTCGATGCGTCCGCTGCGCTCCCGGACTTGCTTGATAACCCTGGCGACAGCCTCATGGTCGGTGAGATTCAGGCTGAAGTAATGCGCCGTGCCGCCCGCCGCTCGCACTGCTTCGATGGCGCTCTCGGCGGCCTGCGCGCGCTCCAGGGCGGCCAGTTCCTTTTCAACCAGAGCTGGGGTGGCCCGCTCGCCGCGCGCTTGTATGCGTGTAAACAACTCGCGCTTAAGCCCGTCCCTGTCGCTCGCGTAGCGCTTGAGATCGGGATTATTCGGATCGGGCTCCGGCACCAGGTCGAGCAGATAGAAGGTGCCGCCTGAAGCCGCCGCCAGATCGGCGGTGATGGCCGAAACGATGCTGCCTGCTGCTCCGGTGACCAGAAAGACAGTGTTCTTGTCCAGCGTCATGCCCGGCTTGCCGTCGGCTGCCGGCTGTTCCTCGACCCCGACCGTCCAGCGCTGCCCGGCCTTGTAGCCGATTTCCACGGCTCCGGGATCGCGCAACGCTTCTTCGACGAGGATCTCAGCGACTTCCAACGGTGCGCGTTCCGCTTCGAAATCTACCGCCTTGACGAGCACGTCCGGGCGCTCCCGCTTGTATGCCTTGGTGAAGCCGGTGACTGCGCCGCCCAGCGGAGCGACTGCTCCGGCCGCGTCATAACCGTGCTGTCCGCCCAGGCGTGTTGCGGAAACGAGAAAAGTGCCTGCGCCCGCAACCTGTTCGTACAACGCGCGCATGGTCGTAAACAGCAGCTTGATCCGCACTCGCAGGGCCTCATGCCAGGTGCTAGCGTCCATATCGGTGAGGACTGGCTCCCTGGTAAGCGCGGGCAGCCAATAGACTCCGTGGATGGAACCCGCAGCCAGCCAATTCTTCAGCCGGGTGGCGAGCGCGTCCGCGTCGAGCGTGCCGTCAATGCTAAGGACTTCGACGCCCATGCTTTGCAGCCGGAGGGTCAGCGCCTCTGCCACTCCGCCGCTATCCGGCATGATTACCACGCGGCGGCCGGCAGCTAGCGTGACTCCGGTTGTCTTGCACAGGTTCAGTGCTGGACGTAGCGTCGCGACAGGTACGCGGCGAGGAATCTTATCTGCTGCATCGAAAGATGCCAGGATCGGGCGCGGGCCGACTGGCGCTGCTGATGGCGAGGCCGCCGCTTCCGCCTCTTTCGCGGCAACGGCGACAGCAGGGGTTGCGGTCGCTCCCGGCTGCCTATCGACCGCGAACTTAATCACGTGCGCCAGTGTGGGGAAGTCGCGCAGCTTGAGGTCCTGATCGCGCGGAATGCCGTACGTCGCGCGGATGGCGGCAAACATCTCTGCTTGCTTCACGGTATCAATGCCGAGGTCCGCTTCCAGGTCGAGGTCCAGGTCCAGCATGTCTTTGGGATAGCCGGTCTTCTCGGCCACGATCTCCAGCACTTTGTCTTTGATGGAATCTTCCGTGGGCGCCGCTATCGCGCTGGGCGCCGGGGCAGGAGCCGTTGTCTCGCTGCTGGCGGGGGCTGGTGCCTTCGCGGTCGTCGCGGGTGGAGCGCCCGCAGTGACAGCCGGGGTTGCGGCCGCTCCCGGCTGGCCTATCGATAGCGAACCTGATCACGTGTGCCAGCGTGGGGAAGTCGCGCAGCTTGAGGTCTTGGTCACGCGGAATCCCATACGCCGCGCGGATGGCGGCAAACATCTCTGCCTGCTTCACGGTGTCAATGCCGAGGTCCGCTTCCAGGTCGAGATCGAGGTCCAGCATGTCCTTGGGATAGCCGGTCTTCTCGGCCACGATCTCCAGCACTTTCTCCTTGATCGAATCTTGCGTTGGCGCCGGCGCGCTCACTGGGGATGGAGCAACAGTCGCTGCGACGGGCGCTGGTGCTTCGACCGCAGTCGTCGCGGGTGGAGCTGCGGCAGCAGCAACGGTGACAGCCGGGGCTGTCCTCCGGCTGTCTATCGACCGCGAACTTGATCACGTGGGCCAGTGTGGGGAAGTCACGCAGCTTGAGGTCCTGATCACGCGGAATCCCGTACGCGGCGCGGATGGCGGCAAACATCTCTGCCTGCTTCACGGTATCAATGCCGAGGTCCGCTTCCAGGTCGAGATCCAGGTCCAGCATGTCTTTGGGATAGCCAGTCTTCTCGGCCACGATCTCCAGCACTTTCTCCTTGATGGAATCTTCTGTGGGCGCGCTATGCGACACTGGGCGCTGAAATCGGGGCACGGTGCTAACTGGGGATGGAGCGACAGTCGCTGCGACGGGCGCTGGACTTCGGCTGCCGTCGCGGGTGGAGCTGCTCCAGCCAGATCGGGACGCTTCTCAAAGACGAAGCGGATTACATGGGCCAGCGTCGGATAATCGCGCAGCTTGCGGTTCTCGTCCCGCGGGATGTTGTAGATCTCGCGGATGGCTGCGAATATCTCTGCCTGTTTCACGGTGTCGACGCCCAGGTCCGCTTCCATGTCGAGATCGAGGTCCAGCATGTCTCGGGGATAGCCGGTTTTTTCCACAACCAGGGCCAGGAGCCGTTCCTTCACCGCATCGCCAGTCTGGGCATGGGTCTCCACCGGCGCCGGTGTCACAGGCTTCGCTTCTTCCTTCGCCACGGTCACAGGGGCTGCCGGCGCTTGGATGGCGACAGGCTGAGCTTTTTGCGGCGGCGGGGCCACCTCCTCGCGCTCGCTTCCATTGGCTTCACCGATCGTAGCCAGCGCTTCTGCCTGCATGATCGTCTCGCCGTCCACATCGCCTTCCGTATCGACATCCAAATCGAACACGTCGATCGGATAGCCGTTTGTGGAGGCCGCCAGCGGCCCCTCCAGAACGGCGGTTGCTGCAACGGCGGTTGCGGCCGCGAAAGCTACGGGCGAGACAACTTGAACGACGCGCTCCGGTTTCGTGAGGAGTGCCGGCCGAGATGCGGGGGCAGGCATGGTAACAACCCGCGCACGCTGCGTGCCTTCGGCTGTCCGCGCCGCGGCTCCCTGATCGCGCACACGCAAAGTGCGGCGCACCACTTCCAGATCGGCGGTTGGATACTTTGCGATCCGGTTGAGCCAGCTCTGCCACGCGGCCGTATCTGCAATGCGATAAGCGTAGCCGAGCGCGTTGGGACCAGGGCGTACGCCATCTTTCGTGGCTACCCAGCGCAACAGCGTCATGCTGATCTGTGAGCCAAACCCAGCGCCCAGCCGTAACGCGTACTCGACCGGATACTTGCCGCCCTTCGACAAGTTCAACGCCCCCAACTCGGGATCGACTTCCTTGAAGTTGGGTAGCGGCGGCACCAATCCCGTTTCCAGCGACTTCACCGCCAGCACATCTTCGATGCCGGTCGCCATGGCGTGGCCGGTGTAGCCCTTGGTATTGGCGATTACGATTTGATCAGCAGCGTCGCCAAAGACGCGGCGCAACGCGTTGATCTCCGCCGAGGCGCTGCCGCCGCGTGCGGGCGTATAGGTTTCGTGGGACACGAAAACCGTTTGCGGGGCGATCTGTTGGCGTCGAATTCCGTAGCGCGCTTCCGCCTGGGCCAGCAGATTCTCCATCACCTGGCCAATGTGTTCAACATCGAGACGGGTGCCGTGGAAAGCGCTGTTGGCCGTCACGGCGCTCAGGACTTCGCAAATAGGCTGGATTCCGCGCTCGCGTGCAGCTTCGGCGCTCTCGACCACAAGGGCTGCGGCGCCCATGCCGATAATCATGCCGTGCCGCCGCCGATCGAACGGGATGGCGGCCTCCTCCACCTTATCGTCAGTGGCGGCGGCGCCGGTTGCCAGGAATCCCGCGCCCATCCATTCGAGCAGATGGTCGGAGGTAACGTCGTCCGCCGAGATGACAATCACGCGGCGGCAGCGCCCGGCGCGGATCCAATCCTCGGCCAGCCCTACACCCTGTGCCGTGCTCGCGCAAGCGGCATTGATCGCGGTATTAGGACCACGGGCGCCGATGAATTCGGCGAATTGCGAATGCCCCATCGGCAAGACTCTGAACAGGAAGCGGCGGTCGAAGACGAAAGGCTCCTTCTCGATGGCGGCTCGCAACTCCCGGATGCGCTGGTCAAGCTCTTGCCCAACTGCCGAATGACCATTCGCCTCCGCCACCCGGACGCGCACGCTTTCCAGCAGAGCCAACTGCTCACACCGAGCGTGGTCTTCATAGTAGTGCGACATTATTTCGGCGAAAGAGTCGTAACCCGGGAAGGCCGAAGCAAAAATCACACCCGTATCGTCGCGCAGGGCGTCTGGCAATGCCCACCGCTCCGGTAGCTGAGTGCCCTTGCTCGTGGTCTTGTAGCGCATCACCAGCGGGATGCCGGCGTCGCGCAGTGCGTCAATCCCAGCCGCCATCGCCAGGCAAGTGGTGCGGTCGAGTGCAAGCCGGCGATCGGAGGAAACACCGAATTCATTCTCCAGGTCGAAGGCGCCTCCGCGCCCGGCAAGCTTGATCACCTCGGCTACGTCATTAATGGTTTCGAAGGTCGCTTCTCCGCCGTTGCTCTTCACCAGGCGAGTGATGTGTTTATCGGCCATCGCGCGGCGGAGTTTCGCGGGGACGGCACCGATGAACTGGTCGCCCCGCAGGATGCGGCCGATGTTCCCATCATCGAAGATGTGGTCCGTTCCCGGCAGTCCCAAGGCCGCTCCGGTAATCGTTACCGGCTGATCGGTCCCGTTCGGACCGTGGTACATCTTCCAGCCACGCTCCAGAACATCAGCAAACATATGTCCGAGCTCGAGGTAGCGATCGCCGTTTCCGGGCGCCGTCGTGGCAGTCGTCGAGATTGGGGTGAAGGCGGACAGCGCGGGCTTCGGCGCCTTCACAGGAGAAGAAGCGGGCGCGGCAAGAGCTGCCGGCTCTGCTGTGACCTCGCGGACGGCTTCGGCCTGGCCGCGGCCCAGTCCCGCTGCATACAGCCCGCACAGCGCCTGGTTGAAGGAGGCGATGTCGCCGGTTTTGGGATGATTGGTGAAAAGCGAAACCACATCACCGTGTCCGCCAAGTACGTCCTCGGCAAACCCCTGCAGCGCTTTCTTTGGCCCGACTTCGATGAACACACGCGCGCCGGCATCGTACAAGGTGCGCAGGCCCTTGACGAATTGCACCGGAGAAGCGACCTGACGCGCAAGAATGTCGACCATCTGCGGCACGACGCCGGCTCCCGTCGGATAAAACTCGCCGTTCACATTGGCCACAATCGGCAGCCGCGGCGGCGCGAGGCGCAGGCGCTGCAGTATCTGCCGCAAGGGCTCGCTGGCTGGAGCCACAATCGAGGTGTGGAAAGCATGGCTGACCGGCAACGGCGTCACTTCATAGCCGGCTTTCAGGAACACTTCCATGGCTTGCTCGACGGCCTTGCTGGCGCCCCCGATGACTCCCTGGTGCTCGCTGTTCACATTGGCGATCACCACGTTGCCGTCGATGGTTTTGAGGATTCGCTCGATTTCCTCGAGCGGCGCAAAGACGGCGGCCATACGGCCGTTGTCGTCGACAGCCACGCGGGTCATTCCGCGGCCGCGCGCGCTGACCGCTTCCAATGCCTGATCAAAGGGAAGACCGCCGGCAGCCACCAGCGCTCCGTATTCCCCCAAGCTGTGTCCCATGGTGAAGTCGGGCTCGATTCCGTAAGCGGCCAGGAGCCGGGTCATCGCTAAGTCGATGGCCAGCACGGCCGGCTGGGTAATTTCCGTTTGGCGAAGATCTTCGTCGGCCTGAGCGACAGCCTTGGCGTCAGTTTCGTCCACGAAGATGAACTCGCTCAGCGGTTTGCCAAGTAGCGGGGTCATGACACGATCGGCTTCGGCAAAAGCTTCAGCCACAATTGGCTCCAGAGCGCGGATCGGCCGCAGCATGTTCACGTACTGCGAACCTTGTCCCGTATACAAAAACGCTACCTTGGGCGCAGGACCGTGGCCGCGGAAGATGCCTTGCGCGCGCAGAGCTTTCCACACAGGAGCCTGGTTGGCTGCCAGCGCCTTGAGTGCGGTGGCTGACTTGGTCGCCAGCTCGGCGGCACTGGCATAGTCGATCGCCAGGCGCTCGGGCGCGCGCAGGTCGGATTCCGCGGGCGCGGCTGGCTCCGGCGCGCGGCCGGCCTGGGCATCTTTCTGAACTGCCCGCAGACGCTCGGCCAGTGCGGCGTCCGATTCTCCGCCGATCACCAGCGCTCCGCGTAAGGGTGCCTTATAAGAAGATGAAGAAGTGGGGGAGAGATCCTTCGCATTCATGGTTGCCTCTTCGATCGCAGCAGCCGGCATCTCGCCGACCGCGACCGTTCGCTTGCCGTTGCCATTCAGCCGGTGGGGGATGTATTCCTCGAGCACCGCGTGGAAGTTGGTGCCGCCGAAACCGAAGGCGCTCGCGCCGGCACGGCGCACACCATCCTGAGCAGGAGTCGCCCATGGCTTCAGCTCCGTGTTGACGTACAGCGGAGTGTGGGCGAAATCGATATCCGGACTGGGATGCTCGAAGTGCAGGCTGGGCGGCAGCACCTTATCCCGAAGCGCCAGAGCGGTTTTCAGCAATCCGGCCGCCCCGGCTGCTCCTTTGAGATGTCCAATGTTCGACTTGACCGAGCCCAGCGCCACCGATCCGGCAGGGAGATGAAAACTGCTGAGCAGGTCAGCCATGCCTTGCACTTCCACAACGTCGCCCACGCGGGTCGATGTGCCATGGCCCTCAATGTAGGTTGCGGTGGCGGGCGATTCGCCGGCATTCTGCCAGGCGCGTTCGAGGCAAAATTTTTGGCCGATCGGGTTGGGCGCGGTGATGCCCTTCCCCTTGCCGTCGCTGGAGGCTCCGATGCCGCGCACCACAGCGTAGATTTTGTCGCCGTCGCGCTCCGCATCCGCCAGCCGTTTCAGGATGAAGATTGCGGCGCCTTCGCCCATGACGAAGCCGTCGGCCCCATCGGCGAAGGGGCGAGTGCCAGTGGCTGAGAGCGCGCCGATCTTGCAGAACTTGATGAAGCTCGAGGCGCCCATGTTGCGGTCAATGCCCCCGGTGACCGCGATGTCAAAATCGTTCGCTACCAGTCCCTGCGAGGCTGCGGTGATCGCCGCCATGGCCGAAGCGCACGCCGCATCCACGACGTAGTTGGGTCCATGAAAATTGAAGAGGTTGGCAATCCGGCCGGCAATGCAGTTGGACAATTCGCCGGGCATGGTGTCTTCCGTAACTTCGCGGATGCGCCCGTTGATGCGGTCGTGCAATTCCCGGGTAACGTCGCGGCGCAGCGTCGCCGGCAGCGCGGCGAAACTGGCGGATTCTTCCAGTTCGTGGGCGTATTCCGGAAAGTACAGGCGCAGCGCCGTGAAATAGTGCTTTTCCCCGGCCATGGCATTGCCCAGGATCACGGCCGTGCGATCCAGGTTCAGCGGCCGATTGGGATACCCATAGTCTTCCAAGGCTTCGCGAGTGCAGGCAATGGCCCACTTTTGTGCCTCGTCCATGGCATCGACCACGCGCGGGGGAATCGGCAGGCGCCACTTCATCGGATCCCACACGTACTCCCGCGCCCAGCCGCCGATTTTTGAGTAGGTCTTATCGGGAGCGCTGTGATCGGGATCGTAATAAAGCGCCGGGTCCCAGCGATCAGGCGAAACTTCGCTGATGCTGTAACGGCCGTTCTTCACGTTCTCCCAAAAGGCGGGGACGTTCGCGGCGTCGGGCATAACGGCTCCCGCCCCCACGATCGCGATGGCTCGATGTGCGGTGCTTTCCATGGCAACACTCCTGCCGGTATGAAAGAGGCATCTGGCCACTGAGAGATGGCCGGATGGCCTGAAAGAAGATTTATGACGCTACGCGGCTTGCACTGTGCGCTTTGCGGCGCGGCCGTATAGCACATCCGCAACGTAGTCCATGTCAGAAATCAGCCCAGCCTGTACCCGATGGATAGCAGGCAGACCAAGAGCCGCTTCGAACGCGGCCATTTCCGAATCGCTGACGCCACCGGCTCCGACGACCCAGCGCCAGCCGTCTTCGGCTACCTTGAGCGCGGCCTCGCGGGCGAAGACGCGGCTCAGCGCGGCCAGGGCTTTGGCGTCGAAACGCCGGCTGGCTTTTTCGTCGAGCTTGCCGTCGGCCGCCAGCGCCGCGCGGCGGCACAAACTACCCGCGGACTCCGCGAACGCGATTAGCTCGCCCAGGCGCAGGAGAATGTGCTGATAGCGCGTCAGACGGCCGACGCGCGCCTTTTCCATCACTTCAGCCAGTGCGTGCAGCGCGAGCGCAGCAACATCGGCCCCTACCTCGGGATGGCGAGCATGCAGCGCTTCGCACTGGCGCGCTTGCTCGTGGTAGTACTGGCCGCGGGTTTTCAGGTGGAGCTGCCAGCGGTCGCGGCTGATGGTCATCTCCATGATCTCGGAGGTGCCTTCGTAAATGCACGTGATGCGAACATCGCGGCTGATCTTCTCCACCATGTACTCATGGGTGTAGCCGTAGCCGCCCAGGGCCTGGATGCTGGCCTCGGCAGCCGCATTGCCGGCTTCGGTTGCCATGTACTTAGCGATCGCGCCTTCGGTGTTCAGGCTGCCTTCGGCGCCGGCGTCAATCCGCAGGGCCGTCTCTTCTATATAGGCGCGGGCCGCTTCGAGGTGCGCGACGTGCGGCACGATCAGCTTGTGGGTATATCCCTGCTTCTCGGAGAGGGGCGCTCCGGCCTGGATGCGCTTGGTGGAATAAGGAATGGCCCGGTCGAGCGCCGCCCACCCGCCACCGAGGCCAAATGCCGCCACCATCACGCGCGTATATCCGAAGACGGCCTGTGCCTGGTTCAGTCCCTCGCCTTCGACGCCGCCAATGAGCCGGTCGGCGTCAACGTAGACGTCGCTGAACGCGAGCGCTGCGGTGTTGCTCAGGCGAATGCCGTGTTTATCTTCCGGCTCGTCGTGTGAAAAGCCCTTGGCGCCTTTCTCCACGATGAACCAGCTCGGACCCTTCGGGGTGTTCGCGAGCACGGTATAAACGTCGGCGATTCCGCCATTGCTGATCCACTGTTTGGCGCCGTTGATTTTGTAGCCGACGATCTTGCCGTCCTGCGTGACCGGGTCGGCGGTGGTCTTCAACGCGCCCAGATCGCTGCCGGCTTCCGGCTCGGTAGCGCCGTAGGCGAACAGCAAACCTTCCTGAGCAATGCGCGACAGCCAGTGCTTCTTCTGCTCGGGCGTAGCGCCCACCGTGATGGGATCACTGCCCAGGAATGTCGCCAGCACTGCCGTGGCGACGCCCAGATCGATGTGCGCCATCTCTTCACAGACCGCATACACATCGAACGCGCCGCCGCCGAAGCCCCCGCAATCTTCGGGGATAAACAGCAGTTGAATGCCCAACTGGTCGGGGTTGCACATGTAGCGGACGATGTCCACGGGACATTCGTCACGGTCATCCAGCTCGCGGAGTTTTTCGTCCGGCAGTTGCTTCTTGGCGAAGTCGCGGAGCGATTTCAAACTTAACTTCAGAGTCTTCGGTGCAATCATGGGCGGTGCCTCACTTTGTTATGCGACGCGGCGCATTTCGCGGACTTTGTTGGTTAACTCAGGCAGGAACTCCAGGATGTCGTCCACAATCCCGACATCCGCTACCTGGAATATGGGAGCTTTGGCGTTCTTGTTGATAGCGATAAGAAACGGACTGCCCTTAATGCCGGCCAGGTGCTGGAACGAGCCGCTGATGCCGCACGCCAGATAGACTTTGGGCTTCACGGTCTTGCCCGAAGATCCAACCTGGCGGGATTTCTCCAGCCACTTGGCATCGACCACCGGGCGCGAGCAGCTCACCGCCGCGCCCAGGGCATCGGCCAGTTCCTGCGCGATGGCGACATTGTCTTTCTCCTGGATGCCGCGGCCGATGGAGACCAGAACGTTGAACTTCGTGATATCCACATCACCCGCTTCGGCGATGACCGTCTCCAGATAGCGCCGTCCCGCCGCCAGCACGCCCACGTCGGCGGATTTGTCGACGACGGTTCCGTTGGCGGCAGCGCTCTCCAGTGGCTTGAATGCGCCGGGGCGGATGGTGACTACCGCGCCCGATGAGACATCGCACCGGACGTGGGCGCTCACCTGTCCGCCGAATTCCTGGCGGACGACTTTGAGATCGCTTCCCTGAACTCCCTCGATCGCCACCACGTCGGAGACAAAGGCTGCGTTCAGCTTGATGGAAAGCCCCGGAGCCAGATCGATTCCGAAATGCTCATGGGGGACTAGCACGATGGCGCCGGCCGGCAACACCTTCACCAAAGCTTTGCGGATGAGTTCAGCGTTGGGATAGGCAAAAGTTTCGTGGGCGATTTTCCATACTTCTGTATGAGAAGCGCGGAGCGTGGCGCAGACAGCATCGAGTTCCGCGCCCCACCCGAGGGCAATTGCCGTGGGAGATGCAGCCGGGTCGATCTTCTTTGCCGCAGCGATCAGTTCGGCGGCCGTGTCATCGGGCGCGCCGCCTTTGTGTGCGATATAAGCGAAAATGCGAGCCATTATTTCAACCCTCCTTTGGCGGCGACCAACTCCAGAACTTTGTCGACGTTTTCTTCGCGGCTGCCGCGGAGCATCTCGGCGCCCTTGCCCAGCGCGGGCATGAAGTAGTCCACGCGTTTCACTTTGGCGGCAGCTTCCCCTACAGCGCCTTGATCAACGCCGAGATCCGACGCGCCGTGAGTTGGTATGGGGACGGAAGCTACCGCGCGAATGCCCCGCATGCCGACATAACGCGGCTCGTTGATGCCGGTCTGAATGGAGAGCACGCAGGGGAGATCGATCTCATTCATCTCCCGGTTGCCACCGGCGATTTCCCTGCCGATCTTCAGCTTCTTGCCGTCGAGCACTTCAATGGAATTCACCAGAGCGGCGAAGGGATAATCCAGCATTGCGGCCAGCATCCCGCCGACTTGCGCCCCGCCGTCCTCGGCTTGGACCCCGGTCAAGATCAGGTCGTATTTGCCCTTCTGCACGAAAGCCTTCAGGATGGTCGCGATGCCCTTGCCGTCAGAACCCTGGAAGGTATCGTCGGAGATCAAAACGCCCTGGTTTGCGCCCATGGCCATCTCTCTGCGCAGGATCTCCTCGTCATCCTCGCCCCCGACCGTGACCACGGTGACCTGCCCGCCCGCTTTGCCGGTGATCTGCAGGGCCTCTTCGACCGCGTAGTTGTCGGGCTCGTTGATCGAATAGACCAGCTCGTCACGCTCGATGTCGTTGCCGGCGCCGTTGAGCTCGATCTCGTTTTCCGAAGTGTCGGGCACTCTTCTTGCGCAAACTAAAATTTCCACGTCTACCTCCCAGTGACGCACTCTTGCGGGACTTCCGCAGCTTCCTTGGTTACAACCGTGCTTTCGCGCGCGATCTGTTGGTCCACCAGTTCCGTCAAGTCAATAGCGGTCATTTTTCCTTCGAAGCCTGCAACCTTGATCGCATCTTCTATATTCACCATGCAGAACGGGCAGGCGGTAACGATCACATTGGCTCCGGCTTCGGCGGCCATCTGCACTCTTTTCACCCCGATGCGCTGCTCTTCTTTCGGTTCGTAAAACAGCATGAGCCCGCCGCCGCCGCAGCAGAAGGAGCGGTCGCGGGAGCGGGTCATTTCAACTCTCTTCAGCCCCGGAATGGCATCCAGCACGTCGCGCGGATCGTCGTAAACCTGGTTGTGCCGCCCCAGGTAGCAGGGATCGTGGTAGGTGTAGACGTCGTTGCCGTTTTCTACTGGACGGAACTCGATCTTGCCGGACTTCACTTCCCGGGCGATCACCTGACTGATGTGCTCGACCGGCGGCACATCCTTGTAGTCGTGCTTCAGGGCGTTGTAGGCGTGGGGGTCGGCGGTGACGATGCGGGTTACGCCGGATGCCTTAATGGCGTCGGTATTGTGGTCGCGGAGCGCCATGAACAGCGTCTCCTCGCCAAAGCGCCGGACATCATGGCCGCTGTCTTTCTCCGCCGCGCCCAAGATTCCGAAGTTCGCTCCCACGTGGTCGAGAATTTTGGCGGTGGCCCGGCCGATGGACTGCATGCGGTCATCGAAGGAAGTGATGCTGTCGACGAAGTACAAAGTGTCCGCGCCGTTTTTCTTGTCCAGCGTTTTGACCGGGCAGATTTGCTGGAAGTCTTTGGCGTTGGCCCAGTCGGCTTTCTTCTTCTCCATCTTGCCGTAAGGATTGCCGCGGCTGTTCAGCGCCTTCAGCGGTTTTTGCATGGACTGGGGCACAACGCCCTCATCCACCATGCCGCGCCGCAGGTCGACGATCTTGTCGATGTACTCCACCAGCAGCGGGCACTCTTCCTCACACGCGCCACAAGTGGTGCAGGACCAGATTTCATCGTCGGAGTAAATGCTGCCGATCAGCGGCGTGCCATTCTTTGAGGGGCCGAACATGGGATAGTGCTGGAACGCATAGTCTCTTGCTTTGATAGAGATGAACCGCGGCGACAGCGGCCGGCCCACCGCATTGGCCGGACAGTTGTCCGAGCACCGGCCGCAGTCGGCGCAGGAATAGAAATCGAGCATCTGCTTCCAGGTGAAGTCTTCAAAGGTCTTCACCCCGAACGATTTCACCCGGTCCAGATGCTCGTCGCTCACGCCCCACTTCACCGGCTTGAGCGTTGCGCGGTCCAACTTTGAGAAGTAGACATTGAATAATGATGTCTCGACGTGAAACTGAATTCCGAACGGCCGATAGCAAAGCAGGAAGTAAAAGGCGATTTCATGGACAAGATAGCCGGCGAAACACAGACCTCCGAGCGTGGGCAAGGAAACCGAAACCAGAGAGACCTTCAAAAGCCAGGGGAGCGAAAGCGCAGCCGCAAATGCAACATGCCCTGGTTGTGCCTGCCCAGCCGCCTTCGCGGCCTCGAACAGACTGTCGGCCACCATCAGAATCGCGATCAGCGCCAACAGAAAGATGGCGTCAGCTTTGTGCGCCTTGCCAAACTTTGCCGGCACTTCATAGCGCGCGGGCTTGAACACCATGCGGCGCACGATGGCGAATACCATGCAGAGGAATACCACCGTGGCGGCGTAGTCGGTGGCAATTTCGTATACGTGCCCGGCTTCTCCCGAGAGGCCTGGCATCACGAAATTCGGCGAGACTCCGACGATCAGCACGGTGAAGGCGCGCATCGCCAGCAGAATGAATCCAGCAAATATGAGGATGTGAACTGTCCCGGCGGTCTTGTAGCGCGGATGCTTCCACTGTCCCAGCCAGAATTTGAAAACTTTGCCCAGGCGCGCCAACGGCCGGTCAAAGCGCGGATCACGCTCCGCCCGAAGCAGCGGCACCAGGCGCTTGGCTACGATGTAGGCGAAACATACGACGCCGAGAAGATGCAGGAACAAGAAAAGCGCTTGTCCCTGGACCAACCAGGATGCCAGTCGCGCATCGGAATGAATGCCTTCCAACATGATGCCCGACATCTCCTGCTTCTTCTGAGTGACCAGCTCTGGGTGACACCAGCGAGGGAAGCTGAGCAGCATGTCTGAAGTGCTTCCCGCAAGCAGTATGTGGTTACGGTGGGACATGGTCTGTGAGGCGCATCACAGAACCATGTGTTGCGCGTCGCCAGCCGGCGGCTACTTCCAGGTTGCGATCCGGACGTTTCCGGAGTACGCGAGCCTTTTCGTCGGATATCACGGTTCGTCGTGCGCCACATCACAGACCCACCTCGCAGCGCGTGCAACCATGCTTGTGGCATTCTTCTCGCACATCCCTTGTCGACTCGTTGTCCTCCCAACCCCCAACGAAAGAACAACAAACTAGGGAGAAGCGAAATGCAACGGCAATCCGAACAACCTTTCGAGAGCATCGAAAGCGCCTACGATTTTTTCCGAGTCTTGTCCGACGCTGTGGCTGATGCCAAGCAAGACATTGAGGTACTGATTCAGGCGCAGACCCAGAGGGAATCGAGTGCAAAATCTTCGCGCAACCTGGACGCACTGCGGGTCGTGCATTACAACGTAGAGAAGCTGCAGTTCCACACCAACTGCAACCGTCGCATCCTCAATGATCTTCGTTCGCTGCGCCGCCTTCTGTTTGAGGAACGAGCAGCTTCGAAAGCCGCCATTGCGCCGAAGCCGGTCGCACCCCCGGCGCCTGCAATCCCGGCAGAGCCGTTGCATGTCCCGACGGCGCAGGTTGCCCGTGTACGCAAGAATGGCGGCGTGGTTGCGGCTTGATCGCAGGCGGCAGGGGATGGACGCTCTCGAACTATCCCTGCGATGAGGGAATAAGGCGCTCCGCCATGCGGATGGCTTTCTCATGCAGCTCCCACGAGTAGATGGCTTTCCGGCACCCCTCGCGAGCCATGCTGGTGCTCAACTGCCTCTCCGCTTCGTCAAACGTGTTCTCCGCGTCCAGGTGCGCGCGGAAGGATTCGTCATCCGCTCGCTTCACCTGCTTGACCGCATTCGGGATTTCGGCGTCCGGCTGCTTTGCCGGGTTGGCATTCTGCGCCAGGGAACCATAAGCGGCTCTCAGCTCGCTCCGGCCAAAGAGTTTCGTCTCGCTTCGACAATTCATCAAGCGCGTCGTTGGCGCGGTCCGCAGCCTTGCGCACCCGTTTCTTTTCCCGCAGCCACTTCATGACCGACCATTCCATGGCCTCGGTCATCAAGGCCTTCGCTTCCTCGACCTCGGGCAGCTTGCGCAGCGCGCGTCCCTCCTCGGGGAGAGCAACGATAATCCGCTGTCGCCGGCAAGTCTACGGGAACGAGAGCGCGCAACCAACGCCGCTGGCGCCGCCGACATCGGCGAGCAGAAGGATGGATTCGATTTCGACTTCATCGTGATCGGCTCCGGGTTTGGCGGCAGCGTGGCCGCCCACCGGCTGGTGGAGAAGGGCTATCGTGTCGCCGTCATGGAGATGGGGCGGCGCTGGACGCCCGACAATTTGCCGCACACCAGTTGGTCCATCCATCGCTGGTTCTGGCGTCCCAAACTCGGATTGCGCGGCTTCTTCAACATGCGGTTCTTCCGGCATGCGACCATCTTCCATGGTTGCGCCGTGGGTGGCGGATCGATCACCTATGCCAGCACCCTGCTTCCTCCCGGCGAGAAAGTCTGGGAATCGGGCTCCTGGACTGGATTGTCCGACTGGAAAACAGAAATGCCCCGGCACTACGCGACCGCCGCGCGCATGTTAGGTGTTACGGAAAACAAAATCCTTGGACCTGCCGACCATCTCCTGCGCAGAGCGGCGGAAGCCTCTGGAGTCGGGCATACGTTTTACTGCACGAAGGTAGGTATCTTCCAGCCGGCTGATGGGATGCGTGGTCAAACCTTTCCTGATCCTTTCTTCGGGGGAGACGGTCCCGCGCGATCCACGTGCATCGCTTGCGGCGGCTGCATGATCGGCTGCCGCTATGGCGCGAAAAACACACTCGACCTTAACTACCTCTACCTCGCTGAAAAACACGGGGCGCAGGTCTTTCCGGAAACCAAGGTTGTGGACGTCCGGCCGCTCGATGGCGTGAGCGATGGCAGCGCCGGATACGAAGTGCGCACCGTCAAATCCACGGCGTGGATCCGAGCGCCAGCCCCAGCGGTTCACCTGCCACGCGGTGGTCTTCTCGGCCTCCTCGCTGGGCACCATGGAACTTCTCTTTCATCTCAAGGAAAAGGGCTCATTGCCGGCCATCAGCCGCGAGCTGGGGCAACACGTTCGCACCAATTCCGAATCGCTCATCGGGGCCCGCACCCCGGGCTACTCCCAGGATTTGTCGCAGGGCATCGCGATCGGCTCCGGCATCTATATTGACGAGCACACCCACATTGAAGCCGTCCGCTACCCGAGCCGGCTCCGACGCCATGGGGTTTCTGACCACCATCCTGACCGATGGCCGCCCTGGTCCGCGGCGGATTGCACTCTGGCTGAAGAACGTCCTGGGCTCGCTGCTCCGCCACCCGTTCAAGACTGTGCGAGTGTTGCAACCGCGGGGCTGGGCGAAAGAGTTTGTGATCCTGCTTTGCATGCAGGCGCTGGAGGGAGAGATCGAGATGCGCTGGCAGCGCCCCTGGTTCTGGCCGTTCCACAAGTTTCTCGTCAGCCGGGGCGAGAAGGTGCCTACCTACATTCCGAAGGCAAACGAGTTTGCCAAGAAATTTGCCCAGCTCACCGGCGGTTTCGCCATGAGCATGCTCCCTGAGATTCTCTTCGATGTTCCGGGCACAGCGCACTGTATCGGAGGTTGCGTGATCGCGGATTCACCCCGCCACGGCGTGGTAGACGCCCGCCACCGCGTCTTCGGCTACAAGAATATGTACGTGTGCGACGGGTCCGTGGTGGCCGCGAACCTCGGCGTCAACCCGAGCCTGACGATTACAGCCCTGGCCGAGCGGGCCATGAGCTTCATTCCTCCCGCCACCTCGACGGCGTGGAACGACACCGCCGAGGTCCCCGGAGAACCCTCCTGCGGAACCAGCGCTACCACGAGGTCATCAAGATCCTCAGGTTGATCGGTGCGGCTTCAGCGCGTTGCTTTGCGGCGTTTCCGCTGGCGTGCAGGCTTGTTCAGGCGGGCTTCCAATTCCGCAAGCCGCTGGCGCAGGGCGTTGTCGTCCGCCCCACCGCCCGGGATGGCGCCCTTCATCATTTGCAGCGGAGACAGGGCGGCGGAACCAACCTCGCTCAGCCCGCTCTGCAGCGACTCCTGCACCTTGTGGTAGGCGTTGAAGGCGGAGTTCAAGTACCACATCACGAACTCGCGCCCCACGTGGTCGGAGGCGACAATGAGCTGGCGGAGCAATTCGAGCGGCAGGCCGCTGGGCCCGTCCTTGGCATCCTCCACGATGATCTGGGTGAGCGTCACCCGGGTGAGGTCCTGGCCGGTCTTGGCATCCACCACGCGAACTTGTTTCCCCTTGCGGACCAGGGCTGCGATTTCTTCCAGGTTGATGTAGCGGCTGTTCGCGGTATCGTAGAGCCTGCGATTTCCGTACTTCTTGATGATGACGGCGTCGCTTTTCACCGGGCCCGCCCTTCTCATGATGCGTCGCAATAAAAATCACTTACATATTGACATAACCACCGCAAAGTTGTACATTTTTATTGCTGCTGCAATGCAGCAATATACGGAGGCCATTATGCCAAGAAATAACAAGTCGGGCCCCGCCACTCACGTTAACCCGTCATCCTTTCTAACCTTAGTGTCCGGCTGGGTGCAGCAGGGCGTGGAGAACGTCTTCGCGAGCGAACGCGTCCTCGTCGACCTTGCCATGCGCAAGAGTGCCGACGCGATGAAGAGCCTGCGGGACGGAGTGTCCGCCCCGGAGCATTCCCCGGTGGCAATTCTGACCGAACTAGCGGTCGAAGGCACTTCCAGTTTCATCGAGGCGCAGCGAGTTCTGCTCAACCTGGCGCAGCACGAGAACGAGATCGTCATGGGCGGCGTGAAGGAACGCGTCTCCGCCTACGTTCCCGCCACCGCGACAGCCGACCTTGTGCGGCGCACCGTCGACACTTTCATCGACATGCACCGGGAATTTCTCAAGATCACCAGCAAGCAGACCCAGGATTGGCTGGAGCAAGCCGGGAAGGGCAAGTACGGCGGCACCCACGCCGTGGAGCTTGCACGCGAATCCATGGAGAACTTCGTCGATGCCCAGAAGAAGTTTCTGGATGTCATCGCGCAGGAGACCGCGCGGCTGACCAGCGGCAAATCCGAGAAGACCGCACACGTGGTCAAGAAAACCGAGCTGGTAAAGCTAGCGCGCGACGCCAGCAATGCGTTCGTCGAGATGCAGAAGAAGATGCTCGACATTGCCGGCCAGCAGATGAACGTCAACCTGAAGGCGGCAACCCGGGCGCTGGAAGTGCTCAAGCCGTTCAAGCTGCTGCCCATGGCCAATATCACCGGCGAGGGCGTGAAGCGGTTCGTCGATGCCGAAAAGGCGATGATCGACTCCATGATCAAGCCTCGCAGCGCTGCGAAACCGAAACATCGGGTGAAGCACACACCCCGTCCGCGGAAGACGGCGACGCCCCATGCCGCCCATGCCGTCGCTTAATTTTCGGCGTGGTTGAGAGCGCGGCGAGTTCGCACAGCATGGATATCGAGGGACGTGCCGTTGCCAGCACAACAGCACGTCGCCTCGATTGTGTAGCCTCGGCTACAATGAGAGTTCTCGGGGAATTCGGGCGCGCTCAAAACCTCACTTGCAACCCTCCACCAACCATTGGGCAATTACCATGGTAACCCCGGACGGGGCGCGCGTTATTTGCATGATCGTGCGAGCAACAAAAAGCACTGGAACTGAATCCCATGCTGCGCAATACTGAGTCGGACCACCCGTTACCCTCTATGGCGCCACGGCGACCCAGCAACCACCGCCCCGAAAGGGAGGCGGACATTCCCATCTGGAAAGAGGCGTTATTCGGCGCCGAACTCCTTCTCTTGCATGCCTCGCCTGTTTATTACGGTTTGGGCGTGCCACACGGTGACGGCTCCGCAGTGGTTGTGATCCCAGGGTTTCTCGGGAGTGACGTTTATATGACCCACCTGAGTTCCTGGCTTTCTCGCGTGGGTTATCGCCCTTATCTGTCCGGGATCCATCTGAACGCTGAGTGCCCGAACCTGCTCATCAAGTACCGGCTCGCCGAGATCGTGGAGAAGGCGCTGCGTGAGACGGGGCGGAAGATCCACCTGATCGGGCACAGCCTGGGCGGCATGATGGCGCGTTCCATCGCCACGCAGCAGCCAGGCGATGTCGCTTCCGTCATAACCCTGGCCGCGCCCTTCCGCGGCAAGGTGCTCCACCGTAGTCTGATGCAGGCGACTCTGGCGGTGCGCGAGCAAGTCCTCAAGCAGCACGGTAAGGAGGTTTTACCCGAGTGCTACACGGCACGGTGCACCTGTGAGTTCGTCAATTCCCTGGAGGGCAGACTGTCCACGCCGGTGATGCAGACCGCGATCTACACCCACGATGACGGAATGGTGGATTGGCGATATTGCAAAACGGGCAACCCAAACAACGATTTCGAAGTCGCCGGCACGCACATCGGGCTGGTTTTCAACCCTTCGGTCTACACCATCGTGGCTGCGCGCCTGGCGGACGCCCAAGCCTCCGCTTAGGCGGCGCCTGGCATCCCACGCCTCTACAGTTTTCAGCGCGCGAGCGGAGCACTCTTCGCGGACGTAATCGCAGCCGGGGCTCGCGACAAAAGCCGATCCACGATCTTCTGTTCGCCTTTGATCCACAGCCGGCTGCTGTAGAGGAGCGCGCTGCATTGCAGCGTGATCCAGTCGCTGGAGGTGAGTGGCGAGGCAAAGGCGGCACGATCCGTCAGCCAGCGGCGCGCGATGTGCCGTGCCATGACCGTGCCCATCGAGGCGCCGTCCCCGCCGATGTCCTCCAGGATGCCGTCCAACGTAAACAGGACCTTCGAAAGCATGATCAGCGGGGCCGGGAAGCGTATTCCCTGAAACGCCACTTCCTCCAGCAGGCGCATGGCATCCGTGGCGGTCGGAAAACGAGCCAGGGGCAGGGCGTCCAGAAAGCGGCGAACGCAGTCCCGGATCAGCTCTGCCGTTCGTGAACTGCGGCGGATGGTTTGCTCCGCCATGGCGGTGATTGCGTTCGCAGCTCCGACCGGGTCCCGCAGCGCAACCATCAGGAAAAGCAGCGCGAGCTGGCGGCGCTGTTCGCGGCTCAGCCGTTCCCGCAAGGCCCAATCAATGATGATCAATTCTCCGGTACGGCCGTTGTAAAGCAGGTTGCCGGCGTGGGGGTCGGCATGAAAAAGTGACTGCTCTGAGGAAGCGAAGAGTGGAACGACAACCAGGGCTTCCACCAATTGTTGAGCCACTGCCCGCCGGCGTGACGCAGGCATCCGGGTGACCTCGTCCGTCACCTTGCTCCCGGTTTCTTCCGTGATCGCAGTGATGGTATCGGTACAAAGAGGGCGGATGACGCCTGGGATACGAACCCCGCGTACATGCTTGTAGAGCGCCCCAGCTTCCAGCAGCGTCTTCTGCTCGCGGGGGAAATCCACTTCGTGCTGCAGCAGCCGCCGGACCTTCTTAAAGGTATCGGGGATGGCCCGCGCACCGGATCCATATTCGCGGTGCCGGCGCCCGAAGTACTTCGCCAGTCCCTGCAGCAACTCCATATCCTCGGCAAAGTACAGCGGAATGTAAGGCTTCAGAACCTTGAAGACGCCCCGCTCCCGCGACCCGCTCTGGGGATTGTGCCAGGTAAAAGGGATGACGGCGCTTACGCTGGCCTCCGACAGGAGCTTGGGTTTGATCTCTACGGCGAAGCGCTCCAGCTTCGGACCCAGTTGCTCGCGAATGATCGCCTGGACGCCGGCTGCGTCCACGTCATGAATACCGTTCTCCAGTTCCGCCAGTGCCTTGCGCAAGGCGGGACGGAGGTGGCGATTGCGCGCCAGCACTTGTCCGAGTTTTTGCAGGCCGGGGACCTTGGCAATCAGCCGCAGCAGGCGCGTCTCCGGGCGGGCGTTCGGCGGCAGTTCGATCTGTTCCAGCAGCTTGACAGCGAGACGCGCGTCCGAGAAATGGTCAGCTACGAACAGCATGGCTTCACGCACCGGCTGGCGCCATGCCGCATACGGCTCTGGAACCAAGTGCTCGACCGGAATAAGGTGATCGACGATCCATCGGCCCATCTCGGCTCGCACGGTGCGTCCCGTCTCGCTCGCCAGGGCAGCTTGTATCGCCGCGACCTGCTCCTCGCGGGTGGCGCTTTCGGGCACCAGGCTGCGAAACGCCTGCTGTAATTGTTCGGGCGCCAACCCGCGCAGATATTCCCCGAAGAAAGATGGGTCTGGCATGGAAGATCCGGATGAGCCGCTGTTTAGGCTGCCGGTGGCAATGTTAGACCTTCTCTCCCGCCTGAACAAACCCGGCACATTCGACTCGGGCGCCAGCAAGGGAGGGCTCGGCATTGCCGTACAGGGCCTCGATCTGTATCCGATACCGCTGTTCCACGGCCCGACGCCGCATCTTCATCGAAGCTGTAAGCTGGCCGTCGGCGATGGTGAACTCGTCCGCCACCACCAGGAAGCTCTTGATGGTCTCGTACTGGGCGAGGTTTTTGTTGACCTCAGCCACGATCCCCTCGAAAAGCGCCTGCACCGTGGGATGAGCTACCATTTGCTGCCGGTTCGCACAGCTTATCTGCTGGGCCTGTACCCACTCCTCGAGCGCCGAGAACTCGGGGGCAATCACCGCCGATACAAATTTTCGGCCGTCCGCGAATACGGCGGCGTAGGCCACCATGGTGCTGCTGGTCAATGCCAGTTCGATCGGCTGCGGAGTGACGAACTTGCCGCCCGAGGTCTTCTGCAGGTCCTTCTTGCGATCGGTGATGGTGAGGAACCCATCGTCGTCGAGATGGCCGATATCGCCGGTCTTGAACCACCCTTCGTCAAAGACGTTGCTGGTCTCCTCCGGCTTGTTCCAATAGCCCTTGAATACCGATGGGCCCCGAACCAGAATCTCTCCATCAGCGGCGATCCTGCATTCCAGGTTGGATAACACTTTACCGACAGTCCCCAGGCGGTGTTCTCTAGGATTATTGATGGCGATAACGGGCGAGGTTTCGGTCAGCCCGTAGCCTTCATGGATGCGGATGCCGATATCTGCGAACCACTCTGCCAGGTCGCGGCCCAGGGGGGCGCCCCCGGCGACGAAGGTGTGCACCCGCCCTCCCATGCCCGCGCGGATCTTGGAGTAAAGCAGCGAATTCGCCAATTTCCAATTTAACGACGCGGGGCGTTTGCCGGCGAGAATTGTTTCCCGGTGGGAATGGCCGACACGCAGCCCCCAATCGTAGACCCTCCGCTTGAAGCCTTTGGCGGTTTCACGGCGGACCTTGTCGCGGAGCTTTTCGTACACCCGCGGAACCCCGACGAAGATGGTAGGGCGGACTTCGGTGAGGTACTGCGGCATCAGGGTGAAATTAGGACAATAGGCGATGGTTACGCCAGACGAGAACAGCACGTAGTCGAGGTGACGCGCCGTCACATGCGAGAGCGGCAAAAAAGAAATGCCTACCTGGCCGGAAGCGAGATCGAAGTAGTCGCGAGCATAAAAGAGATTCGAGACCAGGTTGCCGTGGGTCAGCATTGCTCCCTTAGGCGTGCCCGTCGTCCCCGAGGTATACACAATGGTTGCCAGGTCATCGGGCCGGATGGACTTGCCGCGCGCGTCCATTTCCGAATCGCGCCCGGTGTCCTGGTTCACCATCATGCGGTGCATGGGGATACCCTCGGGAATCCCCACATAATCCATTACCACCACTTTCTCGAGCGCCGTCCGGTCCTTGATGGCAAGTACCTTCTTAAGCTGCTCGACCGTCGACACGAAGGCTAAGCGTGCCCCCGAGTCTTGAAGAATCGCCAGAGTCTGCTCTTCCGTCAGCGTGGGATAAATAGGAACGTCGACCGCGCCCAGCAGCAGGGTGGCAAAATCGGCCACCGCCCACTCCGGACGGTTCTCGCTGAGAATGGCGACGCGATCGCCCTTGCCGATACCCCATTGGGCGAGGGTTCGCGCTGTCCCAATCACGTTGCGGTACAGTTCGCGTGAGGAGACCGGTATCCACTTGACCGTCTGCTTGTACAACATGACCCGGTCGTGGTCGCGCTCAACTACGGAGCAAAAGACATCGTTGATCGTCTGGTTCATTCCGCCTCCGCTCTCCCCGAGAATCGGAGGCCCACAGCACATGTGGGCCTCACTATCGTCGCGTAATAATCGAAGGCCGGTGAATATCGCGCAACCGCCAACCTACTTCTGCAAGATGTTCTTTCCCAAGCTGAACTTTGGTCCCACCGAGACCCGGACGGTGTTACGGCCGCCGTTCAGCAGGTTGCCGAAGAAATTGTAGTGGGCTAGGTCCGCGGCGAAACGAAGGCCAAAGTGTGGTGTGGCCTCCCATGTGACCGAGCCCCCAAAGCCGTAGAAGACAGCGTTATCGGAGGCTGACAACTTCCCACCCATGAGCGCCGCGACCAGCGGCGCCGACGCGGGATCCGGAGTTCCCTGGAACTTGACATGCAAAACTCCCAGCGCCGGCCGTACGCCGAATGTGAACTTCCTCAGCTTCCTGAGATTGACCTGCGGTCCGGCCTGGTACGTAGATATTGAAGTACTGTAGGGCACCGCCACTGCGCTTGCCGGGACACCGGGTGGCAGCAAATGCGCCAATCTGGCCTGTGTTGCGGCATTGAGATAGCTGGGGATGAGCGTAGAGTCACCCGAGGATGTGCTGAAATCGAAACCGAGAGATAACCAGGGGCGCACGTTACGCGCTATGTCGCCATTGAATCCGCGCGTGGTCAGATTCAATGACGGGGTGGAGAAGTACGTAAACATGGGAATCACGGAGTATTCCCTGATGTCGGTTTGTTGGGAGAAACACGGGAGAGCAGAGGATACTAGCAATAAAACCAGGACGCAGAAAAAGAAGCGCCGCATATGAAACTCCTTGCCGGCTCGCTCTGATCGAGGCCAGCCGGTAGCTATTGAACCTCACTGAGGACGCTTGATTTCTATGCCGGAACGGAGAATCTCGCAGTGATGCCGGTCACCGATGGCACGGGCACAACACCGCAGCCGAAACCGCTTCGGCGCAAGCAGGCGCTTGCAGAGGGGTTCAACCGTGGCCAGCCATCTCCAACACCGCGCCGGTTGTTGTCTCAAACTCCGCGATTGGTTTGCCCCGTCGCAGCACCTGAACGGTTGCCTTCGCAAGGCTGTTGTTCGCGACTTCAAAGCTGCCGGTGCAATCGGTCTTGAGGTAGGGAAGACGATGCAGGTTTCGCCCGCGACCGTCAAGCGCAACCTCCAACTGCAAGCCGCCTCGGCTGGCGCAGCCGAACTCCCACTGCAGGTTTTCCGGGTCTCTCTTCCTCTCCTCGAGGCGGCGGAAGACATGCGCTTCGCCATCGAGCCACAGCACCACCTTTCGAAACACCAGCCCGAAGGGCATCTCGTAGACCAAGGCTTCGAGCGTGCTTACTCCTCCATCGGACCGGAGCAAATACGCATGGGCCCAGGTCCAGGAGTTGCGATGCCGGTATCCACAATTATGTCCTTGCACACCGAACCCCAGAGGGTCCCCTGCGGAACTGCGGCCGTCAAAAGTGATGCGTCCCGAAAAACGCGCGTCGGAATGCGGCGTTCGCGAAAAACCGATCCAGCCCTTGGCGCTCAGCGTAATTCGAAAGCTGGAGCGGTAGTACAAATCCCAGGAGATCGAATGCCCCTCAACTTCCAAAGCGCCCTGGCAGGAGCTGTCGTCGATCTTCTGATTGCCGATTCGGAAGTGGAATGGAGCTTTGCCTCTGGCGCTGAGATCGAGACCCTCCAGGGAAAATCCCTGAATAAAGGTTTGCGGCTTGCCTTCGGGCGGAAACCACGTGGCCCAGACCTGAACTGGCTTCCCGCCGGGATTGCCGGCGCACCCGCTCCGCCCAGGATTCAGCAGCAGATACCGGAACCACCAGGCCCCACCGCCCTCCGCCAGCCCTACACGAAGAAACCAGACTTCGTAACGGCGGCGCATGGAGACTGAGGAATAGACTTCGTTCAGTGTCTTCCCAGACGTAGGAACGACGATTATTGCCTCCTGAGCGGCGCGATGTCCTGGGCTCGGATGAACTAATTAGAACTCATAGCGCTAGCCTACATGTTGATTGTCGGCAGTGACAAATACCTGCCCAGCTAAGCCGGCGGCGAAGCTGATTGCGACCAGCAGGTGTATGAGTTCATTCGCCGGCAGGCTCACGGATCCAGCATAAAGGCAGACTCGTTTGCGCGCTGCCTTGGGTTACTTCTTCGCTGGAAATAGCTACTTTCCGGCGGCCTGCGTTTAGAATCTAGGACGCAGTGATTGGACCTTAGCGAAGAGAGAGGGCTGCATGGTCAACGTACAAAGAATACTTAAAGAGCTGCAGCGGGAACGGAAGCGGGCCCAAAAAGAACTGGGACACCTGGAGGATGCCATATCGGCATTCGGAAAAGTGGTGGGCAAAGCCGGGCGCCAGGCCGCGGCGCAGACCGAGACAACAGTCCGCAGGGTACGACGCAAGATGTCGGCGGAGGCAAGGAAGAGAATCGCCGCAGCCCAACGGCTACGGTGGGCGAAGGTGAAGCGGCAGGCTCTCAAAAAATTGACTTAGGTCCGGCGAACTCCGCGCAAGGGTTTTGGCTATTCGGCGCAATCGCCGCGGTTGCCTTATCTGTGGTTCGTCCGCTGGCGACTCGCCACGGCCCCAGGTAGACGCCTGGAAAGCCTACGATCTGCTTACGAGTGATTCGCGCGTAGCCTTCTATCCGGAGCCAAACTCCGACGACGTTGAAAGCAAGCTCCGAACCCTGACCGCGATGTAGCAGTTCGCACCTCAACAGTGGCCTGACGCCTACTTTTGCCGAGGTGGCAGGCCTGACTTTGGTGACTTTCGACCGCGCTTTCAGCAAACTCGCTAGCGAACATGCTTTGCTTCTCAAATGAATGCGACCAGACCGTGTGAAAGGCCGGGCCTCGTCATTACGCGTGAATCGCTTTGCGGCAGTCGGAGCGCCGGGCGGATTCTGCCTCCGGGTCTGACAAATTGAAAGGAATTGGCGTCCCCGGCGGGATTCGAACCCGCGTTACCGCCGTGAAAGGGCGATGTCCTGGGCCGGGCTAGACGACGGGGACGCAGTGCTCGGTGGAAAGAACCTCGCCGTTTACTGTACCAAATGGTCCGGCATCGGCCAAATGGCAGGGCGCCGCGATGGGACTAGGGCGCGGAGGCGGTAGGGATGGATGCGAGTGCGGCAGGCTCGTCGGGGTAGAAGTCGAACAGCTTGTCGAGGTGGGTAACGCTCAGCGTCTGGCGGACCACCTCGCTGGCGCCCACCAGCTTCACGCGGCCGCCCACCGCCTTCAACGCCGCATAACAGCGCATCAGGCTGCCCACGCCCGAAGAATCGATCATCGGCACGTTGCCCAACAGGATCACCAGCACTTTAGCGCCGCCGTTGATGGCTTCGGTCCATTGCGTGCGGAACTGGTCGACGGCTTCCCCCATCTTGAGTTTGCCGTCGATCTCGAGCACCGCGGCCGCGCCGTTGCGTCGCAACTTGGTGGGCATTTGGTCGCATATCATACTCCGGTTGCGGGCGCGCTACACCCATCTCCCGGTAAAATAGCCGCGATGTTGCCGCCTGATTAACATGGCCGATCGTCTCTATCTGAACCTGTGGTTCCCCACATTCGCGGAAGGCGAGATGCTGGCGAAGACGCTGTGCGTGCTGCGCCAGTTCCCTTTCGCCGGAGAACGTCCGGGGATCGAATATCTGGCCGTGCATCCCATTTCCTGGAACGAGCCGGCGGTGTACGAGGAGACACTCGAGGATCAGGCTACTCCGGAGCAGGCTATTGAGACCGCCGGAGAGTTTCTGCACGACGACAACGCTTACGAGTTCGAAGCTCTATGGGACCTTTGGACGCCAGGCGAAGACGGCGGCTGGGTGAGCGCCCCGCGCGCGGTCAACTTCTTCGCCCATGGGTTGAACTTCGAGGAAGGCGCCTACGAGCATGACGGCCACGTACAGGTGGACTTCGGCCTGGATACGCCGTTCCTCTACGAAGACGTGAAGCTCACGCCGCTGACGGAAGGACGCGTCCGCGACAACGTGCAGAAGCTTGTCGAGTTCACCAGTGCGGTCGAGAAAAATTGCGGGACGAGCGCTCGGCTGCTGTGGTCGGAATCAGAGGAAAACCTAGCCCAGAAGCTTATTGCCCGTCTGCAGAAAGTTCAATAGCCACAGAGGCAAGGAGCCACGGAGAATTTTGAATCGGTTTCTCTCCGTCTGTGCCTCTGTGGCTAGTCTTACTTAGTTCTTCCCGTCTCCGCCTTCAGCTCCTCGCTGGCAGCGGCCTGGGCTGCGGCCAGGCGCGCGGTCAGCACGCGGAAGGGTGAGCAGGAGACGTAGTCCATCCCAACGCGGTGACAGAACTCCACCGACGAAGGCTCGCCGCCGTGCTCGCCGCAGATGCCGACTTCCAAGTGGGGGCGGGTCTTGCGGCCACGCTCGATGCCCATCCGCACCAGTTCGCCCACGCCCTCTTGGTCGATCACCGCGAACGGATCCTGCTTGAGGATGCCCTCCTCGATATACGTGGGCAGGAACTTGTTGATGTCGTCGCGCGAGAAGCCGAAGGTGGTCTGCGTGAGGTCGTTGGTGCCGAAGCTGAAGAACTCGGCGTCCTTGGCGATCTCATCGGCCACGATTGAGGCCCGCGGCAGCTCGATCATGGTGCCCACCAGGTAGTGCACCTTGGTCTCCTTCTCCGCGAACACTTCTTCGGCGACGCGCCGCACGACGGCCGACTGGTTGGCCATCTCCTTCAAGGTGGCAGTGAGCGGGATCATGACCTCGGGAATCACCTTCACGCCTTCTTTCGCCACCTGCACGGCGGCCTCGAAGATGGCGCGCGCCTGCATCTCGGTGATCTCCGGATAGCGGATGCCGAGACGGCAGCCGCGGAAGCCCAGCATGGGATTGAACTCATGCAGCTCTTCCACGCGGGCGAGTATCTTCTTCAGCTCTTTGAGCTTGGGTGACTTGGGCTTGGTGGCTTCGAGCACCGCGATCTCCACCATCAGCTCTTCCCGCTTGGGCAGGAACTCGTGCAGCGGCGGATCGAGGGTGCGGATGGTGACCGGCAGTCCGTCCATGGTGCGGAACAGGCCGACGAAGTCGGCGCGCTGGAAGGGCAGCAGCTTCTTGAGCGCGGCCCGGCGGTCCTTCTCGTTGTCGGCCATAATCATGGCGCGCACGTGCTGGATGCGGCCCTCGCCGAAGAACATGTGCTCGGTGCGGCAGAGCCCGATGCCCTCAGCGCCGAAGGCGCGCGCCTGGATGGCGTCACGCGGAATGTCGGCATTGGCGCGCACGCCAATCTTGCGGAAGGGTTCGGCCCAGCCCAAAAACTTCTGCAGGTTGGGATCGTCGGGCGAGGGCTCCAGTTGATTGAGCTTGCCCTTGATCACGCGCCCGGTAGTGCCGTCGAGCGAAATCCAGTCGCCTTCATGGAAGACCTGGCCGCGGACGCGCATCTCCCCGGCGTGCTCATCCACCGCCACATCGCCGGCGCCGGCCACGCAGCACTTGCCCATGCCGCGCGTGACCACCGCCGCGTGGCTGGTCATGCCGCCGCGCGAAGTCAGAATACCCTTCGCCACTTCCATACCGTGGATGTCCTCGGGCGTGGTTTCGGCGCGCACCAGGATGACAGGGTTCTTCTTGTTCGGACCGGCCTTGACGACGGCCTCATCCGCGGTGAATACAATCTGCCCGACGGCGGCGCCGGGCGATGCCGGCAAGCCGGTGGCCAGCACCTCGATCTTGCCGCTCTCATCCAGCTTGGGAACCAGGAAGTCATAAAGCTGGTTGGGATCGACGCGGAAGATGGCTTCTTCCTTGGTGATCAGGCCCTCGTTCACCATGTCGATGGCAATCTTCACAGCGGCAATGCCGGTGCGCTTGCCGTTGCGCGTCTGCAGCATGTACAGCCGGCCGTCCTGGATGGTGAACTCGAAGTCCTGCACGTCGCGGTAATGCTTTTCCAGGCGCGTGGTGATGTCGCGGAGCTGGTTGTAAACGTCGGGCATCACCTTCTGCAGCTCGGAGATGTGGACCGGCGTGCGGATGCCGGCCACCACGTCTTCACCTTGCGCGTTCAACAGGAACTCGCCGTAGAACTCTTTGGCGCCGGTGGCGGGATTGCGCGTGAAGCCAACGCCGGTGCCGCTGGTCTCGCCCAGGTTGCCGAAGACCATCGCCTGCACGTTGACGGCGGTGCCCAGATCGTCGGAGATGTTGTTGATGCGGCGATAGTGCTTGGCGCGGTCATTGCCCCACGAGTTGAAGACGGCGTCGCGCGCCATCACCAGTTGCTCGTGCGCGTCCTGCGGAAAGTCGCGCTGGGCGTGCTTCTTGACCACCTTCTTGTACTCGGCGATCACTTCCTTCAGCGCCGCAGCGTCGAGGTCGGTGTCCAGCTTGGCTTTCTTCTTCTTCTTGATGCCATCGAACACTTCGTCGAAGGCTGGCTTGGGGATCTCCAGCACCACGTTGCCGAACATCTGGATGAGCCGGCGATAGGAGTCATACGCAAAGCGCGGATTGTTGGCCCGCTTGGCCAGCGCTTCCACCGACTGGTCGTTCAAGCCGAGGTTGAGAATGGTGTCCATCATGCCGGGCATGGAGAACTTGGCGCCGGAGCGGACGCTCACCAGCAGCGGATTTTCGCCTTTGCCCAGTTTTTGCTTCTGGAGCTGCTCCAGGCGGGCGAGCGCATCTTCCATCTGGCGATCGACCTCGGGCGAGAGCTTGCCGCGCATGGATTCGCGGCAGGCCTCGGTCTGAATGGTGAAGCCCGGAGGCACGGGCAGGCTGGCGTTGGTCATTTCGGCGAGACCGGCGCCTTTGCCGCCGAGTTCGTCTTTCATCTTGCCGTGGCCATCGGCTTTGCCGCCGCCGAAAAAGTAAACGTACTTGGTCGCGGCAGGGGCAGTCTTGATGGAAGTGGGTGCTGGAAGGGTTTCTGTACTCATGGATTTTCCTCTCTAGGATTGCGGATTAGTGTGTGCTTCAGGGCCTGAGGAGCGCAACCCTCTATTATGAACCTTTTCCTTCGGTTACGATCTCGGAAAAGTCAGCAATGGTGGAAAAACTTCGCAGCAGGTTTTGCAGCAATGCCAGGCGGTTTGCTCTGAGGCGATCGTCGTCGACCATAACCATTACTTTGTCGAAGAAGTTGTCAACGGATTCTCGAAGAGTTGAAAGCTGAATGAGAGCGTCGGCATAATCTCCGCTCTTACGAGCTGCATCGAAGCGCGGCACGAGCAGTTCAGCTTTCGCGTGAAGGATTTTTTCTTCCTCTATCGCCATCGAGTAGTCGAAGTCAGCCGCCGTCTTGAAACCCTTCTCTTGGGCTTGCTTAAGAATGTTGTTGATGCGCTTAAAAGCAGCGGCAATCGACAGAAAATCAGGCAGATCGCGCACCTTGCGGACCGCCTGGGCGCGGGCTACGGCGTCGACCACGTCGTCGGCGCCGGCCGCCAGCACTGCATTCACGGTGTCGTACTCCAAGCCGAGCACGTCGCGCAGGTAGTAGGTCAGGCGCTCGCGGAAGAAGCCGGCGAGAGCTTCGTCGAGCGCGACATCAGCGGAGAAGGCCTTCTCGGCTTCGGTTCCCTGGTAACCGATGAGCGCATCCGTCCACAGTTGACGCAGGCTGACGGGCAGCTTGTGCTCGGCGACAGTCTTAACGATCCCATTGGCTTGGCGGCGCAGCGCGAAAGGGTCCTTCGAGCCCGTGGGCTGCAGTCCCAACGCGAACATTCCCACAATGGAATCGGCTTTATCGGCGATGGAAAGCGCCGCACCCTCGATTGTGCGTGGAACGCTCGCCTCCATGGACTGCGGCTTGTACTGATCGTAAATCGTGGCGGCGATAGCGTTACGTACTTCATCGTTCAGATTGGGGTCGAGCTGCTGCGCCCGCGCGTACAGCCCGCCGATGATGCCCTGCAGCTCGGTAAATTCCTTCACCAGTTCGGTGGTGAGGTCGGTCTTGGCCAGCAGCGCTGCCTTGTGCACGATGCCGGGGCGGACCTTCACGCCGGCGTCTTCCAGGTTCTGGCAGAGCAGGCTGGCCAGCTTCTGTACGCGCATGGTCTTGTCGTAGTAGCTGCCGAGGTCTTTCTGGAAGGTGACTTTCTTCAGGTCAGCAACCCGCTCGCGCAGCGGACGCTTCTGGTCGGTCTGCCAGAAGAAGCGCGCGTCGTTGAAGCGGGCGCGCAGCACGCGCTCGTTGCCGTGGCGGATCACGCCTGCCGGATCGGCCTCGGTGTTGAGCACCGCCAGAAAATGCGGCGCCAGCTTGCCGCTCGCGTCCTCGACCGCAAAATATTTCTGGTGATCGCGCATCACGGTGACCAGCACTTCTTCCGGCAGCTCGAGGAATTCGCGATCGAAGTTGCCGAGGATCGCCGAAGGCCACTCCGTCAGGTTGACGACCGTATCGAGCAGCTCGGCATCTTCGCGCCAGCGCGCGCCGGGGACGGTGCGCGTGGCGGCGTCCAGAGCCTTGCGGATGCGCTGCTCGCGCTCGCTGCGGCTGGCGATCACCTTCACCTCGCGCAGCGTCTCCTGATATGCGGCGGCGCGCGGGATGGTGATCGAGCCCCCGAGAATGCGGTGCCCGCGCGTGCCCGCCTGGGCCCTGATCCCAAACAGCTCCATGGGGATGGCGTCGCCGTCGAGCAGCGCGACCAGCCAGCGCAGCGGCCGCACGAAACGCTCACTCTTCGCGCGCCAGTACATATTCTTCGGCCAGTAGAGCGCCGCGATCTCTTTGGGCAGCGCGGCGGCGAGTACTTCGCCGGCGGGGCGCCCGCGATTGACCACCTGCGCAGCCAGATATTCGCCCTTGGGAGTAGTGACCGTCTCCAGCCTCTCCACCGGGAGCCCGACCTTTTTGGCGAAAGCCTGGGCCGCCTGCGTGGGCTGTCCGTCCTTAAACGATACCTTTAACGATGGACCGAGAACCTGCTCGTCGGCATCCGGTTGCGATGCGGCGATCCCACGCGCCAAAATCCCGAACCGGCGCGGCGAAGAAAACGATTCCACGTTGCCATTGGATGTGAGCCGCTCGCGAGCCAGAACCTCGCCGACGCGACGCGCCAGCTCTGCCTGGGCCGCGTCGATCATGCGCGCCGGAACTTCTTCCAGTCCGATCTCAAGTAGGAAGTCAGGCATCAGTCGGCAGCCCCTCGCTGTTGTTTGCGCGGCGTGGTTTCCGCCGTCGCACTTCCCTGCTGGTCGAGGTAAGCCTTCGAGACGCCCACGGCCAGGTTGCGCACGCGCGCAATCACGCCCACGCGCTCGGTCACGGAGATGGCGCCGCGCGAATCCAGCAGGTTGAACAAGTGCGAGCACTTCAGGCAGAGGTCATAGGCGGCGAGCACCGGGAAGCGGCGCTTCTCGCAGGCAAGGGCTTGATCGGAAGTATTGTCGGTCTTCTTGATTGCGCGATAAGCGGTGAGCAGCTCCTGGCACTCGGCCTCGTACAGGTCGAAGTGCTTCCACAGGTAATCGACGTTGGCCATCTCGAAGTTGTAAACCGAGAACTGCAGCTCGTCGGCGTGGCGAACGTCGCGATAGGTGACCACGCGCCCGCTGTCGGGATCGCGCGCCCAGACAATGTCGTAGACCGAATCCACATCCTGCAGAAAGGCGGATAGACGCTCGAGGCCGTAGGTCAGCTCGGCGCAGATGGGGTCGAGATCCACGCCGCCGCACTGCTGAAAATAGGTGAACTGAGTGACTTCGAGGCCGTCGAGCATCACCTGCCAGCCAATGCCCCAGGCGCCCAGCGTGGGCGACTCCCAGTTGTCTTCCTCGAACTTGATGTCGTGCTGGCGGAGGTCGATGCCGATGGCGGCCAGCGATTCCAGATAAATCTCCTGCACGGTCGCCGGCGGAGGCTTGAGAATCACCTGCAACTGCAGGTGCTTGAAGAGACGGTTGGGATTGTCGCCGTAACGGCCGTCGGCGGGACGCCGCGAAGGCTGGACATAGGCGACGTTGTACGGCTGCGGTCCCAGCACGCGCAGAAAAGTTTCGGGAGCGCTGGTCCCGGCGCCGACCTCCAGATCGTGCGGTTGCTGCACTACACAGCCGCGATCAGCCCAGAATTTTTCCAGCGTCAGGATGATTTCCTGGAAGGTGGGCGGCGCGTTGGGACGGGGATTCAAGTTTAGCGTCTTGGCTCTTGGCTCTTAGCTCTTGGCCTGGCTCCGCGACGGTCAAGCCAAGAGCTAAAAGCTAACAGCTAAAAGCTAGATCTTCTCCAGCATCCCCGCCGTCACCAGCTTCTTCTCCAGATGCCGCTCGATGCGCTGCGCGAGGAAGCGGCGCAGGTCAGCGGCGCGCTGGCGCGGCCACGGGGACTCGGCAAAGCTTTCCACCGGCCGACGGAACATTTCCACTGCGATGACACGCGATTCCGCCGACATCTCCGACGACGCCAGCCGCTTGTGCGCGGCGCACATCAATCCATCGGCCAGCGGATGGAACCAGGCGCGATGTCCATTCAGTGCCGACGCGCAGACAATGCACTCGCCCAACTCGGGCAGCAGTCCCATCAGCCGCACTGCCCACAGGTCGAAGTACGTGAGCGGCATCCAAATGGCGCCCGCCCGCAACTGCCCAAGCACCGAAAGCGCCAGCCGGAACATGGCATCGCTGGCCTCGCGGTCGGGCAGCACGTCATCGAGCACTTCCGCGATATAACCCAGCGCCACCGCTCGCGGATAATCCACTTCGTTCGCCAGCGGCGAATCCAGCACCTCGCAGGAATCGAGCCGCGCCAGCTCCTGCCGCTCCCGCTCTTCCCAGAAGAGCCGCACGTACGTAAGCGGCTCGAGCGCTCCGCCGAAACGCTTCTTCGAACGCTTGGCGGCTTTGGCCACGCCACGCAGCTTGCCCTCCGCGCGCGTGAACAGCGTGACCAGCAGATCGGCCTCGCGCAGCGGATAGCTGCGCAGCACAATCGCCTCGGACTGCTTCAATGCCATTGAAACGCCCGGATTACCAGCGCCTCGGGAGTGCTCTGCGCAAACTTCGATTGTAATGCACGCTGCCGTGGATGCGAAAGCCGGACCCTCGACACCCGAAAGGGGTTGCAATGAGACATGATTCTGGTACCCTCGCGGCCATGTCTCGTCTGGCGCTGGGAGCGGTTTGCGGTCTGGTGTATGGCGTTCTTTCGGCAGCTTCCATGATCCCTCTCAGTTTTCCCGACAAGCGGGCGGCTTTGCTGGGAGCATTCATCAACCGGTTCTCCATCGGATTTGTAATCGGCGCCATCGCTCTTCCCTGGCCGGGATGGCTGAGCGGGCTGCTGATCGGCATTCTGCTCAGCTTGGCCGATGCGGTCATCACCAAAGCCTACGCACCGATCCTGATTTTCGGCGCCATTGGTGGGACAGTCATCGGCTGGGTCGTTCAGCGCTTTGGACGCTGAGCTGGTTTTCTCTTGGGCAGCTTGGCCTTGACCAACTCATACGACGCCAGGATCAGCTCGCGCAGTTCGCCGAGCAGGCAGGACGTTGAAGTCGCGGAGGGCGATCCACTTGAAGCGGCCGACGTAGGCTGCCGGGCGAGCGCCTTCCCGCTCCAGCAACTCGGCAAAAGTTTCGGGATCGCACTTGAAGGCGATGCGGTCCTTGCTGGCGGGATTCAGGCTCACCGCGGTAAAAATCTTACCGCCGATACAGAACAGCAGATCATCTTCCCACTGGACCTTCTCGGTCGCGTCGGGAAGAGAGAGGCAGTACTCGCGGATGGAATCGAGGGCGGTCAAGGGGAGCACCAAGCGGACAAAGCAAAACGCGCAGCCGTCGCGAGACTGCGCGTCCGCGAAACACGAAAATCCCGACTACGGCCGCGAAAGGCCGGCGTCAGCGCCCGTAGTACTGGGCGTTGCGCTCGGTGAAAGCCTTCCACTTCTCCGGCAGATCATCGAGCGCGAAGATTGCCGAGACCGGGCACACCGGCACGCAGGCGCCGCAATCGATGCACTCCACCGGATCGATGTAGAGCATCTCTTCCGTGGCATGGTTGGGCTCGTCCTTCTTGGGGTGGATGCAATCGACCGGACAGGCATCCACGCACGCCGTGTCCTTGGTGCCGATGCAGGGCTCTGCGATCACATACGCCATAAAATTTGCTTCCCCCTCAGTGGCTTGAATGAATGCGTTATGAACACGCCATTCTAGCAGATGGAGCCCATCACAATCAGTAAAGCAGGTGATGGCCGCAAGCGCCGGCTGTTCTGCACGTGGGTGCAGCGAACGGGAGAATTGAGTAATTGGGTAATTTGGTAATTGGGAAATTTGTTTTGGGAGCGGCTGGCGTATCCGCTCCCCGAGCCCCTTCAATTACCCGATTACCCAATTACCCAGTTTCATGCGGAGACCAGTTGCTCGGATGCCTGGTACTCGACGATGTATCCCGCGACGGCGCTGGCGGCGACGGTGTAGGGGCTGGCCAGGTACATCTGTCCCGGACCGCTGCGTCCGGGGAAATTGCGGTTCTGCGCCGAGATGACCACCTGAGTCGGACTGCTGGTAGCTCCCGGACCGGCATTGATGCAAGCGCCGCAGCTCGGCTCGATGACGATCACGCCCGCCTTGTGAAAGACGCCAAGATAGCCCTTGCGCACGCAGTACTCGCGCGTCTCCTGCGAGCCGAACTGGATATAAAACTTCACCGAGTCGGCCACGCGCCTGCCCTGGCGCAGCGCGTCGGCGAGCACCGCGGCGTACATATCCATGTCTTCGTTCTTGCCGGCGGTGCAGGTGCCGCCGTAGGCGATCTCGATGGGCACGGGCGTGTTCAGCTCGCGCACGTATTTGCCGTTGCCGGGATCGCCGGGCGTCGCCACCATGGGCGTGATCTCGGCGGCATCGAGCTCGATCACCTGCGCGTACTCGGCGCCGGGATCGCTGGCGATGTCCGCGATCATTTTCTCCGCCTCACGGCGATCCATGCCGCGGCGCTCCATCAGGAAATCCACCGCTTTGCGGTCAGGCGCGACGATGCCGGTGAAGCCGCCGATCTCGGCCGCCATGTTGGTCATGGTGGCGCGCTCGTCCACGCTCAAATCCTCGATGGCCTCGCCCGCATATTCGATCACCTTGGCCAGCGCCTTGCCGCTGCGCACGTAATCGAGGCTGAGAATCTTCAGGATGAAATCTTTCGCCGTGACGTTGGCGTGCTTCTTCCCGCGAACGACCACGCGTACCGATTCCGGCACCTTCACCCGAACATCCTTGGTGATCCAGGAATTGAAGACGTCGGTGGTGCCGATGCCGAAGGCAACTGCGCCGATGGCGCCGGAGTGCGGCGTGTGCGAGTCCGAGCCCACGATCAACTGCCCGGGCAGCGCGTAGCTCTCCAGCATGATCGAGTGGCAGATGCCTTCCGAGCCTTTGCGGTCCTTCAGTTCGCCGTGCAGCTTGATGCCGCGCTCGCGGGCGAAGTCTTCCTGCTTGAATTTGAGCTGGCCGGCGAGATCGAGCAGCCCCATCTTGCGCTTCTCCGGCGAGATCACTTCATCGAGAAACGTCAGGTGGTCGCGGAAGAAGAGGATCGACGCGGGATCGTTCACCGGCACATCTTTGCCCACCAGGTGATCGTAGAAAATCGCCGCCATGGGCGTGACGTACTCGTGGCTGAAGCGCTGGTCGGTGCGCGCGAAGCCGGAATCGCCGGGCTTGACCGCAGCGACGCCGACGTGGCCCTCGCCGTCCACCATGTGCCGGGCGAAGATCTTCTCGGCCAGCGTCATGGGACGCGTGGGCGTTGTGATGGCGGGCAGGAAAACTTTCTTCTGCAGACGCGCCACATTGAAGGGGAAAAGTCCGCCGTGCTCGATGATCTGGCGGGTGATGTCGTCCTCGCCGCGGGTGAATTCGGCGAGCGCGATCTCTTCCCCGCGCCGAATCTTGTCGATCAAGCCGAAGTCGGTCGAGGTCAGCACTCCGAGGTTCTGGCAGTTTTGCTTGTAGATGCGCTCGATGTTCTCGGCGATCACAAGCTGGATGCCGGCGGCGCGCTCAGCGTAGGGAGACTGCTCGCGGCTGGAGCCCTTGCCGCGGCGCTTGCCGCTTACTGCACAGACGAAACCGCCGCGCTTCACGTCGCCGCGCTTGATGGGCAGCTCGTTGCCGCACTTGAGACCGGTGTACGGAAATTCTCCCAGAGTCTCGTCGAAGTAAAAGCAGATGTGTGCCGGGGTGATCTCGTCGGTGGAGATGTCGTCGCGCAGCTTGGGATTGTTCTGCGGGTTGGCGGTCGTCCCAGGGCAGGTCTTCGCCCGCCAGTTGCCGCTTCACCAGCTCCGGATCTTCGGTAAGAAAAAGGATGCGTCCAGCGAGGCGCACGCGGTCAGGACGCTTCTCAACCTTGCGCTCTAACAGAGAATTCCCCACAATCTTGTTATTCTAGCAAAGATACGCGACCTAACCCTTCACGAGGTTTGATGCTCAGTCGCTTCCAGCCGTGGCGTTACGCGCTGATCCTGGCTCCGCTGTTGCTGCTCGTCGTCCCGGCCGCCGCGCAGGAGCAGAGATGCGCCTCTCTGCTTGCACTCAAGAAGCAGACCTACGGATTCCATCCAACCAAGCTCACGCAACAACAGCAGACCCTAAAAGAACAGCAGATCGACCGCTTCTGGCAACTGGCCGATTCCCAGGGCGGACGCGGCGTGGCGTGCCTGCAGCGCATGCTGAAGGCCGAGTCTTCCGATTCTTTCTTCCTCTTCGACGGCGCCAGCCTGCTGTTGCATCTGGATGATTCCCCGGCGTCGCTGCGCATTGTGAGCGATGCTGCCCAGCGCAGCGACCTGGGAGAGATCAATGCCGCCGGCTACGTCGAGTTGGCGCTGGAGCTGGCTCATCATGGCGTGGACACCAGCGATCTCGCCGAGAAGTACATGAATCATCCCAAGGTAGACGGCTACATCGCCGAGCATTCGCTGCCCGTGGACCGCGCCACCGGTGCTATTTTCCTCTATGGCAGCATGAAACCGGATCTCGCCGATAAATCCCTTGTTCCGCTGCTGAGCAGCAAAGACGCCGATGTTCACGGCACGGCTGCCCTGCAGCTCGCGCTGAACATGACGAAGGAGAGTTATCGCGCCCTTGCGGGGCTGCCCAGCGTGGACGACCTGCCGGAAGTCGCGCGCAAGCAGGTGGTCGCGGCGCTGGCCTATCATCCGCCGGATGAGAAGGCGATTCCTACCTACTCACGGGAGCAAGTGCTCACGCGGCTGCGCAGGCTGCCCCGCACTCAGGAACAAATGGAAGCAGAATTAAAAAACGAAAATCCAGTAGTTGGCATCGCCAACGATGAGCCGTTCATTCGGAGCGCGGTCGCCACGCTCAATGCCGGCGATCTGGACACGTTGCGCGAAGCGCGGCGAGCGGCGCTGCTGTCGATTTCCGAAGAAAGCCTGTACGAGTACGCGGCCTACACGCGGGTCATTTTGGGAGTGATCAACCGGCTGGATTTGTACAAGGAGTTCCGGGTGCATTGAGAACTATCGCTCGGCCATGCTCATGTGGCGACGGCCGCCCTCGGCCGTCGGGGCGCGCTGCAGTCGCGCGCCTGAGCCCGAAGGGCGATACCTTCATACACAGGCGAGCTTCGCTCGCCCGCCCAGCCGGGGGCGGCTGGGCCTACGCGATTTTCCCGCCTCTCCAAATATCCTGCTCACCACTTCCATTATTAACAGTCAGTCGTTTAAGGGGTGAGGTAGCATGGGATTTTTGTCCGAGGGCCCATCCATCAGCATGGCCGATCCGCAACCCAGCCTGAACGTCGCGGCGACAGCGGCGCCGCTTGCCGAATCGGCATGGAACCCGCTGCGCGAACCGCTCTTTCGCGCGCTCTGGATTGCCTCCGTCACCTCTTACGTCGGCACCTGGATGCAGAACCTGGGCACGGGCTGGCTGATGGCATCGCTGACCGCATCGCCCATGATGGTGGGGCTGGTGCAAGCCGCGACCACGCTGCCGGTTTTCCTGGTGATCCTGCCAGCGGGCGCGCTTGCCGACATGGTGGACCGCCGCCGCTTTCTGCTACTCAGCCAGGGATGGATGGTACTCGCCGCCGCGGCCCTGGGCATTCTCACCATGTTCGGGATGGTGAGCCCGTGGAGCCTGATCGTGCTGACGTTTCTGCTGGGTTTCGGTGCGGTGATGAACGATCCCGCATGGCAGGCCATCACGCCGGAGACGGTCTCCTCGAAGCGGCTGGCCGGGGCGGTGGCGCTCAATTCCGCCGGCTACAACGCGGCGCGCGCTGTGGGCCCGGCGCTGGGCGGATTGGTGATCGCCGTGGCCGGTTCCGGCGTCGCCTTCCTGCTGAACGCGGCGTCATTCTTCGGGGTCATCATTTTTCTTTACCGCTGGAAGCGGGTGCCGCACGAAGTGCCTGAGCCTGCGAAGCGTCTGCGTCAGGCGCTTGCCGTGGGGTTCCGCTACGCGCGCGGCACGCCGGCGGTGCGCGCGGTGCTGGTGCGGACCGCCGTGTTCAGCCTGTTCGCCAGCGTGATCTGGGCGTTGCTGCCGCTGGTGGCGCGTCCGCACGGCCCGGTGGGATACGGATTGCTGCTGGGCTTCTTCGGATTGGGGGCGCTGGCCGGTGCGGTGCTGCTGCCCGGGCTGCGTCGCGCGTTCTCCTGCGACGCGCTGGTGGGGATGGCGACCGTCCTGTTTGCGGCGGTCACGTTCGCGGTGGCTCAGCTTGTGAGCTTCGCCGCGTTGTGCGCGGTGCTGTTCGCCGGCGGCATGTGCTGGATCGCCATCATCGCCACGCTGAACGTTTCGGCGCAGATCATGTGTCCGGCGTGGATTCGCGCGCGGGCACTCTCCATGTATCTGCTGGCGCTGCAGGGCGGCATGGCAGCGGGAAGCGCGCTGTGGGGAGCAGTGGCGGCGCGCTTCGGACTGCCAGCGGCATTTCTGCTGGCGGCCTTCGGAATGGTGCTGGGGTTGGTAGCGGCGGTGCGGTATCGGCTGCCGGCGCAGGAGATGGAGATGGGGTAGGCGGCGCCTGTTCTGGCTGATAATTCAGCCGTCCCTACGGGACTCGTATCAATCCTGCCGTTTACCCAGCGATAAATCGCTGGGCTAAACTCAAGCCGTCGCTTGCGCGACTTAACGCGGCACTCTAGTGAATAAAACAGCGGCTGGCGGTTGGATGGCGGGCGAGGGCGCCCGCCCCACATAATTCTTCACAATTCTTCACACACTCTGTTCCATGCCGGGTTCGAGCAGGCCGAGCAAGCCAGGTTCGGCCGCAGGATCGGAGCGCAAAACCTTCTCCGTGATCTTCTCGAAGTGATAGCCCATGATGGCAAGAGTGATCGCCGTGCCGAAAGCATGGCGGTAGCGCGTGGCGGCATCGTAGACGAACTTCCAGTAGCTGCTCCGCTTCTCTCCCAGCACTCCCTGCTTCAACATCGAGCGGGCAAAGGCGAGGTAGTCCGAGACCTGGTGCCGCACTTTATTAGCGGGATGGTACTCGTTGAGAAACCGCCGCACGCGGTCGTAGTAAGCGTCGCGCTCATAGATGCGCTGGAGGATCGAGCGATAGCCGTCGATCAAACGCTGCGGGTCCATCTTGGGGATGAAGTTCAGCCGGGTCTCCATGTTGTCGCCGCTGCCCTCGATGAGCAGCCGTCCTTCCTTGACTAAGCGGCGATACAGTTGGGTGCCGGGCAGCGCCTGCAGCAATCCCACCATGGCCAGCGGGATGGCGCTCTTGTCGATGAACTCCACCTGGCGATCGAAGACGTTGTCGGGATCGTTGTCGAAGCCGACGATAAACCCAGCCATGACCTCGATGCCGAAGCTCTGGATATGGTGCACGCTATCCAGCAGGCTGCGGCGGGTGTTCTGCAGCTTCTGCGCCTCCTTCAGGCTGGCTTCGACCGGGGTCTCGATGCCGAGGAAAACGCGGATGAAGCCGGAGGCCCTCATCATCTCCAGCAGCTCGGAGTCGTCGGCCAGGTTGAGCGAAGCTTCGGTGAAGAAGGTGAAAGGCCGGCCGTGGCGGGAGTTCCAGTCAGCCAGCACGGGCAGCATCTCTTTCACTTTTTTCTTGTTGCCGATGAAGTTGTCGTCCACCAGGAAGACGGAACCGCGCCACTTGCGGTCGTGCAGCAGTTCCAGTTCGGCCACGATCTGCTCCGGAGACTTGGTGCGCGGCTTGCGGCCGTAGATCTCGATGATGTCGCAGAACTCGCAGTTGAAGGGGCAGCCGCGGGAATACTGAATGCCGACGGCGCTGTAGGGCTTCAGGTTAACCAGATCCAGGTCGGGCAGCGGCGTCTTGCTCATATCGGGCAGAGTGTGGGCCTTGTAAAGCGGCTTGGCGGTGCCGGCTTCAAGGCCGGCCACCAGATCGGGCATCAGGTCCTCGGCTTCGCCCACCACCACGTGATCGGCGGAGAGCGGCAATTCTTCCACGCTGCTGGTAATGGGACCGCCGACCACCGTCTTCAGGCCGCGCGCGCGGCAGCGCTTCAGAATGTCGAGGATCTCGCGGCGGTGCACCAGCATGCCGCTCAGCATCACCACATCCGCCCATTTCAGGTCGGAGTCGGTGAGCCGCTTGACATTGGTGTCGATGAGGCGCTTCTTCCAGTGCCCCGGAAGCTGCGAGGCGATGGTCATCAGCCCCAGCGGCGGATAGGCGGAACGTTTACCTTCAAACGGTAAAGCATGTTTGAAGCTCCAATATGTGTCCGGCCACTCTGGGTACACCAGCAGAGCATTCATCGGCTCTCCCTAGACTGCGAACGTTCTTGCGGAAGCGGAATTCGCTCCGGCGGCGCCCGCTCACTGGCGCAACCACCCTCAACCCAATCGGACTAGTATATCCCGCGGGCGGGGATGTCAACACAACTACGTGAAAATGTTTTCTTCGGGCAGTAAGCTGGCAGAATCGTCCAGCGAAGGGCTGCGGGGCGATGAGAGTGGAATCAGCGTCCGGAGACGGCGCGACGCTGGGCTGCGGGACGCTCGCCGCGAGGAGGCCGGCGCAACTGGGTGCGCAGGGCGCGCGGGTCCATCTTGAGATCGCTCAGGGTGCGGCCCAGGGAATTACGGTGCATGCCGAGAATCTTGGCCGCCTGGCATTGGTTGCCGCGGTTTTCCACCAGCACCTTGGTCAGGAAGGCCTTCTTGAACTCGCGCACCGCTTCGCCGTAGCGGATGCCGCCACGGACCATCTGCCACACCAGGGCTTCCAGTTGCTCCTTCACGGACGCGAAACTCCTGCCCAGCATTCCTGCAGCATTGCTGCAGAAAAATAGAAAGGGCTGCGACATTGGTTATGTTCTAGCCGCCGGCTCCTGCGAGGGAGTCTAGCGACGTGGAAACATGCACCGTCACAGCCCTTGATGCGATCACTGCTTTCGCAGTTCCAAGCCCCAGCGTTCTCTCGCAAGCTCGCCGGTTTTTTCGGGCCTGGCAGTGCCGGCGGGTCGCCCTGCCGCACTGATCACCCAGCTTACTTCGGACCGGCTACTTATCAGGAAGCCAACCCTTTCAGCCGTCGACGCACGTCACCTTAAACGCGAGCTTAACCGCCGTCAATGCCCGTGAATAGTGCAAATGTGGAAAAACTGGGTGCAGCGTTTCCCCGCCTGGGCACGTCATATAATGAGCATCCCACAATGAAACCGGCGTCCCCTGGTGCGGCCGGGGAACGCATCGTTTGACGACAGAACAAAAACTGGAAGGAGAAATCCATGAGCAAGGCTGTGAAGCCAGTTCCAGAAGGATTCCATACGGTGACGCCGCATCTGGTAATCAAGGGCGCTGCCGAAGCGATCGAATTCTACAAGCGCGCTTTCGGAGCCGAGGTCGTGAGCAAGATGGTGGGCCCCGGCGGCAGCATCGGCCACGCCGAGCTGAAGATCGGCGACTCCATCATCTTCCTGGCCGATGAATTCCCCCAGTCGCCGTGCAAGTCGCCACAGACGCTGGGCGGCACATCCGCCACTTTGCACCTCTATGTTCCCGATGTCGATGCCGCCTTCAAACGCGCGGTCTCGGCGGGCGGGCGCGAGACCATGGCCGTCACCGATATGTTCTGGGGCGACCGCTTCGGCCAGTTGCAGGACCCGTTCGGACATACCTGGTCGGTCGCAACCCACAAGGAAGATGTGAGCCCGCAGGAGACGGAAAAGCGCGCCCAGGCTTTTTGGGCACAGATGCAGGCACAAAAGAAGACGGCTTGAGCAGCGCACAATTTGCTTAACCGGAGGGGACGATGAGTCCCCTCTTTTGTATTATGGGCCGGCAGAAATTTGTAATTGGGTAATTTGGTAATTGAGTAATTTTTCGGCGTCACTGCAAGGTGCGCTTTTCAATTGCCCAATTACCAATTTACCCAATTACCCAATTGCCCAATCTCTTTTAGCGGGGAGCGCGAATGAGAAGCTTCGATACGCTGTCCGAACAGGAAGTACTGGCGCTGGCGATCTCGCTGGAAGAAGAGGACGAGCGCATCTATGCCGACTTCGCCGAAGGGCTGCGCACGGAGTATCCGGCGACCGCCAAGGTCTTCGACGGCATGCGCGAGGAGGAATCCGGACACCGCCGGCGGCTGATCGAGTTGTATCACCAGAAGTTTGGCGACCATATTCCCCTGATTCGGCGGCAAGACGTAAGAGGCTTCGTGCAGCGCCGTCCGCTGTGGCTGGCGCGGCCGCTGCGGGTGAATGCCATTCGCAATCAGGCGGCGGGCATGGAAGAAGAAGTCCGCCGATTTTACGAGCGTGCTGCCTCGCGCGCCACGGATGTCCACATTCGTCAACTGCTCGATGATCTTGCCGCCGAGGAACGCTTTCACGAGTACCGCGCCGAACAACTGGAGAAGACGGAACTCAACCCCAATGTCCAGCGCCAGGAAGAAGACGCGCGCAAGCGGCTGTTTGTGTTGCAAATCGTGCAGCCCGGATTGGCGGGGCTGATGGATGGTTCGGTCTCCACGCTGGCGCCAGTCTTCGCGGCCGCCTTTGCCACGCACAACAGTTGGACGGCATTCGCGGTAGGACTGGCGGCGTCCTTGGGCGCCGGCATCAGCATGGGCTTCGCCGAAGCGCTTTCGGATGACGGCAGCCTGACGGGTCGCGGACATCCCTGGCTGCGCGGCGTGGTCTGCGGCCTGATGACTACGCTAGGCGGCATCGGTCACACGCTTCCCTTCCTCATCCCTGCGTTCCATGTGGCCACCGCCGTGGCGGTGGTGGTCGTGGTGGCAGAATTGGCCGCCATTACCTGGATCCGCAACCGCTACATGGAAACGCCGGTGTTCTCGGCCGCATTGCAGGTGGGCTTGGGAGGAACGCTAGTTTTTCTTACTGGGATTCTGATTGGGAACTCGTGAACGCATCGATTTCGCTGCCGCTATGCAGCAGCTTCGTATGTGAAGGTGCACGCCTTTCAGCGGGGCCCCAGCAAACCCGCTTTTGGTTTGCTGGGGTGCGGAGGCGTGCCGAAAAGAGGGCCGTGTAAGAACCTGGCTTTAACCACTGCGGGAACATTCCTCAGGGCCTAAAGGCCAGTTCATCTGTGCACACCATCGGCACGGCTGGAAGCCGTGCCCTTTCACAAACCCGGACTCAGCGACCGTGGATCGTCCCCAGCCCCTTGTCATACATCGCGCCATAGCTCATATACTGGCGCACAGCGTCCTGCGGATATTCGATCTGTACGCTGCTCACGTTGCCCTTTTCGTCGAAGCTCGCCACCAGCCGAGCATTGATCCCCGCCCAATACGTCGGGATGTTGAGCCGCTGATAGCGTGCCACCACCTGGTCGCGCAGCGTGGGATCGAAGTGCACGCCGTAGCGGTCGATCAGCGCCTTGAGAGCGTCGTAATCGCCCTCGGCCTTAGTGCGCATCAACTCGGCCAGCAGCCTGCCGACGCCTTCGTGCATCTTCTGATAATCCTTCACCCGGATGTAGGTCTTGCCGTCGCGGTCGAACTGCTCAATCGAACCAGGGACTTTGTCCATGATGTAACGCACGATCAGTTGCCGGTCGCGAGCGTGATCTTCTTCGATGGTATCGCCCTTGGTAATGCGCCGGAGTTGCGTGATCGCCACCAGCGTCTGCCGATCGTAGATGGCTTTGGCGACTTCGTCCTGATCCGCAACCAACCCCAGCTCCTTCAGCTTGGGGTCCCAGGCGTTCCACAGCGCCATGAGATCGGCGCGCGCTTCTTCCATGGTGGAGTAGTACTCCTTGAGATACGGCTCGGAGCCGCTCGACAGCCGGTCGCTCAGTTTGCCCGAGCCGTGACCGATCACCTCGTGCAGCGCGGTCAGCAGGTCTTCGGCTTCATCGCCGTACTTCTTGCCGCGCGCGATCTCTTCCGGCGTGGCGGCAAATTCCTCCAGCGACTTGAAGCCGCCGGCATCGTTCAGCGCGTGCGCGGAGCCGGTGAACAGGAAATTCTTGCTGCCATATTTTTCGCGGATGGGGTTCTCGTTGGGCAGATTGTCGCCGATGGTGGTGACGCGGAAGTCGCCAGTCTCGATCAGGGTTTCGACGGCCTTCACCGACGGGGCACGAAAGCTGCGCCGTTTGTACTGCTCCGCCCAAGGCGCTTTCTCTTCGAAGTAGGCCGCGTTTTCGGCCAGCTTGATCATCGTGTCGGTGACCGGCTTGTCCGTAACCGAGACAAAACTCTGCGAGCTGCCCTTGGCCCCGCGGGCATCGCGATAGATCTCGATGAAGCCGTTCGCGAAGTCCACCGGGCCGTTGTCCTGTACCCAATCAGCGCCGAACTTAAGCCATTCCTGGAAGTCGCCGGTCTGGTAATAGCGAATCAGGTCGCCAATCGCCTTCGCCTGCTGGGGTTCGGCGAGAGCACGCGCTTTTTCCAGATACTCGTTGGCCCGCCGCAAATACAGGGAATAGCGGCCCGGGGGCACGCTCCCGTCGGGCGTGCCGGCACGGTAGACCTCCTCGTGCAGCTTGCGGTCCTTGCCCTTCGACAGCAGCGAATTCAGGGGATACTGCTCTTTGAAACCTTTCAAATCGTCGAGATTAACGTGGTAATAAAAGTTATTCGAGCTAGCCTCGAGAATGTCCTTACTGCCCTCGGGACTCTTGGCCGTGGTCATGGGCTGGAAGTTGGCGAAGAACAGCGCCGCCTTCAGCTCGTCCAGCTCTTTTTGAAGTTCCGCGGGCGTGTTGAGCGCGGGCACGTCGCCGTACGCGGTCTTCATCGCGCCGTGACGCTGCGCCCGGAACGCCGCCTGCTTCAGCTCTTCGAAAGTAAACGCCGGCAGAAACTTTTGCGCAGTGTGTTCGTTGTGATTTCCGCGGTTGGCCCAGAACAGCTTGGCAAAATCGGTGATCTTTCCCAGCACCTCCGGATCGATGCCCTCGGGGTGGGCGATGATCTCCTCCAGCAGGCGCTTCTCCCGCAGCCCGAAGGGCGACAACTGGTCGTAAATGATGGGATCGATGGCGATAGAAGCCTGGGTGAGCCAGTAAGCCAGGGCCTGCTGCTTAGGCGTGAGGGCTTTGAAGCTTTCCGCCCGGAGCTGGACAAAACCGGTGTTACCGACTCGATCCACCTGCACGGCGGGCTTTTGCGCGAAAGCCAGGCAGGCACAACAGAAAATGGCCGCAACGGCGGCGAAGTGAGATCTCAAGTTGCCTCCACGATATCGACGGTCAGGCCGACGGGCCTATCGTAATGGACGCTGATGGAAACAGAAAGTAACGAGGCAAACAAACATCCCCGGCAGGCCGAAACCTGCCGGGGACGAAGTACAGACAAGGAGGAATGAGCTAGTCGCCGGTGGCCACGGCGCGCATCCCGACGGAAGCCCGGTTCACGTGCCGCAGGTTTTGTCCAACATAAAGCTGCCGCGGGCGCGAAATCTTCTGCTCCGGGTCTTCCAACATTTCCTGCCACTGAGACAGCCAGCCCGCCACCCGGGGGATGGCAAACAGCACGGTGAACATCTCCGGCTTGAAGCCCATGGCCTGGTAGATGATGCCGGAATAGAAATCCACATTGGGATAGAGTTTGCGCTTGATGAAGTATTCGTCCTCGAGCGCGATCTTCTCCAGTTCCAAAGCGATATCCAGCTTGGGATTGCGGCCGGTGACCTTGAACACCTGTTCCGCCGTGTGCTTGATGATGCGGGCGCGAGGGTCGTAGTTCTTGTAGACGCGGTGGCCGAAGCCCATCAGCTTGCCCTTGCCTTCCTTGATGTGCTTCACATAGTCCTTCACGTTGTCCACCGAGCCGATCTGCGCCAGCATGACCAGCACTTCTTCGTTGGCGCCGCCGTGCAGCGGTCCGGAGAGCGCGGCGCAAGCGGCGGACGTGGCGGCATAGGGGTCAGCGTGCGAGCTGCCCACCGCGCGCATCACGCTGGTGGAAGCGTTCTGCTCGTGGTCGGCATGCAGGATGAAGAGCACGTCCAGCGCCCGCGCCAGCACCGGATTCGACTGGTAGCGGGGCTCGGTGCGCTTCCACAGCATGTGCATGAAGTTCTCGGTGTAACTGAGGTCGTTCTCCGGGAAGACGTAGGGCAGTCCCAGGCTGTGGCGATAGGCGTATGCGGCGATGGTGGGCATCTTGGCGACCAGGCGCAGGATTTGCAGCTTGCGGTTCACGGAGTCCGAGATGTTGTGGGCTTCGGGATAGAACGTCGAGAGCGCCGCCACGGTGCTGGTCAGGATGCCCATCGGATGGGCGTCATAGTGGAATCCATCGATGAACTTCTTCAGATTCTCGTGCACCAGGCGGTGCTGGCCGACTTGCTCCACCCAATCGCGCAACTCGCTTTCGTTGGGCAACTCGCCGTTGAGCAGCAGATAGGCCACTTCCAGGAAATTGCAGTTTTCCGCCAGTTCCTCAATAGGATAGCCGCGGTAGCGCAGGACGCCCGTTTTCACCATCAAGATAGGTAACGGCGCTCTTGCAGGATGCGGTATTCATGAATGCGGGGTCGTAACTCATCATGCCGAAATCGTCGGGAGTGGTCTTGATTTGCCGCAGGTCAGCGGCGCGGATGTGCCCGTCGGTCAGCGGGAGCTCATAAGATTTCTCGGTACGGTGATCGGTGAGGGTGACCTTCTCATTGTCCTTGGCCATCTCTTTTCTCCTTGTCGCCCGTGCCGGAGACATGGCATACGGGTGCATACGCGAAGCAAACCACCTGCATGCACACCAATGGCGACACGCAGGCCGAAACTATGCTCCCTCTAACCCAACTCTAATGCAGTGACATGCCTCACATGCTCCTGTGACCGTCGTCGCAGAAGGCCATCACCTGCCGGGGTACTCTACCCTAGGTTCCTGGCGTTGGGAAACATCCATCTCGTTATAAACTCTGTAGTGTGAGGATGGCCGCATGAAGACTGTATTCGTTGTAGGCGCTGGTCCAGCCGGAATGTTCGCGGCGCAGAAGATCGCGCAGGCAGGGCACCAGGTGATCGTGTTCAACCGCGACATCAAACCCGGGGGCCTGGCGGAATATGGCATTTATCCCGTTAAAGACAAAATGAAGATCGGCCTGCGCAAGCAGTTCGCCAAGGTGCTCAGCTTGCCCAATGTGCACTACTTCGGCCACGTTTCGGTGGGCAGCGAATCCGCCATCACCATCGACGATCTGCGGCAGTTCAACCCCGCCGCTATGGTCTTTTCCGTCGGCGCCCAGGGGACTAAGAGCCTGGGACTACCCGGAGAGCACGCCAAGGGCGTCTACTCCGCGAAGGACTTTGTCTACTTCTACAACCAGCTTCCGCCGTTCGCTTCGCGCGATTTTTCGACCGGGAAGCGCATCGCCGTCATCGGCATGGGCAATGTGGCCATCGACATCATTCGCTGGCTGCTGCAGGACGACCCCAACCGCCAGACGGAAGAAGTCATCATCGTCGCGCGCCGCGGGCCGTTCGAGGCCAAGTTCGACGAGAAGGAAATCGCCCACGCCCAGATGCATCTCGACCGCAAAGCCTTCCAGCAGGAGCTGGAGCGCGTGAAGGACAAGATCGCGGCCGTCGGCCAGGACATCTCCAAGGTCGCCGAAGCCACCTTCCCTGTCCTGGTGAAGTTCCCCAATCAGGAGCTGGTGATGCCGCGCCTGCGCTTCCGCTTTCTGTCATCGCCCAAGGAGATTCATGCCGGTCCGGATGGCCGCATCAACCGCCTGACGGTCACGGAAAACAATCTGGTCGCCAAGGACGGCGGCACCGCGGCCAAGGCGACCGACCAGACCGCCGACCTTGATGTTGACACCATGATCTTTGCCATCGGCGACGTGCAGGATCCCACGCTTGGCCTGCCTTATGGGCGCGATGGATACGTCACCCAGCCCGACCTGGTGGATCCCAAGGCTCCGGCATTCGGCGTTTTCGATCCACAGAAGAACCAGCCGCTCGCGGGCGTTTTCGTGGTCGGATGGGCACGCCGCGCCAGCGACGGGCTGGTCGGCATCGCGCGCCACGACGGTGAGGTGGGAGCCGAGAAAGTGCTGCACTACCTCTCCGGCGTTCCCGACAGCACGCCAATCTCTGCGGACGCGATCCAAAGACGCCTGGAAGCCAAGGGCGTGAAGGTCGTAACCAAAGAAGACATCAACTTACTGGGCAAGGTCGAAGAGCGCGAGGCGCAAAACCGCAAATTGACCTGGTTCAAGTTCTCCGACGACGAGAGCATGCTGACGGCTATCGAGAAAGAGAAATCGAGCGCCTGCGTCTCGGCTGACTGAAGATTCCACTTCGTTCTACAAAGGCGGGCCACGCCACGGCCCGCCATTTTGCGTCTTTCTGCGGGGCAGTTTTGAAAGGGCGCGGCTTCCAGCCGCGCCTTGAAGCATTATCTTGGACTGTCATGAGTTGGCGCGAGCCGAGTTCGCGAGGCGAGCGCGACGCGAGGGATCTGCAGTCGCGCACTAAGGCAGCTGCGGATCCCTCGACTTGCGCTCCGCTCGCGTGCTCGCGTCGCGCATCGCTCGGGATGACAATTTTGGCGGGGACGTTCGATTTGAAATCCGCGAGAACTTTTGGCGGTCGCCGGGAAAGCTTCCCTTTCCGGGAATCAGCGCAGCAGTCGCGCAATGCCTTCAGCCACCTCAGCCGCAGGCCGGTCACGGGAGAGGAGCAGCGCCGCCAGCGGATTGTCGCCCGAGCTTGCGGCCAGCAAGACCACCCGCACCGGCGGCTGGGCTTGACTCAATTTCTGGCAGAACTCCACTATTTCCGGGTTGGCTGGGTCCTCGGTCGCCAAGACTACCAAGTCATACAGATGGCGCGGCCAGTGTGCTGGCGCCTCTGCGATCTGGCTGATGCGATGCACCACGTGGCCCTGGGCGATCAGCAAGCGGGCGCGAAGTTCCCACGCCTTCTGGTCGGGGTCCACGACCAGCACTCGCTTCGCGAACCCCGTCGCATCTCCCGACGGTCGCGACTTCGCCGACATCGCATCGAATTTTAGGCTGCTCGCCACACCCTGTCAGTGACCGCTAACCCTGCACAGACAGTCAACGGTCACCCACCCCCCGGTAATTCTAGTTACGGGACGAGCACGATCTTGCCATAGGCACCCGAGGCCAGTACCGCTTCGTGGGCGCGCGACGCATCGCTCAACGGCATCTCCTGCCCCACCACCGGCCGCAATGTGCCGCTTTCCATACCGGCGAAAAGCGCCGCATGGAGACCGGCGAGCTCACGCTCGGTCGCGGCGAACAGCATGAGGCCGATGACCCTGGCCTCGCGCATCATGGCGTCGCGCGGATTCACTTCCACCGGTCCGCGACTGCCCACGATGATCACTCTTCCGCCCATCGCTACCAGTTGCAGGTCTTTTCCCAGATTCTTGTTGGCCAGCATCTCGAGAATAACGTCGGCGCCGCGGTTGCCGGTGTGTGCCATCACTTGCTCGGCGAGATCGGCCGCGTTGTGGTCGAGCACATGGTGCGCGCCCTCCTTGCGGACCAGTTCTTTCCCCTTGTCGCTGCCCGCGGTGCCGATCACCGTCATGCCGGCGGCGCGCGCCAGTTGCACCGCCGCGGTGCCCACGCCCCCGCTGGCGCCGTGCACCAGCACGGTATCCGGCGGCTTAGCTTCGGCAAGCTGGAAAATCGCGCGATACGCAGTGGCATAGGGGACCCACACGGCCGCCCCCTGCGCGAACGAGATTTTCTGCGGCAGCGGCTGCACCTGCGATTCCAGACACAAGACCTTCTCCGCGTAAGTTCCGCCGAGGCCGCCAGCGATGTACACGCGGTCGCCGGTCTTCAGACGCTTCACGCCTTCGCCCACCGCCTCCACCACGCCGGCGCCATCTGAACCTGGGGTATAGGGCAGCGAAGGCTTGCGAGCGTATGCGCCGGAGCGGACGTAGGTGTCCACCGGGTTCACGCCTGCGGCGTGCACCCGCACCACCACCTGCCCTGCCCCAGGCTTGGGATCAGGGACATCCTCCAGCTTCATCACCTGCGGACCACCGAACTCGTGTACCCGAATCGCTTTCATGGTTCTCTCTCCGCGACACATCGCGCGCGGAACAGTGTAACCCTTCAGCCGGGTTTTGTGATCAGCACGGCTGGACCAATTGCGGAACAAGCTCTCTGCCCGTCATTCCAGCCAGACGATTTCGAGCACGCTCCAGAGAATGTTGATGATGCTGAGCACAATACCCCAGCGAGCATAAGCGAGACCGCGGCGATGGTTGGCGGCATGCGGCGAGGTGAGTCGATTCACCACCACCGGCGCGTAGAACATGGCCCAGAGGGCAAGCAGCAGCCACAGGACCCAGAAGCCAACCGGGAGAATCCGCCGCGGGCGCGAAGAGAAGGCGGCAAAAACGCAGGCGACGCTGGGAACCAGCAAAAGTATAGCCGCGGAGATAAAGAGCAGCATACGTCTCATGCTGCCCTTCTTAGCAGTCGCCGCCGGTCCGCAGTCAGAATTGTGCGGGTTGTTCCAGATTCAGAACAGCCCGCTCCTCACACCTCTCCGCGCCGCCCTAGGGCGAGGGAACACTCACCGAGACCTGGTTGGAGAAGGCGCTTTCCGCGCCGCTCGAATCCACCGCCGTCACCACGTAAAAGTAAGTTGTGCCCGAGGTGACGCTGTTGTCCACGAAGTTACTGGAAGCTTCGAGAACGGTATTGGCCTTGGTATACGGCCCGCCAGAGACCGTGCCGCGATACACGTTATAGCCGGAGACCGCCGAGGTGCTGGCTGCCCAGCTCAAGGTGACCGTGTGCTGTACCGGCACGCTGACGGTCACCGTGGCGGACGCCGACTTGCGTGTTGTCGGCCGCGCTGGTGACGGTTACCGTGAACGTCCCGCCGGCGTTGGGCGCGGTGTACAAACCGCTGGAAGAGACGCTGCCGCCGTTCGCCGACCAGGTAACCGCAGTGTTGCTCGTGCCGGTGACGCTGGCGGTGAATTGCCTGGTTTGGCTGGTCAGCAGTGAGGCCGATGTCGGCGTGATCGTGACCAGAACCACCGGAGTAGCCGTCACGCTGACGGTGGCGGAAGCTGACTTGGTGCTGTCGGCCACGCTGGTGGCCTTCACCGTGAAGGTCCCCGTCGAACTGGGAGCGGTGTAAAGACCGCTGGAGGAGATGCTCCCGCCGGTCGCCGTCCAGGTGACGGCTGTGTTGCTCGATCCGCTGACCGTGGCCGTGAATTGCTGGGTACCATTGACCACAACCGAAGCCGCAGGCGGCGTAAGGCCAACTGCCACTACCGGCACGCTGACGGTGATGGTCGCCGACGCCGACTTGGTGGTGTCGGCCACGCTGGTCGCGGTCACGGTAAAGCTCCCGGCGGAATTAGGGGCGGTGTAGAAACCGCTGCCGGAGATGCTCCCCCCCGTCGCCGTCCAGGTAACTCCGGTATTGCTGGCATTGCTGACGGTGGCCGTAAACTGCTGGGTGCCGCCCGTGAGCAGCGAGGCCGAGACCGGGGACAGGCTGACCGATACCACCGCACTCGTGGTCACGCTGATTGCCGCCGATGCTGAAACCGTGGCATCGGCCGCGCTGGTGGCCGTCACCACATAGCCGCCGGCCGTGCTCGGAGCCGTGTACAAGCCGGTGGAGGTAATCGTCCCCCCAGTCGCCGCCCAGACGACCCCGGTATTGCTGGAGCCTGTAATCGTGACGGTGAACTGTTGGGTATGGCGGGTCTGCATGGTCAGGGAACCCGGGGACATCTTCATGGTTACGCCCGGATTCGCCTGGTTACCCAGGGTGCAGCCAGCCAGCAAGAGGGTGATGAGGGAGAAGATCGCGACACTGCAAATCTTGGCGCGCGATTGCCGGGATGCGCGCTTTTCGTCAGCGGCCATGGTCTTTACCTTATGAATTCTCAGTCATTAATTCGGCCAGCTAGGCCCAAGTTAAGCCGCTGGGGGATTTCGCACTAGATTCCGAACAGGACGGGCACTGTCCTATCGGAGTGCATGTACAGGAGTAATCAAGAGGCGCGCGGAGAGCGGATTTCGAGGTGCTGGCAACCTCCCGGCGAAGCGCAAGCGGAGGGATTGGCTGATCGATCCAGGCGCTGAAGGTTGCGCCGCTCCGGACTGCGTATAATTTGTAGCCTGTGAAAACCGCAGTAAAGACCGCGCTCTTCGCCGTGCTGATTTTGTGCGCGCTGTTGTATGCGGGCGATTACGCCGCGGTGCGCTTCCATATTCCCAAGAGCCGCGCAACCACGAGCACGGTGGAAGTGCAGCCGTACTATGCGGTCCCGCTCAAGGGCGGCAAGACGGAATTCATGTTCCTGAAGCCGGAGAACCAGGTGTGCGTGAACTCCTTGTTCCCGCACCTAGGATACAATCCCTGCTGGTACGTCCGCCGGTACCGTGACAAGCCGGTGAACCTCTAGCCTTAATGGGGCGGGTGCTGAAGCGCCAGGCAACGCTCGGGCCACAGGCCACTATCCAAGGAACGTCACATCTTTGACAACAGGAGGAAATCCTTGAAGAGACGGCAGGATTACGCAAGATTGGTACGATCGGCGATCATGGCCCTGGCACTGGGCGTGGTCATGATGTTTGTAGCAGTACCGAGTTCACATGCGGACGGCCGGGCCAAGTGCCAGGCGAAAATCGAAGCCAGAGAGGCCAAACTCCATGAAGCGGTCCGCCGGTACGGGCCGCGCAGTCGGCAGGCAGACAACTGGCGGCGCGCCCTGAATGCCGAGCGCGAGGCTTGTTGGAACAAGTACCACGGTTGGTGGAACGGTGAAGAACATCAATGGCACGGCGAACGCGACTGGGATCGGGAGCACGATATGGATCGGGATCACCACTAGAAACTTAGCTCTTCCTTACTTGCAGCAGGAGTTCTCTTGCCCCAGCGATTTTGCTGGGGCTTTTTTGTTGGTGTCAGGCCCTCCTAACCCGCTTCCAGTTCCACTTCCAATACCTCCACACAAGCCGGCCCCCCACAGCGGGCGAAGCACGTGTTCTAACGCGAAAAGAACCTGCCCTTGCGAGAGCGGGGAAAAACGCGCCAGGGTTATGGAGATTGAGCGATTGGCGAAATCAAATAGAGAACCTCTCCGCTTCCGAGAAGGCGGAATTGCTGGATGCGGTGTGGGAAAGCCTGGAAGCGGACGCGGCATCACTCACGGATGCGCAACGGGCGGAGCTTGATCACCGCATCGCTCGGCATGAGCAAAACCCCTCCGATGTCATCTCCTGGGAACACGTCAGGGTGGGCCTGTTTAAGAAACCGTGACGCGGCCGGTCGTGAGCCCACTGCCAAAATCCCGAGCGGAGCGAGGGACCGAGAAGGCTGGCGGAGAGAGTGGGATTCGAACCCACGATACGGTTTCCCGTATACACGCTTTCCAAGCGTGCGCCTTCAGCCACTCGGCCATCTCTCCGGAGACGAATTGGACGTGGAACTGGCGGGCTTTTCGATTGTAGGGCCAAGTTGAGAATCGCAGCAACCACACCACTACCAGCGCGCGCGGATGCGGTACTTCAGCACCGAGGAGCCGTTTGCCACGACGGGAACGTTGAATTGCGCGGCCCAGGCGGCGGTCTTGGTGTACTTGTACGTAGACGAAAGCATTTCCCAGTCGCCGCCGATGGGCTCGTTGACCTCAACCGTCACCGGCGTGTCTTTGTGGTTGCGCAAGGTGATTTCAAATTCCATCTCCCAGGTGTGGGTGTCGATGCGCTTGTAGTCGGTCTGCTTGCGCTCGGCAGACCACGTCGAAGGCGTTGCCGATGTGAAGGCTGATCATCTCGTCCTTGGGCGTATGCTCGATGCGGTCTTCGCCGACGAACAGGATCCCGCCCTTTGAATCCTTCTGATACACGCGGAAGTTGCCGGCGGGCAGCGGAATGCCCAAGCCGGTCTTCTGCTCGTTCTTGAACTTGTAGAAGACCATTACCGCATCTTTTTGCGGCGAGCCGGGACTCATCGAATTGTGGTAGTAGTAATTCTGCCCGTTGACGACGAAGACCTTGTCCACCGGAACGCCGCTGCCCTCGAGCAGGCTGATCTGCTTGGTCTCCTTGTCCTCGACCGAAGTCTTTCTTCCCAGCGTGTAAAGGTGATATTCGCTGAAATTTTCCTGCGCGAACTGCGGCGCAGCCTTGGTGACTGCGGCACCCATGCTCTCCAACCTGTCGAAACTCCTAGGAGCGGGAAGGCGATTCACATCCCCGGCGACGAGTTGCAGGCGGGCGTTGCGAAATGCGGTGCCGCTCTTATTCGTGACCGTGACCCAGCCGTCCAGGTCGGCGGACTTGTCGTCGCGCGCCACCGTCAGCACGTAATCCGCGTTCCACGACAAATCCGATGCCAAATACGAAGTTTCCACCTGCTGCCGCTGCGAACCCGAATTTTCCAGCGACATCAACAGCGTGGGACGGTCGTAAAGGTTCGCGGGGACTTCCGGGAAGCGGTAGCTCTCCGCGTACAGTCCGGTGACGATATCGTTGCCTATCTTCCACACCGGGCCGTTGTTGTTGGCAAGCAGCGTGGCCTTGATCTCTTCGCGTTTGGTGGTGTTGTTCTCCTGGTAGGAGCGAACCAGCGTGACTTCCTTTCCCACATATTTGTTGAGGAGCTTCGCGGGCTCGAGCAGGTCGTACTCGTAATTCTGCTCGATGACGCCCAGCTTGTCGGGCTCGTTGACCGAGCGCAAGTGCACGGTTGCCGGGTTGACCGTGGCGGCGATGTCCATCAGTTTGAGGCGAAAAGTCCCGCGCGGCAGGCTCAATTGCCGCACGTCGCGCACCAGGGCGATATTCGAGTTGTAGACCGTCACCGCCAGATCGGTCTGGTCGTTGAGGCTCGTGCTCTGGTCGCGAGAAGCTTCGGCAGCGCGGTCCGCCTGCGCCGATTGCGGCCCCGGCAACGGAGCGGCAGAGAAGGCGAGCCCTGCGCCAATCAGGATCGCAACTGGAATTGCTGAACGCCAGGACAGCCGTGAGCATCTGGATCGAACGTTTAAGGCCATGTGGTTTTCCCCCGCTGAATTTTCCCTCTTTATCAGAACGCGGCCGACCCGGGTTCTTGCACTGGCGCGAGGCGTTCAGCGGGTGCGAGTGGAGTGGAGGTAGGCCTCGGCCGAATCGCGCAAAGTTCGAAGAGCCGTTACACTCTAGTCTTCTTCCTTCAATTGCTCGGCCAGGTAACCCTCGATGCCGATCTCGCCGATGGCGTGCAGTTCGCCCTCGAGGTGGTCGATGTGCTCTTCCTCGTCGACCAGGATCTTCTCCAGCAGCTCGCGCGAGCCGTTGTCCTTGGCGGCGACGCAGGTCTGGATGCCGGCATTCAGCTGCTTCACGGCATTCAACTCGAGCCGCAGGTCGCTCTCCAGTTGCTGCTTGACGTTGGTCCCGATGTTGATCTTGAAGTAGTCGCTCATATTGGGCGTGCCCTCGAGCAGCAGAATGCGCTCCATCAGGATCTCGGCGTGCTTCATCTCGCCGATGGACTCCTTCTTGGTCTCGCTCGCCAGGCGATGGTAGCCCCAGTGCTCGCACATCTCGGCGTGCAGGAAATACTGGTTGATGGCCGTCAGCTCGGCTTTCAGCGCTTCGCTGAGTACAGCAAGAACTTTGGGATCACCTTTCACGATGGCTCTCCTCATTCAGTAAGTTGCGACCAAGAATACCAGACCGCCCTGACGTAGCGCCGGCATCTTGCCGGCCCGAGGCGCGGGCGAGACGCCCGCGAGACAGCCGCCGAGACGGCGGCGCTACATTCGACCGGGCGAAATGAGCTACAATTTCCCAAAGCAAGGGGGCGCCGCTCGCCTTAGCGGCGTTTACTATCCGCAAGAACTTCTCCCATGCCACGTGCATGCGTTGCGCAACTGAGTGGAAAGATTCGGAACCCGTGATCGAATTCAACCGATGGAGCGAAGGAGGAAATGATGGCGACCGCGCTGACAAGCCCTGAACTGGAAGACAAAGTATCAAGCTTCATTAAGAAAGACCGCAAGATGCTGATCAATGGGAAATGGGTGGAAGCCGCCTCCGGCAAGACTTTCCCTTCCTACAATCCGGCCACCGGCGAAGTGATGGCCCGCATTGCCGAAGGCGACCGCGAGGACATTGACCGCGCCGTGAAGGCCGCTCGCGGCGCTTTTGAAAACGGTCCCTGGCGCAAGATGAGCCCCTCCGAGCGCGGCCGCGCCATCTGGAAGCTCGGTGACCTGGTCGAGAAGAATCTGGCAGAGTTGGCTGAACTGGAAATGCTGGACAACGGCAAGCCGCTCAAGATCGCCCGCATCGCCGACGTCCCCCTCACCGCCGACATGTTCCGCTACATGGCGGGATGGGCCACCAAGATCGAGGGCAACACCATTCCAATTTCCATGCCGGGAAAGTTCCTGGCCTACACCCTGCGGGAACCCGTGGGAGTCATTGGGCAGATCATCCCGTGGAACTTCCCGCTGTTGATGGCAGCCTGGAAGCTGGCTCCAGCATTGGCCGCCGGCTGCACGGTGGTGCTGAAGCCTGCGGAGCAGACGCCTCTTTCCGCGCTCCGCTTGGGCGAGCTCATTCAGGAAGCCGGCATTCCGGACGGAGTAGTCAACATCGTCCCGGGCTACGGCGAAACTGCGGGCGCGGCGCTGGCCGCTCATCCCGACGTGGACAAAATCGCGTTCACCGGTTCCACCGAAGTGGGCAAGCTGATTGTTCAGGCCGCCACCGGAAATCTGAAGAAAGTGTCGCTGGAGCTGGGCGGCAAGTCTCCCAACGTCGTCTTCGCCGATGGCGACGTGGATGCCGCGATCGCCGGCTCTTCCATGGCCATCTTCTTCAACCACGGACAGTGCTGCTGCGCGGGATCACGCTTGTACATCGAGAAGCCGATCTTCGACAAGGTCGTCGAGGGCGTCTCCGCGCAGGCCAAGAAAATCAGGGTCGGCCCAGGCTGGGAGAAAACCACTGACATGGGTCCGCTGGTCTCCGAAGAACAGCTCAACCGTGTTTGCGGATACCTGGAGTCCGGCTTGTCGCAAGGCGCTAAGGCGACCGTTGGCGGCGAGCGGCACGGCGACCAAGGCTACTTCGTGAAGCCTACCGTGCTCGTAGACACGCGTGAAGATATGAAGGTCATGCGTGAGGAAATCTTCGGGCCGGTGGTGGCCGCGATTCCTTTCAGCGAGCCGGAAAACGTCATAACTCGCGCCAACGACACCGTGTATGGCCTGGCGGCGGGCATCTGGACGCGCGACATCGGCAAGGCCCATCGTCTGGCGGCAGCGCTTCGCGCCGGTACGGTGTGGGTCAACTGCTACAACGTCTTCGATGCCGCCATGCCGTTTGGCGGCTACAAGCAGTCCGGCTGGGGCCGCGAAATGGGTCACGACGCGCTGGAGCTCTACACCGAGGTCAAGTCGGTGTGCACCGCGACTGTAGGAGCCGGGAAACATTCGTGGATGGAACGAGGGGAGCTGTCGCTCCCCTCTTTTTTCGTCGTGATCGTGCAGGCGATATTCCGGTCCTGTTCTGCTTTCAGAACACGCGCGGCGGTCACAACATCAGCGGAAAGCCGCAGACTTCTACAACGGCCTGCCCGTGTAATGTTCCGCGCGATGCACGCTGGCGTGATCTTCCAGCGATTCCAAATGGGTAATGACTTCTGTGGGAAGATCAAGTCCCTCGGGCAGGCGCTCTTCCACCTGGGTTGCCAGGCGGTGCGCCTCGCCGACCGGCGTGCCCTGGGGGAAGAGCAAATGGACTTCCACCAGCAGGCGGTTTCCAGTAGTGCGGAAGCGCACACCGTGGTACTGCAGGCCGAGTTCGGCGCAGAGTTGATCCAGCCGGTGGCGCAGGATGCGCCCGATTTCGGGATCGGAGTAATCGAGCAGACCGGTGGCCGAGCGCCAAATCAGCCGCCCTCCCGACCACACGATGTTCAACGCCACGGCGATAGCGCACAGCGGGTCGAAGGGCTTCCATCCGGTCACCAGCACCAGGCACAGGCCGCCTACTACCCCGAAGCTGGTCCAACTGTCGGTGAGCACGTGCTTGCCGTCAGCTTCCAGGATGAGCGAGTGGGTGCGGCGCCCGGTGCGCACCAGGTACCAGCCCAAGCCTGCGTTGATCACCGCTGCCGCCAGCACGAACAGCGTGCCCAAGCCCAAGTGTTCCAGCCGCAATCCCGCGAGCCATTTATGAATCGCCGCGTAGAGGATGGCGATGGCGGCGAGCACGATCATGGCCCCTTCAAAGCCCGCCGAGAAAAATGTGATCCGCTCGTAGCCATAGGGGAATTTGCTGTTGGGCGGGCGCGAACACAGCCACAGGCTGAAAGCGGCAAACGCGACCGCCACCACGTGGATGACCGATTCGGCGGCGTCGGAAAAAATGGCGGCCGAGCCAGTGAGCATGTATGCCGCCAGCTTTCCCGCCATCATCAACACACCGAAAACCAGCGAAGCGCGTATAGCAAAGCGCTGGTCGCGGCGTTCGCGCTCGAGGCGGTCTGGAATTCCCACCATGCCATTGTAGGAGAAGGCGGCGCGGTAAGCTATGATCTTCCGCACAGTGACACGGGTGTCGGTCAACTGCTACAACGTACTTCGATAAATCGGCGATGGGAGCCGCGTTGAACGGATTCTTGTCCGTAAGCACCTTCTGGCTTCTGCCCTCGCGTCACACGCCGCCGATGTACTGCCGATTGAGTTTGGTCAGTGGATTCATCGCCCGCCTCCGACCTGCTGTCTACTCCTCGTCAGCTTCGAACCTGCTATCGCAGCCCTTGGCAGGACGGCACAATATCGAATGCTCTGGGAGATTACAACCCACACCCGGCCGCCAGGCCTGCGCGCGTACAACTGTCCCGGCGGCGCCTTTACGGCGGAAATCAATGAAGCGGCGGGCACGGACTGCCGCACCCGCCGGGTTGAGGTTAGCGTTGCTCGGTCGGCAGCGGCATGAGAATTCCAGATTACCGTCCAGCACGGTGCGCGGAGCCACCATTCGATCTGTCGATGAGACCGCTGGTTCTCCAGCCGATTCCGTCCAAGAGTTGGGTGGGGTCGAATGGCGGCGCCTTTTAGGCCGCGTCGCTATCGGGGCGATAGAAGTGATGGTGACGTGCCTAGCTCAACGTCTTGCGGCTCATCCGGCCAAACGACCGCTTTCGCCATCTCCGCTTGCGTCACGGCCAGTTGGTTCCTGGCGCGCTCCGCCTCGGTGATCGCCTGCGTTTTAAGCGTGATCGTCTGTGGGATCGCCGGCGTAATCGGGGCTTGACGATAAAGCCGAACTGCTGGATCTCACGGCTACTGGCGAGATGGGCCTGCACCCGCTCGCGACTCTCGCGCAGGAACCGCGCCTTGTTCTCGCCATAGATGTCCTCCAGCGAGTATGTCGACGCTAGCTCGTTCAGAGAGTTGGCAGATGGCTTTAATGGCTATTCTCCAGATCGTCAGTCAGGTAATGCTCGAGAACCCGGCACGACATCGATGGGTAAGAATCTGATAACGTCACCGCTCACTTCCGTCCTTCCTTATTGATGAAAACGAACTTATCGTCGACCGTAAAACGCTTGCAGGTGAGGCACTTCAAAGCTGACAAGGACGGGATTCGAGATCTGCGTCTTCACGGCGACTATAGAACCCGGGATGTGTGGACAGGAATGTCTGGAGGCGACTGGGCCAGGATGGACCTCCACGGCTTCGTAACCGGCGCCGATGCGGTCACGTGCAATGCTGAGCACGAGGACAATCCGATCCCCTCGGCCAGCGACAGAGAAGCCGGACGATCATCTTCTTGTCGAAAGAACCGAAGGATGGCTTCATTGTTGAAAATCCTGGTTGTCATGGCAGCCTCCTTTACTTTGCCACAACCGAGACCTACCGCCTGAAACAATCCGGGAGAAAAATCGATCATTGCCCATGGAGCTGTCAGAGGAGATGTGGCTGCCAAATAGCGCAATGAGGCGGGCGTCAGCACCACCAGCAAAAGCGCCGCACTCACGCCGATCCAGAACCACAGGTCGCTGGGCAGGTGCCTCCAGAGCGAAACAGTTCAGGAACCGATTGCCACCGCACAACCATTTCCGCCCGCGCAAGCTTTGCGGCCTCTTTTGTGGCCTACTCCTGTAGCACTTATCTGGATGTGAGAAGTTGCCTCCGGAAGCGGAAATACAAGTGCGCCGATCAATGCAAATGTTCCCTGGCAGACGATGCCCTTCGCATGGATAAGCCGATAGCCCGGTTTGTTTCCCGGCAACTGAACCATAGTGTCAAAAATTTGCTGGGCAAGATCTTTGTCGGATTGAGGTTCGGCAGTCGAAGGAACTGTCAGGAGAAGCAGTGCCAGGGCGCCCCCAATGAGTGTAAGCGGCATCCGTCTTCTCAACGCGGGGTGCAATTCTTCGTACCTCATTTCGGTCTCTCCTTAGCTAAGCTAGGGGCCTTGGCCTGAAGGCAGATTCGCGCGGCGTTTTGCCGAATGCTGATCGTCGAGTGCCTACTTCGTTGTGGGCGTGACCAGCTTCTCCGTGCTGGGCGCGAACTTCTCCACCAATTCCGAGTAGTCCTTCTTCTCCAGCCCGTGGACCTGCCGGTTGTACTCATCCACCTTGGCGGAGTAGTTCATGGAGCAGAACTTCGGCCCGCACATGGAGCAGAAGGCCGCCTGCTTGTAATAGTCGTCGGAGAGGGTTTCGTCGTGCATGGAGCGCGCGGTTTCGGGATCGAGCGAGAGCGCGAACTGCTTCTCCCAGTCGAAGGTGTAGCGGGCGTAGCTGATGGCGTCGTCGCGGTCGCGCGCGCCCGTGCGGTGGCGGGCGATGTCGGCGGCGTGGGCGGCGATCTTGTAGGCGATGATGCCGTCCTTCACGTCTTTATCGTTCGGCAGCCCGAGGTGCTCCTTCGGGGTGACGTAGCAGAGCATGGCGGCGCCGTACCAACCGATCATGGCCGCGCCGATGGCCGAGGTGATGTGGTCGTAGCCGGGCGCGATGTCGGTCACCAGCGGGCCGAGGGTGTAGAAAGGCGCCTCGTGGCAGTGCTTCACTTCCTCGTCCACCTGCTCTTTAATCTTATCGAGCGGGATGTGGCCGGGACCTTCGATCATCACCTGCACATTGTGCTTCCAGGCGATCTCGGTCAGCTCGCCCAGAGTGCGGAGTTCGGCGAACTGGGCCTCGTCGCTGGCATCGGCCACGCAGCCGGGGCGCAGGCCGTCGCCCAGTGAGAACGACACGTCGTACTTCTTGAAGATTTTGACGATGTCCTCGAAGCAATCGTAGAGGAAATTCTGCTTGCGGTGATGGGCCATCCACTGCGCCAGAATCGCGCCGCCGCGGCTGACGATCCCGGTGATGCGCTTCGACACCAGCGGCAGATACTGGATCAGCACGCCGGCATGGATGGTCATGTAGTCCACGCCCTGCTGCGCCTGCTCTTCGATCACCTCGAGCATGATCTCGGCGGTGAGGTCTTCGATCTTCTTGACCCGCGAGATGCCCTCGTAGATGGGCACGGTGCCGATGGGCACGGGCGAATGCCGCAGGATGGCTTCGCGGATCTGCGGGATGTCGCCGCCGGTCGAGAGGTCCATCACCGTGTCTGCGCCGTAGTGGACGGAGGTGTGCAGCTTCTTCAGCTCTTCGTCAACATTCGAGGTCACGGCGGAGTTGCCGATGTTGGCGTTGATCTTGCACAGCGAGGCCACGCCGATCGCCATGGGCTCGAGCTCAGGATGGTTGATGTTGGCGGGGATGATCATCCGCCCGCGCGCCACTTCGTCGCGGACCAGCTCCGGCGCGAGCTTCTCACGCTCGGCGACGTAGAGCATTTCTTCCGTCACCAGGCCTTTGCGGGCATAGTGCATCTGCGAGAAGTTGCCGTCGGTGTTCTCCGCCTTGCGGCGCGCAATCCAATCGGCGCGCAGCTTGGGCGCGCCCTTGCCGTCGCCATTACCGTGCTCGAAGCCGTTTCCGCTCATGATGGGAATGTCCTTTTCTGCTCTTGAAGCCCAACATTATACGCCGGAGGCTTCAAGGAGTACCGCGCTCCGGAACTCTTGTGGGAGTTGGTCGCCGGGGCTGGCGTCGTGCCGGGGATGGATCATGTCTTCTTGGATGCAGAATTGCAGGATTCGAGACTGGTCATTCGAGCGGGCGTGTGGTTGGAGCGGAGAATTTGTAATTGGTAATTTGCGATTTGTGATTTGAAATTACAAATTACAAATCACCAATTACCAATTCTTATCGCTCTACTCGAACCCTTGCTCCTCCGCCACATCGGCGAGCTGCAGGCGCAGGTTGCCCTCATTGGTGGAGTAAGCCAAGGCGATCCGCAAGTCGATGACCCCTTCGCGGACCAGCCGTTCCAGCTCGCCGTCAAAGTGCTGCATGCCGTCGTTGCCGCCGTCGCGCATGGCATCGAGCAGGGTCTTGCCTTCAACCTCGCCGCGCTCGATGTACTCGCGGGTGCGCAGCGTCGATTTCAAAATCTCAATGACGGCCACGCGGCCCGAGCCGTCCTTGCGCTCCAGGAGGCGCTGGCTGATGAAGTAGCGGAACGATGCGGCCAGCCGCCGTCGCACCGGTTGCTGCTCGTTCAAGGGAAACGCCCCGACAACGCGCTCCACGGTTTTGGAAGCATCGATGGTATGCAGCGTGGAAAGCACCAGGTGTCCGGTTTCGGCGGCGGTCATGGCGATCTCGATGGTCTCGCGGTCGCGCATTTCTCCCACCAGAATCACCTTGGGCGCCTGCCGAAGCGCGGCCCGCAATGCGAGCGCGAAACTCGGCGTATCGCTGTGCAGCTCGCGCTGGTGGATGGTGGCTTTCTTGTGGCGGTGCAGGAACTCGATCGGGTCTTCGATGGTGATGATGTGCTCGGGGCGGTCGCTGTTGATCTTGTCGATGATCGCCGCCAGGGTCGAGGATTTGCCCGATCCCGTCGGCCCGGTCACCAGCACGATTCCGTTGCGCAGTTCCGCGATCCTGCCCAGTTGCGGCGGAAGGTTCAGCTCCTCGAAGGTGGGTACATGGGGCGGAATCACCCGCATGACGATGGCGTAGGTGCCGCGCTGCTGAAAGACGTTCACCCGGAAGCGCGAATGCTGTGCCAGGCCGTAGGAAAAATCGCAGGCACCATTCTCTTTAAGGATCTGCATCGCCTGCTTGTTTTGGCCGATGAGCTCGGTAGCGATGCGCGAGGTGTGGTCCGGCGTCAGAATCGGCAAGCCCTCAAACTTCACCGGAACCAGGTGCCCGTTGGACTCTACCTGCGGCGGACGGCCTGGCGAGAAGATCAGGTCGCTGACCCCCTTGCAGGCTCGCACCATCGCGGAAACCAGACTGGCAGTGGCAGTTGTCTTGGCAGGTTCGGCAGGAGCAGCGACGTTTCCATTGCCCGACACGGTGGTTCCCCAATCCAAATTCGCGTTCCGTTATGACAACGAGAATAGCAGGGATTCACTCGCGGTCCGGTTACCGCCCGTTACACGGAAGTACACCGACTGGCGTCTAGGGGCCTCGGCGCTGCTTGCGGCCTGGATCTAAGACGAGGTCTGGCTTGACCGGGGTCGGTCTCCAGATTAGAGTTCTGTAAGCAGATATGTCTGGGGTGAAGAGCAAATACGTAAAGTTTGGCGTGGCCATTGGGATCATCGTCCTGGGGCTCGCCTACCTGGCATTTACCGGGGTGCAGCAGAGCAAGAGCTACTACGTCACCATCAAAGAGCTGCGCGGGATGGATTCCAGCGTCTATGCCAAGCGGCTACGCGTGGCCGGCAATGTTGCGCCGGGCTCGATCAAGCGGCAGGGCTCGCATGTGGAGTTCACGCTGGTGGAGCAGGAGCTGATGCTGCCGGTGGTCTATAACGGCTCCGAGGCACCGCCCGACACTTTTGTCGACAACGCCCAGGCGCTGGCCGAGGGCAGCTACGGCCGCGACGGCGTCTTCCACGCCAAGATGCTGCAAGCCAAGTGCGCGTCAAAATATGCGCCTAAGGACCAGCAGCAGGGAGCGCCCGCGCCCGCCCCGGCGACGCAGCGCACCGAGAACCGTCCGCCTAGTTCGCCTTACTGAGGCTGCCGCGCTGCCCAGCGAAGCCAAGCCGCCCGCCACCCCGCCGAACGCAGTCCCGATCAGCCTGGAGAAAGTCAGCAAAATCTTTGGCCGCTTTGCCGCGCTGCGCGAGGTCACAGCCAGCTTCGAGGAGCGCCGGGTGTATGCGATCTTCGGAGATAACGGCGCCGGAAAGTCCACGCTGCTGCGGGTGATCTGCGGATTGGCGCATGCGACGGCCGGCAAAGTCTCGATCTTCGGCAGCCCCGAGCGCACCGTCTTCACCGCGCGCCTGGGCTATATGGGCCATGCTCCGCTGCTCTACGACGAGATGACCGGCGTCGAGAATTTGCGGTATTTCGCCGGACTCTACGGGATCGGCGACAGCGCACGCTGCGAGCAGGCGATTGCTGCAGTCGGTCTCGACCCTGCGCTCACGCGGCGCGTCGGAGAATATTCGCAGGGTATGCGCCAGCGGTTGTCGCTGGCGCGGGCGGCGATCCACGATCCTGAGATCCTGCTGCTCGATGAGCCATTTTCCAACCTCGATCCCTCCTCGGCGCGCGCCATGGGCCGCCTCGTGGCCGAGATGCGCGACCGCGGCAAGACGATCCTGGTGGTAACACACCAAGCCGCGCACCTGGCCGAGATCGCCGACGAGTCACTGTGGATGTCGGCAGGGCGCATCGCGGCCTGGGAACGGGGCATAGCCGCGGCCGATCGCTCGGCGGCTTCGGCGGTGATGTCATGAGTCCCGACCCCAACGCACCAAATGCGGGCGCGTTGGGGACCCCCGCCTCGCTCGCCGGCGTGACAGCTTCCAATCTGCGCAAAGACATCCGCCTGGAGTGGCGCTCCAAGGACGCAATCAACGCCATGCTGTTCTTCGCGCTCCTGGTGGTGGTGATCTTCAGCTTCGCCTTCGATCCCACCGCCGAAGAGTCGCGGCAGATCGTGGGCGGGCTGGTGTGGGTTGCGTTTCTGTTCGCCGCGATCGTTGCGCTCAATCAGGCCTGGATGCGCGAACTGCACAACCACGTGCTCGATGCTTACCGTGTCTCGCCGGCGCCCGCCAACGCGCTGTTCCTGGGCAAGGCAGTCGGCAACTTTCTCTTCATCTCGGTGGTGGAAGCGCTGCTGGTGCCGCTGTTCGTGGTGTTCTACAACCTGCGGCCCGTGGGGCCGGCGTGGCAGCTCGTGCCGGTATTCCTGTTAGGGACGTGGTCACTGGTGGTTGTAGGAACATTCTTCGCCGCGATCTCGCTGCGCACTCGTAGCCGCGAGGTTATGCTGCCGCTGCTGCTGTTTCCGATTTCAATTCCGGCGGTGCTGGCGATGGTCGAGGCCACGACCATGGTGCTGACCGGAACCGAGAGCCCAAGGTTCTGGATCAGCCTGCTGCTGGTTTACGATGTAGTCTTTACGACGGTCTGCCTCTTACTCTTTGAAACGGTGTTACACGCGGAATGAAATTTAAGATTTTTGCCGTGATTACGTTCCTGCTGCTCTCCTACGGGCTCTACCAGGGCATGTGGGCGGCGCCGCGGGAAGCCACCATGGGCGACATCCAGCGCATCTTCTATTACCACGTGCCCTCGGCCTGGACGTCGTTCCTGTGCTTCTTCGCCAACTTTATCGCCTCCGTCGTTTACCTGGCGCGGCGCAACCTGAAAGCCGACGCCTTCGCGGTTTCGACCGCTGAAGTCGGCGTGGTCTTCTGCACCGTGGTGCTGGTGACCGGACCGCTCTGGGCGCGTCCGGTGTGGGGCATCTGGTGGACCTGGGACGCGCGCTTGACCACCACGCTGGTGCTGTGGCTGATCTACGTCAGCTACCTGATCCTGCGGCGATACTCGACCGGACAAGCTACTCCCACGCTCGCCGCCGCGCTCGCCATCTTCGGCTTTGTCGACGTGCCCATCGTCTACATGTCAATTCGGTGGTGGCGCACGCAGCATCCGCAGCCGGTCATCGCCGGCGGACAGGGCTCCGGACTCGATCCGCACATGTGGACGGCAGTGCTGTGGAACTGGGCCGGATTCATGGCGCTGGCCGCGCTGCTGATCTGGGTGCGCTACCGCCTGGAGCGCGCCCGCCAGCAACTCGACGAGGCGCACGCCCTCCGGGCCGTCGGCCAGGCAGAGGGGAGTTTCACCCGATGATCCACAACATCACCAATCTCTACATCGCCTATACCGTGACCTGGGTGATTCATATCGGATACGTGCTCTTCCTGAACGCCAAGGCGAAGAAGCTGCGCGAGGAAGCCCGGGAGCTTGCCTCCCATAAGTAAGGGAAAGGGGCACGCTTTTCTGGCGTGCCGAAAAAACAGACAAAGAAACAGGCTTCAGCCGCTGAGCAGGTCTCCTCCATGCCTAGGAGGCGGGATCAGCCGCGGGAATCAGGATCGGCTTGGGAATGTCCCGTTCGCTGCTGAAGACGAACGAGAACTCGCGCTGCCCCAGGCCCTCTGCGATCCAGGCTTCCAACGCGGAGCGGCATTTCTCTTGCAGGTCGAGAAAGCGCAGGCCGGCCTTGCCCTTGGGGTCGGCCCAAACCACTTCGGCCTGAGCATCGATCACTTCACGGCAGGCGGGAAGTTCGAGCCGCAAGTTGAAGGTCTCTTCGCGGCAGAGCGCCGTCGGCGCCTGCAATCCGAGCCCGCCTTGCGCCACGTCGTTGACGCGGCCCTTGACGGTGCTGCCGTCCGAACGCAGCAGAATCACGGCAATATCGGTGCGCACGCGAAAGTACCCGAGCATGGCGGACTCCATCTGCTGCCGGGCGCCACGCAGGGTCCGCCAAGTCTCCTCCAGCGTCAGCGGACGGGCGAGGACGAACTCTGCTTGCGCGGTGAGAGAAGCGGCCGAACCGTTCGCCGGACCGAGCAGGAACAGTGGCGCACCGCGGCTGCTGGGTGCGGTCCGCAACTGCCCGATCACGTCGCCGGCGCCGGGGGCTTCGGAATCCAGGATGGCCACGTCAAAATGCCGGCGGCGCAGGCAGTCGCTGGCCTGTGCCGCGCGCTCGCATATTTCAACCCCGATCCCCAGGTCGCGGAGCACACTGCGAACCTGGCGCCGGGCCTCGGGGTCGGTTGTCAACAACAGGGATTGCAGGGCCATAAGTATGGATTGTGGTTGCGCGCCATATTCTGTCAAAAGCTTAGCGGCAGCAAGATACGATTCGTAACGTTACCAAGGTGAGATTGCCGGCGGGCAAGTGGACTTGGGGATTCAGTCCTGCCGCCAACTGCTGAGCACCGCATCCCAGGCCACTTCGCCGGCATGGACGGCGAGGTCCAGCAGGCTCAGTTCGGCGTCTTCCACCTCGCCGGTGCTGACCGCGAACAGCACATCGCCGTCGTGCTCGGTATGAAACGGCTGGATGGCGCGGGCCATCGAGGTGTGGGTCTGGATCGCCAGGCGCTCCAGTTGCAGGTGGCGCATGCGGCAATTCACGGCGAGAAGCGTGAGCGTAGTGTTCTCCGCCGGCGAGACGGGCGCAGTTTCAAGCTGACGTTTGCGGTCCGCGGCGCCGTCGAGCAGATCGGCGGCGAAGCTGGTACGCAGTCCGGACTCAGGCGCGCGATTGCCGCGCACCACTTTTCCGGTACGGTCCACGATCACGCCCACAGCGTTGACCACGGTGAAAACGGCGATCTTGACCCGCCCGACTTGTCGAAACGCGCCACCCTGCCCAGCCGCTTCCATGTAGCGCGGACCAAAGAATTTTCCCACGTGCACCGAGCGTCCGGCGCCGCGCGCTCCTAGCGGAAAGCGCCCCGGCCGCGCCGCCCGCAGCGCCGCCCTCCCTAGCTCCTTGTCCGGATAGATGGCGTTCGGGCGATCGCGGAAGTCATACACCACCGCCCCGGCGACCGTGGGAACGCGCTCCCAGTGCGTAGCCTCAGGCTCGCGCGCGAGCAGTTCCGCCATCACGCCGGCAGCCGCTTCCAAGCCATAGCTCGCCCCGCCCGCAAACACAATCGCCCGCACCGTAGGACGCTCGTGACCGAGCCGCAAGCGCTCGGTGTTCACGGTGGCCGCCGCGCCTCCGCGGACGTCGACCGTCCCCATTGCGCCCGCGGGAAAATAGAACACGGTGGCGCCCGTTGGACCCTCCGCGTACTCAGCCACTCCGATGTGCAGGTCGGGAAAGTCTAACTCCAGCACAGGACCGGCGAAAGATGTGAGCGGAACGAGGCTGGGATTGCTGCTCATCGCGGCGGCCCGCCATTACAGCACGCTGGGCGCGGTCGGACAAGGGCAGCTCGCGCGCGCGATTTACAATCCCACGCATGTCTCGCAGCGCCGAGCCCAAGTCGGTCCAGGTGCAAGTCGCCGCCGGCACCGGTGTCGATATCGAATGGCAGGACGGACATCGCAGCCACTACAGCTTCTCTTACCTGCGCGCCGTCTGTCCGTGCGCGAGTTGTTCGGCCAGGCGAGCCGCCCAGGGACGGCTGCCGGGCGCACCGCGTTCTATGAGCTTCGACGATCTCGGAAATCTGGGCGCGGCCGTGCGCGCCGTGAAAGCCGAACCCGTGGGCAAGTATGCTCTTCACTTCCATTGGGACGACGGACATCGCGAGGGCGATTACTCCTGGGAGTTCCTGCGCGATGTGTGCCCGTGTTCGGCGTGTTCACATCCGAATACAACGCCCTAGCCACAGAGACACAAGAGAAAAATGGAATGCAATTATCTCTGTGTCTCCGTGCCTCGGTGGCTACTTAGTTGTGTCCCCGGAGTCCGGGATACACTTTGGTAATCTGGGTGCGGCCCACACTTGGTCCTAGGCTCGTCTTGTAATGGCATCGAAAGCACCGCCGACCGCCATCTCCGGAAAAGCGCGCCGCTGGCATCGCTTCCGCTTCGATGTACCGGTGCGCGTGCTGCTGCTCGGCGTGGGCGGCGCCCGCAAACAGGAGTTTGCCGGGCGCGGAACTGGTATGAATGAAGGCGGCATCGGGCTGGACGTGGAAGCGCCGGTCGCGGTGGGCAGCCAGGTGCAGGTCGAGTTCACGCCCCCTTACGCGGGGCTGACGTTGCGCGTCCGCGGCCAGGTGCGGCATGCCGACGGCAGCCGCTATGGAGTGGAATTTCTGGCGGACGACACCGCCGAGCAACAGGAAGTCGAACTGTTCCGGCGTATGCTGCGCGCCGCCGCCGGCCGCCTTGGCGAGTAGCGGCTCCTTCTAACCGGCGTGCCCGCCGGAAACGGCCTCCCAGTCTGCGTTTCCAGCTTGACATGCGGCGCTCCGGAGCATAGATTTTCGCCTCGCATTTCTCACGGGTACCGGCCATCCGTTTCTGCCGTCTCCTCCCCTTCGACGGCAGCAGCTTCTCCCACGGCTTTTCGGTCCACCACGTGAGCGACACACAAGGAGTGTCTCCATGAAGAACAGCACCTTGCGGTACGGGATTCTCGCATCATTCTTGATATTGATCTTGTGCTTCGCCTTACCGGCTGGCGCCTGGGATCGCACCCCGGCCAGGACTCTCGCCATTCTTCCCAATGGCTCGGGGGGACCCGAGGGGCTCACCGTCGGCCCGGATGGCAACATCTACGTTGCCAGCTTCGGCTTCGACAGCGCCGGTTCGCTCACCGGCCTGGGACAATTGTTCGTGATCGCTCCCAACGGCCACCTGCTGCGGCACGTCGGCATTCAGGGCTCCAGCCCGCACCTGCTGGGGCTGGCGTTCCAGCCTACAAGCGGCGCGCTGCTGGTGCTGGATTTCGGGGCGGGAACGGTCTTGAGCGTTGACTCGCATACTGGCGCGTCGACGGTGTTCGCGACCATCACGCAGGATTCCCACGCTGCCAACCCCACTACCCCGGGGCTCAATGCGCTCACCTTCGATAAGGCCGGCAACGTCTACGTATCCGATTCCTTCCAGGGAGTGATCTGGAAAATCGGGGCCGCTGGCGGCACACCCTCGATCTGGGTGACCGATCCCCTTCTCACGACCAGCGGCGTGCCTCCCTTTGGCGCCAATGGCAACGAATTCAATCATGCCTACACCACGATGTTCGTCGCCAACACCGGCAACGACACCATCGTGCAGATCCCGGTGAAGTCGGATGGCAGCGCGGGAACGCCTTCGGTCTTCGTCAACAGCATCAACGGCGCCGACGGCATCGTGCTCGACAAGCACGACAACCTCTGGGTCGCCGCCAACCAGGGGGATGAGATCGTCATCATCGACAAGACCGGAAAAGTCATCGCCAAGCTAGGGGACTTCAATGGCGTCGACGAGCACGGCGTGCCGCACGGCCTGCTCTTCCCTGCCAGCCCCGCGTTCAGCGCCGACGGCGAATGGCTCTACGTGAGCAATCTGGCGCTCGACCTGCGGCTCTTCGGACTCGTCGAAGCCGTCGATTCGCAGTGGTGTGCCCAGGTGAAGCACTACACCGTGTCCAAGATCCGGGCGCGCATCCCGCGCATCGGAGACGACGATCACGACCGCGACTAACTTCAGGGTCCCCACCCAACCCGGTTTTGGTTGGGTGGGGATTTTTCCTAATGGGTAATCCGCGGGTGCCCCACCCTTGGCCGATTTTGCCAAGGGTGGGGGTTTTTTTGGATCCTCTAGTGCGTCGTCAGCGGCTGCGAAGTTTGCAGCCGCGCGCGATAGATGCTGTTCTTGGCCGGCACTTCGCTGATTACATCGGCGTGCACGATGTAGTCGCCGCGCGGCAGCGCGGCCCCGAAAGTGATCTCGGGCATGCTGTCGCCGGCGGCGAAGATAAAGTGCTGATAGCCGAGCACGAAGGCCTTGCCGATCTCGTTCACCGCCACCACAATCATCGTCAGATCAAAATCGTCGGCGGTCTGGTTGGCGAGCCTGACCGAGCCCTCGATGCCGTCCGGCGTCACCCCCGGCGTTTTCTTCCACTCCACCACCAGGGCTGAGATTACGCTCAGGGTAAAGTCGCGAGTGCGAGTGTCGGCGGGATCGTCCGCATCGCTCACTTCCACCGCAAAGTGGAATTGTCCCAGCGCCGTCGGCGCGCCATGGATGGCGCCCGTCGCCGGGTCCAGATTCAGCCCCGGCGGGAGCTTGCCGTCGATCACTTCCCAGGTTCGCGGCAGAACCCCGCCGGTGGCGGACAGCTTGGTCTCGTAATTCGCGGTGAGGATGGCTCTCGGCAGCGTGCGTTCGGTCGTGATAGCTAGCGGCGCGCCCACCTGCTCTTGCGCAGGAGCCGCGCCGGCCAGGATGCCCAGAAATACGGCGGTCAGGATGGTGCGTCGCATCGGACTTGCCCCCAATTGTACCGTTGCCGCAAGACGTAACATAGCGCCCCGGCCCGATGGTTTGTATCAGGACACGACCTTCAGTCGTACCGAACAGTCAAAGAGAAGAGTCGGGCATCCGAGCGGAACTTTCCCAGCCCGCGCCGCGTATCTCCGCCTGAAACCGCCGGGGGACACGCATGACATCGCTCAGCCGCAACGCCAGAGTCGCAGGGTTGCTTTACCTCGGCCTCATGACCGCTCCCTTGCGACTGATCTACATTCCCGACCACCTGATCGTCAGCGGCAACCCGGCCGCTACGGCCAGCAACATCGCCGCCCACCAGACGCTCTTCCGGCTCGGCATTCTCAGCGACCTGCTCACCGCGACCATGGCAATCTTTCTCACCCTTGCGCTCTACCGGCTGTTCAAGGACGTGGACCAGGGCCTTGCCGTGGTTATGGTGATCCTCGGCGCCCTGATGGTGGCGCCCATCTATTTCGTCAACACCATCAACGACGCGGCGGCGCTGCTGCTGGTGCGCGGCGCCGACTTCCTGGCGGCCTTCGACAAGCCACAGCGCGAGGCCCTGGCCATGCTGTTCCTCCGCCTGCACAACCACGGCGTGCTGGTGAACGAGATCTTCTGGGGACTGTGGCTGCTGCCGTTCGGCCTGCTGGTGTATCGCTCGCGGTTCCTGCCGCGCCTGCTGGGCGTGTGGCTCATGCTCAACTGCTGCGCGTATCTCGTCCTCAGCGTGACCAGCCTTATGTGGCCGCAGTATCAGGCGAGGGTGTGGAACCTGGTCTTCCCGCTGACGATGGGAGAGCTGGCTATCATGCTGTGGCTGATCATTATGGGGGCAAAGGAAAGGCCAGTGGCCGCTACGTGAAAATTGGAGTTACCCGGGGGCAGGTTGGTCATTCGTGATAACGCCCGTTCTCGCCAACCACCGGGGAAATGCAGTACATTTGCGACGTTACGTGGCCGGTTCTATGTATGGTTCCAGTTCAAAGATGGTGAAGGACGCGCCTATAGGCGCGGCAAGTCTTTTCGCACTGGCTATCGTCGCCCTGTTTTGTCTCCTCTTCCAATTATTGTTGGGGGCAGCCGCTGCCTCCGTAGGACGGTGGGTCGCGGCATTTCTTATCATCGTCGCGTACCTGCTATTCTCGCCTGCGGTTGCGGGCACACTGTATTCCGTTTTGTTCGAGCGCCCAAAGGGGCTCGGTTTGGCTGCGCTCGCCGTCGCCGGCTTCACCGTCCTAACGATGCGCCTAGCGATGAGCGAATCCTTGATACTGTTGGACGGGTTGATTCTCCTGCCATTCTGGTTCTTGGGAATAATGGGCGTCGTCAAGTTCGTCAGATGGCGAGCAAAGAGAAACCCGGCGAACGTAGTAGGCGAAAAATCCCCTTCCCGCTAACCATCCGCGGCCCGCGTCGGTCCTTACCGCCTCCCAATTCCGCCGTTTGACTTGTGCCCGGCGCGCCCTCTACCATGCGCCAACTCAAAAAACCGGAGGCCTCATGGCCCACTGCACGCAATGCGGAACTGCCGTTGCCGATGACGCTCGTTTTTGCCCGAAGTGCGGGCAGCCGCAAGCTACCGCCGGAACGCCGGCGGCGCCGATTGCATCCAACCCCGGTGTGTCGCAGTCTGGCCTTTCGGAAAACACGGCGGCCCTGCTGAGCTACGTGCTCGGCTGGATCACCGGCCTGATCTTTCTGCTGATCGACCGCCGGCCTTATGTGCGCTTCCACGCCGCCCAGTCGCTGCTCACCTTTGGAGCCTTGCACATCATCCTGATTGTGGCCGGCGCCATCTTTGGTTTCGGATGGTTCTATGGAGGATGGGCCAACCTCGGTTTCGGCGCCTTGCTGTTCTGGTTGGTGAAATTAGTGTCCCTGGTGCTGTGGATCATTTGCATGGTGAAGGCCTATCAAGGTGAGCGTTTCAAGGTTCCTATCACCGGCGATATCGCCGAGGGCATGGCCGGCCGCTAGAGCTCTAATGTCAGCTCGCCGCAGGATAGTGGTGGTTCTGCTGGTAGCGCTTGCGCTGTTCTCAGTAGGCTATTCGGCCGGACAGAAGCATGCGCCGGTTCCGACAGAAGCTGTACGCTCCATTTCCCCCTTCATTGACGTTCATGCGCACCTCGAACCCGGCGACCCCGCGCACTCGATCCAGGCCGCGCTGCAGGCGATGCCTGGCGAGAATGCCGCGAAGATCGTCTTCATGCCGCCTCCGTTCACCGCCGACGATCCCGCGCGCTACGACGCGGAAATCATCCTGCCGGCCGTGAAGGGTCACGCCGACAAGTTCGCGGTGCTGGGCGGCGGCGGAAGCTTGAACGCCATGATCCAGCAGTCAGTGCGCTCAGGAGAGGCAGGCCCGGAAATTCGGCGCAAATTCAAAGCGCGCGCGGAGGACTTGCTGCGCCAGGGCGTGTCAGGCTTTGGCGAAATGACGGCCGAGCACTTCCAGGGCGCGACGCCTTATCAATCCGCGCCGCCCGATCATCCGCTGTTTCTGCTGCTGGCCGACATCGCCGCCGAGCACGGCTTGCCCATCGATCTGCACATGGAAGCCATCCCCGAGGACATGCCGCCGCCCGCGCCGATGAAGTCTCCGCCGCAGCTTCATGCCAACATCGCCGCCCTCGAGCGCCTGCTGGCGCACAATCCGCGCGCGCCCATCATCTGGGCCCATGCCGGCTGGGACAACACCGGCTATCGCACTCCCGCTCTCTGCCGCCGGCTGCTCGCGGCGCATCCCAACCTCTATATGGACGTGAAGATCGATCCCGCGAAGCCGGGCAAGAATTCTCCGCTCGCGAACGGCGGCAGCGGCGCGATCAAGCCGGACTGGCTCAGGCTCTTCCAGGATTTTCCTGATCGCTTCGTAGTAGGGAGCGACCAGCACTATCCCGAGCCCCTGCCCGGCCCGCAGCGCTGGGAGGCAGTGGTGCTGCTGCTCAACCAACTTCCCGACGGCCTGCGGCAGAAGATCGCGATGGAAAACGCGGCGCGGCTGTACTCGGCGGGTTCACACTAGAGTCGGAAGGCGAAAACCATGCAACGTCGCGATTTCTGCAAGAGCTCGATGATGGCCGCTGGGCTGGCGCTGGGCGGTCCCACACTTTCCGCGCCGAGCGCGGCTGAGGAATTTCCCAAAGCACCCGGCCTCACGCGCTACGTCTCGGAATTCATCGTCAACACGCGTTACGAAGACATTCCCGATGACGTGATGGCGCTGGGCAAGAAGTCGATCCTCGACGGCTTCGGCCTGGCGCTCGCCGGATCGGTCTCGACGCTCGCGCCGCTCATGAAGGAATACATTCAGTCGCTTGGACCGTGCGCGGGCAAGAGCTCGATGATCGGCACCGCGCAGAAACTCTCGCCGCGATTCGCCGCCTTCGCCAACGGCAACTTCATCCACGCCGACGATTACGACGACACCCAGCTCGCCGTCGCCAAGGATCGCGTCTACGGACTGCTCACGCATCCCACCGTCCCCGTGCTTCCGCCGGCATTCGCGCTGTGTGAGGCGGGAGGCCGCTCCGGGAAGGACTTGCTCACGGCCTATCACGTGGGCGTTGAAGTCGAGTGCAAGATCGCCGAGGCCATTTCGCCCCGGCATTACAACGACGGCTTCCACACCACCGGAACTGTCGGCTCATTCGGCAGCGCCGCCGCTTGCGCGAAACTGCGCGGGCTCGATGTCGACGAAAACCGCCTATGCCCTGGGCGTCGCCGCCGCCGAGGCCGGCGGCCTGCGCGAGAACTTCGGCTCCATGACCAAGCCTTTCCACGCCGGACACGCCGCCGAAGCCGGCGTGGTGGCCGCCGATCTCGCCGCCCTGGGCTGGACCGCGGCGCCGAACATCCTCGAAGCCCAGTACGGATTCTTCCACGCCGCCGGTGGCGGCTTCGATCCCGCGGCGATCGTCGACCGCCTGGGCAAGCCCTGGACGTTCGCCTCGCCGGGCGTTTCCATCAAGCCCTACCCATCGGGCTCGCTAACGCATCCGGCGATGGGCGAGATGATGCGCCTCATCCGCCAGTACGACATCAAGCCCGCGGAGGTGGAGAAAGTCGACGTCGGCGCGAACCACAGCATGGTCACCACGCTGCTGCACCATCATCCCTCGACCGGCCTGCAAGCGAAGTTCAGCATGGAGTTCGGCATCAGCATTCTGCTGCTCGAGCGCAAAGCCGGCCTGACGGAGTACACCGACGCCGTGGTCCAGCGCGCGGATGTGCAGGAAATGATCCGGCGCGTGAACTTCTACGTCGATCCCGAGGCCGAGCAGGCCGGCTTCGACAAGATGACCAGCATCCTTAAAGTCCACCTGAAAGACGGACGCACCCTCACCGGCCGCGCCCAGTTCGCCAAAGGCAGCCCCGCCAATCCGATGACCTACGACGAAGTCGCCGACAAGTTCCGCGGCTGCGCCGACTTCGCCCATTGGCCCCGCCAAAAGGCCGAGGCGGTGATTGAGTTCGTGAAGACGCTGGAGAACGCGAAGGATGTGAGCAGGCTGGCGGGGATGCTTACGGGCTGAAGGCGCTGCGAGCGCGTTTGTTGCCGCCGATCAGTTCTTCACCGTCATGGTCTCGGAGTTAACGGCTTTTTTGCCCGTCACTCCTTCGAGTCCGGCCAGTACGCCCGGTAGTCGTTCTTGTCGCACTGCATCGCGAGCCCGCCCTTCTGGTCGCCATTGGCCCAGGTCGGACCAACGAAATGACCTTGGAGAGTCACCACCCTTTCGCCCGCTACGCGGGCTGGAATCTCTTCCGCTTGTCACCCACGGCTCACGCCGTGGGCTACGATCCATCGCGCGCTACGCGCGCTAGTACAAGCACTCCGCGCTGGAATCAAGATTTGAAACGACAGCTAGCCCTTGACTCTACCGCTATTACTCTCTATCGTGCCTGCGCTGTCAGCCGTGTCTTCGGCCCTCAAACGGCTTTTGTCTCGGCCGTATTCGACCCTAAAGGAGCACTCCATGGGGATCATTGCGTGGATCATACTCGGCGGTGTGGCTGGGTTCATTGCCAGCAAGATTGTCAACAAAGCCGGAGAAGGTGTTCTGGTGGATATTCTGCTGGGGATTGTAGGAGCCGTGGTCGGCGGGTTCGTGTTCCGGCAGTTCGGCGCCTCCGGCGTGACCGGACTCAACCTGTACAGCCTTCTGGTCGCGATCATTGGAGCGATAGTTTTTCTGGTGATCTATCACGCCATCCGGCGCGCGGTTTAGAAAGCTCGTAGAGAAATCGTCTGCCCCTGCCGGGGGTTATTCCTCGCCTGCGAAAAACGGGACAAGCCACCCAACTTCGGGTGGCGTTTGCGGACCCTTCGCCGAAGATCAGGCCGCGCCGAAATCGCGCAGGCGTGCATCTGGTTCGCAGCCTGCCGTCTTCGTGTGGTAGAGAAAGCGGTCGGCGCGGAATTCGGTTCCGCGAAGAACCCGTGGGGGCAAAAAAAAGGCACCCGTCATCGATCTGGTTGCGAAAAGGACAGATTGACGGCATTCCACAGGCATCGCCGTCGGGGTCGGAGATGGTGTCAAACAGCTCATGACGAGGGTGTCGTCGGTGGAGTCGATGAGTTGGCTGTTAGGAGCGCCGACGGGAGAGTCCTCGCATCCCGAGCGGGCCCTGCCACGGTTCCACGGTGAACAGCATGCCGCAGTCGGTATGGGTGATGATGTCGTGGTAGGCGCAGAAGGCAAGGTCGCGAGTGTCGGCGAGTAGCAGATGGCGAGCGCAAGGCAGGTAACGACGCCGCCGGCAGAAAGGCGGAAAATGTGCGCGTACGCTGGCGCCGGTCTTAGCGACCAGACCGTGCAGGATGGCGATCAAATCCGACTCCAGGAGCGGAGTAGTCGGCAGCGCGCCCTTCAACACCGCTCTGCGGCCGAGCGTGTAGCGATTGTCGCCATGCAGTCCGACATACTGATCCAGAATGTGGATGAAGTCGCTTTCCCCAACATCGTCCAGAAAGCGCTCGGGATCTCCCCAGCAGCTGGCAATGGTGCACTCGCCGCCGGGATTGAAATACACCGCATGCGACTTGGCAAAGTCCACCGTGGCTCCGCGCTGGTCGGTGACATCGCAGGGATTCTGGGTGAAGTTGTGATCAGCAATTCCCGAACTAGACCCCTTTGCAAACTGACGGGGAGTGGGCAGCCCGGTGGCGCGCCGCATTCGGCGGGAGCGCGGGAAAAATAGGCGTGCTTATAGACTCGGACGGCGCTCTTGGCGCTGGTTCGGTCGGCGCTGCTGACGCTGACCTGCACATCGTCACTGCTGAAGCTGGAGGTGTTCGATTGACCATGCGCTGCCGGGACATCAGGCAGACGGCCAGGATCAAGATTGGCAGAGCCAGGGCTGACGTTGGCAAAAGCGGGGAACGGCGGATCGACATAGGTGACTCTAGCGGGGCGTGCACTCGAGAGGCTGTCGCCACGCGAGCGGTTGGACGTGCAGAGTAATTGAAAGGAAGCAGGCGAGGCTGCCATCCGGGAGCCGGGGGAGACGGGAATGCTACCACAGCATTTCTCGAATCGGCAGTCAGCGTCGCGCCGGTAGTGCATAACTCAATCGGGAATTACTTCAAGAACGCCGGGGTTACTGTCCCGCCGCCTTGGCTGTGCCGGGTGCGGGAAGCGGCGCCTCTCGCAGCGTCTTGGCGATGCGCTTGGCCAGGGCGTCGGTGGCCTTCAGGTTCTCGCCGAAAAAGCGCACCGTACCCTGCACGTCTTTTTCGACCAGCGGGGCGCCGTCGCGGGGCGCGACCTTCAAACGCACTTGCACTTTGGTCGATCCCTTCACCGTGGTCACCGCACGCTCGGTCTGGTTGCCGTGCTCAAAGTTCAGCAGGGTCATGCGCAGGATCAGCAGATTGGGAATGTTTTTCGCCTCGTGGTCACCGCTGCGATAGACGCGCTGGAAATTGTTGCTTTTCGCCAGCCGGGTGAGCAGGTCTTCGTAGATGGCCATACTGAAATCAGGCGGCAGCTGGCCCTCCTCGGCTTGCACCGGTTCCACTTGGATCGCCCAGGCGGAAGCGTCGTGTTTGTCCGCGGCGAATCCCAGGACCGCAAAACTGCAAACCAGGGCGCACAAGGCAACACACAACAGGCTGCGATTCGTCTTCATTGCTTGCCTCCTGCAGTCGGGCCGGCGGCCGCGAGCTGTTCTTTCAGGGCGGCGGCTTGTCCGAGCGGCATGGTGAAGATGGCTCCATGCAGCCCGCCGTTGGCGTCGCGGAACTCCACGGTCAGGGTGTCCACCTTCCCGTGGGAAAACAGGCTGATGACGCGGCCGCCTCCATAGGGAATGCCTATCTTGGCGACGGTGAGCGCCTTTCCGCCGGTCTGCCGGCTCTCCTCGCCGGTGAAGACGGCTTCGATGGACGCGATGGCCAGTGTGCCCTGCGCGTCTTTGGCCTTGAAGTTCAGGCCGCCAGGCTGAACGGTCAGCGTGCCGCGCTGATTGCGCTTCACGCCCTCCAAGCCCAGCACGTGCATGGCGCGCACGCCGGACGCGGCAGAGGTCTTCGACGCTTCGGAGGTTTGTGCGTGCAGGGCTGCGCTGAAGAAGCAGACCAGCAGCAGGAGCGAGATGCAGCCAGAGCGAGCGTTCTCACGAACTAGGCGCATACTTTTCCTCATTAGGAGGGTGAGGCACGCTACTCCGGGAAAAGCGCGTTGTCAATCAAATGAGGTTTAAGAGTCGGATGCTTTGCTTTACCGCTAGCGTGGCGTGATCGCCATTGTTATGATGCGCGCGTTTTCGGCTGTCCCTGATGGAAGGGATTCGAAACGAGGGCAAAATGTGCGACTTGCTGGTACGTTAAGGGCGCTTCGACTTTTTGGCGGCAGCTTATACTCCTATTGCCATGGACCCGTATTCGCAGCTTATCCCCGCCTTGCGACGCTATTGGGGATATGACACTTTTCGTCCGCTGCAAGAGCGGGTTGTGACGAGCCTATTGGGCGGACGTGACGTTTGCGTCGTGATGCCCACCGGCGGAGGCAAGTCGCTCTGCTACCAATTGCCTGCCGCCATTTGCGAGTCGCATACCGTGGTTGTGGTGTCGCCCCTGATCGCGCTGATGCAGGACCAGGTCGCGCAACTGGCGGCGATGGGAATTCCCGCGGCGTTCCTGAATAGTTCACAGGCGAGCGGCGAGCAAGCCGCAGTGATGCTGCGGGCCGCGCGCGGCGAATTTCGCTTGCTATATCTTTCGCCGGAGCGATTGGCGGGGCCGGACGTTCTCGGGTGGCTGCGGAAAAGTTCCGGTGAACTATTTCGCCATTGATGAGGCGCACTGCATCTCGGAGTGGGGACATGAGTTCCGTCCGGACTATCGGCAACTGAAGCGATTGCGGGAGCATTTTTCCGAGAAGCCAATCGCGGCATTTACGGCCAGTGCGACGCAGCGCGTCCGGCACGACATCATTGAGCAGCTCGGGCTGCGCGATCCGGACAAGTATATTGCCAGCTTTCACCGGCCCAATCTGCGCTATTGGGTCAAGCAGTGCTCCAGCGAGTACGAACAGATGCAGCAACTGACGGCGGCGCTGCGCGCGCAGACCGCTGGGAACGTGATCGTCTATGCGCCGACCATCAAACGGGTGGAGTACACAGCCGGCGAACTGACGGCGCAGGGAATCCCTGCCATTCCATACCACGCCAAGCTTTCCGGAGAAGTGCGGCGCCAGAACCAGGAGCGCTGGATGGCGGACGAAGTGCGCGTCCTGGTGGGAACGATCGCCTTCGGGCTAGGCATCAACAAGGCCACCGTGCGCGCAGTCATTCATTTGGCCCTGCCAAAATCAATCGAGCAGTATTACCAGGAAGCGGGGCGCGCGGGGCGCGATGGTCTCCCTGCCGATTGCCTCCTGCTGTGGCAACCACGCGATTCCGGGCTGCACGCTCACTTCATCGGCCAGATCCTGGATCCCGCCGAGAAAGAACGATCATGGCAGCGATATCACGAGATCCAGAGGTTTGTGTCGCAGCCACAGTGCCGGCACCGGCAGATCTGCCTGCATTTTGGCGAGAAGCCACGCTGGGATGGTTGTGACGCTTGCGATGTGTGCCACGGCGTCCCCTCATGGATGAATGCCGGTGTTCCTTCACCGGGGCCGCATAGAGCTCCCGGTGTTGCGATTCTTGCGGCCTCGGGCTCACCCGTTGACGACGAGCTTCGCCAGCATCTGCGCGAGTGGCGGCGGGAGACAGCAAAAGCGCAGGGAGTGGCCGCGTTCATCGTGATGCACGACACCACGTTGGAAGCATTATGCCGCGCACGCCCAGCGACGTTCGCCGAACTTCGTGCGGTCTCCGGGATCGGCGAGCGAAAGCTGGAAACGTACGGCCGCGGCTTGCTGCAAGCGATTGCCTGCTACCGCGCCGGTGCGAGTGCCACGCCGAAGCCTGCCGCCATTTCGTCCCCCGCCGCCGAGACGTTGCGAATGCTTCGAGAAGGCCGTTCGTTGGAGGAAATCGCGCGATCGCGGAATCGAGCAATCGGAACCATCGCGGAGACGGTGGCAGACCTGTTGGAGAATGATCAGGCGGAGTTGCCACCCGGCTTCATTGCCGAGGAGAAGTATCGCGCGATCACGGCTGCCTGTGCGCGCCTCGGACTCGACCGGTTGCGGCCGATCAAGGAGGCGTTGCCCTCGCTCAGCTTGCGAAGAATGAGTTCAACTGGGATGCGTGTTCCGCAAATCACCGGCTTGCCGAGCATTACCTGCGGATTGAGTTCAATTCGATTTGTGACTGTCATTTAGAAGGATCTGGCGCGCCCGAAGGGACTCGAACCCCCAACCTACGGCTCCGGAGGCCGTCGCTCTATCCATTGAGCTACGGGCGCGCTCGCGGCAATTATAACGTCTGGGGCGGCTTGCATGCAGCTCGGTGTTGACAATCGGCGATGGCTCGGCTTAGCTTATGGGCGGAGCGAGCAGCGTTCCCTCTCCTCTTTCAGATCTTCTGAGCTAAGTCAGACCGTATCTGAAGTTTGTCCTCCTTAGCCCAACCACAGCCCTGAAACAGGGGCGGCCCGAAGGTGCCTCTCAGGATCGACGAGCGAACACACAGCGCGAGAGTGGAGCGGTAGCTGTTAAGGCTTCTTAGTCCGGCAGGCGCTATGCCGCGAGGCATCGGAAAGGAAAACATGAAGAAAATTTTCGTCGGCAACCTCTCATTCAACACGACCGAAGGCGAACTGCGGTCGATGTTCGAGCCCTACGGCGCCGTGGACAGCGCCTTGATTGTCACCGACCGCAACACCGGCCGTTCGCGGGGCTTCGGTTTCGTGGAAATGTCGGACAACGGCGCCGCCGACACGGCCATCACCGCGCTCAACGGGAAAGACATGGGCGGGCGCTCGCTGACCGTGAATGAAGCGCGGCCCAAGATGGAGAGCGGCCGGGGCGGCCCGCGCGGCGGCAGCGGACGGCGCGATGATTACCGCGGCCACGCCCGTCAGCCGCGCGAGCCTCGCTGGTAGTTCGCGGCTACGAGCCCACCAGCACCATAGGCATAGTTGGAGTTGCCGAGCCGCCTGCCGGCTCGATGGTCACGGCGAAGGTCTTGGCTTCGATGCCCGCCGTCATGGGGGGCATCATCACCATGGCGTTGCCCTTGGGATCGGGCGTGAACATGCCCGCTGGCATGGGCTTGTCACCGTGCATCGGTACTAGCCACAGCTCATAGGTCTTCTCCGGCGCGAGCGGCGCCAGGTTGCTGGCCATGAACACCAGCGCGCCATTGCGCGGCATGTAGATGGCTTTGCCCGCGGGCTGCGGCTTCGCCTGCGCGGCTACCAGCGTGACGTGCTGGGCGCTGGGATCGGTGAGCAGCACCAGCAGGTGTTTGGCTCCCTCGATGCTCGCCTGGCTGCGCGCCGCGTCCGCCCTCAGCCCCTCGATGCGGTCTCGCTGCCGCGCATTTTCCCTCCACAACATAATGGCGAACACCGCCAGAATCAGCGATGCGAATACTGGCGCCAGCGTCCACCAGCGGCGGCGCAGATAGACCGTGCGCAACGACCGCGGCTCATGCACGATGGCCTTCAGCAATCTCTGGCGCGCGCGTTGCGGCGGCGCCGGGCCGGAGGTGACCAGCGCCAGCAGAGCCATGTCGCCGGTGAGCCGCGCCAGTTCCTGGCGGCAGGCGGCGCACTCCTCCAGATGCTGCTCGAGCGAAGCCGCAGGCTCGCCTTCGAGCGACCCCAGCGCGTAGAGCGCCAGGTCTTCGGCGAATTGTTCGTGCACGGTCATGCGTTCACTGCCCGGCGCAGCGCGATCAGCGCGGCGCGAATTCGTGTCTTCACCGTGCCCAGCGGTTCTCCTGTCTGGGCGGCGATCTCGGTGTGAGTCATGCCTTCAAAGAATGCCATCTCGAGCGCCTTGCGCTGATTGTCGGGCATTTCGTGCAAGCCGGCGCGAACTTTCTCCGCCGCGCGCGCACGATCGGCCTTGCCCTCAAGGTCCGCGTCGATGGCAATCACGACGTCCTCGAGATCGCTTTGCGGACGCCGCTTGCGCAGCAGGTCGATGGCGCGATGGCGCGCGATCACCGCCAGCCACGGCCCCAGGTTGCCGCGCCGGGCGTCAAAGCTGGCGGGATGCCGCCACAACTGCATGAACACTTCCTGGAGCACGTCCTCGGCCGCGGCGGTGTCCGCCAGCACCCGCAGCGCCACCGCATAGACCAGTGGGGAGTAGCGGTCGTAGAGTTCGGCCATGGCGTCCGGCTCGCCGGAGCGAAGACGGGCGATCAGCGCCGCGTCGGCGGAACTCGGCTGTGTCCCCGCAGTGCTCAACGCGCTCTCTTCTTAAGTACGAGAGTTTGCCCGGCGCAGATTGCCGGACTCCAGCAACGTTAGCAGCAATCGCCGGGCACAAACAAGGGTGCTGCAATGCCACGGATTCCCACGGATCATCACGGATCGAATTCCGATCCGTGCTCATTCGTGATGATGTGGCGTTTTCGTTCTACAATCTGCGTGCAACAAACCTGTGGGCGGAGTTCTCTAACCGCGAGGAGGTCGTCGATGACAAAGAGCTGGAAGCGGGCGTTGATCTTCGGTTCCCTGGGAGCAAGCGTGTTCCTGCTGGTGACCGGACGCAAGCCGGCGGCGGGAGTGCTGGCGGGCGTGGGCCTGGCGGCGCTGGCGACGGAATATCCCGAACAGGTGGAAAGTTTGTGGGAGCACGCTCCCGAGTACGTCGCCCGCGGCAACCAGGTGCTGAGCATGGCCGCCACGTTCCTGGAGCGGTTGGCCGAGCACCGCGTGCTGCGCGAACGCTCGCCCTACGTCGTCTGACCGCCGTCTGCTATGAAAGAAGCAGCCACAGAGGCACAGAGACACGGAGGCGCAAGAAACAAAACTTAAAATCTCTGTGCCTCCGCGCCTCTGGGGCAATTAGAAAAAGCAAAGCTTCCCGCGCAGCCTCGCGGCTGCCGGGAAGCTTCGACCAACTGATTCCGCCCTTCCTCCCTTGCCTCCGTTTCCCCCAGGAAATTTTTTATGGAGGCCAAGGACTCGCGCGAACTCGATTGGATTGGCTTAAAGGTGAAGCCAGTTTGCACCCCGGCAGGCGGGGTTAGTATTCAGTAAACTGCCTATAGTGATGCTGAATAAAACCTTAGAGGGCCTTAGGAAATCCGCCACAGAGACACCGAGACACCGAGCCGGAAGAACAAACACAAATCTCTGTGTCTCCGTGCCTCTGTGGCACAGGCCTCGTTGACTTGTCCAACAGCGCCAACTAACATCCGCCCTCATCGGCGCTTTCGGGCACTGCTCGCCATGATCGGCAAGACCATCTCGCATTACCGCATTACCGAGAAGCTGGGCGGCGGCGGGATGGGTGTGGTCTACAAGGCCGAAGACACCGAGCTCGGCCGCTTCGTCGCGCTCAAGTTTCTGCCGCAGGATGTCGCCAGCGATGCGCAGTCGCTGGAACGTTTCCGCCGCGAAGCGCGGGCCGCATCGGCGCTTAACCACCCCAACATCTGCACTATCCACGAGATCGGGCAGGATGAAGGCCTGCCCTTCATCGTGATGGAATTTCTCGACGGTCAGACCCTTAAGCACCGCATCATCACCGGCCGGCCGCTCGATACCGAAACCCTGCTCGATATTGCGATCCCCATCGCCGATGCGCTCGATGCGGCCCACGCTGAAGGCATCATTCATCGTGACATCAAGCCGGCGAACATCTTCATCACCAAGCGCGGTCAGGTGAAGGTGCTGGATTTTGGGCTGGCCAAGGTCCTGAAGCCCAAGGACGCAATCCGCAGGTGCGGATGCAATGTCAGCGACGGCGGTGAGCGAAGAACACTTGACCAGTCCCGGCGGCACCTTGGGGACGGTTGCCTACATGTCGCCGGAGCAGGTGGTGGCCAAGGAGATGGATGCACGCACCGATCTGTTCTCCTTCGGCGTTGTCTTGTACGAAATGGCGACGGGCACGCTGCCGTTTCGCGGGGAGAGTTCCGGCGCGATCTTCGATTCCATCCTTCATAAGGCGCCCGCGGCCGCAGTCCGCTTGAATCCCGATCTTCCGCCCAAGCTCGAAGACGTTATCAGCAAGGCCCTGGAAAAAGACCGCGACCTGCGCTATCAGCACGCCTCCGAGATGCGCGCCGATCTCAAGCGGCTAAAGCGGGAGACGGAATCGTCGCGCAGTGCGGTGGTCGCGGTCGAGGATGCCCCACCACCGTCCTCTGCAGCGACAACCAGCAGCTCGTCAGTAGCAAAGAGTTCAAGCGCGAGCGTCGCTGCGGCGCCGGCCACAACCGAAACAACGCCCGTCGCTGCTGCCGGCAAAGCGGTCCTCGAAGATCCTGGTCCCGGTGGCGGCGCTGGCATTGATGCTGGTGGCGATTGCTGCCTTCTGGTTTCTGCGAGGGCGTGGAGGTCCTTCCGCAACCTCGGCGCCAGCGGGCACGCCTTCGATTGCGGTGCTTCCCTTTGTCAACATGAGTTCGGATAAAGAGCAGGAGTATTTCTCCGACGGCCTGTCCGAGGAGCTGCTCAACGACCTGGCGAAGATTCCGGGGTTGCGGGTGGCGGCCCGGACTTCTTCGTTTCAGTTCAAGGGAAAAACCGAGGACCTGCGCACGGTGGGCGAGAAGCTGAACGTGGCCACCATCCTGGAAGGAAGCGTGCGCAAGGAGGGCCAGCCGGGTGCGGATCACGGCGCAGCTCATCAAGGTCGCGGACGGCTTTCACCTGTGGTCGGAGACTTACGACCGGGAACTGAAGGATGTCTTTGCCGTGCAGGACGAGATTGCGCGCTCGGTGGCGGGATCGCTGAAGGTGGCGTTGCTGGGAGGAAAGACGGCAACACCTTCCGCCCCGGGTACGAATGCCGACGCCTACAATGCGTACTTACAGGGGCGGTACTTCTATGAGCGGCGAAGCAAAGAAAACCTGGAAAAGGCGATCGGGTACTACGAGCAGGCCGTCAAGCTGGATCCCGGCTATGCCCCTGCATGGGTGGGGCTGGCCGAGACCCGCAGCCTTGAGGCGGGTCAGGGCTTCCTGCCTGTGGAGGAGGGCTTCCGAAAGGCGCGAGAGGCGGCGGAGCGGGCGCTGGCGCTCGATCCGAACCTGGCAGAGGCCCATGCGGAAATGGGGTGGATCAAGATGAGCTACGACTGGGATTGGGCGGGAGCGGATGCCTCCTACCAGCGGGCACTGGCCCTGGAGCCGGGAAACGCCACGGTTGTCCGGGGTGCATCCGAGCTGGCTGCCAACCTGGGCCGCTTTGAAGAAGCCCTGGCGCAGGACCGCCGGGCAGTAGAGTTGGACCCACTCAGCGTGTCCGCATACATCTATCTTGGGGAGCATGCCTACCGCGCTGGTCGGCTGGAGGAAGCAGCAGCGGCCTTCAAGAAAACCCTGGAACTCAACCCGGAGCGCCCGTTTTCACACTACGGCCTCGGCATGGTCTATCTGGCGCAGGGGCACCCGCAGGAGGCACTGGCTGAAATAGAGCGGGAGCCGGAGCCTTTCTATCACCTGGGAGGGCAGGCGCTTGCCTATTACGACCTGGGGCGGAAGAAAGAAGCGGACGCGGCCCTGGCGGAGTATGTTGCGAAATACCATACAGAAGGGGCCTTCCAGATTGCCGAGCTCTATGCCGTCCGCAGGGAAGCCGACAAGGCGTTCGAGTGGCTGGAGCGGGCCTACGCCCAGCGCGACTCCGGTCTCTCCCAGATGAAAGGCGACCCGCTGCTGAAGAACCTGGAGCACGACCCGCGCTACGCCGCCTTCCTGAAGAAGATGCGCCTGCCCGCGTGAGCCGAATGCAACCTGCCCAGCGCTCGCGACATCGGGAAGCTTAAGTGAAAACCACACGCGTTATTCAGATCGTTCTCGCGGTTGTGCTGGTCGCGGCGGCGATCCGGCTGGCATTGATTTATCAGGGACGCCATACCGCGCCGGTCAATCCCGCCACGCAGCAGCAGACGGCGCTCGATCCTGACTACTACGTCGTTCCCAAGAAGCTTCATGCCTACGATTTGAAAGCTGCGCGCGCGGGCCTGGCGGGCCACGCTGTCTGGGTCCGCGAGGGATACAAGTTCACGTACTATCCGTACGATCATCATCACGCCGAGTTTGCGCACGATGCCGGACTGCTGGCGCCGCTTGAACAACTCGATATAAAAGACGTGGTCCAGACGCCTCCGCCCTCTGCTGGCGATCCGCCGCAAGTCATTGCCGTCTTCGCAAAGGGCGGCCATGAATTCGTCGTACCCATTGGAGCGCGCCAGGGCGAGGATTACACCATCTATGCCGACGACATGTTTTTCTACGACGATCCCCATCAGCTCTATCGCCATTGGTCGCCGGAGCTGTGGCAAGCCGTCGACCATCACCAGGCGCTGCGGGGCATGAACGAGATCCAAGCCTCGTTCGCATTGGGCATGGGAGTACCGCAGCCGGGCGGTGATCAGACGAGCAAGACGGTTGTCTATCCCAACGGCGGAAATCAGGTGACGATTGTCTTTCGCGATGGCAAGGCGGCCGAGATCCAGGCTGCGAGCGGCTCGCAGCGCTGACGTTTCGTTATTTCACCAGCGGCGATTCCGCCGTGGCAGGCTTGTCCTCTTCCACCCGGATCTTGCCGGTTTCATCGGCGTAGAAGGCGCGGCGGTCGGGAGCGTACTGCTTGGGAATCAGGGCCAAGGAGAAGGCGGTGGGCTTGGCGTGGAAGTCCACGCTATAGGCGCCGCGATCGGTGGTCGCCATGCGCTTGGTAAACGAGCCGGAGTGCACCAGCGCCGCCAGCGAAGTGGCATAGTGGCCGTATTTCTTCTTGTAGATCCTCTGGGAGTAAAGCACGGTCCGCATATAGCCCAGGCTGACAGTTTCATCTTGGGAACGGGCCGGCGGCACGGGCTGGCTGCCGGTTTGCGCCATAACCGCCAGAGATATCGCGGCGATAGCGAGCAAAACTGCCGAAATTCTCGTACACATCCGGGAATCTCCCTGTTTGTGACTAAAGGACAGGTACCGAAGCATAAGGTTGTATCGTACTCCGTACTTTCACTTTTGCTTACGCGTCGTTTATGCTGAGCCAAATTTGCTAAGAGGTAAAGGAAATCATCTCATGAAACTGGCTACGGCCAAGAAACCGCGTATTCGTATCGCCGTTCTCGAAAGCGATCCTCTGCGTTTTGTGGGCTTCCGGGCGCTGTTCGACACTGAAAACGATTTGGAAATCCTGGCCTCGAGCATCCCCGAAGTTCCAACCCTGGGCGTCGTGGACGTTGTCCTGCTGGGCAGCCGCAACGGCGTGAACCTGTTCGACACCATGGCCGGGCTGAAGGCCACACGCCCCGACTTGAAGATCATCGTGACCGGTTCCGGCGCCGATGACGAAACCATCCTGAAAGCCCTGGCGGCGGGCGCCAAGGGGTACGTGGACGAAGCCGCCACCCCCCTGGAGTTCGTGCAGGCCATCCGCATGGTGAACCAGGGATCGGTGTGGGCGCCGCGGCGCGTGCTCTCCACCTTCATCGAGCGCGTCACCACTTCGCCCGGACGCATCTTCCCTGCCGGCCGCGTCACCTTCACCGACCGCGAAAAGGAAGTGCTGGAGCTGCTGGTGGCCGGGCGTTCCAACAAGGAGATCGGCTCTGCCCTGGGCATCGAGGAGCGCACCGTGAAAGCGCACGTCGCCAAGCTGATGCGCAAGGTCGGGGTGCAGAACCGCATCGCGCTCTCGGTGCACGCCATCACGCATTCTCTGGTGACGGCGAAGTAGCCACAGAGGCACAGAGGCACAGAGGAAATTCAAGCGAAGGGGCCGAGATGGCCCCTTTTCATATTTCTTACGCCCGCTTCGCGGGCTCGTTCTATTTTCCATCCCATACCCAAGGCTCACACCGTGGGCTACGTTCTTGCGCGCGCTTCGCGCGCTCACACGGCGGCAAGCTCTATTGCAATCACGTCAGTGCTTGCGAACACCGTCAGATCACCAGATGACCCGATGACCCGATTTTTCGATGGCCCAATCTCCCGCTCACCCGATGCTTTTGTTACTTCCGTACCCTGACCTTTTGTGACCTTGTACGATTCCTGGGCTCATCGCATACTCGTTTCACCTACCACAGAACCTGGGAGACCGGGGTTGAGGTCATAACGCAAGTTATGGTTTCAGCCCCGAATTTTTTTGTCCGCAAGACCGCCGCTTGCCCTTGCCAGCGTTTAGAATCGTGATCGACATTCCTCAAAAGGTCAGGAAACCATGAAAAAGCTTCTGGTTCTGGTGGTATTGGCAAGCTGTTCGAGCGCCGCCTGGGCAGCGGGCGACCGCGACAAGGTGGTTGACCGCGTGGAGGCGGCGGGAACCGTTCTCGACGAAATCATGTCTGCTCCGGATAAAGGCATCCCGGAAGAGGTGATCGGCTCGGCGGAGTGCATCGCGGTGGTGCCGTCGCTGCTGAAGGGCGGATTCATCGTGGGCGCTGCCTACGGCAAGGGCGTGGTTACCTGCCGCACCGACAGCGGCTGGAGCGCGCCGGCCTGCTTCCGCGTCGAAGGCGGCAGCTTTGGATTGCAGATCGGCGGCCAGGCCGTCGACTTGGTCATGCTTGTGATGAACGAGAAGGGCATGCGCAACCTGCTGGCCAGCAAGTTCAAGATCGGCGCGGACGCATCTGCCGCTGCCGGCCCGGTGGGACGCCACGCCGAAGCCGCAACTGATTGGAAGATGCGGGCCGAGCTGCTCACCTATTCCCGAGCCCGCGGCCTGTTCGCCGGCATCTCGCTCAACGGCTCCGTGGTCAAGCAGGATCGGGATGACACCCGCGACTTCTACGGACGCATGGTCACGTTCCGCAGCATCCTGACGGGTAAGGTGCCGCCCCCACCGGGATCCGAACCCTTGCTCCACGCCGCTGCTAAGTATGCCGGGGGAGCTCCGGCGAAGAGCAGCGCCACAGAAGTGAAGCCCACAGAGACGACGGCGAAGTAGCCAGTCGCGACTAGTGCTTGTGAGTGTGCCGATGCTTGCTTGACTTCTTTGGCTTCTCGCCGGCTTGCTCGTGCTCCTCTTCCCCTTCCTTGTAGACGGCGGGGATACCGAGTGAGCCTTGGGGCGGCAGGTGGCGCATGTAGTTGACGATGTTCCACATCTCACCGTCCTCCAGGATGCCGTTCCACCCCGGCATGCCGGAGGGCGCAATGCCATTCTGGATGATCCACTTCAGTTGCCCGTCGGTGTAGCCCTGCACGTCGCGGCTGCCCAGATCGGGCACCGGCGGGTCCATCTTGGCGGCAAAGGGTACACCCGTAGCATGACCGTCGAGGCCGTGGCAGATCATGCAGTGATGCTGGAAGTGCTCGCCGCCTTGCTTCTCGCTGGCTTCGGTATCGGCCACAGGGTTCTTCCACTCCCTGCCGCCGATGGTGATTTTCTGCTTCACTTCCTTGACGATGGTGCTCTCGATGTTGCTCGGGCCTTCCCGGGGCTTGCAGGAGATTAGCGGCGCCAGTCCGAGGACCGCTGTCGCGATCGCCTTCATGCAGTTCCCGCCAGACATAAGCTGCATTATCGTCGAGAGGACTGGCTGGCTGCCACTCGCCGTTGGTCGGCCTTGAGTCTCGCGTAGCGACTTCTTTAGCCACGATTTATCGCCGGTAGGCAGGAATGACCAAGTCCCGTAGGGACGGCTTAAGTCGTCCCTACGGGACTGGGGTATACACCGTTACCCACCGATAAATCGCTGGGCTAATCTATGTCGCTGCCGCGACTGGGGATGCGATGGGCCGCGCGTTGCTCGGCCTCGACTTCCGACGTCATGCGCCGGTGTGGCTGCTGGTGCGCGTGCTGGCGCTGATGCCCGCGCCGCTGGCGCGCGCCTTCGGGATTGCCCTGGGACGAACCGTCTACATTTTGCACGGCCGGCTGCGCCGGATCGGCTTGCGCAACCTGCAACTCGCGTTTCCGCGGATGCCGCTCGGCGAGCGCCGCCGCATCCTGCGCGGCGTCTTCACCAGCCTGGGCCGCCAGCTCGGCGTCTTCTGCCGCTTTCCGCGTTACAACCTGCAAAACATTTCCCGGCTCGCCGTCTATGACGGTTTTGAAAACTTCGAGCGCGCCCACGCCCGCGGCCAGGGAGTGCTGTTCCTGACGGCGCACTTCGGCGGCTGGGAGGTAAGCTCGTTCATGCACGCGCTGCACGGGCATCCGCTGCACATCCTGGTGCGGCCGCTCGACAATCCATACCTCGACCGGCTGGTCACGCGCTATCGCACGCTGAGCGGCAACCGCACCATTCCCAAGCAGGATTTTGCCCGCGGCATGCTGGCGGCGCTGCGCGCGGGCGAGATCGTCGGCATTCTCATGGATCAGAACATGGCGGCCGAGCAGGGCGTGTTCGTGGATTTCTTCAGCATCCCCGCCTGCACCTCGACTTTGCTGGCGCGCATGGCAATGCGAACTGATGCCGCGGTGGTTCCCGCCTTCTGCCTCTGGGAGCCAACTCTCAGACGGTATCGCCTGCGCTTCGAGCCCGCGCTGGAAACCATCCGCACCGGCAACGAGGAAGCCGACATCGTCGCCAACACCGCCGCCTATACCAAGATGATCGAAGAGTACGCGCGCCGCTATCCCGAGCAGTGGCTGTGGGTTCATCGGCGCTGGAAGACGCGGCCGCCGGGGTCGGGACCGCTGTATTGATACTTGCTGATCGCTTTTGCCACAGAGCCACAGAGGCACGGAGGGAAACTCTCAGAGTCTCCGTGTCTCAGTGTCTCTGGGTCTCGGTCGCAACCAGGGAGCGCCTTGCCCTTGGCACCGGGCCCGTGACCTAGTAGCATCACCGGCGCAATGAAACATGCTGTGGAGAAGCTGGCTGAGGCGGTGGGAGCGCAATTATTGGGAAACGGGAAGGTGGAGATCAGCGGCATCGCCAGCCTGGAATCGGCGACGGCGAATGACCTGATTTTCGTGGAAGCGGCAGGCGACCTGGGCGCGGCGCTGGAATCTCCGGCCGCGGCCGTGGTGGCGGGAGAATTCGCGCGCGGGGTCAAGACGCGCAAGCCGCTGCTCATCGCGCGGCAGCCACGGCTGGCCTTTGCCCGCGCCGGCAAAGTCATATGCCCACCGCGCCGGCGCGAGCCCGGCATCGCCTCGACCGCCTTCGTTCACGACTCGGTCAAGCTGGGAAAGCTGGTGTCCGTCGAGCCCGCCTGCTACATCGGCGAAGGCACGGTGATCGGCGACCGCACCCGCATCGGCGTGGGCTGCTTCATCGCTCCCCGGGTAACCCTGAGCGCCGATTGCAGCATCAAGGCGCACGTGACCATCTACAGCGATACCTCGATCGGCAATCGGGTCGTGGTGCAGGCGGGAGCGGTGCTGGGCAGCGACGGCTTCGGCTACGTCCGCGATGAGAGCACCGGAGTGTACGAAAAGTTTCCGCAGGTCGGGCGGCTGGAGATCGGCGACGACGTTGAGATCGGCGCCAATGTCACCGTTTCGCGCGGAGCTCTCGACGCCACCGTGATCGGGTCGGGCTGCAAACTCGACAGCCAGGTACACGTTGGCCACAACGTGCGCATCGGCAAGAATGTGGTCATCGCTGCCCAGACCGGTATCTCCGGCAGCGTGGTGATCGAGGACAACGTAATCATTGCCGGCCAGGTCGGCATCGCCGATCATGTGCGCATCACCGAGGGCGCCATCCTGGGCGCGCAGTGCGGTGTGCCCAGCCACAAGGTGATCCGCGGCAAAGGCGTCGTCTTCTGGGGCACGCCGGCGCGGCCGATCCGCGAATATCTGAAGCAACTGGCCGTGTTGGCGCGGCTGGGAAAGAAGGAACGCCAGCCATGAGTACATCTGTAACCAGCCCCGGCAAGCGTGCTCGGAAGAAGACCGCGGAGCCCCGCCCGGCGCCGCCCGAACTCGATCCGAGCGCCGATGGCGAGTACTGCATGGCCATTGTGGTGGTGGGCGGGCAGACGCGCAACGTGGGCAAGACCAGCCTGGTGGCCAACCTGATCAAGGCGGTGCCCGAGCGCCGCTGGACCGCGGTCAAGATCACGCAGCACGAACACGATCTCCCGCCGGGAACCAACTACCTGATCCACGAGGAGGTGGATGCCACCGGCGACCGCGATACGGCACGCTACCTGCGCGCCGGTGCACGCCGTGCCCTGCTCCTTACCGCCCGCCCAGGTTGCCTGGCCGACGCCATACCCGAGCTGCGTCGCGAGCTGGGCCGGGCCGACGATGTGATCCTGGAATCGAACAGCGTGCTGGAGTTTCTGGAACCCGACGTTTACCTGGCGGTGCTGGATCCGGCGATTGCCGATTTCAAGTCCTCAGCACGGCACTACCTGCAGCAAGCCAGCGCCGTGGTGCTGAACCAGCCCGAACGCCGCAGTTTTCGCTGGGACAAGACGCTGCTCGAGCAGGTGATGCGCAAGCCCATCTTCCGGGTGCGGCCGCCGCACTACCTTACTCCCGACCTGGTGGAGTTCGTGCGCAAGAAGCTGCGGAGTTTGGACCAGAGGCTTTGAGGATTGAGTCATTGGGCCATTGTGGGCCATTGAGTGATTGAAAGAACCCAGCCCTAATGGCTCAATGACTCAATCGCACAATGGCTCAATTCCTCAGGCCGCTTGCTTGGGCGCGCCTGGCACTTGGTCCGCAGTCTGATCCGCAGACGGAGGCCCAAGCCGCAAGTTTCCGCCCTCCAGGCCGATCTTGGCCAGCGCCACGTTCATGACCAGACGGCTGAGGGCCTCCACGAACAGGTCCCCGATGCGCATTACGGCGGTGATGTCGTCGTCCGAAATGCCGGCTTCGGAAAGCTGATCGGGGGTGAGCTCCACCCGCGCGGGAAATTCGCGCAGCAACGACCACGCGGTATCGCGCACTCCGGTACGACTGAAGGTATAGAGGGGCGACTGGGTCGCCGGCTTCAGCGCCCTCCAGTAACTCTCAAGAAAAGCCGGAAAACGGGCGAACGCCTGATAAGCCGTGCTCAGCGCCGGCACATCCAGAGTATGTTTCATGTCTTCGTACACGGCCCTGGTCTCGGGAGGAGCGGTTTCTTCGCCCACCAACAGTGGCCGGCGGAAGAAAACAGGATGCTCGACAGGCGCGCCATCACGGCAGGGCTGGCCCACCGGCTCTTCAAACGCCTGCATCAGCGCCGCGGCCAGCAGCAGCAGCAGTGGGTCGAGGTAATGGAACAGGTCCACAGTTTCGCTGACCGCCTGTCGGGCTTCGGCGCTCAAACTCTGGGCATGGACGGCGGTCCTCAGGTCGGGAACCGGGAAATAGTTGTAGACGCGGGTGTAGGTCTCGGCGCGCAAACGGTTGCCCAGGTGGAAGAACTGCTGCGTCTCGGCGGCCGGGCGGACCGCCTGCCAGGACAGTTCCAGGAACCTGGGATAGACAGCAAACGCCTGAAAGATTGCGTTCACCTGCGGCACCCCGAGGGTTCCCTTGATTTCGCAGTAGATCTCGCGCGTGCGTCCGCCGGCGTCGCTTTCCGACACCAGCTTGAGCCGGTTTCCTCTATGCCACGCCATATATGTATCCAGAGTGAGATGCAGATAGGGCCAGCTACGGTGCATGCGGAAAAAAGTGCCGCTGCCCCGAACCGCCAGCCGGCTTGCCACAGCGCAAAGCGTTCCCGATTCGGGCCGTGAGGTTGAGATCGGGAATGGGTTGGTTTCGGGATTCCTGTTAAGTCGCTGTCTTCTTAGCTGTTACCGGCGAAGGCTTTTCGGCAATCCTCGTGCACAGCTGCCCTTAGAGGCTTCCTCAAAATGGCAAAACTGCTGGCTTGGGCCTTGCGCGTCGCGCTCCTGCTGCTGACTCCCCTCTTTCTCCTGTGCGCCGGCGTAGCGCGAATGATGATGCAGTTGGACGCCTGGACCGTGGATCAATTGGCGGCCGAACCGGCGATGGCCCCCGGCAAACCCCAACTCTTGCGACCCGAGACCGTGAGAGAATTGACCGGCACGGAGCGCGGCGGCGGTTAGCGGCCTATGACTCCTGACTGCCGGTGGCTGCGCCCTCCCGCTTTGCTACACTGCTGCCAAGTTGCGGAGAATCCCAAAACGGGCCTGGCTGCTGACCCTGCTTTCGGGCGCTCTCCAGGTGCTGGTTTTCCCCACCCCGGCGCTCTACTTCCTGTGCTGGATCGCGCTGGCGCCGCTGATGGTCGCCCTCGTCGGACAGTCCTCCGAGAGCTTTGATGACGCGCGCGGCCGCGACCTGACCTCCACCACCCTCGGACAAGGTTTGCTGCTGGCGTGGGTGAACGGCATCATCTTCTATGCCGGAACCTGCTTCTGGATCTTCCACACTCTGCGCGCCTACGGCGGCATGAGCCCACTGGTAGCAGTGATCCTGATGGTCCTGTTCCTGTTGGCGGCGGGAATGCACCACGGAGTCTTCGGGTTACTGCTGACGCTGGCGTTGCGCGCGCGGCATCTCGGCAGGAACCGCGCGCTCATCCTGGCGCCGTTCTTCTGGGTAGCGGCGGAGATCCTATGGGAACAGATCGTCGGCTTCCCCTGGCAGCCGCTGGGAACAGCGCAGGTGGATAACATCCCCATGTCGCGGATCGCCACCTGGACAGGCGTTTATGGCCTCTCCTTCGAGATCGCGCTGGTAAATGCCGCGTTCGCTGCCGCGTGGCTTCTGCCTCGCGAAAGGCGGCGCATGATGTTGACGGCGGCTCTGGCTGCGGCGGCGATCCTCCAGCTCGGAGTGCTGGTGAAGCCAGCGCCATCGCGGCCGACGCACGTGGCCACGCTCGTACAACAGAACATCCCCATCATCGAACCCTCGCAGTGGACTTACGATTACTATCGCCAGACGCTGGCGGATCTGGCGGCCATGAGCACGGCGCCGCCCGGATCGTCGGCTGCAGAGCCGGGTCTGATCCTATGGCCGGAATCGCCCTCGCCGTTCTTCTTGAACGATCCGCGCTTTCGGCAAGTCGTCAGCGGCATCGCCGAGAAAGCGCACTCTTACGTCTTGGTGGGGGGAATCGGCACGACGCCCGACCGTCGCCCGCTGAACTCGGCGGCGCTCGTCGCTCCCGATGGCACGTGGAGTGCGCGCTACGACAAGATCCATCTTGTCCCCTTCGGCGAGTACGTGCCCTTCCAGAGCCTGTTTTTCTTTGTGCAGAAGATCACCAAGGAAGCCGGCGATTTCGCGCGCGGCAGCGAGCGCACGGTCTTCAATGCGGGCGCCTATAAGCTGGGCGTGTTCATCTGCTACGAGTCGGTGTTCCCCGACGAAGTGCGCCTCTTCGCCCGCAACGGCGCGCAGCTCTTCGCCAACATCTCCAACGACGAATGGTTCGGGCCCTGGGGCGCGCCGGCCCAGCATCTGAACATGGTGCGCATGCGGGCCATCGAAAACCAGCGCTGGGTGCTGCGCGCCACCAACACGGGAATTACCGTCTCCATCGACCCCTACGGCCGGGTGGTGTCGCGGGCGCCGCGCAAAGTGCGGGTCGCCCTGGAAGCGCCCTTCGGCCTCGAGAGCGGCACCACGTTCTACACGCGCCACGGTGACTGGTTCGCCTGGGGCTGTGCGATAATTTCTTTGCTGGCCTTCGTGAGGATTGCCACAGAGACGCAGAGGCACAGAGAAAAACGAAACTGAAAATCTCTGTGACTCCGTGCCTCTGTGGCAAACGGAACTATGATCGACGAGCTAGAACGCGAATACGCCCCCATCAAAGAAAAGGTCCACGACCTCCGGGAGTATCTTTGACGCGCCCGGCGTCCGTCAGCAGCTAGCCGAACTGGAAAAGAAGACCTCCGACCCCAACTTCTGGTCGAATCCCGAGCAATCGCAGCAGGTGATGCGGCAGCGCAAGCGTTTGGAAGAAGCTCTGGCCACCGAAGCCGAGCTGGAGCGCCGCACGAGCGACATCGACGCCTACTTCGATCTGGCGCGCGAGGGCGAGAACGTCGAAGCCGAGCTGGCGCGCGAGATCGCCAACCTGCGCGAGCGGGTTGAGCAGCTCGAGACAAAAACACTGCTTTCCGGTGAGAACGACCTACGCAATGCCATCGTGACAATTCATCCCGGCGCCGGCGGCACCGAATCGCAGGATTGGGCCGAGATGCTGCTGCGCATGTATCTGCGCTGGGCCGAGCGCCAGCGCTTTGAAGCGGTGCTGAATGACTATCAGGCGGGCGAGGAAGCGGGCATCAAGTCCGCGACCTTCAGCGTCTCCGGCGAATACGCCTACGGCTTGCTGATCAGCGAGATCGGCGTGCACCGGCTGGTACGCATCTCGCCCTTCGACCAGCAGGCGCGGCGGCATACCAGCTTCGCCAGCGTCTTCGTTTCGCCGGAGATCGACGAGAGCATTCAGGTCGATATCAAGCCCGATGACTTGCGCGTGGACACCTACCGCTCCGGCGGCCGCGGCGGCCAGCACGTGAACACCACAGATTCCGCCGTGCGCCTTACCCACATTCCCACTGGAATCGTGGTCAGTTGCCAGAACGAGCGCTCGCAGCACAAGAACCGCGACCGCGCCATGAAGATCCTGCGCTCCAAGCTATACGAGTACGAACTGGAGAAGAAGCGTGCCGTGACCAAGAAGATCGAAGACGCCAAGCTGGACATCGACTTCGGCTCGCAGATCCGGTCGTACGTCCTGCAGCCCTATCGCATGGTGAAGGACCTGCGCACGCGGGTGGAAGTCGGAGACGTGGACCGCGTGCTCGACGGCGACATCGACATGTTCATTCGCGCGTTTTTGAAGCAGCGGCGGGCCGAGCAAGCGGAAGCAAAGTAGCACCGCCGATTGTGCATAAGCTCCGTCGAAATGTTGGTTACGGCCGTTCGCTGCAAATCATTGCCGGGGAGTGGCAAGTCTGCTAACTTGGGTTGGATAAGTGAAGGTGTGTCTTCCGTCCCGTTTTGGCGCCTGAGCGCCCGAATACCATCTGAAGGAGCAGTCCATTGTCCCAGGAACGTTTTTTGTTTACCTCTGAATCCGTCACCGAAGGCCATCCTGACAAGATCGCCGACCAGATTTCCGACGCCATCGTCGACGCCTGCATGGCTGACGACCCTTACAGCCGCGTGGCCTGCGAGACCCTGCTGACCACCGGCCTGGCGTTCATTGCCGGCGAGATCACTACCAAGGCCTACGTGGATTTCCCGTCGATCGTCCGCGGCACCGTCATGTCCGTGGGATACACCGACGCCGCCTATGGCTTCGATCACGAGACCTGCGCCGTCATCTCCTCGATCCACGAGCAGAGCCCCGACATCGCCATGGGCGTGGACCCGGGCGGCGCCGGCGACCAGGGTATGATGTTCGGCTACGCTTCGAATGAGACGGAAGAGCTGATGCCCATGGCGATCACTCTGGCTCACCGCCTCACCCAGCGCCTCGCCGAAGTGCGCAAGAGCGGCCAGCTCGACTGGCTGCGTCCTGACGGAAAATCCCAGGTCACCGTCGAATACGACAAGAATCACCGCCCCACGCGCGTGGACGCGGTGGTCATTTCCACGCAGCATTCCGAGCTGGTGGAGAACAAGAAGCTGCGGGCGGACGTGCTGCAGCACGTGATTCAGCACGTGATCCCGCCCAAGATGCTCGACGCCGACACCAAGTACCACATCAATCCCACGGGACGTTTCGTGGTGGGCGGCCCGATGGGCGACACCGGCCTGACCGGGCGCAAGATCATCGTGGACACCTACGGCGGCATGGGACGCCATGGCGGCGGCTGCTTCAGCGGCAAGGACCCGACCAAGGTCGACCGCAGTCCGCCTGCTACATGGCGCGCTACATTGCCAAGAACATCGTGGCCTCCGGCCTGGCCGAGCGCTGCGAAGTGCAGCTTGCGTATGCCATCGGCGTTGCCGATCCGGTCAGCGTCATGGTGGACGCATTCGGCACCGGCAAGGTCAGCGAAGCCCGGCTGGTCGAACTGGTGCGCAAGAACTTCCAGCTCACGCCCAAGGGCATTATCGAATCGCTGAAGCTGCGCCGTCCGATCTACAAGAAGACGGCCGCCTACGGCCACTTCGGCCGCAAGGACCCGGACTTCACCTGGGAAGCGACCGACAAGGCCACTGCCCTGCGCGATCAGGCCGGGCAGAAGATCGCGGAACCGGCGATTGCCAAGTAAACTTCGACGGCAGGGCTGTGGATTTCTTCCACTCCCTGCCGCTTTCTGTTTCGAGTATTCTTAGTAGTTCCTGATAACAAAATCCGGGGCGGCCCTGCGCCGCATGCACCGGCAATCAAACGGGGGGAGCGAAAGCTCGCATAAAGTATGCCGACAGTTTCTCAAGACAAAGGCGATGTAAAGAATCTCGACCTGGCGGACCAGGGTAAAAAGCGCATCGAGTGGGCCAACCAGTCGATGAAGGTGCTGCAGCTCATCCGCAAGGAATTCATCAAGCGTCAACCGCTGGCGGGCATCCGGATTTCGGCCTGCCTGCACGTGACCTCCGAAACCGCAAACCTGGCCATCACCCTGCGCGATGGCGGCGCCGATTGCGTGGTCTGCGCTTCCAACCCGCTCTCGACGCAGGATGAAGTGGCGGCGTCGCTGGTCCGCGACTACGGCATTCCCGTCTTTGCCATCAAGGGCGAGGACAACGAGACCTACTATCAGCACATTCTCGCCGCGCTCGACCACCGGCCGAACATCACCATGGATGACGGCGCTGACCTGGTCACCACGCTGCTGACCAAGCGCCCGGGCGATGCCTCGACCGTAATCGGCGGCACCGAGGAGACCACCACCGGCGTCATCCGCCTGCGGGCGATGGCCAAGGAAGGGGTGCTGCAGTACCCCGTCATCGCTGTCAATGACGCGCTTACCAAGCACATGTTCGACAACCGCTACGGCACCGGGCAGTCCACTATCGACGGCGTGGTGCGCTGTACCAACATGCTGCTGGCGGGGGCAAAGTTCGTGGTCGCCGGCTACGGCTGGTGCGGACGCGGCCTGGCCATGCGCGCCCGCGGCATGGGCTCCGACGTCATCGTCACCGAGGTTGATCCCACACGCGCGCTCGAAGCTGTGATGGATGGCTTCCGCGTCATGGCGATGTCGGAGGCGGCGCAGATCGGCGATGTGTTCGTCACCGTTACCGGCAACAAGTCGGTGATTGGACGCGACCACTTCGCGCTCATGAAAGATGGCGCCGTGCTCGCCAACTCCGGGCACTTCAACGTGGAAATCGACATCCCGGCGCTGGAGAGCATGGCTTCCTCGCGGCGCCCCACGCGCGAGTTGGTCGAGGAATACGTGATGAGGGACGGCCGCAAGCTCTATCTGCTGGGCGAGGGCCGGCTCATCAACCTGGCCGCCGCCGAGGGCCATCCCGCCAGCGTGATGGACATGAGCTTTGCCAACCAGGCGCTGGCCGCCGAGTACCTGGTCGGGCATCACGCGCAGATGGAAAAGAAGGTCTACCCTGTGCCCGAGGAGCAGGACAAGCGGGTGGCCCGGCTGAAGCTGGAGTCCATGGGCATCCGCGTCGACCGGCTTACGCCGCAGCAGGAAGAATACCTGGCGAGCTGGTCGGAAGGGACGTAAAGACTCTAACGCCGCGGATACACGCGGATGGACGCGGATTCAATCCGCGTTAATCTGGGTGCATCCGCGGCGTTTTTTTTGTTCTTGGACGGAAGCGTCAAAACGCGCTATCGTCAGCCGTGCGCCTCAAGACCAGTACCCGCCAAGTTGAGAACGTCATCATCGTCGACTGCTACGGCCACCTTGTCTTCGGAGAGGAGAGCGATCGGCTGCGCCAGGAGGTGAAGGGGCTGCTGCCGAAGCATCCGCAGATCGTGCTGAACCTGCGCGACCTGACCTTTCTCGACAGCAGCGGCATGGGCACGCTGATCGAGCTCTTCACCTCCGCCCAGCGGGCCGGTGGGCGCGTGAAGCTCTCCAGCCTGACCAAGCACATCCGCGACGCCCTCACCATCACCAAGCTGATGGTGGTCTTCGAAGTATTTCCCGATGAGATGGCTGCCGTCGCATCATTTCGTCCGCAGCCGGCCTGAGCCGTCCCTTGCCAGCCCTGAAAACCATCAACCTGGAGGAAGGGCTCCCGTCTGTCCCGACGGCAATCTCGCGCCTGACCGACGAATTGCGCCTGGCACGGCAACAGAGCTTCGCGGCAATAAAGATAATCCACGGCTATGGCTCGCACGGCGTGGGCGGCGACTTGCGAATCGCGATCCAGGGCATGCTGGCGCGCATGACGCAGAGCGGGGACATCAAGGCGTTCGTCGCCGGGGAAGACTGGCGCATCTCGGACGAAACCACATGGCGGCTGATCCAGAAGTACCGCGAGCTCAAGCAGGATCGCGATTTGGGGAAGGGGAACAAGGGGATCACGGTCGTCGTGCTATGAAATGTGGTTTGAAGGGGCGCGGCTTCAGCCGCGCCGAAAGCACCATCCTTTTGTCGTTCCGAGCCGCGCGAGGGAGCCTTGCGACCGAGCGCGTGCGAGGAATCTTGGTGTTCGGAGGAGCGCGATCTCAATGGCACATTTAAAAAAACCGAGATTCCTCTCTTGCCCTCCCTCGCTCCGCTTGCTCGGGCGGCGCTCGGAATGACAAAGAACAGCTTCTTGCGGCGCGGCTAAAAGCCGCTCCCCTTCAAAGCGTCCCTGTGGAAAATTTCCCGGCGCTTGCCTCCACAGAATCCTTCCCAGCATTTATCATCATTGGTTTGCCCCTTGGATGTGGGGCGCTATGAGCATGAAGGACATCGCTTCCTGGATCCTGAACACTGCCACGAGCCGCGGTGCGAGCTACTGCGACCTGCGCGTGGTGGACGAACGCGCACGCACTGTCGCTACTAAGAACGGCAAGGTCGGGCACGCGTCCAATTCGGAATCACTGGGCGTCGGCATTCGCGTGATTGCCAATGGCGCCTGGGGCTTTGCCGCCACGCAGGAGCTTTCCCGCGCCGCCGTCGAAACCACCGCTGCTCGCGCCGTGGACGTGGCGCGCGCCTCCTCCCGGGTCAAGCAGCACGAGTTGCAGCTCGCGCCCGAGAAAGCCTACGTCGACGAGTGGACTACGCCCTACAAGATCGATCCTTTCACGACCTCAATCGCCGACAACCTCGAGCTGCTGCTCAGAATAGATTCCGAGCTGCGCGCGGTTGAAGGCGTCACCCTGGCCGAAGCCCTGCTCAGCTTCCGTCGCTACGAGCAGTGGTTCTATTCCTCGCTCGGTTCCGACATTCACCAGACCAAGTACATCACCGGCGCCGGCTACAGCGCTTATTCCTTCGCTGGAACCCAGATCATGAAGCGCTCGTACCCCAACTCGTTCGGCGGGCAGTATCAGAACAAGGGATACGAACTGGTGGAGGAGCTGAAGCTGGTGGAGAACGCACGCCGCATCGCGGAAGAGGTGGTGGCGCTGCACAAGGCCGACCAGTGTCCGGAAGGGACATTCGACATCATTCTGGATTCCTCACAGCTCGGGCTGCAGGTCCACGAGTCGGTGGGGCATCCCATCGAGCTCGACCGCGTGCTGGGCATGGAAGCGAATTTCGCCGGGACGTCGTTCCTCACCATCGACAAGCTGCGCAAGCTGCGCTACGGCAGCGATCTGGTGAACGTGGTCGCAGACGCGACGATCCAGCACGGCCCCGGCCTCGGAACTTTCAAGTACGACGACGAAGGCGTCCCCGCGCAGTGCACGCCAATCATCACCAAGGGCCTGTTCACTGGCTATCTGTCGTCGCGCGACACCGCGCCCGCTATCGGCGAAGACCACTCCAGCGGCACCATGCGCGCCGAAGGCTGGAATCGGATACCGCTCATCCGCATGACGAACATCAGCGTGATGCCGGGCGAAAAGCCGCTGACGCTCGACGAACTGATCGCGTCCACCGATCACGGCATTTTCTTCCAGACCAATCGTTCGTGGTCGATCGACGACAAGCGCTACAACTTCCAGTTCGGCACCGAGATCGGCTGGGAGATCAAAGGCGGCAAGCTCGGACGCATGCTGAAGAATCCGTCGTACTCCGGCATCACCACCGAGTTCTGGAATTCCATGGATGCCATCTGCTCGCGCGACCAGTGGACGCTTTGGGGCACGCCCAATTGCGGCAAGGGCCAGCCCATGCAGACCATGGGGACCGGCCACGGCGCTGCGCCGGCGCGGTTCCGGGGAGTGAAAGTGGGGAGTGCTTATAAAGGAACGTAGCACTTAGCTTTTAGCTATTGGCTCTTAGCTCTTGGCTTCGGAATTCCGCAGCCAAAAGCCAACAGCCAAAAGCTGACTGCTAATCGCCAAATGCCGACTGCTGACTGCCAAATGCTCACTCACGCCCAAGCCGAAGAAATCTTCCTGCGTCTGAGCCGCTTCTCGAACGCGGACGGACTGGAAATGCTGATCGCCGGCGGCCACTCCGCGCTGACGCGTTTTGCCAACAACACCATCCATCAAAACGTCGAGGAAGAGAACTACGTGGTCTCGGTACGCACCGTCATCGGCCGCAAGACGGCGCGCGCCACCACCAACAAGCTGGACGACGACAGCCTGCGCCGCGCCGTGGAGTCGGCCGAGGCCATGACCGAGCTTCAGGTCGAGGATTCCGACCTATTGCCGATGGCGTCGGCGCCGATGACCGAGGGTCCGCCGACCGAGCGCTTTTTCGAGAACACCGCCGCGCTCACTCCGGAAGATCGCGCCCGCGGGGTGGAGACCATTGTCAGCATCGCCAAGAAGAACGGGCTTACCACCGCCGGCATTTTTTCCTGTTCGCGCTCGGCGGAGGCCATCTTGAACTCGCGCGGCCTCTCCACCTTCCACGCGCAGACTTCGTCGGAAATCTCCATCACCATGCTGGCGGGCGATTCCTCCGGCTGGCAGAAGGCCAACTCGCCCGACGCGCGCAATCTCGACCCGGCAGCTCTGGCCGAGATCGCCGCCCGCAAGGCTCGCGACTCCGCTTCCCCGCACGAAGTCCCGCCCGGCAAATACACGGTGATCCTGGAGCCCGCCGCGGTGCTCGACCTGGTAGGCTTCATGTTCTTCGATTTCGGCGGGATGGCCATCCTCGACCAGCGCTCGTTCCTCAACAACCGCGTGGGCACCAAGCTTTTCGGCGAGAACATCACGGTGGACGACGACGTGTACCATCCGCTGCAGTCCGGCGCGCCCTTCGACGGCGAGGGGGTCCATCGGCAGCGCGTCCGGTTGGTCGAGAATGGCGTGGTCCGCAACCTGGTGTATGCCCGCTCAACCGCCGAGAAGATGAAGAAGTCGGAACACGCATCCAAGGTCGGGCGCATCGCTCCCACCGGACACGGTTTCGCGCTTCCCAATGAGATTGGGGAAGCTCCCATGAACATCGTGTTCGACGCCGGTCCCGAGGCCGAGCGGCGCAGCGTCGATCAGATGATCGCCTCCACCGACCGCGGCATCCTGGTGACGCGCTGCTGGTACATCCGCGAAGTCGATCCCTACGAAAAGATTCTCACCGGCATGACCCGCGACGGCACCTTCTACATCGAGGACGGCAAGCTGCGCCAGGGATTACGCAACTTCCGCTTCAATCAGAGCCTGATCCACATGCTCAGCAACGTGAGCGAAATGGGCACGCCGGTGCGCGCCAGCGGCGAGGAATCGTTCGACATGGTGGTGCCGCCGATGAAGGTGCGCGACTTCAATTTTACCGAGGTAACGAAATTTTAATTTACGTTACCCTAAAGTAACTTCTCGGGAATCGCGACCGGGTGTAAAAGAGGACAGTTATTATTTTTTGCCATTATCTGCAGGATATCCATGACCAGAATGCGTGACAGTGACGAACTGCGGAGCGCGATGCGTTTTCCCATCAAGCTTCCGGTGGAAGTGCGGGCAGAGGAAGCAGCCAGGCTGCATGCCGAAACCAAGGACATCTCCGCCGGCGGCGTGTTGTTTTACATGGACACGGATATGGCGGTGGGTTCGCGCATCGAGTTCAACATCTCGCTGCCGGCCGACGTGCTGGGCACGGTCAGCGACGTGACGGTGCTGTGCGTGGGCCGGGTGGTGCGCTGCTCCGAGGAAGGCACGCGGCGAGCAGTGGCAGCGGTGATCGACGAATACCGTTTCGAGCGGGTTTGAGGGGAAACCTGCCAAGTGGGAACCATGGGGAACGAACCAGCCAAGCCGGGGAACAGCCAGCAGCCGGAGAAACCAGGCGCGGCGGCGGTTAAAAGCCAGGCCGCCCTCAATCCCGTCAAAATCCTGATCGCCGACAGCCAGGCGATCTACCGTGTCGGCATTCGCAAGATCTTTGCCCTGGAAGACGACCTGCGCGTGGTGGCGCAAGCCGAAAGTCTCGGGCAAACGCTGGCCGCGGCCAGCCGTTTCGAGCCCGACGTGGTGCTGATGGAATCCGCCATCTCGCCCAATCCCGCGGGGGCGGTGGCCGAAGTGCAGAAGCGCGTGCCCAACGCCAAGATGATCATCATCTCCGGCGAATCGGACGAAGACGACACGGTGGAATACCTCCGCCGTGGCGTACGCGGCATCATCAAGCGCTCGGTCGCTCCCGAGTTGCTCATCAAGTGCGTGCGCAAAGTTGCTGAAGGCGAGACCTGGCTGGACAACCAGGGCGTCAACTGGGTGATCGAGGCCTACCGCAACCAGAGCGCCCACCCTTCCTCCGCCAAGCCCAAAGGCCGGCTCACCGACAAGGAATTGCTCATCGTGGCCTGCGTTACGCAGGGCATGAAAAACAAAGAAATCGCTACCGAGGTCGGCACCACCGAGCAGGTAGTGAAGAACTATCTGCGCAAGGTGTATGACAAGCTCGGCGTCTCTGACCGCCTCGAGCTGGCGCTCTACTGCATCCATCACCGCCTGCTGCAAGGGGTGAAGGTGCCGCGTCCGGGCGAGGCCCTGCCCCCGAAGCCGGCTACCAGCGTCGGCCCATCTGAAGCGGCGTCCGCGTCCGGCCATGCCTCGGCGTCGGGCCACAAGGTGTGAAGAAGTGCCGGGGCTAAAGCCCTCAAAATTCTCTTAACCTTGACGGCACGACTGGAAGTCGTGCCCCTTCCACGAGCATCCCTTCCGAAGAAATGCGACTACCGTTAGATCTCAAAGCGCCGGAACTTAGGTACCCTTCTTTCCGTATCTATCAATATGCGCATGGTGCTGGACATTCTCGGGCAGATCTTCCGCACCCTGTGGGCGCACAAGCTGCGCTCCTTCCTGACCATGTTCGGCATCGCCTGGGGTGTGGGGTCGCTGCTGCTGCTGGTCGGACTGGGCGAAGGGTTTCGTTCGGGCAACAAGCGCGAGCTGTCGCAGTTCGGCAAAGACATCATGTTCATCTTCCCCGGCCGCGCTCCTGCGGTGGCGGGCAACATGAGTTCGGCGCGGACTTATCTGCTCACCTATCAGGATTACCTCGACGTCCGCGCGCTTCCCCACGTGCGCAATGCTTCGCCGGTGCTGGCTCGCCCGGACATCCGCGCGGTCAGTGAGTTTGCCAGCGCCAACGGCCAGATCACCGGCGTCGAGCCCCAGTTCAACGAGATCCGTTATCTTCCCATCAAGCAGGGACGCTGGCTTAACGCGCAGGACGAAGCCCAGCGGCGCAACGTCATCGTGCTGGGCGACGAGATGACCCGCAATCTGTTTCCCGGGCGTCCGGCTGTGGGCGCCGTGGTTCTCCTGAATGGCATGCGTTTCGAGGTCATCGGCGCCGTCGAGCGCGTCGGTCGCGGCGACAACAACTCCACCAACATGCGCGCCTATATTCCCTTCCAGGTGATGGCCGCCAGCTTTCCGCTCAAAGCAGAAAATCAACAGTACGCAATCTCTTTCATCAACTATCAGCCGCGCGTGGCGGCCGAGCACCTGATTGCCGCGGACGAGGTGAAGCGGATTGTCGCGCGCAATCACGACTTCAATTACCACGATGAAAATGCCTTCGACATGTGGGACACCATCCAGGAATCGAAGATGATCGGCACCATCTTTGACGCCATGGATTTCTTCCTGGGCGGCGTAGGGATGGTGACGCTAGTGCTGGGCGCCATCGGGGTGATCAACATCATGCTGGTAGCGGTCAGCGAGCGCACCCGCGAGATCGGCTTGCGCAAGGCGCTGGGCGCTACCAACCGCAGCATCCTCTTTCAATTCGCTCTGGAGGGAACTCTGCTGACGCTGGTCAGTGGGCTAATCGGCATGGCTCTGGCCGGGGGCTTGATGGCCTTGCTGGGCACGCAAGAGGGGCCGGCGGGCTTCGATCCCCCGAAGCTGGTGCCGATGTCCGCGATCATTGCCATCGGCAGCCTGACGCTGGCGGGCGTGGCGGCAGGTCTCTATCCCGCGCGCAAAGCCGCCATGCTGCAGCCGGTGGAAGCGCTGCGGCAGGAATAAACAATGCTTCGTGATCTGCTCCAGGAATCGTATGGCGCCATGCGGCACAACCGCCGCCGAACCACGCTCACCATGCTGGGGATGGCGTGGGGCATCGCCACGGTAGTCATGCTCCTGGCCTACGGGGACGGCTTCGGGCAGGCCATCAGCAACATCTTCGCTAACTTCGGAACGAAACTGATGGTTCTCGTCCCGGATCGCACCTCCATGCAGGCCGGCGGCCAGAAGGCGGGTGCGCCCGTCCGCTTTACCATAGAAGATGTGGACCTGCTCACCACCAATCTCCCCCAAATCACTAACATCACGCCTGAGGTGACCAAGCAGGCCAGCATTCAGTATGAAACCCGCACCTTCAACTTCAGCGTTACCGGCAACTACGCCAACGTGGTTCCCATCCGCGCGCTCAAGGTGGCCGAGGGCCGCTTTTACAGTCCGGAAGAGGAAACCACACGGGCCCGCGTCGCCGTGCTCGGCTCCGAGGCAAAAGAGAAGCTATTTTCCGGACAGGAGGCCGTGGGCCAGCACATCCGCATCAACGGCCTGAGCTTCGAGGTCACGGGCGTACTGAGCGCCAAGATGCAAGAGAGCGACGACAACCTTAATCGCCTGATCTATATTCCCTTCTCCGTGATGAACCAGATCACGGACACGCATTACCTGAATTCCATCTGGTTCAACTACGAAGTCAACGACTTCGAGCGGCTGGAGCAATCAGCGCGCGCGGTCCTGGCCACGCAGCACAAGTTCGACAAGGCCGACCGCCGCGCCGTGCGCGTGTTCAACCTCATGAGCCAGGTTTATCAGTTCCAGATCATCTCGCTCGGCCTGAAGATCCTGCTGGGCTTTATCGGCACCCTCACGCTCGGAATCGGCGGAGTGGGCCTGATGAACATCATGCTGGTCTCCGTGACCCAGCGCACCCGCGAGATCGGGACGGAAAAGGCGCTGGGCGCATGCCGGCGCCACATCCTGGTGCAGTTCATGGCCGAGGCGCTGACCATCACCTTCATGGGCGGGGTGTTGGGAGTCATACTGGCTTATGCGGTTTCGCTCTCTGTCGGCAGGCTCACGCTCTATAGCGCCTTTGCCAAGAATGCGGAAGCCGGCGACATCCGCCTGATCATTCATCCGGGAACGCTGATCGCAGCCACGCTCATTCTCACTGCTGTGGGATTGGTCAGCGGCATGGTGCCTGCAGTACGTGCTTCGCGCATGGATCCGATTGAAGCGTTGCGATACGAGTAACCCGAAGCGGTATTAATCCAGGTCTGAATGCCGCTTGAGCTTTGCCGTTGAGGGCTGGGGCTGCGGCTTCGCCTGAGGCGGCTGAAGACGCCGAACCACCACTTCATCCTGCGAGTTGTCACGCGACGAGCGACGAACCCCAGGCTGGGCAGCCGAGGGCTTCCGGTTCTCGAGACGCATTGCCGCAGGCCGCCGGCCGGCCGGATTGCGCTGGGAAACCACTGGCGAGGGGGTGATGGTAGCCGCGCCGAAAGGCACGTCCTGTTTAACGTTCGTCAGGACGCCAGGAAGAAACGGCGATGCCGGGCGGCGATTCGCATAGGCGACAAATCCCATGATCAAAAGCAAGCTCAACCCACAAGCTGTCGCCACTGCCGCTCGGGAGATGGCAATGGGCGCGCGCCGACGCCGTAGGTGAACTGGCCGCTGGGGCCGCCGAGGGAGTTGCGGCCGCTCGGGCGCCAGCTCGGCCGGCACGGGAAGCACCGTCAGATTGTCGCCGGCTGCTTCCGCCGCGACGACCGGCGCAGTTTCCGGCGGTGGCGGTTGCTCCGGCGCCGCCGCGGCCTCGCCCGCGATCTTGGTCTGGTGCAGCGCCGCAACTCGTGCTTGCGCCTGCTGCTCCGCGGCTTCGCGTTGCCGCCTGATCTCCTGCCGCAGCCGTTCCTGAGCCAGCTCGTCCTTGCGTCTGACTTCTTCCTGCTGCCTGGCCGCTTCCGCTTCCAACTTCAACGCCCGTTGCTCGGCGCGCCGTTGGCGAAAGTCGTTCCACGGAACGTCCTAGCCAGGTCGCTACAGCGGCCAGGGCTCTCCTGACGCCAACGTCCTTTGGACGGCTTTCTATCTCTGCTTGATCTGCGAACTCCACCGGCTGGCCAGTGATGTCATAAGCAATCGGGACTTTGGCTTTTTGCGGCGGCGCCGGCTCCGGTGCGGGAAGCGTCTCCATCTCCGCCGCGACCGCAGCCCCAGATTCCACCAAAGCCAACGCCCGCTCCACTGCTTCGGCGGCGCCGCATCGATCCAGATTCAGCTCGAGCTCGGCCGGGGTGACGCGAAACTCCTCGGGTGAAACCGTTTCGACCGTGTAGCCGAGCGAACGCAGGTATTCCGACGCGCCAACCGCGTCTTGCGGAGTGCGGGTGATGATCCGCGCCAGGGGCATGCTCTTATCGCTAGCGAATGAGAAGCTGCTCTTATTGAGATGCGAAAACTGCCGGGTGCGTCATCTCTCTTTTAAAAATCTGATCCCTAGCGATATTTCTCCAGCACGCCGGCCGCCCGCGCCAGCGCCGCGGCCAGCGCCGCCAGTTGCTGCTCGGTTCCCGGCAGGTCGCCGGCATCGATGGCCTCGTTGACTCCGGGGATTACGGTGGCGGCATATCCGGTGTAGCGTCCCGGTGCATAGATGGCGTGCCGGAACCACGGACGCCCGGGCAAGCCGTGTGGCAGCAGCAGAGCGCGCTCTGCTTCACGCAGGGCGCGGTTCATGGCGGCGGCTTCGGCTGCGTCCTTGGGCTGAGCCTGGGAAATGGCGGCGCCCGCGCGGGCGAAGCGCTCCGCCGCTTCCAGCGCGGCGGCGAAGGATGGCGGCTTGCTGAAGGTCACCTCCGCCCTTCCCTGGGCGGTGCGGATGTAGGCCGCAATCTCCTTGCCGTAGGTCTCGTAGTCGTAGGGAAGCAGGTCGGCGTCGGCAAAGCGCAGGAGTTCCATGCCGAATACGCGCGCCATCTCCTGCTCGTAAGCGAAGTCAGGATCGGCAAAGCGCATGAACCACGCCAGGTCATCGAAGGCAGAGTGATAGACGCCATAGCTTCCACTGGAAGCCAGATCGGTCGAGGGAATTCCCAGGTGCTGCAGGAAGGGCGTGTAGTCGGAACCGCCGCCCAGGTCGCCCACAGGAGCGTCGGCGCGAAGCTGCACTACCGGGGTGCGTCCGGAACCGGTCTCGGGTTGCTGGGGGTTGTCACCGGCAGCCCGCCAGGCTTGATACACAGTCCCACCCTTTGGACTGGGGACAGCCTTGGCGACCTCGCGGAGGAACTGCTTCAGACTGGGCGTGGCCGAGGCGCCGAAGGTCGGCCCCGAGACCGCCGCATCCATGTTGAAGTAGGCGGCCGCGCGATCGAGTTCGGCGGCGTGCTGCTCGGCCCATTCGGTTGAGCCCATCAGCCCGTGCTCCTCGGCGTCCCAACTGCCGAAGATGAGGGTGCGCTTGGGCCGCCAGCCGGTCTTGAGCAGCCGTCCGACGCCGCGCGCCGCCTCCAGCATGGCCACGGTGCCGCTGCCGGGATCAACCGCCCCATACACCCAGGCGTCGCGATGATTGCCGGCCAGCACCCACTCATCTGGATGCACTCTGCCGGGCACGCGCCCGATCACGTCCCAGATGGTGCGGTAGGCGTAATCCTGCTTGAGGTGCATGCGCACCCGCACCGGGCCGGGCCCAATGTGATAGGTGAACGGCAGCGCGCCCTGCCAATCGCGCGGCGACTCCGGACCCGCCAGATGCCTCAGGATGGGCTCCGCGTCGGCCCAGGACAGCGGAGTAGTTGGGACCTTCGGCATCTCCGCCTGCTGCGGCTGGGTGCGTTGCCCGGCCTGCAGCCCGGGCACGGACGCCATACCCGGCGTAGTCGGATCACCGGGAAGATTAAAGCTGTAGCCGATCGAGCCCCGCTGCACGCCGGTCGCCGGACGCCACGGTCCCCTGGGATAAGGATCGCCCTTGAAGTATCCGTCCTCGAGCGGATCGGAGTAGATCAGCAGACCGGCAGCGCCGAGCGCTCCGCCAGCATCGCCTTCACCCCGCGGTAGTTGACGCCATAGCGCACGATAACGATCTTGCCCCGCACATCGACCTTCATCTGCTCCAGGCGCTTGAAGTCCTCCGGGCGGCCGTAATTGGCGTAGACCACGTCCGCCTCGATATCGCCCGAGGGCGACGACCCGCAGTAGGGCATGACGATGCGCGGATCGTCCTGGTAAGGATCGCTGCTGACCCGCTCCGGGCGGGGCCCGTGCATCTTGACGCCTGGCGGAGCCACCACGTCCACACTGATTTCCGAGGGATAGTTAATCCAAACCTTGTACTCGACAATCTCCGTCTCTAAGCCGGCCTCGCGGAATTTCTGCGCCACAAATTCGGCGGTCTTCTTGTCTTCGGGAGAGCCGGCGATGTGCGGCGCCGAAGTCAGCACGCGCAGGTCTTCCTCGGCAACTTTGGGATCAGGGACGCCAAGGAAGAGCTTCTCTACTTCCGCCTGCGTGCGGGGTTCGGCCGGAGGCGAAGCGGCAATTACCGGTCCGCTGGTTGCAACCAATGCGACACACAAGGACGCCAGAATGAAAGATTTCATCGGCCTGTGATCGGACAAAACCAGACACTTTACACCAGCCGCTCGAAACGCGGCGGGCCCGCGGGTGCTGGCAGGCTGCTGGTGGATCACCCAGGAACACCGGCTGGTGTATCGGGTGAGCAAGAATCGAATCGATTTTCTTCAGGCGCGCTATCACTATTGAAGGCATTGCCGTTGAAGCCCAGGGGGCCCATCCTATCTCTGACTCTGATTGACTATCCCCATCCCGCGTCCTACCATCCCTTTTACCTAAAAGTGGGGCTTTTGTGACCGGCGAGACGATCTCTCATTACCGGATTCTGGATAAGCTCGGCAGTGGCGGCATGGGAGAAGTGTACGGAGCGATGGACACCCGTCTGGGGCGCACCGTGGCCGTCAAGTTTCTCTCCGAGCGGATGGTCGGCGACAAGAACGCGGTTGACCGCTTCCAGCTCGAAGCTCGCGCCGCCTCCTGGCTGAACCATCCCAACATCTGCACCATTTACGACATCGGCTACCACAACGGCGCGCCCTACATCGTGATGGAGATGCTGGAGGGCGGCAGCCTGCGCAGCCGCATTCAGCAGGGGCCCATGCCGAACGACCAACTGCTGGACATCGGCGTGCAGATTGCCGACGCGCTCGACGCCGCTCACGCCAAGGGCATCATTCATCGCGACATCAAGCCGGGCAACATTTACGTCAGCGAGCGCGGCCAGGCGAAGATCCTGGACTTCGGTCTGGCCAAGCTGGCAGCCGAGCGCCGCCGCATGGCCTCGCAGCCGATCAGTGCCACCGGCGAGCCGCTCAATGACGTCAGCGACGACAGCCTGACCAACGCCGGCATCATCCCCGGCACCACGTTCTATATGTCGCCCGAACAGGCGCGCTCGGAAGAGCTCGACGGCCGCTCCGACATTTTCTCCCTCGGCGTTGTGCTCTACGAAATGGCCACCGGTAAGAAGCCCTTCGCCGGCAAGACAGCCTTCCTCACCATGGAAGCCATCCTCAACGCCAAGCCGGTCTCGCCGCTGACCCTTAATCCCAAACTGCCGGAAGGCTTCGAGGAGATCGTCGGCAAAGCGCTCGAAAAGGACCGCGAGCATCGCTACCGCACGGCCGCCGAACTGCGCCACGACCTGCAACGGCTAAAGCAGGAGAGCGACAGCGCGGCGGCTGTAGCTTCCGGCTCGCGGCCAAGCGCGCTGGCCGGCAGCCGTACTTTTCGCCGTGCCAGCCCCAAGCACACTTATCTACAGCTCGGCATCCTGGCTCTGCTGGTGATCACGCTGGCGGCGGTTACGGCATGGTGGGCGCAGCATGGAAAAGCCGTGGTCTCCGGCCCCGCGCCCAACAACACCATCGCCATCCTCCCCTTCCAGAACCTCACCGGCGATCCCGGCAGCGACTATTTACGCCTGGCGCTGGCCGACGAAGTTTCCGGCGTGCTGACTCACACCCGTTCGCTCGAGGTCCGTCCCATGTCGGCGACGCAGAAGTACACCGGCAAGGAAGTCAACCTGGGCAAAGTGGGGCGCGATCTCCACGTGGCCAATCTGCTCACCGGGCATTACATGCGCCAGGGCGACCAGTTGCTGGTCACGCTGGAAGTGGTGGAAGTGAAGGACGAGCGTGCCTTGTGGCAGGGCAACGTCAACGTGTCCGCCAGCGACATTCTCTCGCTGCAATCGCGCTTGTCCTCGCAGATCGCGCAAGGATTGCTGCCGGCGCTGGGCCGCGGCATGGGCGGCCTGGAAAGCGCCACCAAGCCGAAAAACGCCGAGGCTTACGACCTTTATCTGCGCAGCGCTGCTGTGCCTCACGATGTCGGACCCAACCGGCAGGCGATCGGCATGCTCGAGCGGGCCGCAGGCTTGGATCCCAACTACGCCCCACTCTGGGACGCGCTATGCCACCGCTACTACTACGAGGCTTCCTACGCCGGCGGTGGTACCGTTATGCTCGATCGCTCCGATGCGGCTTGCGCACACGCCGTAGGACTCGATCCCAACATGGTCAATGCCGGAGGTCAACTGGCCACCAATCGCGTGGAACGCGGCAACCTGGCCCGCGCCTATCAGGATGCCGAAGATCTCATCCGCCGGCGTCCGGACAGTGCCGAGGCCCATTTCACGCTCTCTTATGTCATGCGCTACGCGGGATTCCTGGACCACTCCATGCAGGAGTGCGAAGTCGCCCTGGGCCTCGATCCCGGATACTACCGTCTGCGTTCCTGTTCTGAGGCCTTTTACCAAGTGGGCCGGGTTGATCGGGCCATGGATTTTGTGCGCCTCGACGCCAACTCGGAATGGGGCCGCGCCCACATGCCGGCTGTCTTGCTGCGGGAAGGCAAGATCGATGAAGCCGAAGCCTCCATCAAGAATGTGCCCGACCTCGCGATCTGGTTCAAGCCCGTGCTTTCGCACTGCCTGCAAAACGGCTCCGTGGTGCCGGAACAGAACATCGACGCCAAGACGCAGGCGGCGCTGCTCGCCATCCGTGACCCCGAGCTGCTCTATTACCAGGGATCAATCCTGGCCTTCTGCGGCAATCGCGAGCTGGCGGTGCGCATGATCGCAACCGCCATCCAGCACAACTATTGCTCGTACTCCGCGCTCGAGCTCGATCCGCTACTGGCCAGCTTGCGCGGCACCGCCGATTTCCGCCGCCTCCACGAAGCCGCCACCAAATGCCAGCAGGATTTTCTCATCGCCCGCACGCGCAAGAATCCATAGCGGCTCGGCTAGTTCGACCCTGTGCCGGCCTGCGGTCATGGCCACAGCTTCTTTCCTTCCGCCCGCATCCGCGATAATCTGCGAAGCCATGGATTGGGCGGCGGCGGTTTCGCGTATCGGCTTTCGCGCTCCGGAGGCGGCGCAGAGCAACCTGGCGCGCCTGGAGGAACGCCTGCCGGCAGTAGCCGCGTCGCTGCCTACGCTGCTGGCCGAATCGCCCGACCCCGATGCCGCCCTCAACCTGTTGGAACGGCTCACCGGCACGCCCGACAACCACGAGCTGCTACGGAAGCTGGAGCGCAGCCGCTTTCTTGTCCACTATGCCATCGCCGTCTTCGGATACAGCCAGTGGCTCGGCGAAACCCTGATCCAGAATCCCGACCTCTTCGCCCGGCTCGCCCGCGACCGCACTCTCGACCGCTCCCATTCGCGGGAAGACTTCCTGGAGCACTTCGCGCGCTTTCGCTCACGGTCTTTCGAGACCGACATGGGGCAACTGCTGGCGCGCTTCAAGAAGCGGGAGTACATCCGCATCATGCTGCGCGATGTGCTCGGCATCGCTCCCCTGGCCGAGACCACCGCCGAGATTTCCGCCCTCTCCGACGTGCTCATCGAAGAAGCCGCGCGCCACGTGGACACCAGCCTGCGCAACCGCTACGGCAGTCCCCGCAATGTCGACCACGAAGGCCGCGTGGTGGACACGCCTCTCTCCGTGCTTTCCATGGGCAAGCTCGGCGGCAACGAACTGAACTACAGCTCGGACGTGGACTTGCTGTTTGTATACGGCGACGGCGAACCCGACCCTCCGGGCGAGATCACCAACCGCGAGTACTTCATCCGCCTGGCGCAACAGGTGACCGAGGTGCTCTCGCGCGTGAGCCGCGAAGGGCCGGTGTTTCGCATCGACCTGCGGCTGCGTCCCCAGGGCGCGGAAGGCGAGCCGGCTGTGCCGCTGGGGCATGCCATCCATTACTACGCGGAGTTGGCCCGCGACTGGGAGCTGCAGGCGCTGATCAAAGTGCGCCATTCGGCGGGCGACCAGGAGCTGGCGCGGGAGTTCATCCGCGCGGTGCAGCCCTTTGTTTATCGCGAGGAGCTGAATTTCCTCGCCATTGAGACCGCCGTCAACTCGCTGGAGAAGATCGGGGCGCACCGGCGCAAGCACATGACCGCGCGCCAGGCCGAAGGCATCGACGTCAAGCTGGATCGCGGCGGCATCCGCGACATCGAGTTCCTGGTGCAGTGCCTGCAGCGCGTCTATGGCGGATCCGAAACCTGGTTGCGTTCCGGCGGCACTCTGTTCTCGCTGCAGAAGCTGCACGACAAAGGGCACATCAGCGGCAAGGACTACCACGAGCTCAGCCAGGGATACCTGTTCCTGCGCACCATCGAGCATCGCCTGCAGCTCCGGCGCGGGCAGCAGGTGCATCGCCTGCCGGCTGCCGAGTCCGACCTCTCGGTGCTCTACCGCTCGGCGGCGGGCGAAGAGGCCCGCGACCGCAGCACCGAGGCTTTCCTGGCGCAGCTCCGCGGAAGCATGGCGGCGGTGGCGGACATCTATGACCGCATCATCCACAACCAGCAGGCGCAGGGGCGGCAGGAGCACGAGAGCGGTGAGTTTCGCCTGGCGCCGCCCGAGGCAGGCCGGGAAAATTCCTATCAGCAGATTCTGCAGCGGCTGGCGGCGGACGCTCCTGCGCTCTATGAAGTGGCGGCGCAGCGCGACCTCACCACCCATACCCGCCGCAACCTGCAACGATTCCTGAGCGCCGCTTTCACCAGCTCGGAGCGCTATGCCGCTTTGGTCCACAATCCCCAGGCCGTCGGACGCGCCCTGCGCCTGTTTCAGGTGAGCGACTACCTCACCGACATCCTGGTGCGCCATCCTCAGGAGCTGAGCGCCATCGAAGGGGACGTTGCCGGAGTCCTCCAACGTTAGGGCGGGAGGGTTCCGGCAACGGTGACCAGATTGGCGCGCTGTTCAAGGCGGACGTGCCGGGATCCGGGGCACGCGATCCGGTATTCGGCTTCCTGGCTTCGTCCCCTTCTCCCGCGCAGCGAGAAGCTGGGCATGCTGCGGCAGCACTACCGGCATCGCATGTTCGCGGCCGGCTCTCGCGACGTGATGGACCTGCGCCCGGTGTACGAGTCGCTTTCCGAGATGAGTGCGACAGCCGACGATGCCATCGCCGCTGCCCTCGCCCTTGCCGGCCAGCCCCCGGGATTCGCCGTCCTCGCCCTCGGCCGCCTGGGAAGCTGGGAGTTCGACCTGGCCTCGGACGCCGATCTGCTGTTCGTGCGCGACGAGCAAGCCGAGACGGATGCCCTGATCAAGGTCGCCGAACACACGGTGGAGGCGCTCGCCGCCTACACCCAGGATGGCACCCTGTTCCCGGTGGACTTGCGGCTGCGTCCGCGAGGCGGCGAAGGCGAATTGCTGGTCACGCCCGAAAGCCTGGCCGCGTATTTCGCCACCGAGGCCCAGCCCTGGGAGGCGCTCACCTACACCAAGCTGCGCTACATTGCCGGATCCGAGGACCTCGCACTGCGCGCCATGACCGCGGTCGAAGACCAGATGCCGCGCTTCGCCAGGGACCAGAACTTTGCCGCGTCAGTCCGCACCATGCGCGCCAAGCTCGAGAAGTCGGACAGCGAATCCAACTTCAAGGTCGCGCCCGGCGGCTTCTACGACATCGATTACATATTGTCGTATCTGCTGGTGATGTACGGCGTCAAAGACGTGCAGGGAAACACCCGCGAGCGGCTGCACATGCTGGCGGCGCGCGCCGTGCTTTCAGACGACGACTGCGCCACCCTGGACGCGGCCGCGGAACTGCTGCGCACGGTCGGCCACGTCGTACGTCTGGTTACCGGCCGTTCGCGCAAGGCGCTGCCCCTGGGCGACCATCCGCGGCGGGTAAGCGAGCAGTTAGTGTCGCGCATTCTGCGACGGACTTTCCGTGACGGCCTTGAACGCGAGCTGGAGCAGACGTACAAGCTGGTGCGGCCGGTGTACCGGAAAGTGCTGGGCGCAGAAGACGTGCCATCTTCTGCGATTAAAGGAGCCTGATGGAACACAACCTGCAACACACGATATCGCTTCTCACTCGCACTCCTGCCGCTCTCAATGCGCTTTTGCGTGATCTGCCGGAAACGTGGACGTCCCGAAATGAAGGGGAAAACACCTGGAGCGCGTTCGATGTCGTCGGGCATCTGATTTATGCCGAACGTACGAATTGGATTCCGCGGGCGAGGATGATCGTGGAATTCGGCGAGACTCGAGCCTTCGAGTCCTTTGATCGCGCGGGGCACATAGCGAGAGTGTCAAGACAAATCGCTGGGGCAGTTATTGGATGAATTTGCTCGTTTGCGGTCTGAAAGCCTGGGCGAGCTGCGTGCATTGAATCTGCGGCCAGAGGACCTCGAGCGGCGCGGACGGCATCCTTCCCTCGGAGTCGTTACTCTGTCCGAGTTGCTGGCTACCTGGGCAGCTCATGACTTGACCCATCTCCATCAAATCTCAAGGATTATGGCCCACCAATACCGGGAGGCCGTGGGTCCGTGGGGCGCATATCTTGGGGTGCTCAAGTGCGCCGGCCACAGCTCTCCTTGAAGGGCGGCTCTTCCCGCGCCTAATCCCGCGCTGGTTCTGCAAGGGTCTGGCTTAGCTGTGCTGGCCCAGCCAAGCCGCAAGCGACGCGGCGCCCGCGATCGGCGTACAATAATCCTGTCTTCCCGCGGAGTGATGAACGTCACAATCCGGCGTGACGTCAGGCATACGCCGGCGGGTGTGCCGCTGGTTATAATTTCCCGTCCTTTGAACAATCTTGCGGAGGTGTGTGACATGGCGGATTCATACAACGGGCTACCCGTTCCCAAGAATGGCGCCCGAATTACTTACAGCAACGGGAAATACAACATTCCCGACAACCCGATCGTGCCCTTCATCGAGGGCGACGGCACCGGGCGCGACATCTGGAAGGCGTCGGTGCGCGTGTTCGACGCCGCCGTGCAGAAGGCCTATGGCGGCAAGCGGCGCGTGGTGTGGTACGAGGTCTTCGCCGGCGAAAAGGCCATGGCTCAATTTAAGACCTGGCTGCCCGACGGCACCATCGAGGCCCTGAAGGACTTCCGCGTCAGCATCAAGGGCCCTCTCACCACGCCGGTGGGCGGCGGCATCCGTTCGCTGAACGTGGCGCTGCGCCAGATCCTCGATCTCTATGCCTGCGTGCGTCCGGTGAAGTGGCTGGGCGCGCCCTCGCCGGTGAAGCATCCCGAGCGCATGAACGTGGTCATCTACCGCGAGAATACCGAAGACGTGTACGCCGGCATCGAGTGGGAAGAGGGCACACCCGAGGTCAAGAAGCTGATCGAGTTCCTCAACAAAGAAATGCTGAAGGGCGGACCGAAGCAGATCCGCACCGACTCCGGCATCGGCATCAAGCCCATCTCCATCACCGGCACCAAGCGGCTGGTCCGCAAGGCCATCCAGCACGCGCTGGAGCACGGCCTCCACAAGGTGACGCTGGTCCACAAGGGCAACATTCAGAAGTTCACCGAGGGCGCCTTCCGCGCCTGGGGATACGAGCTGGCCACCAGCGAGTTCCGCGACAAGGTGGTCACCGAGCGCGAGAGCTGGATTCTCGACAACAAGGACAAGAACCCCGACATCACCATCGAGCAGAACGCCAGCCTGGTTGAGCCGGGCCTGGAGTTCGCCGCCGCCGACTTCAAGAACGACATCTACAAGGAAGTGAAGGCCTGCCTGGACGCCATCTACAAGACCCACGGCAACGGGCAGTGGAAGAAGAAGTTGATGGTCAACGACCGCATCGCTGACTCCATCTTCCAGCAGGTGGTGACGCGCGCCGACGAGTACGAAGTTCTGGCCACTCCGAACCTGAACGGCGACTACATCTCCGATGCGTGCGCCGCGCAGATCGGCGGCCTGGGCATCGCGCCGGGCGCCAACATCGGCGATGGCTACGCCATCTTCGAAGCCACCCACGGTACCGCTCCCAAGTATGCCGACCTGGACGTTATTAATCCGGGATCGGTCATGCTTTCGGGCGTGATGATGTTCGAGTTCATGGGATGGAAAGAAGCGGGGCAGCTCATCGAGGACGGCATCCGCAAGACCATCGAGCAGAAGAAGGTCACCTACGACTTCGCCCGCTTGCTGGAGGGAGCCACCAAGGTGAAGTGCAGCGAGTTCGCCAACTACATCATCCAGAACATGGAAGCAAAGTCCGCGTCATCTGCTGCTGACTAGGAAAAATCCCCACCCAGAGGCATAGAATCTGGGCGAACAAATTGAGTGACGTCGTGATCGGGTCATCGGGGTGATTATCAAATGACCCGATCACCCGATCACTCAATCACCCGATGTTTTTGAGAGAGGTACTTATGCGTAAAAAAATCACCATCGTAGGCTCAGGGAACGTCGGCGCCACGGCGGCTCACTGGATGGCTTCCAAGGAACTGGGCGACGTCGTGCTCATCGACATCATCGACGGCGTGCCCCAGGGCAAAGGTCTCGACCTGCTGGAAGCCATGCCCATCGAGAAGCGCGACTCCTTCGTGCTCGGCACCCAGGACTACAAAGACACCGCTAACTCGGACATCGTGGTCATCACCGCCGGCATCCCGCGCAAGCCGGGCATGAGCCGCGACGATCTCCTCAACACCAACTACAAGATCATGCAGGACGTGGTGGGAAAAGTGGTCGCCAACTCGCCCAACTGCATCCTGATCGTGGTCTCCAATCCGCTGGATGCCATGGCGCAGGCCGCGTACAAGATCAGCGGCTTCTCCCGCAACCGCGTCATCGGCATGGCCGGCGTGCTCGATTCGGCGCGCTTCCGCGCGTTCATCGCCATGGAACTCGGCGTGAGCGTGGAAAACGTTACCGCGTTCGTGCTCGGCGGACACGGCGACACCATGGTGCCACTGCCGCGCTACTCCACCGTTGCCGGCGTGCCCATCACCGAACTGATGGAAAGGTCGACCATCGAACGCCTGGTGCAGCGCACCCGCGACGGCGGGGCTGAGATCGTCAAGTACTTGAAGACTGGCAGCGCCTACTACGCGCCGTCGGCTGCCGTCACCGAGATGGCGGAAGCGATCCTGAAAGACAAGAAGAAGATCCTCCCCTGCGCCGCGTATCTCGAGGGCGAATACGGCATCCACGGGCTGTTCGTGGGCGTGCCGTGCAAGCTAGGCACCCGCGGCATCGAAGACGTGTGGGAGATCCGCCTCACCGACGAAGAAATGGCCGCCCTGAAGAAGAGCGCCGATTCGGTGAAGGAGCTGGTAGCAGTCGTGGGCGTGTAGGATTTAGAAAAGATGTAGACGGTGCCCCACATCTGCCCGGAGTTGGCAGAAGTGGACCGTCCGTCAGTTACCCACATCTGCCAAACCCAGGCAGATGTGGGGCACCCACTCCGCACGCACCCTAGTTTTCCCCGCGTCCGCCCCGTTCGCACCCGCATCCAAAGATCGCCATGCCAAAAATGCGTGCAGTTCAGGTGACCAGCCCGAAGGGACCGTTTCAACTTGTCGAACGCGAGATTCCGCAGCCCGGTCCACGCCAGGTCAGGATCAGAGTCCAAGCTTGCGGACAATGTCATAGCGACTCGCTGACCAAGGAAGGAACGTGGCCGGGGATCAGCTATCCGCGCGTGCCCGGCCACGAGATTGCCGGAGTGATCGATGCCGTCGGCGACGGCGTTCCGGAGTGGCGACCGGGACAGCGTGTGGGCGTGGGCTGGTTTGGCGGGAACTGCGGATATTGCGAGGCGTGCCTCCGGGGTGACTTCATCACCTGCCGCAATTTGAAGATAACCGGCATTCTTGAAGACGGCGGCTATGCCGACTATGTAGTCGTTCCCTTCGAGACGCTGGCTCGCATCCCCGATGAGCTGACGCCGGTCGAAGCGGCGCCACTGGTCTGCGCCGGCGTCACGACGTTCAACTCGCTGCGCAATGCAGGTGCGCGACCGCCGGACCTGATCGCAGTCCTTGGCATCGGAGGGCTCGGCCACCTGGGCGTGCAGTTCGCCGCTAAGATGGGCTTCCGCACCGTGGCCATCGCGCGCGGCAAGGACAAAGAACCGCTTGCCCGCCAACTCGGCGCGCACCATTACATCGACAGCCAGGCGGAGAACGTCTCCCAGCAATTGCAGAAGCTCGGCGGCGCCAAAGTGGTCCTCGCGACCGCTACCAGCAACCAAGCAATGGCGGACACAATGGGCGGGCTGGGGCTTAATGGGAAGCTGCTTATCTTAGGGGCATCGTTTGAGCCCTTGCCGGTAAACACGCTGCCAATGATCGGCCAACGGCAGTCCATCGCCGGGTGGCCATCCGGAAGCTCCATCGACTCCCAGGACACGCTGGCTTTCAGCGCCCTCACGGGCGTGCGTCCTATGATCGAAGTCTTTCCGCTGGAGCGCGCCGCTGAAGGCTACGAGCGCATGATGAGCAACAAGGCGCGCTTCCGCGTCGTGCTCACCACGGGTAATTGATTCCGTCATATTCTCAGCTCGAAGTCCGCGGTGGAGGGCACCATGGATCTGCGTTATCCGATCGGAGACTTCAAACTGGACGGCCAACCGACAGATGAGCAACTGCAGCAATTCATCGCCGACATCGAGCAGACGCCCTCGCGTCTCCGCGCGGCGGTCGATGGCCTTTCCGAGCAACAGCTAGAAACGCCCTATCGTCCGGGCGGTTGGACTGTGCGTCAGGTGGCGCATCACGTCCCCGAATCGCACATGAACGCTTATGTGCGCATGAAGCTGGCGCTGACGGAAGACAATCCCACCATCAAGCCGTACGACGAGGCCCGCTGGGCCGAGACGCCGGATGTTCGGGGCACGCCTATTGCCACGTCACTCGCGCTGCTCGAAGCCCTGCACCATCGCTGGATCACGCTGCTCAGAGGACTCGGTCCAACGGATTTCGCGCGCACTTTTGTCCATCCCGCCAGCGGTCCGTGGACGCTCCGTGGATATGTCGCGCTCTATTCCTGGCACGGCAAGCACCACGTGGCGCACATCACCAGCCTGCGCGAGCGCATGGGGTGGTAGCGCCGGCGTCTCGCCGGCACGTCACCCCAAATGCGGGTCCCGCGGCGGCTCGGGCATGATCTCGTACTGCTGGTTAATCCGATCCAGCAACGACTTCAGAATCAGCTCGCGATCGAACCGGCGCACGATCAACAGGTCGGTGCCGTACATCTCGTCCCAGCCCTCGTCCCGCATCAACTGTGCGATGCCGCTGGGCGTGCCCACAAAATAGGAATTGGTCCACGAGTCTCCCGACTCGGGGTTCTCGAGTTCCAGAAACACTTCGTCGTGGAAGCACTCCGGATCGGGCGGGCCGGCCTCCGAATCGAAGCTGCGAAAATAGTGATTGCGAATGCGCAGCCGGCCTTGGGCGGGAGGCTCGTCTTCTATTAGGAGGGGAACCGTCGGAATGTCAGGTGGCTCGAGGGTAGCCGCATCCACCGGCCGCGAGAGACGCCGGAGCAAGACGAGCAGGCCGATCCCGCCGGCGATGAGCACGAGCGTGCCCAAAGCATGGTCCATGCCAACAGCATGGCACAAGGATGTCGAATCCACCAGGTAACCGTTTACACGGGAACTCTCGTTGTGCAATCCTGAGCCCGCCGCCGAAGCTGGCGAGCTAGCAGCGGAGGGTTACATGCGAAGAGGCTGGTGGGTTGCGCTGTTCATCTTGGGATGCTCCTGCGTTTGGGCCGCCGACGCCATCAAACCGCTGGACGTAAAACTGGGTCTCTGGGAAACGACAAATACTTTTCAGACCAGCGGCATGCCGCAGGTGTCCATTCCCTCGGACGCGCTGGCGAAATTGACTCCCGAGCAGCGTGCCAAAGTGGAAGCGATGATGCAAAACCAGGGCTCGGGCCGCCCCCGGATGACGACTCAGAAAAGCTGTATGACCCGCGAAAAAATGGACAAGCGGGAAGTGTTTACCGACGACAAAAAGGACTGCACGCGAACCGTGCTGACCTCCTCAAGCAGCAAGCTGGAGATGAAGTTGCAATGCACCAGCGACGGCACGAAGACGAGCGGAACCTTTCGACTCGAAGCGCTGAACTCGGAGAATGTTAAAGGCTCGATGCAGATGGCGACCGTCAACGGCGACAAGAGCATCAACATGAGTTCAAACTTCACCGGCAAATGGCTCGGGCCGGATTGCGGGGACGTAAAGTAACGCTGGCGATGGCTGTCTCAGCGGCCGGCTCACGCCGTCGCTGCCCGCCGCTCCACCTCACCGAACCTCACCGACACCAGCTTGGAAACACCCGCTTCCTGCATGGTGACGCCGTACATCACCGGCGCGACGCTCATGGTCTTTTTGCTGTGAGTGATGAGCACGAACTGCGTGGTGTTGCTCATTTCCTTCACCAGCTCGACGAAGCGGCCGATGTTGGTCTCGTCCAGCGGCGCGTCGACTTCGTCAAGGATGCAGAACGGGCTGGGCTGATACTGGAAGATGCCCACCAGCAGCGCCAGCGCGGTCAGCGCCTTCTCGCCGCCGGAGAGCAGCAGCACGTTCTGCAGCTTCTTGCCGGGAGGCGAGGCCACCACATCGATGCCGCTTTCCGCCGTGTTCTCTTCGTCGGTCAGGCGCATGAAGGCGTTGCCCCCGCCGAACAGCTTGCGGAAGGTAGTCTGGAAGTTCTCGTTGATCTTGCCGAATGCCTCCTGGAACTTTTGCCGTGAGAAAACGTCGATCTCGCGGATGGTGTTCTGCGTGTTCTCGATGGAATCGAGCAGGTCCTTGCGCTGGGTCTCGAGGAAAGTATGGCGCTGCGCCGTCTCCTGATATTCCTCGAGCGCCATCATGTTCACCGGACCCATGTTGTCGAGGCGCGTGCGCATCTCGCGATACATCGCTTCTTCCGCCGCCAGTTGCTCGCCCTCCACGCGCAGGGTCGCCGGATCGTTGCGCAGGGCCTCGCCCGCGATCCCCAGCTCGTTGATCGCAGTCTGCTGCATGTATTCGATATCGGACTTGAGCTTGGCGGCTGCGGCTGAAAGTTCGCCGCGCCGGTCGCGCGCCTGATCGAGCGCTTGCCGCGTCTCGCGAAGCTGCTGCTCGATCCCTGCCAGCCTGGTGCGCAACTCGTCGGATTCCGCCTGCAGCTCCACTCTGCGCGCCTGTGCCTCGGCGCGCTCCACGTCAAGTCCTTGCAATCGTTCGGCGATTTGGAGGTTCTCCTGTTCACGCTCACGCCGCTCTTCGGCTGCCGCCCCGAGCCGAGACCTCAGGCCGTCGATTCGCATGCGCGCGTCGCTGGCGAGGGTCTCGATGCGTTCGAGCGCCGCCGCCGCGGCCGTGCGCTGTGCTTCGAGCGCCGCCAACCGCGCTCCCACTTCGGCCGCCGTTTGCGCGGCTGTGTCCCGCGCGGTCTTCAAAGCTGCCAGCTCTTCTTGCGCCGCCGTGCGCTGGCTCTCCAGCTCCGCACGCCGCAACTCGTGCGTGCCGGCCTCAGCCTGCTTGGCCACAAGCAGCACTTGCTTCTCGGCGCTCGCCGACTTCACCCGCTCCCACTCGAGAGAGTATGTCTCCCGGCGCTCGCGGTTGCGCTCCATCTCGGAATCAAGCTGCTCGAGCACGTGTGACGAAGTCAGCGCCTGTTTTTCCGCCTCAAGACGCTCCTGCTCCAGTTTGCTGAGTTGTTGTTCGAGTTCCTTCAGACGCAACGAAAGTTTGGCCGCACGATGCTCCTCCGCGCCCAGTGTCTTCTCCATGACCTCTAATTGCCGCGTGATCTCCCGCAGCTCGCGCTTAAGCGAGAGCGGACCCTCCGCGCGCTGCCGTCCACCGGTGACGGTGACGTTGTGGAAGCACTCGCCGGTCTGGGCGAGGAAGAAAGCGTCCGGATTCTCCAGCGCCAGTTCGCGCGCCACGGCGGGATCGGGCGTGATGTAACCATTGCCCAGCTTGGAGAGGATAACTTCCAGCGACTTGCCAAAACCGTTCAGCACGCGGATGCAGTTCTTGAGCGGCACAACATGGTCAGGCCGCGGAGAAAACTGCAACGATTCGCCGGCGGAGAAGGAAAATTTTGCCTGCGAGTCTTCCGGGTGAACCAGGAATGTGGCCCGGCCCTCCACGTCGCCGCGCAACAGACGCAAGCCCTCATCGGCCGCTTCCCATGACTTGACGACCACGTAGTTCAACTCGTCGCGCAGAAAATCCTCGACCACGTGCTCGTACTGACCTTCGACCTCTAGAAAGTCGGCGAGCACGCCCGCAGGCGCGAAGCCATTTTGCCCGCCGTGGATGGCGCCCGACTGGAACAGCCGCTTCACCGATTCAGTGGAGTATCCGTGCTCGGCGATCACCGCTTCGAGCGACGCTTTCTTGCCCAGCGCGGTGGCGAATTCCGCGCGCAGGGTGTCCATGCGGCGCTTGCATTCGGTCTCCTCCCCGCGCGTGGTCTCGAGCTCATGGCGCGTGCTTTCGATCTGCAGGCCCAGCCACGCCACCCGCTGCGACACCGATTCGAACTCCAGCGTCAGTTGTCCGCGCCGTCCGCCCGAGGATTCCATCGCCGCGATCGCCACGGCGATCTCCTGCTCCAGGCGCGTTGCCTCGCGGTCGAGCGAGGCACGATGCTCCTCCGCCTGCGTGATCAAATTGCGGACTTCAGCCGCAGCCGCCGCGACTTCCATGATCTCCACCCGGCGTTGTTCCTGCTGCTGCTCCATCTCGGCCAGTGCCACCGCCGCCTCAACCGCTTCCTGCTGGCGCGCAGCGGCTTCCGCCTGGCCATCGGCTGCGTTTGCTGCCGCCGTGGCCAGAACCCGGCGATTGACCTCCAGTTCGGCGTCGAGGTCGCTCATCTGCGCTTCCGCCCGCGCCAGGTCAGCCTCGCCGACTTCCGACCGCAGCGCCAGCTCGCGGCACCGCTCTTCATTGTGCCGCCGCTGCGCCACCGCGCGGTCGATCTCCAGCGTGATGGCGCTCGCGCGCTCGGAGTTCTGCCGCAGTTCGGACTCGATGGAATATCCGCGCTCGCGGGTCTGGCTTTGCGCTAATTCCATCTGCCCCGCCGCCTCGGCGCGCACATCCATCTCTTGCGCCAGCGCTGCCAGTTCAGCCTCGAGCACTGGCGGCCTCGCGCGCCAATTGCGCCAGCTTGCTGGCCAGCACGACCTTCAGCTTGGCCTTCATCTCGTCGCGCAGCTTGGCGTAACGCTCGGCCTTCGAGGCCTGCCGCTTGAGCGAGTTCATCTGCCGCGTGACTTCCTCGAAGATGTCATTCAACCGCGCCAGGTTCTGCTTGGCTTCTTCCAGGCGCAGCTCCGCCAGGCGCTTCTTGGTTTTGAACTTGGTGATGCCGGCGGCTTCCTCGATGATCGCTCGCCGGTCGTGCGGCTTGCTGGACAGGATTTGCCCGATGCGTCCCTGCTCGATCAGCGCATAAGATTCCGGCCCCAGGCCCGTGCCCATGAACATTTCCTGGATGTCGCGCAGCCGGCACAGCTTGCCATTCAGGAGGTACTCGCTGTCGCCGGTGCGAAACAGCCGCCGCGTGATGACGAGTTGCCCGGCCTTGAACTCCTGCCGCTTGAATTTGCGCCGACGAATCTTCAACACGACGCTCGGATGTCCGCCCTCCTCCGCTGGCTCCTCGGCGCCAGTTCCCTGCTCGCTGTTCCCTACTCCCTCAGATGGATTTCCTGCTTCCTGCGTCCCGCCTCCTGCCTCCTGGGAGATCTCCTCCGCCGGCAGCGGCTGCACTTCCTCGATATGGGCCTCGGTCTCGGCGGCGGCCTGCGAGCGCACCGCGGCCTCGTCCCAATCTTGTTCCGGGACCTCGTCGACCACTTCGATCTCGGGTCCGCCGACATCCCCGCCCTCGTATACCTGCGGGTCAATCAGCGTGAGCGAGACTTCGGCCAGGCCGGTGGCTTGGCGGTCGCGGGTGCCGGCGAAGATGACGTCTTCCATGCGCGAGCCGCGCAGCGTCTTGGCCGACTGCTCGCCCAGCACCCAGGAGATGGCGTCGGCGATGTTGGACTTTCCGCAGCCGTTCGGCCCCACGATGGCGGCGATGCCCTCGCCGTGGAACTTCAGCTCCGCGCGGTCGCAGAACGACTTGAATCCTAGAATTTGCAGCTTCTTCAGTTTCAGCACGTCAACCCCTTTTGGCTGGCCGGGACAGCAGGAGGCATTTGGGAGCACCACGCTCTGTGCACTTCCGCTAACTTTAGCCACGACTGGCGTAGGGGTCAAGCACAAAGGACCCTATATCTTGTGCCCCCTTGTGGATAACCCCTTGGTATCGGACACGCAATGCGGCCGATCAGCACTCTTTCGGCAGAGATAAGGAAGGAGGGGGAGGAATCGCCAAAGCCGTCCCTACTCTACTCCCGCAGAAGCACCAGAATCAATGCAACTGTTGATGCGGGACTGCCACACGGTAGACCGCGAGTAGACTTGTCGAGTGAAGACGGTAAACGTATCCGACGCTAGAACGCACTTCGGTGAGCTGCTGAGAAAAGTTTCCAGGGGTGAAACGATCCGCATCACACGGCGGGGTGTTCCGGTTGCTCATCTCGTTCCGGCGGAGCCTGCGAAGGACCTAAAGAAGATTGTTCAAGAAATACGCGAGATCGCCAAAGGCGTGAGCCTAAACGGACTCACGATACGGGAACTGATCGACGAAGGCCGCCGGTACTGAGCACCAAGAAACTCCAGATCCCTCGACTTGCGCTCGGGATGACAAATCTAAAGAAGTGCTTTGAACGGCACCGCTAAAGCCCTCCGAAGAAAAGAGCCCGGCTTGACCGCCGGGCTCACTCGAAACTTGAAACTCGAGACTCGAAACTACTTCTCTCCTCCCACCCGCTGGAAGAAGCGAATGATCGACTCAATCCCCCGATAGAAGTTCGGGATGTGGAACTTCTCGTTGGGGGCGTGCAGGTTGTCGTCGGGGAGGCCCATGCCCATCATGACGCTCGGGATCTTCAGTTGCTTATCGAAATCGCTGACGATAGGAATCGAGCCCTCCCGAGCGGATGAACACGGTATCCTTCTTGAACACGTCATGCATGGCTTCGGTCGCCGCCTTGATGTACTTGCTGTCGGTGCTCACCACCGAGGCCGGCCCTTTGCTGTGCACTTTGATCTTTACCTGGATGCCTTTGGGCGTGATCTTCTTGATGTACTTCTCGTACTTCTTGAGGATGTCGTCCGGGTCCTGGTCGGGCACCAGGCGCATGGAAACCTTCGCCGCCGCTTTCCACGGGATCACCGTCTTCGCGCCCGCGGCGGTAAAGCCTCCGGGCATGCCGTGGACCTCGACCGTCGGCCGCGCCCACAGCCGATAGAGCGTCGGATACTTGGGCTCGCCGGTCAGGGTGGTTGAACCCACTTCGTTCTTCAGAAAATCTTTCTCCTTGAACGGCAGGCGCTTCCACGCCTTCAGCTCGTCTTTGGTGGGCGCCTTCACGCGATCGTAAAAGCCCGGGATCAGCACTTTTCCGTTGGCGTCTTTGAGCTTGCTGATGATCTCGATCAGCCCGAAGAACGGATTGGGCGCTGCCCCGCCGTACATGCCGGAGTGCAGGTCGGTCTTCGGCCCTATCGCTTCCAGTTCCGTGTACACCAGCCCGCGCAGGCCCACGCACAGCGTCGGCAGGTTGGGGGCAAACAGCTCGGTATCGGTGATCAGCGCAAAATCGGCCTTGAGCCGGTCTTTGTGCTTGGCGACGTATTCAGAGATGGATTCGCCGCCCACTTCCTCTTCGCCCTCGATCAGCACCTTCACGTTGATGGGCATGCCGCCGTTGGACTTCATCAACGCCTCGAAGGCTTTGAGCTGCATCCAGAGCTGGCCTTTGTCGTCCACGGCGCCGCGGGCATAGATGTTCTGGTTGCGCTCGGTGGGCTCGAAAGGCGGCGTCACCCACTCCTCCAGCGGATCGGGCGGCTGCACGTCATAGTGCGCATAGCAGAGCACGGTGGGCTTGCCGGAGGCGTGCAACCAGTCGGCATAAACCAGCGGGTGCCCCTTCGTCGGGATCACTTCAACATGCTCGAAGCCGATGCGCCCCAGCTCAGCGGCGACGAATTCCGCCGCCCGGCGGACATCGGGCGTGTGCTCCTCCAGCGTGCTCACGCTGGGGATGCGGAGCAGATCCTTGAGTTCGTTCAGAAATCTTTGCTGATTTTCACGCGCATAAGTAACAGGAGCTTCGACCGCAGTAGCCATAGGAAATGTCCTCTCGATGTCTGAGTATACAACCGGCAAGCCCGCCTGCGCCCAGTCTGGCAGTGGGTTACCGCCGGATGTCCTGCCCTGGAAGTTGATCTAGAATTACTTTTACGAAATGAACACGTTTCGAATCGCTCTCGCCAATGTCCGGTTCCCGGCAACTCCCGAGGAGTCGGTCACCCTGGCGGAACAGGCCATTGCTCAAGCTTCCATCGAGCGCGCCGACCTCATCTGCTTTCCCGAATGCCTCATTCCCGGCTATCGAGCGAAGGAAAAGGCGATCCCGCCGCCGGATCCTGCGTTTCTCGAACGCGCCTGGTCCGCGGTTGCCGCGGCCGCCGCGAAGGCGAACCTAGCCGTTGTTCTTGGCACCGAACGAGTCGTTGATGGCGCCCTGTTAGCCACGGCGCTGGTCATCCATCGAGACGGTACCATCGCCGGTTTCCAGGACAAGGTGCAAATCGATCCCTCCGAGGAGGGTATCTATTCGCACGGGTCGGGCCGGCGGATTTTCCAAACCGGCTCGGTGACCTTTGGCATAGCGATCTGTCATGAGGGTTGGCGCTATCCGGAGACGGTCCGTTGGGCCGCGCGACGCGGCGCACAGATCGTGTTCCACCCTCATTTCCACGAGGCGGAGCCAGGTGGTTACGTGCCCTCGACGTTCGCCGATCCGGCGAACACGTTCCACGAGAAAGCAATCTTGTGCCGGGCCGCCGAGAACACCTGCTACTTCGCATCCGTAAACTGTTCCAGCGCCGGCTCCCCGACCACCTCGGCGGTAGTGAAGCCCGACGGGACCCTGCTCAGCTACCAGCCCTACGGGAAAGAGGGATTGCTCGTCGCGGACCTCGACCTCACTGCGGCCACAGGTCTCCTCGCAATGCGCTGCAAGTCTGTCTAGAATTTCCACGGCTCTGAGAAGGAGTCCAATCGCGGGGCAGTTGACCCGTTGTGGGGGTCACTACACGCGCACTATGCCTGACTGGAGTTTTTCCTCGGGGAAGCGTTAAATGTTGACGCACCATCTAAACCAACCATGCCAGCCAACACGATCGAGAACCACGCCGTGCGCTACGACTTTTCGCTGCTGAGCGACTACGACCTCCACCTGTTTAACGAGGGCAACCACAACAGCCTGTACGAGAAGCTGGGCGCGCACGCGGCAACCGTCGAGGGCCAGCGCGGAACCTATTTCGCGGTATGGGCGCCGAACGCTTACTCGATCTCGGTGATCGGCGACTTCAACGGCTGGAACCACCTCAGCCATCCTCTGCATACCCGCGGCGATTCCGGCATCTGGGAAGGGTTCATTCCGGAACTGGGCCCGGGCACGGTGTACAAGTACCACGTAGCTTCGAAGTATCTGGGCTACAGCGTGGACAAGGCTGATCCCTATGCCTTCGAATGCGAACTCCCACCGCGGACTGCCTCGGTTGTCTGGGACCTCGGCTACGAGTGGGGCGACGGCGCATGGATGCAGTCCCGGCAGCAGCACAACGGGCTCAACCGTCCCATGTCGATCTACGAAGTCCACCTTGGCTCGTGGACCCGCGCCTGGGAAGACGGCAACCGCTGGCTCACTTACCGCGAGGTGGCGCCCAAGCTGGCCGAATACTGCAACACGCTCGGGTTCACGCACGTGGAATTCATGCCGCTGATGGAGCATCCCTTCTACGGCTCCTGGGGATACCAGGTGACCGGCTTCTTCGCTCCCACCAGCCGCTACGGCACGCCGCAGGACTTCATGTACCTGGTGGACCACCTGCACCAGCACGGCGTGGGCGTGATCCTCGATTGGGTGCCCTCGCACTTCCCCACGGATGCGCATGGGCTCGCCTACTTCGACGGCACGCACCTCTACGAGCACTCGGATCCGCGCCAGGGCTTCCATCCGGAGTGGAAGTCGCACATCTTTAACTTCGGGCGCAACGAGGTGCGCAGCTTCCTGCTCTCGAGCGGGCTGTTCTGGCTGAACCAGTATCACGCCGATGGCCTGCGCGTGGATGCGGTCGCGTCGATGCTCTATCTCGATTACGCCCGCCAGCACGGCGAGTGGATCCCCAACAAGTACGGCGGCAACGAGAACCTGGAGGCCATCAGCTTCCTGCGCAAGCTGAATGCGGATGTGTACGGCGCGCATCCCGATGTGCAGACCTTCGCCGAGGAGTCCACCGCCTGGCCCATGGTCTCGCGTCCCACCTACGTGGGCGGGCTCGGCTTCGGCCTCAAGTGGGACATGGGATGGATGCACGACACGCTCAAGTACCTGTCGAAGGATCCCATCCATCGCCGCTTCCATCACAACCAGCTCACCTTCCGCGGCCTCTACATGTTCACCGAAAACTACGTGCTGCCGCTCTCGCACGATGAAGTCGTGCATGGCAAAGGCGCGCTCATCGGCAAGATGCCGGGCGATGAGTGGCAGCAGTTCGCCAACCTGCGCCTGCTCTTCGGATATCAATGGGCGCAGCCGGGCAAGAAGCTGCTCTTCATGGGCGACGAGTTCGGCCAGAAGAAAGAGTGGTACCACGAGGAAGGCCTGGAGTGGTGGGTGCTGCAGTTCCCCGTGCACGCCGGCGTGCAAAGGCTGGTGGCCGACCTGAACCGCGTGTATCGCGCGGAGCCGGCGCTTTACGAGCGCGAGTTCGATCCCGCAACCTTCGAGTGGGTGGACGCCAATGACGGCGACTGCAGCGTGTTGAGCTTTTTGCGCCGCGGCCAGCGCGACGTGATCCTGGTGATCGGCAACTTCACTCCCGTTTTACGCGAAACCTATCGCGTGGGCGTACCCGAGGGCGGTTGGTGGCGCGAGTTGCTCAACAGCGACGCCGCCATGTACGGTGGCAGCAACCAGGGCAACGGCGGCGGCGTGATGGCCGAAGAAATTCCCGCATCACGGGCGCCCGTTTTCGTTGAAGCTGCGGCTTCCGCCGCTGGGAATTCTGTTTCTGAAGCTGGAACGATAAAGAAGCAGTACCAAGAAGCTGTACCAAGTACCCAGTACCAAGTACCCAGTGCGCTAACGTGAACTTGGTACTTGCAACTTGGTACTTGGTACTCGTCTCCGAACTCGGTACTCGGTACTTTCGAGACCTTGAGCGCCGCCACAACTCCGCGCCACCATAGCTCTGCCCTTCCCGAGTGGCTGTGCATCCAACTGAGCCAATGAGCGGCGAGCGCTTCGACGTGGTGGTGATTGGCGGCGGAATCAACGGTGTCGCCATCGCGCTGGAGTGCGCCCGCGGCGGCAAGCGTGTACTGATCCTCGAGCAGCACGATTTCTGCTCCGGCGTCACGAGCCGTTCCACCCGCATCATCCACGGCGGATTGCGCTATCTGGCGCACGGCGAATTCGGCCTGGTGCGGGAGTCGCTGCGCGAGCGCGAACGCCTGCGCGCCGACCGTCCACACCTGGTACGTCCGCTGAAATTTCTGCTGGCCGTGGGCGCGAGTGATAACCACAGCGCTCTGGCGGTGCGCGCGGGATTGTGGCTCTATGCCGCGTTGGGCGCCGGCCGTGCGTCGGCGGTTGATAGCCAAATCGGCCGTCTGGAGCGCATGCTCGACTCCCACCAGCGCTGGTCGGTCTTCCATTACGACGACGCGCAGTGCGAGTTCCCCGAGCGCCTGGTGGCCGAGTGGCTGCGCGAGGCCATCGAGCACGGCGCGGCAGCCTGCAACCACACTCGCGTTCTGGAAGTTGAGATCCGCGACGGACGCGCCACCGGCGTGCGTGCCCGCGGTCTGCTCGACGACACTGAATTCCGCGTCGGCGCCGACTGGATTATCAACGCCAGCGGTCCCTGGGCTGACCTGGTCTGCGCGGCGTCGGGCGTCCGCACCGGTGCGCCGCTCGTCGGCGGTGTGCGCGGCTCGCATCTGGTAGTGCGCCGCTTCTCTGGTGCGCCGGAATCGGCAATCTACACCGAAGCCGTCGACGGACGCCCCATTTTCCTTGTGCCGTGGAACGGACAACTCCTGGTGGGCTCAACCGAGGTGCGCGACGACGACGATCCCGGCAAGACCGCGCCTGCCGCGGACGAGATCGCGTACCTGTTCGCCTCGCTGCAGCGGCTTTTTCCGGGAGCGCATCTCTCGTGGAACGACGTGCAGGCTACGTTCGCGGGCGTTCGCCCTTTGCCCTATGCGCCGGGTGACAAACCCTCGGCGATCACGCGCCGGCATTTCCTGCGCGACCACGCCGACGACGGCGCTCAGGGCATGATCTCCGTCATCGGCGGCAAACTCACCACAGCGGCTGCTCTGGCTCGTGAGTGCGCGCGCAAGATCGGAATCGAAGCGCCCGAGCCTGTACTGGCCGCCGCACCTTCGCCGCAGGAGATTGAATCGGCACTCGCGGGATGGTCGCGGACAGCGGCGGAGCGAGCGGGCATCGCGGAAACTTCCGCGCGCGCGCTGGCGGAGTGGCACGGCGCGGGCGCGACCGAGATCGTGCAGGCCGCTTCCCGAGACGAGCGGCTGCAGGCGACGCTGTGCGAGCACACGCCGCACATCGTGGCCGAAGCGGTAGCCGCGGTACGCCAGGAATGCGCCGTGACCCTGGCTGACATCCTGCTGCGTCGCGTGCCCGTGGCGCTGGGTGCATGCTGGAACGATGAATGCGGCCGCAAGGCGGCGTGGCGCATCGGCGACGCTCTGGGCTGGAATTTTTCGCGCGTCGCCCGCGAGCGCGAAGACTTCGAAGAAGAGCGCGCGGGATTCCTGAAGCCCGTGGAAGCTGTAGCAAGTCGATGATTAGCCACAGAGACACGGAGGCACGGAGGAAATCAGTTCAAGAATCTCTGTGGCTCCGTGTCTCTGTGGCTCTCGCGAACGTCCGCGCCAGCAGCGCCGTGTCGTCGGAGATGATGCCCTCCACGCCCCACTCGGCCAGGCGGCGCATCTGGCGCTCGTCGTTCACCGTCCACACCAACACCTTGCGTCCGCCGGCGTGGATTTTCTCCACCACCTCGCGGCTGACCAGCTTGTAATGCGGGATGACGTATTCGCCAGGCAAGCCGGTCCAGCGCGCCAGCTCGCGCTGCGTGTCGCAGATGAATCCGGTCACCAGGCCGCGCTCGGCGACAGCTTTGACTACGTCAGGAAAGAAAGAAGACACCACGTATCCTCGCTGCGCCGGGCTTTCCTGCAAGCAGGCGAACACCGCTTGCTCCAGACCCGCGACCTTAAGTTCAATATCCAGAAACGCCCGGGAGGCGAATTGCGCCAGCACGTGCTCCAAACACGGAGCGCTGGCCCGCGGATAAATATCCGTGTAGGTGTTGCGGGCCACGTCCATGCCTGCCAGCTTGGGATCGTGGCAGATGATCGAGCGGCGGTCGGCGGTGAGGCGCACGTCGAACTCGAAGCCGTCGCAGCCGTGTTGCAGCGCGAGATCGAATGCGGGAAGCGAATTTTCGGGCGCGTAGCGGCGCGCGCCGCGGTGGCCGAGCAGCAGCGGACGGCTAGTCGAGGTCGATGTCACGCACGCGGGAGATGTCGGGCGCTTCCTTGGCGCGCTTCAGCGCTTCCTGGAACTTCTTGTCCAGCAGGTCGGACTTGTTCTTTTCGGCTTCCACCGACTGGCGGAAGATAGACTCCTTGCGGGCGTCCTGCTCCTTCATGGCGCGCGCGGCTTCGTCCATGTCGGCGAACATCTTGGGACGCACCGCCGCGGTGTGCGCGATCACCGCTCCGGTGGCGCCGTCCACTTTCAGCACCGCACTACAGCACGGGCAGGTTACATCGAACTGCTTGGGGGCTTTGGCCATGCTGAGGGAATAATAGCGCGATTTGACGATCGCCATCCGGCAAAACCAGAGCCAAGAGCTACAAATACACCACCTGGTGATCCGGACACCCCGTCTTGGCCGCGTCGTAGAGAGTAAGCAGCAACTGCGTGCCGTAGCGGCCGAGGAACGACATGGCTCCGATCACGCGTTCTTGCGGCTCCTTTTGTGGGAACAGTGAGTTGCCGATCGAGACGGCATGCGCGGCCGTTTCCTCGCTACGACGCAACTGCGCGCGGGCGGCGCGCTCGCGCAGGCGGTCGAGCTGGTAATGAATCTTGGAGGCGGCGCGTTCGGAGGCCTCGACCAGCGTGGGATCCAGCCGCTCCAGCGCGGACTGGATGCCGCTCAGCGCGGACTGGAGCGATTGCGTGGCGGCGTCGAAAGTGGCATTGACATCACCCGGCAGCGCGCGGTCGGCGATGCGCAGCCGCAAGTGCTCCTGATCGACGAAAGTCTCGGCCGGTGAAAGTCGGTAGCGCTCGAGCAGACGCTGGATCCGCGGCTCGACCAGCGTGGCGCTCAGCCGCGGCAGGATGGGCGTCACTCGCCCCAATAGCTCGTCATACACCACCGCCGCCTGCGCGAAATACGCGATCTCTGCCGGCCCGCCCACATAAGCGAGCGTGGGCAGCAGGTAGTCCTCGATCACCGGCCGCAACAGCACGTTGGCGCTGAACTCCTGCGGCCGCTCGCGAATGCGGCCCTGCAGTTCCTCGGCACTGAGCTTTTCACCGGCGATGCTGAACCCCTCGCTGGCGCGGTGAACCACGACGCGGCTCCCGTCCTTCATTGCGAACAGCAGCGTTGAAGACGGAGTCACCTTCACCTGGGCGTGGTAGCCGGCGGCTTCCAGTTCCCGGCCGCGCTCCAGCAGGGCGTCGTCGAGATCGCTGGCCGCAACCGCAGCCGCGCGGTAAACCGACTCGGCGACCACGTGCAGTTCGGGGTCCGAGGCGTCAATCAGAATCACGCCGGAATGAGCAAAGAGCCGCGAGAAAAGCTTGGCAAAGGCGCCGCCCGGGGTCTCACCAGCGCGATAGCTCTCGCGCAGGAAGCCCGCTGCCTCAGAATCGCCCAGCAGGCGAGCCGCCTCTTCCGTCTGGGCTTCGATCTCGGGATCGAAGCGGACGGCGCTCATGGGCGCGTCCTCGGGCCCGTGTGCTTGGCTGGTAAAGGGCGCGAGGCCGCCCTCCGCGCCGAGCAGGGTGACGTGATTGACCTCGGCCAGGTCGTGATCCTCAGTCGCCAGCCAGAACACGGGCACGGACTCCTGGCCGGCATGCGTGAACTCGGTGGCCAGCTTGATGGCGGTCAGCGCCTTGTAAATGGAGAACAGCGGTCCGCCGAAGAGCGCCACCTGCTGCCCGGTCACCACCGCCGAGGCGCCGCCGCGGAAACGGGCGATGTTGTCCAGCGTCTCTTGCGAGCCGCCCCAGGCGCGGTTCTGCCGCTCCAGGATCGACGCCACCCGCTCGCGCCGCGCCGCGTCATAGTGCAGGCGCGACACCTCTTCCTGCAGCCAATCGCGGGAGAAGGGCGAGCGCGGAAAGAACCGCCGAACGCGGTCAAAATGGTAGAGATAGTCGAGAAAAAGCGGGGTGCTGTGCGGGATTTGCTGGAACGACAAACAATGAGACTGCGCCACGCTTCCTCTCGCCTCCAGGGATTAGACGAAGCAACCTCGTTTTGGATGTCCCCGGTTAGGGGGAGATGCGCGAAATGTTGATGCAACTGCGGTTACCCGCCAAATGGCCGGCGTATACTCGTGAATCGCCACAGACGCAGATGAGAATCCTCACGCCCGCGATCGTGATTGCATTCCTGCTGCACGCCGGAGCCGCGGCGCAAGACAACAAGCCTCCCGAGCCAGCTCCCATCCTGACAGCACGCACGGAATTGGTGATTGTACCCACCCTGGTGCGGGAAAAGTCAGGAGCAGCCATCGCCGGCCTGGCCAAGACCGACTTCACTCTGCTGGAGAACGGCGCCGAGCGGACGATCGCCTTCTTCGAAGAGATCAAGACCACTCCCTCCCGGCAACAACGGCGAGCGGTGCCTGCGGGCGAGTTCAGCAACTACCTGGTAAACGAGGCTGTGCCCAGGCGTCTGACGGTCATCGTGATGGATTCAATCAACACCCAGTTCTCCGATCGGTCGTACGCGCGGGAACAGATCCTGAAGTTTCTGGGCGAGATGGCGGGCAGCCAAGAACCGATTGCGCTCCTGCAATTGCAACGCGGCGGCGTGCGCATCATCCATGATTTCACCACCGATCCTGCCGTGCTCGCCCAGGTCCTGGGCCGCTTCCGAGGCGGAGCAGAGGCGCCCATGGCGGATACCCAGGAAAGCCTCCCCGATCCCACGGTGCTGGCCGAATCCCAGGCGTTCGCCGGCATGCTGGACAGCATGGAGCAGAACTACCTGGCTGCGCAGCGCATGCTGGCTGCGACCGTGACCTTGGACGGCCTGCAGCAGATCGCCCGCGCCTATGCCGCCATTCCGGGGCGCAAATCGCTGATCTGGGCTTCGGGTGGATTTCCTTTCTCGATCGATGACATGTCAAACCTGCTTGCAGGCAATGCCCCGTTGAGGCCCAGCTACCTGACCGACATCCTTCCTCTGTACGAAAAGACCTGGCAAGCGCTCAACGACGCCAACATTGCGCTATACCCGGTGGACGTGCGCGGATTGGTGGTCGGGGGACTGAGCGCCGCCACCCACGTTACCGCCTCCGGCCTGCAGACTGCAAACCGGCGTGCCGCGTGGGCGCATCAGGACACCCTCACTACATTCGAGCAATTCGCCGACATGACCGGAGGCAAGGCTTACTTCAACACCAACGACCTGGTGCACGCCTTCCACGACTCGGTGGAGGACTCCGCCTCTTACTACATGCTTGGCTTCTATCTGCCATCCGAAGACCGCAAGCCGGGTTGGCGTAAGTTGCAAGTCAGGGTCAAGGCCGCGCACGCCCAGGTTCGCGCCCGCAGCGGCTTCTACGTCATGCCCCAAGACAAGGACAAGACAAAGTCCAAGGAAAATGACATCGCCCTGGCTCTGAGCTCGCCGCTCGATTTCACCGCCGTACCTGTGGTGGCGCGCTGGACGGAAACCACTCCCAGCGGCGATAAGAAGCGCACCGCCTTCGAACTTATCCTTCCCGCCAATGCCGCTCTGGTGGTCGAATCCGATCAAAACCACATGAGCATCGATTTCGATGCTGCGGCCCGGGCGCCTAACGGCAAGGTTGTCGCCAGCAACGGACGCACCCTGGATGCGCACCTCAAGCCTGAGTCGTTGCAGCAGATCCGCTCCAGTGGGATCACATATAAGGGGGCGCTCGACCTCCCTTCCGGCCAATACACCGTGCGCTTCGTGGTCCGCGATAACCTGAGCGGCCGCATGGGCTCGCTCGCCGCGCCCTTGACCGTCCCATGAGGTAGTGCCTGACGTGCAACTCCCTGCGGGAACTGACCGAAAGCAGGGCTTTTATCCGCGTCCAACCGCCAAGTTCGGCATCCAATAGACAGTTGACTTCCACGCCGTTCGCTCCTAACGTGGAAGTAGTTCTTTGACCAGCCACGAGCGGCGCGGATGCGCCTTGTCTTAACCGTGGGGGCGCCACGGATTCGACGGAGATGCTTGCGGCTAAGAGGCATGCCGGGGTGCACACACCCGTAATCGCGTGCAAGACGATAATTGCCAATACACAACTGGCATACGCTGCTTAATTAGTTAAGTAGCCGTCCTCCGCGGCCACGTCCGCGGGTTGCGGAAGGACGTCACACAGCGGACTGGCCTGCGGCGCTCGGCCCGTGTGCCGTGGGTGAGATCATCGGGCTAGTGGCTCGCGTTTCTTGTCGGTTCTGAGCGCGGGCTGCGAAAGTTTCCGGCGAAGGCCGGAAGCGGGAACTCGACTAAGCATGTAGTCTCTTGGCCAGTAACATTTTCGGACGCGGGTTCAACTCCCGCCGCCTCCACCACTTTTCTTCTGCTCTGCTGCGGATCGTCCCTTCCCGCTATTCTTACAATCTTTGATATTATGCAACCTATAGTGGTATATTTATTGAGGAGCTTGCTATGGGTGAACTGTTCTCTGTGAGCGAAGCGGCTGCAATCGCTGAAGTATCGCCGGAGACGATCCGGACAGCTCTTGAAAAGAAGGCTGTGACACCTTCGCATAGGCAGAAGGCCGGCAAAGCGGTACGCCATCGGTTTTCCGTGGGGGACGTGTTGTTCGTAAAACTATTGGCTGAATTTCCGTTTCCCCTCAGCAGGGGGGATAAGGAATCTCTTGCGCAAGTCTTAGCGCGGGGCCGACTCCCGCCGCCTCCACCATCGTTTACCGAGGGCTCGCCCGCAGCGCAGTTGCTTATCACTGCCGCGCCTGCTGCACCATCTCTACCAGAACTTTTCTGGTTTCCGCCGGATTACCCACCTCGCGCAGAAACGCAATTCGGGCTCCGCGCACCCCCTCTGTGGTTTTCAGCCGCAAGTGGAAGCCTAGGCGGTCGACCGACGTCATTACTGCTTCTTCCGCCTGGATGCCGGCAAACTCCCGTGCCAGCAAGATAAGCGCATCCTTGTGATCAGCATTCATGTGTTGGACAATTTCGGCCACAGCATCCGCCAGCGGGTCGGGTTGCGCCCGCTCATACTCCGCGGCAGAGATCCAGCCCATCACGCCGAAGCCGCCCACGTAGTAAACGTCCACCACTTCCATGCGGAAGAAAGCGAAGTCTTCATAGTCCACCCAGTATTTGCTGTTCGGGTAGCTCGCGAGGTAGAGCTGGCGAACTGCCGCAACCTCCGACAGCTCCAGCGGCCGGACATTTCCCAGCAGCGTCACTCTTGACGCGCCGAGTGGGTCGCCTTCCGCGTCAGGCCGGGTCACGAGCAGGCTGGCACGCGGGTCTGCCTGCAGGTTTTGCGTATGCATAGCCATCGTGCTGATGAGGAAAATGGGACGCCCGTGCTCATCCAAGGCGTACGGCATTACCGAACCAAAGGGGAAACCCGGCTGCTTCCGTGACAGGGTCGAAAGGCTGCCGATGCGGCCCAGATGCATCAGAGTGCGCGCGCGTTCCGCGAACGACGGCTCCGGCACCGCAGGCTGATCGGCCGTAACGCCTGTGCTCGCATGCTTACCAGGGGATGACATGGCTGCTCTCCTGCCGTTGCAAGCAACATTGTAATGTCGATGCGGGTGTCTGCGTTCAGAACGGAGGAGCTTCTGCCGCTTGATCTTGCGGTTCAGGAAGCTGCTTGGCAAGGCTGGCCCGAGCTGGGTCGCTCGACCCAGCGTGGAAGGCGTGCCGATAGATTTTCGCGGAGCGTCTACACCGCTTCGACCGGCTCCTGCTCGACGGCGGCGATCTGGCTGTGCTCACGATCGGAAAGCAGCGGACTAAGATCGATCAGTATCAACAGCCGCTCATCGATTTTGCCGATCCCCTGCACATACTCGCGCTCCACCTGTCCCAGCTTCGGCGGTGGTTCGAAGTTAGCTTCCGGAATACGGAGAACCTCGGAAACCTCGTCCACCACGAACCCCAGGACCTTGCCGTTGACCTCCGCCACGACGATACGCGTGCGTTTATCGTCCTCGCCGGCGGGTATACCCATGCGCCGGCGCAGGCCGATCACCGGGATGACCTTGCCCCGCAGATTGATGACGCCATCGACAAAGTCGGGCATGTTGGGTACACGGGTAAGGTCGCGCAGCCGGATGATCTCCTGCACTTTCAGAATGTCCAGCCCGAATTCCTCGTTGCCGACTTTGAAGCTGACCAGTTGCAGCAGGGCGCCACCGGCCCGGGCTTTCTCTTGCGCTCGCTGACCAAGCTCTTGCATGACTTGCCTCCATGAAGGGACTAATGGTGGATGGTTTGGCTACTCTCCATGCCGGTCATACCCGGAATGTTGCAGGGCGTGCTGCACCGGCGGTCTGGTGGTCAAAGCCAGTGCGGTCTGGGCGCGGCCCGGGTCGGCGGCCACCTGCTGCTCGATTCTCGTGAGCAGAGTAATGACCTGGCTGCTGAGTTCGCTGACCTTCTGAAACTCCCGCTGTGCAAGTTCTCTGTCGCCCGCGTGGAACGCTCGCAGCACCTCGCGTACCGATGCATGCATTTGGCTGTGAGTGGATTCCAGTTCGTGCATCTCGAAAAGGTGTCCGTAGGCCGATAGGCCAGTGCTATACAGCCACTTACCGAGCTGACAATCTTTCGGAGAGCCGGCCTCGGATTCACTCATCGTCAGCCGCCCGTCCAGCACAGCACGGAGCTTGGTCTTCCACGCGTTGTGCTTGGTTCTTGCGCTCGAGAAATCAATGGCTGCTGATCCGCGGGCTGCTCCGGGGCTGAACGACGATATGCCGGCGTATGCTGGTTGGGGCGCGGGAAGTGCGTCAAATCTAGCCGGCCGGTCCCGGTATTGCGAGCGGTTGGAGTTCTGCCGGTGTCCCGTCCCGTTTGCGAGCCTGAACCGCGACACCAGGTTCTGCAGCTCCAGCGCCAGGCCGGACAACTGTTCGCAGGCCTGGGCCGACTGCTGCGCCCCTTGCGCCGACTCCGCCACCAGTTTGTTGATCTGCTCCATGTTGGCGTTGACCTGCTCCGTGGTCGAGGACTGCTCGTTGGCCGCGGTAGCGATGTGGGTCACCATCTCCCCCACGTGCTCGGCCTGCACGATGATCTGCTTCAGCGACTCGCCGGCCTTAGCGGTCACTTCCACGCCCTTTTCCACCTGCTGCGTGCCGGACTGCATTTTCTCGACCGCGCCGCGCGTGTCCGCCTGCACGCTTTGGATCATCTCGGCAATCTCCTTGGTGGCCTTGGTGGTGCGCTCCGCCAGCTTGCGGACTTCATCGGCCACCACGGCAAAGCCGCGGCCCTGGTCGCCGGCACGCGCGGCTTCGATGGCGGCGTTCAGGGCCAGCAGGTTGGTCTGGTCGGCGATGTCGTCGATTACGCCGACGATTTTTCCGATCTGGTCGGAACGGCTGCCCAGCTCCTGCACCTTCTGCGCGGTCTCGCGCACCGAGCCGGCGATGGAGCGCATGTGCGTCAGCGTGTCTTCCACGATGGTCCCGCCCTGGCGAGCGGTGTCCGAGGTCTGGCGAGCGGAGTCGGCCGCCTTGTTGCAGCTCTCCGAGACCTCATGCACGGTGGAGGACATCTCCTGCATGGCGGTGGCGATCTGGTGCACCTGGTCCTTCTGCGTCTCCGAGCCGTTGGCCGTCTGGGTGGCGCTGGCCGAGATCTCCTCGCTGGCGCTGGCCACGTGCTCGGCGGTGCCCGCGACTGGACGCATGACGGTACGCAGGTTGTTCTTCAGGGAGTTGAGCGCAGCATGGCGAGCTTCTCCGAGTTCGTCCTGGGAAGTAACTTCCATGTCTTGGTCAGATCGCCAGATCGTCTTGCCGCGATGTTCCTCGCATCATCGATGACCGCGGCCAGACCACTTGCCGATAACGGAGCGGCCGATAGGAATGGCGATCACGGCACCCGACGGCCAGGCCCACCAAACCGAGAACCGAGATCAACGTTTTGCTGTGGGCGTCGGAGGCAGTCTGTTGAGCAACCGCCGCGGTTTTGCAGCTTCTCGTACCAAACCACCAGATCGGTGGTGCTCTTTTTGAGCTCTGCGCGTGCCTGTTGGCATCGGGACCGTAGAACAGCATCCAACTGCCTCTTTGGCGTTGCCGGCGCGGCGCAGCTCGATAGCACGCTCCATGAGTCCGCGATAGACCGCATTGGACCGCTCAGTATCGGCGAAGAGCCTTTTGCTCTGCTCCGACGTCAATAGCGGTTTCAGCTGCGCCCAATTTCTCTGCAAGCTCGCGCCTGGTCGGCAGCGAGGTCACTTCCTGTCCGCCGATAAGAAGGCACGCGCGGCCCCCAACCTTTTCTTTTCGATGGCCAGTTGATTGACCAAGCTGAAGCTGCTTCTTGCCTGAGTTGAACTCCACAGTCCGCGACACCGATTCGGTACTGACCGCTGACATGTACCTGATGCCGCCCAAAGTGCCGTGATCAACAGCTACCAGCGCCCCGAAACCCACAACTAGCTTCATCTTGAGACTCAACTTGTTCATGACTTGCTTATCTCCTTGGAAACGTTTCTACTGCCGACGGCTCAGGTCTCGGAAACTTCGGCGCACAGGACGCTGGCCCGCTGCGGCGCCCGTCGCATGGTCACTTGGGCGCTTCGACCTCAAAGGCCGCATCGTTGTGTGCCAGACAGCGTGCGTCGCGGCGCAACATCGGAAGTTAACTATGAAGGGCCGAAGATGCTCTCCCATCTTGGCGGAACAGTAGGCTCAGTCTCACGCAAAAACGGCAAATTGTGTCGTAGCGGGCTATCCCATAGCGGGCCAGTTCCGGTATTGAGTCAGGCCGTTCCTCGACGACCTGTGGAAGGACAGCCGTAATTGCGGTGCCAATCGGCTTTCGGCGGTGCGGAGACTCTCAATGGGCTGCCAGCTACTTACACGTCAAATGGCTGCTTCTATTGTCGCCAATGCACCCCGAAGCGAGAAGCTACCACGAGGCATCGTGCGGCAGTAGGCATTCCCATTGCGGAACGTTCCCGATTTTGGAGTTGCTTTCTTACTCTCCGCCCCGAATCGAGCCGCCATGGTCAGACGTCGAGCGCAGTGTCCGGTCGTACCACCTTTGTAACTTTCAGCTCCGCGAGGTTGCTCCTACAATGGCGACAATCATGCTTCCCTCCCCCTCACAGCGGAAAGGTTCCACCCTCCCAGCACGCGCAAAACCGGCCGGTGCCGGGAGTTCCGATCCCACCTCCTCAGGCCACGCAAAACCGTCCGAGGATCCCGGACCTACTACCGCAGGTCGCGCAAAACCGCCCCCTGCCGCGGAGTTCGGATCCCTGGGGCGACGAACGCGAAGGTTACAGCCAACCCACGGAGGTTGCCTACGCTCCCGTTCATCCCCACCCGGCCAGCGGAGAAAGTATCGCCATCCGCCGGGCGGAGCAGATCGGCAGCATGATTGCCGGCGGCGGGATCATCTGGACCGCTTATGACGTAGCTCACCATTCCGCCGAAATCGTTCGCTTTGCAATCTTCCCGCCGGGACCGCTGGAGGTCCTCGGTGTGGGCGTGCTGATCTGGCTGGTCGCAAAGTGGTGCCGCCACGGCGTTTAGCCGCGCCGCTTCCTACAGCCGACGTTAACCCAAGCAAGGTTTTGGGCTGTTACCTTTTCAGGTGTGATCCAGGTCACAGCGGGCGCTGTCCGCAGCGGCTACACTTCTTCTCCGGCGTGGCAACCATCCTGTGCATCGATGACCAGACCTATGCCCTGGCAGCCCGCGTGGAGTGGCTGCGAGCCCATGGGTATGTCGTGTTCGTGGCCGGCTCGGTGGAGGCGGCGCTGGACGCCTTTCTCAACAGCCCCATCGATGCCGCCTTCCTCGACTGCCACATGCCGGGCGCCTTCCTGGTCGCGGGCCTGCTGAAGCGCATCCGCCCGGCACTGCCCATCATCATGCTGGCCGCATATTGCGGCGTGCCCTGCCACCAGCAAGGGATGGTCACTGCCTGCCTGGGCCGGGGAGAACCTCCAGCCGCCCTGCTGCACGCCCTGCAGAAGGTGATCGGCGGCGAAACGCCCGGCCAGTCCGCCGCCTGAGCTAACTCACGTCGATGAACCTGTCCCGATACCGCGCCTCGGGCAGCGGACACGTGTCATACCTTCCAAACATGCGGTAACGATTCCGGGCGATGAGGTCGTAAGCCAGATCGCGAAGCCAAGACGGCAGGATTCTGAAAACAGCCGCTGCCTTCCAAACCCCGCCCAGCCTCGCCGCAATATAGAGGGCGGCAGCAGACCTGGAAAGCGTGCGCTCGCCAGCCATACCGAAGTCCGGCACCACATAGAACGTGTCCAAGGCGTCGGGTTCGATCCCGTGGCGCGCGAGAATACTTCCGGCCCGCCGAGCTTTGCAGCGCCGCGAACCGAAACACGCCTTTGCGATCACGCTTCAGCACGAACCGCACGCCGCGATTGCACAGTCCACACACGCCGTCGTAGAGGATGAGCGCTGTTCCCACGTTCGCGCGCGTTGTTTGCTGATTCCCCACGGTCGGCGACCCGGGGCACGAGCCGTGGCAGTTACTTTATAAGCAACCCCACCCCTACCCCCCTCCCCTTGTAGAATCAGCATCTTACGACATACCCTGCCCTGGAGACCATGATGAGAAAGGAGTTAGAGGCAAAATCTTGATCTGCAATGAGTTATCTCATTGTGAACAACATTGATACAATCATAACAAATTGAATACAGCTTGTCAAGAGAAAATCCAGCGGCGGTGGCAAAGTACTGCTGTCCCAGACAAGCGCAGGTTGTTTGGAGCACCACCTGTAGGCTACCTCTCCGAAACAAGCTTGGGTGGGGCACCCGGTCCTCAAGCTCCGTGGCATCGCTTGAACTTCTTGCCACTGCCGCAAGGGCAGAGTTGATTTCTCCCTATTTTTTCCCCGTCGAACGTCATCAGTTTGCCTCGGAGCTTACTGGCTAGCTTCTCCATTTCGGCGTCCTTCTCCCATTTGTATTCAGCGAAAGCAATGGCGTCTACGAGGTTAGGGCTCGTCGAAAGGCAACCTAGAGCCAACCATACGTCGGCCTTCGATTTGTATTTAGCTATCTGAGCAAGCGGTAACAGCTTTCGCCTCAACGTTGGTGCGGATTCTGGCTCGCAAAGAATCGTTATTCCGATGCTTTCCCCCTGGAGAAGCAGGCGGCCGTCATGGCTGCGGTGGTCCGCAATCGCCTTTTGTTTCGTCATCTTCAGCAGATCAATGAGCCTGTCCGCCCCCTCGCCGGCCAGATCGTAAAGGAAGAAAGCTACATCCACGAATCGAGGCTCTGGGGCCGATTTGACTTGTCTGACCAACTCTTCGAATTCATCGTTTTTCCATTGGCTCCGTAGCCTCTCTGCCGCGGGAGTGTGCGGAACCGATCCGCGCATGACCTGAAAATTGGCGTCGATCAGCTGCGCGTAGCTGCCGTCCAGCATCTTAAAATTAGCTTTGGGATCTTTGAACAGCTTGTGCTTGAGGTGGTAGCCAAGCAGGGTCATCTCAGAATCGGCCTTGAAGCAATCGCTTAGCGTAATTCTTTGTCGAAGGTAGTAGGTAAACTCGTATGGGTCCCTTAAGTAAAAAGCTAGGAACGTCGAGATCGAAAATGCTGATCGGTATCGGAAAAGGATCTGTTGGGGCTTTTGTCAGGTACACATCCGCCTGATGCGTAACCGCAGGATAGTAGTCGACGGTGACGCACAAAATGTAAGCTTCGTCGAGCGACTCATCGAGGTGTATCCGTTCATCGCCCACAAAGAGGTGGTTCTTCCGATCGATTAGGGCCGTTCTGCAACGCAAGCCCTGATCGTAGGCCTCCTGCACCGCCGCCTTAAAATCCGCTACGAGCTTCTCCTCATCCCCCAGCTTCGCCAGTTCCGTGAGGCGCTTCGACTTCACCTGAGCGACAACAGCTTTGTTGCCGACGATTGCGAGCACGTCGATGTCGGTGATCGCGTGGCCCTTCTTTTCCCGGACCTCAACATTTCGGTAGACGTTCTTCTCTCCGAAGACGTTCGCCATAAGCCGGGCCGTCACCTCTTCCGCGAACTTTCCGCGGTTCAGTAAGGCCGTGCAAACATATGAGGGATCGGAATTCATCCAGTAGAACGGGGCTTCGTAGATCGCTTCCGCAAGGAGGAAACTTACTGGCAGGAAATAGCGCCCGTCCGGCAAGCGGACGATGGGCTTTGACTGGAGCCGATTGTATTGGCCCGGGCGCTCAAACCCAGAGTTGACCTGCCCGGGTTCCAGAGTGAAGGCCGATATAAAAGCTACGAAAGTAGCACTCCCGAATCGCTGAAGGTCGGCATCTTCAAAGCAGAACACCGACAAAGCGGCTCTGCAAAAGTCCGAAAAAGTCTGAGGGCCGAGAACTGAAGAGACTGTTGAACATGCGTTCGTGGAGCGCTTTCAACTCTCGGGCGATCGTAGCCATTTCGCTGATGTCGATACCCATGTGCTCATGTATCCAACCAGCGTCCCGGCGATATTTGTCGACCGCAAATTCTAGGTATTGAAAGTCGTATGCTCCTGATGCCGAATAGAGTATTGGCTCGGTCATCGTCGTTCCGGCACCGAAGACCCTCCTGTAATTTTCCTGTCGGGTCTCGTTTTTGAACCCGCCCTCGACAAGGTGCGCGATCTCTTCTAGGAATGGCTCGTTGTACTTCTTGTGCAGTTCGTCGAAAAGGCGGTATGTCTCCTGGAAGCGCTTCTCGGAATCCTCTTCGGTAGGGAGCGTTAGGTCGATCGGATTTTTCAGAAGAAGCCCGACGATGAAAGCTGCTTCTTGAAAATTGAGGTGCTCGTGCGGATTAATGTCGGCAATGTCCTCGGGAATCATGAATAGGTCCCGTAGGAGTACGAGAGCCAGCGTGTAGATGTACCCTGGCTCCCTTGTGAGCGCCTCGATCTTGTGTATGACTGTTTTCAACGTGAGCGGAGCGGCCTATGACGATCTTAATCCTTACCGAGGTGGGTCGCCCAGGCAGCCGCCATCATGGCGATTGTCCGTTCCCTTCCCTTCCTGCTATCCTCCCCGGCCATGGACCGACGCACCTTTCTGCAAGGAGCTGCCGTGGGCGCGGCTGCGATGGCGCTTCCCCGGCTGGCGCAATCCGCTGACCCTGACCTCAAGCCCATCTATGCCGAAATCGAAAAGCGCCACGACGAAGCCGTGAAGCGGCTGCAGGAGTGGATTCACCAGCCTTCGATCGCCGCCGAGAATCGCGGCATGAACGAAGGCTGCGAGCTGACCATGCGCATGCTGCGCGATGCCGGCTTCGGCGAGGTCACCAAGGTTCCCACCGACGGCCAGCCCGGCATCTTCGCCACGCTCGACGCCGGCGCTCCCCGCACCGTCGGTCTCTACTTCATGTACGACGTGAAGCAGGTGGACCCGGCGGAGTGGTCGTCGCCGCCGTGGGAGGCGGCCATGGTGGATAAGCCCGGCCTGGGAAAAGTGGTGATCGGCCGCGGCGCCGTCAACCAGAAGGGCCCGGAAGCCGCGTTCCTGGCGGCGCTGCACGCTATCCGCGGCGCGGGCCGCAAGCTGCCGGTCAATCTGGTGTTCGTGGCCGAGGGCGAAGAGGAGATCGGTTCGCCGCACTTCCCGCAGATCGTGCGCCGGCCGGAGGTGCTGGCCGCGCTCAAGCGTACGACCGGGCGTCTTCATGCCGACGGCGGAGCAGGACCTCGACGGCAAGGTGCTCATGACGCTGGGCGCCAAGGGCGTGATCGAGCTGCGAGCTGGTTTCGAGCGGCGAGCGCTGGGGCCGCGGCCCGCGCAAGGATATCCACTCCAGCAACAAGGCGCGCGTGGACAGCCCGGCGTGGCATCTGGTGCAGGCGCTGGCGACGCTGGTCTCGAACGACGGCAACACGCCCGCGATCGACGGATTTGCCGACAAGGCGCGCCCCGTCTCCGCGCGCGAAAAGGCGATGATCGCCGATGCCGCCAAGCGTCTTGACGAGCAGACGGCCAAGAAGCAGCTCGGCGTCGAGCACTGGGTCCACGATGTGAGCTGGCGAGCAGGCGCTGGAGCTGCTGGCAGTCGCGGCCGACGGTGAACATCGAGGGCCTGGTCGGCGGCTACACCGGGCCGGGCGGCAAGACCATCCTTCCGCACCGCGCCGTGGCCAAGCTGGACCTGCGCCTGGTGCCGGACATGACGGCTGCCGAAGCGCTGGCGGCGCTCAAGGCGCACCTGGCGAAGCATGGCTTCGGGGACATCGAGGTCAACATGACCGGCGGATACGATCCCAACAGCACGCCGGCCGACGCT
>CAVTEQ010000008.1:0-240745 GCA_963733935.1 uncultured Acidobacteriota bacterium
CGCTGCGTTTTGCAGCGGCGCGTCGGACGCACAATCAGGCAGTTGACATTCAGCGTACCTCGGCTAGGATGAGAAACGAGACGTCGGCAATGAACATCCAAATTCGCAATGCGGCGCTCAAGTCGAGAATCGAAAAGCAGCTCCAGTCCATGGGCGCCGACAGCATCGAGGAAGTGTTGCTCCACTTGCTGGAGACTCAGGAAGAGCAGGACCGCTGGCTGGCGGAGAATCGCAACGCGATTAACGCCAAAATTAGGCGCGGCATTGAACAACTCGAACGCGGCGAAGGAATTTCAGATTCTAAGCTGGACGAGTACCTGACAAAACCGAAAACCCAACCTGAATGAGTCCTGGCTATGTGCTTGCACCTGAGGCGGCGCGCGACCTGTCTTTCCGGCCTCCTGCTTCCTGCCCCCTTGTCCCAACCACCCCACCCTAACGTCGAACAGCACGACGTTAGGATGGGGCACCCTCAAGATCCTGGGATTGACCTAGGCTGTAGAATCGCCGACGCCCAGCCCGAAGGGCGGCATTTGTGTGAGCCCAGCGCGTCAGCGCTGGTTGAAGCTTGAGCGGTTAATTCGACGGTTGGGCCCCACAACATTCGGTCACTGTGAAGCTGCCGTTTCCCGACTGGCCCAGTTGTCCCTGAATCTCGAAGCCGACTTTCTCCACGTTTACTTTGATCGACTTGAACCCCGTTACCCACGCGTATTTGAAATACGCCTCGCAACAACTTGTCGTGAGCTTGCGCCCAGGCATCCCCGCATCCGGAATAAGTTTCAGGCTTCCAAAAAGACCAGGAACCGCATTAGATCGAGTCACAACACAGTCGCTGCACCTGTCACCCTCGCATTTAGCTCGTACACAAGCGACCGCGATTTCGGCGGGTGATCCCCAAAGATGCGTCGTAATAACTTCCGTCTGACAAACTGTGTTGGGATAGCGCATTCTTGCCGTCGGTCCACCGGCGAGCCGGGTTGACCCCAAGAAGATACCGCTAACGCGTTTGCCATCATTACTCATCGAATTAGCCGACACGTATTTCGTTCCTGACTTCTGATCTCGGACTGTTAGCGCAATTTTAATATCGCCCCTCGAAACATTCAGCATCAAGGAATCCCTCAGATACGAGTGTTCTTGATCTGTCAGCTTGCCCACGTCGACCGGAATGATAGTGGGATGGCTACCTTGTTTGCCGGCTTCCAACAGCAGGCCGGTCTTCATCATTTCATCCACCTGCTTATTCACATCCTCGACTGTGCCCGCATTTGTGATGCTCACAATCTGTGCGAAATCTCCGTAGGCTCTGTTGAAGTTACTGCGAGCCATTCTCATGTCGTCGCGTACAGGTCCTTCTGGAAAACCCTGGACCAGTTCATCCGATGATATCTGGAAGAACATCCCAGCAGCGAACACCGCGGACATCCTAACGATGGGCGGCTTCTTGTCCTGTGCGAACGAACTCATGGCAACGGTAAGCAACAGGGCGCTGACTAATCCCCGGGATACGCCTGCAGTAGACATGGCATTCTCCTTCAGGTGGAATTCCGTGTGGGTCCCTAGGAAGGCAGCAGTATAGTTTGAATGCCCGGTTTTTCGATCGGGTCTTTCATCTCCGGGTCTTTCGTCTCCGGAAGACGAAGCCGAGGGCCGCGGGACACTTTCTATGCGGTGAAAGAATTCGAGGGGGGTGGCCCAGAGAAACATCGCCCACCCGCAACGATTGGGCGAGCCAGACGAGCGTCTTTTGCTCGTCTGGGAGTATTGTCCGACCCGGTTGCATCAAGCTGCTACCCGGGCATATATGAGACTGGTTCTAATATGATGAGTAAAGGACCATCTGAATGCAGGGACCATCTCTCATCTTCGACAAGTCATCCCTGGAAAGCCTGAACATCCACGAAGCCGGTTTGATGGACAACTTCTACATGTCCACCATCACGCCGTTGTTCTTCGTCGAGTGCCTCGCCGATCTCGAAAAGAAAATGAGAAGCGGAAGTACTCCCGAGCAGCTTGTGGGCTCTCTGGCCGACCGGACCCCAGACTCGCAGGGATATCCCAACGTCCATCACCTGGAGATATTGAAGGGAGAGCTCAGCAGGCAATTTGACATCAAGACCGTTTACGGACGGGTCGCCATGGCGCACGCTGAGCCTGTCCAGCTTGGGGAGAAAAAAGGGATCGTCTACCGCAAGAGCAAAGAACAAGAGGCGCTGCAGCGCTGGACGCACCGCGAATTTCTTGAGGTCGAGCGCACGATTGCCAAGGAGTGGCGGCGGTCACTCACGCAGGTGGATTTTGGCGCCATGGTGAAGCAGGTAATGGGTAACCTGGGACCGTGGCGCAAACCAAAGACACTCGAAGATGCGAAACATATCGCCGACACTATCATCGAGAACATGGACCCGGAATGGCTCCTCCGGTTCGGCCTTGACCTCTTGGGCGTTTCCGAAGCCACTGAGTGGGTAGTCGATGACTGGGTGGGTAAGCGCAGGCCGCCGTTACGCGACTATGTCCCGTACTTCGTCTTCATGGCAACGATCAACATTTTCTTCTGCCTTGTGCTGCCCACGCAATTGCTGAAGAACGTCAAGCCGAGCCACCAGATCGATCTCGCCTATCTTTATTATTTACCCTTCTGCTCGGTCTTCACGTCTAAGGACAATTTCCACGCCGACATCGTGCCGCTGTTCCTCGAGCCGCACCAAACCTTCGTCCACGGAATCGAGTTCAAGGAGGACCTCACGAAGCTCGACACCCACTACTCGGCATTGCCCGACGAGGTTCTCAAAACCGGGCTCATCAATTTCGCTCGAACACCGCCTGACGATCAAGGCTTCCTGACCACACAACTGTGGGATAAGTACCTTCCTCGATGGCGTGAAATCAGGAACGCTCCGGAGGCACCGCGTGACCCGGAAGCTGACAGGAAACTGATCGAGGAAATCAAGCGATCGTCGGACTCACCCGACCTGAAGCCCCACGACGAGCGCGACATGGAAAAGATCAACTACGTAACGATCATCAAGGATGTTCGGCTGAGAAAGGGCAAGTGGCGCAGGTTCTCCGAGGAGTCTGAGCAACGAATGAGGGATGAGGAGCTGCTCCGTTAGCCGATTGTTGTTGCGGACCGTGTTCCCGGAAGACTTCTTGTGCCGGGTCGCTCACAAGAAACCACCGGGATGCCCCAGACGAGCGTCTTTTGCTCGTCTGGGAGTGTTAATCCCCCGAGTGCGCCGTGCGAGCCTCGGGATTGGTGACAGGGCGCCAGAAGTTTTCTCTTGACACAGCGCCGATTTTCATGATATTCATGTGTGTTGACGTATAGCTATTTGACAACAACTATAAACCGCCGCGCAGACCGGCCCGGAACTCCTTTGCCAGCAAGATTTTGCCTCTAACTCCTGTGGATGTCTGTATTTCCCCGGTGTTCGTTGGTTAACGCGTTGATTTCATTAGGTCGCGGGCAGGGGAGGGGGAGGGGGAGGGGTAGGCGCGGTATACCGCTTCCTTTGCCAGCAAGATTTTGCCTCTAACTCCTGTGGATGTCTGTATTTCCCCGGCGCTCGTCAGTTAAATTGCTGATTCCATTGGATCGCGAGGTACGGGAGGGGGGTGGGGGGTATCTCGATCCCGGCGCTCAGTTGTCCAAATGCTGCTTCTTGAGCCGGCGCAGCAGCGACGTGGGATGGATTCCGAGGATGTGCGCGGCCTGGGTCTTGTTCTGGCCGCTGGCGTTGAGCACCTCGTCGATGTAGCGTTCCTCCAGTTCGTGCAGGGTCACGAACTGGTGCCCGGTGGGCGAGAGTTCATCCGTCTGGAAGAGGGAACTGGCCACCACCTCGGCGATGTAATCGCGGATCTCCTCCGGCAAGTAAGCGGCGTCGATGTCGCCTTCCGGCGCCAGGATCATGGTGCGCTCGATCACGTTCTTCAGTTCGCGGATGTTCCCCGGCCAGGGATACTTGGTGAGCAGTTCCGCGGCCGTGGGGGTGAATCCGGTGAAGTTTTTCTTCATTTCGCGGTTGAAGCGCTGCATCAGATCGAGCGCCAGGGGGACGATGTCCTCAATGCGATCGCGCAGCGGGCGCAGCATCAGCGGGACCACGTTCAGGCGGTAATAGAGGTCTTCGCGGAACTTGCCTTCGGCGACGGCGGCCTTGATGTCTTTGTTGGTGGCCGCGATGATGCGCACGTCCACGGTGATGGGGCGCGTTCCCCCGAGACGCGTGAACGAGCCTTCTTCGAGCACCCGCAGCAGCTTGGCTTGCGTGCTCGTGGACATGTCGCCGATCTCGTCCAGAAACAGAGTGCCGTGATTGGCGCGCTCCAGCAGGCCCTCCTTGCGATGGCGCGCGTCGGTGAAGGCGCCTGCCTCATAGCCGAAAAGCTCACTTTCCAGCAGGGTGTCGGGAATGGCGGCGCAGTTCAGTTCAAGCAGCGGCCCTTGCGCCCGCGGGCTGTGATAGTGGATCGCTTTGGCGACAACTTCCTTGCCGGTCCCGCTTTCGCCCTGAATGAGGATGGTCGTCTTATCCGCTTCCGCCGCCTTGCGGGCCATCTCCAGCAGTTGCCGCACCTGCTCGTTATGGGTGACCACCAGCCCGAAATCGTAGCGGCCTTTGGCCATCTGCACGCTTTCGGTGAGGCGCACGCGCAAGGCCAGGGTTTCCGTGGCGCGGCGGATGGTATTGGAAAGGTCCGCGAGGTGGAAGGGCTTGATCAGGTAATCATAGGCGCCGAGCTTCATGGCTTCCACGGCGCGCTCCACCTGGTGGTAGGCGCTCATCATCAGCACGATAGCCGCCGGATTCTGCTTCTTGATCTGCCTTAGGACTTCGATACCGTCGATTCCCGGCAGCACCACGTCGAGCAGCGCCAGGTCCGGCTTCTCCCGCGCGTAGAGCTCCAGCGCTTCCTCGCCCGAGCTGGCCAGGAAGACCTCATAGCCTTCCTCGCTCAGGGCGCGGCTGATGGTGCGCAGCGTCAGAGCCTCATCATCGACGATCAGCAGCGAATAGGACATGATTCTCCTTCAGGTCACCAGCTCTTCTTCCGGCTGCATCACTGCCGGTCCGAACTGCCGTACCGGCAGATTGAAGCGCACGGTCGTGCCCTGGTTGGGAATGCTCTCCACTTCCATATCCCCGTGATGGTTGCGCACGTAGGCCTGGCTGATGCTCAGCCCGAGTCCGGTTCCCTGGCCGCGCTTGGTGGTGAAGAATGGTTCGAAGACGCGCGGCAGGACATCGGCGGGAATGCCGCAGCCGGTATCGACAACCCGCACTTCCAGCCGATCCTCGAACTTCACTTTCTCAATGCTCACGGTGATCGTCCCGCCTTGGGGCATAGCCTGCGCGGCATTGAGCAGCAGGTTCATCAGCACCTGGGAGATCTGGTTGGAGTCGGCGGCGATCGCCGGAAGCTCCGACGGAACCTCCTTCTGCAGCTCGATCGCGCGGAACATCGGTTGATGGTGCAGGAAAGAAAAGGTGTCGTCCACCAGGCGTTCCAGGCTGATGCGGCTCAGGCGCAGCGGACCGGGACGCGCGTAGTTCAACAGGCCGCGCACCGTCGAAGAGATTCGCTGGGCGCCTTCCAGGCAGGCCTGGATCTCGGACCGCTGTTCCACGTCAGCGGTGCTCTTCAGTTCCAGCTCGAGGTGGGAGAAGATGCCGAGCAGGGGATTGTTGATCTCGTGGGCAGCGCCCAGCGCCAGTTGCGACATGGCGGCGTACTTCTCGTAGTCGGCAAGCTTGGACTGGAACTGCGTCTTCTCGCGAGTCAACTGGCGTTCTTCATCCGCGCGGTGGGCCAGAATCTGCTGCGCCATGTCGCGCTCCTGCTCACTTTGGCGGGCCAACAGGGCGGAGCGGCTGGCCTGGGCACGCAGCCGGCTCGCCTGGAACAGGACTGCCACCACGGCGGCCACCGCCACCGCCAGAGCCACTGCCAGAATTGTGACCAGCGCCTGCGAATGCGCCAAAGCTGCACCTCGATTGGCCGAAAACCACGCCAGACGTGGCTTTCCACCAATAACGATAGAGTCAACAACCCCGAAAGGCCGTGACCTCTGTCACGAAGCATAGTGACCGCTGGACAACGTCTAAGGGAATCGTGCGCATCCCACTGCAATCGCAGATACTTATCCGGAATTGGCACTGATCTAACGGGGTACCGAACCGGGCATCGTCGGTTGACGTTAGAGCAACACGTCGAATAACCTTTTGGGTGCTCTCACGCGCAACTCTGCATTCCCCGCGGGGTTTCCGCTGTGGATGAACATAACAGGGGACGCACTACAAACCGAGGTACCGAACCAAGGAGGAAAGAAATGCGTAAGTTGTTGCTGATTGCGACCTGTGTACTGCTTTGCGGGACTTTTGCCGCCGCTCAAAAAGCGGAACTGGGAGCCGGCTGGAATTACCTGCACGTCGACGGCGATGTGCTACCCAGTCAGAATGGCATTCCAGGCGGGTTCTTCGTCGACGGGACTTACTATTTTACGCACGCCATCGGTCTGACCGGCGATTTCTCATACCAGCAAGAAGACACTTCGGTGCTGACAGACTTCTTCATTGGCGGCGAAGAGGCCCGTGCTGATCGGCTTTCACGGTGGACCTCGGGTAAAGGGCCACATGGGCAAGTTTGAACCGTTTGCGCATGCGCTCTTCGGCTTCACGAATCTTCAACTTACACCGGTCGGATTAGCCAGCGAATCTTCCACGAACTTCTCCATGAAGCTGGGTGGCGGTGTGGATTACGCTCTTTCACCCCACTTCGCGGTGCGTGTGGGCGAATTCAACTACTACTATACGAAGTTCAGCCCGGCCGATTATTCATTCGGATTCCCAGGCCCAGGCTTGAACACTCACCAGAACAATTTCACGTTCGGAGTGGGCGTAGTGATTCGGTAACAGTCCGGACGGCAGCACAATCTGGCCTGAAATCGGCGGCTTCGCGTCCCTCGGCGCGAAGCCGCTTTCTTTTGGTTAATCCCCGATCACCTTCACGATGACGCGCTTGGAGCGCTGGCCGTCGAACTCGGCGTAGAAGACGCGCTGCCAGGTGCCGAGATCGAGTTTGCCGGCGGTGATGGGCAGCATCACCTGGTGGTGCACCAGGATGGCCTTCAGGTGGGAGTCGCCGTTGTCCTCGCCGGTCTGGTGGTGGCGATAGTCTTCGCGGAAGGGCGCCAGGCCTTCCAGCCACTCGTCGATGTCGTCGATTAACCCCGGCTCGTTGTCGTTCACATACACTCCCGCGGTGATGTGCATGGCCGAGACCAGCACCATGCCCTCGCGCACACCGCTGCTCTTCACCGCAGCTTCCACCTGCGGAGTGATGTGCACGTATTCACGGTGCTTCTTGGTATTGAAGGTCAGATACTCGGTGTGGGATTTCATGAGAGCTCCTTGGGCCAGACATTCTACCGGTAGCTGGTTGCCGGACTTCTTCTGCTACCATCAGGCGCATGCGCGTGCTGGGCATCGACTGCGGCACCGAGTGCACCGGTTATGGCGTGGTGGAGCAGACCGACGACGGGGAGCTGCACGGTGTGGCCGCGGGCGCCATTCGGCTCTCGCCGCGCGAGCCGCTGCCCCGCCGTTTGGAGCGCATCTTCACCGAGCTCTCTCGGGTGATCGCGGCCCACCGGCCGGAGCTGGCCGCCATCGAAGACGTGTTCTACGCCGTGAACGTCAAATCCGCTCTTAAACTGGGTCAGGTGCGGGGGGTGGCGATGCTGGCCGCCGCAGCCTCGGGCCTTGATGTCTGCGAATACGCGCCACTGGCCATCAAGTCGGCGGTGGTGGGTTATGGGCGCGCCGAAAAATCGCAGGTGCAGCACATGGTGCAGCGCCTGTTGCGGCTGTCCGAGCTCCCCGAACCTGCCGACGTCGCCGACGCGCTGGCCATTGCCATCTGCCACCTGCACACGGCTGGTACGCAGCAGCGACAGCAACTTGCGGTTCAAGCCCGGCGTTAGCCGAATCGAAGGATGGATATGCAGAGGCAACGCACGGAGTGGCTGGGACTGGTGGCAGGTCTGCTGTTGGTCGCGACGTTGCTGCCCGCGCAGACGCCAAAGCTCGAGCCGAGCAATCCGCGGAACCCGCTGGTTCCGACCGTGACTTTCACTTTTGACTGGCCGAGTATCGAGCCGCACCGCTACGTCATTTCCGTAGACTCCAGCGGCAATGCTGCGTACGAATCATGGCTGACTGAGGCCGGCGCGGAACAATCCGTCGGCGATCCCTATATGCTGAAGTTCACGGCGTCGGCGGGCGCGCGCCAACGCATCTTCAACCTGGCGCGGCAGCTCAACTATTTCCACGGGGATTTCGAGTACCGCAAGCATCGCGTTGCCATGACCGGTGACAAGACCCTGGCCTACGCCGATCCCGACAAGCGCTACGAGACCCGCTACAACTGGTCGGAGAACCCGGCCATCGAGCAACTGACCGCCCTATTTCAGGGCATCTCCGCGACCATCGAATCCGGACGCCGGCTTACTCGCCTCCTGCGCTTCGAGCGCCTCGGACTGGACGAAGAGTTGAAGAACCTGGAGCATGCTGCGCTTGAGCAGCGGGCGACCGAACTGCAGATCATTGCACCCATTCTCGAACAGCTCGCCGACGATCCAAGCGTAATGAACATAGCCCGCCAGCGCGCGCGGCATATTCTGCAGATGGCGGGTGCGACGCCCGTGGGCAGCGCGCCTTCGCGGTGATATCCGCGACGGAGATTTTCTTGCCCGGGGAGTACAATTAAGGCATCTAAGCAAGCAGGGAAGTCCAGGAGTCAGCTTATGACTTGCCGGCGAGTGGGGAACGCGCTTCTCCTGCTGGCGACCTTGGTGTCCCTCCTCCCGTGGGCCGTTCCAGCAGCAGTCTTACCAAGACACCAACATACGCATTGTGCGCTTGAGTTACATCAATGGTGACGTGCAACTTGATCGCCGCCAGGGCCAGGGATACGAACCGGCGATTCTGAACATGCCGATCGTCCAGGGCAGCCGATTGTGGACGCGCGGCGAAGATGCGCTGGCCGAGGTCGAGTTCGAAGACGGCAGCAGCTTGCGCCTGACCCCCGGGAGTTCCGTTGAATTTCAGGAATTCCTGCTACGCGGCTCGGGTGAGAAGGCCACCAGCGTCGAGCTCGAGAGCGGCACTGCTTACTTCGACATTCGCAGTCACATGGGTGAATTCACCGTAACCTCCGGCGGGCAGCAGATCAGCGCGACTCACTCCGCGCGCTTCCGTGTCTTGGGTGGCAATGGCGACTTCAAGGTTGCGGCTTATAAGGGCAGCTTGAACGTGCGCAGCGGCGACAACCAGATTGCCGTCCTCAGCGGAGAAACCTTCACGCTGGATCCAAGCGATTCCCGCCATTACAACCTGGCCAAGAGCATCGAAGAAGGCTCCTACGACGACTGGAACCAGGAGCGTGCCCGCTACGCCCAGTCGTATACATCGGCCAGCACCTACAGCGCCGATTCGTACGCCAATAGCTTTTCTCCAGCTTACAGCTACGGTCTCGCCGACCTGGCTTACTACGGCAACTACTTCAACGCTCCGGGATGGGGCTGGATGTGGCAGCCCAACTATGTTGGCGCCGGGTGGAATCCATTCATGGATGGCTCGTGGGCCTTTTATCCACAATTCGGCTACGCGTGGGTTTCACCTTATCCCTGGGGATGGATGCCGTATCGCTACGGAGCATGGAACTTTGTCCCGGGGTACGGCTGGGGGTGGATGCCCGGGACAACGTGGAACACATGGGCGCCGGTCACGGGCGTGAACCATCCGCCGGTAGGTTGGGCGGCTCCCCACTCGCCGCTTATGGCTCCGCAACCGGGAAGTCCGGGAATCGTCACCGTGGGACGCGGCTGGCATGCCGCCTATCCCTCGGGTTCGCCGGTCGGAACGGGCTTGTTACCCTCAGCCGCCGCGACGCCGCGTCGAGGCTGGGGGGCGTCCACCATGACTCCGGCTTCCGGCTTTGTGACGAATAACGGTGTCATCACCAACACCACCACCGCACCCCCGACTGTGGCATCGCCCGCAGCCAGGCCAGTCCCGCCACCTGCAGACGGCGGGTCTCACGTCAACAGCGCTGCGCGGGTACCGCCGCCGATGCGGACCGCCAGACCCGCGGCGTCTACCGCTGCGCCGCACTCTGCGCCGCACTCACAGATGAGTCCCTCGGGCGGACATTTTTGGAGCAGCGGCGGAGCCGGCAGCGCTGGGCACTCGATTTCGGGCGGACACAGCGGCGGACACCGGTAAAGATCGGGTGATCGGGTCATCGGGTGATTTGAAAAATTGGTGAAACAGTTCTGCGATGACCCGATGAGCCGATGTCCCGATCTCCCGATTAATGAACGATCACTCCCGCATACCCCACGACGGTATCGCGGTCACCGGACACATCGGCTGAAGTTGCGTACTTCACCAACTCCGCCGACTCCGCGCCCAGGCGCTTGGCTGCTGTCAGCATGGCGATGGCCGGTCCGTAGCCGCACATGCTGATGTCCCCATTCACCACCACCTCGAACAGCCCCTCGGGATCGAGTTTCAGAATCTGCTCGATGGCCTTGCTGTCCTTGACGCGCGTGATCGCGTCGGACTCGTAGTGGTTCATGTCGCTGGAGGCAATGATGAGGATCTTGTCGTCGTGCGCCGTGGCCACGCGGGCGATGGCCTCTCCTAATTCCGCCAGGGGCTCGTAGGAGCCGACACCGATTGCAATCGGCACGAAGGTGAACTCCCGCCGCAGGGCTTGCAGAAAGGGCAACTGCACTTCCAGCGCGTGCTCGGTTCGGTGCGCCGCGGCGTCTTCCGAGAGGAAGGGGACAGCACTGCGCAGCTCCATCGCCAGCTCATGGTCGATCTCCGCCAGCCCCAGCGGCGTGTCCCACGCGCCTTCGCTCATGACGGCCAGGGGCTTGCCCGCGCCCGTATGGTTGGGACACAGAATAATGAACCGCGACGGCAAGACCAGCCGGGCGTAAACCGCCCCCGCGACGTGCCCCGAGTACATGTAACCGGCGTGCGGCACCACGCAGCCGAGGGCTTCGATTTTTTCTCCCGCGGCCGCAAGGTAAGAGCGCAGGTCGCGCATCAGGACGTCCGGCTGCCCCGGATAGAATCGCCCGGCCACCGATGGATGACGCACGGTACTCATGGCCGACTCCTTCCCTGCAAATGGAATCGGGTCATCGGGAGATCGGGTCATCGGGTCATTGCAAAACCTTCACTCCGGCTTTTTCAGATCACCCGATTACCCGATGAGCCGATGACCCGATCCATCCAATGTCTTAAAGACCGCCGCACTCTTTGCCAAAGACAGCGCCTCAGCCCTGGTATCGGGCTTGACTCCCGTTTTCTGCAGCGCCGCCCGGATATCCGCCTCGGCGTAGTGCGGCTTCAGATTATTGATTAAGGTCTTGCGCTTCTGCCCGAATGAGAGCTTCAGGAACTCGAGAAAATCCTCGGCGCGCACGCCCAGCGCTTCTTCCTGCGGATCAATGGTAAGCCTCAAGACCGTGGAATGCACCTTGGGCGGCGGCGAAAACGCGCCCGGCGGCAGGGTGAACAGTTTCTCGATGCGCGCGTAGAACTGCACCATGGCCGAAAGCAGGCCGTATTCGCTTCTGCCGGGCTTGGCCGCGATGCGGTCCGCCACCTCGCGCTGCACCATGATGACCAGCTTCGAGAACAGGTGATGGAACCGGAACAGGTGTTGCAGGACCGGCGAGGTGATGTAGTAAGGAAGGTTTCCGATCACTTGCGCGGGGCCGGGGTCGGGACGATGGCCGTCTCCGGCCACCCGCGGCCGTCGCAACAGGCTTTCGAGGTCGATCGCCAGCACGTCGCCTTCGAGGATTTCGATGCCGCGGCGATGGGCGTACTTCATGCGCAGTTGCGCGCCCAGCACGCGGTCGAGCTCGATGGCAATCACCTGCCGGGCGCGCCCCACCAGCAAGTCGGTCAGCACGCCGCGTCCGGGGCCGATCTCGACTACCGTGCTATCGCCGATCTCGCCCAGGGCCTCGGCAATTCGCCCCGCCGCGCTTCGGTCGGCGAGGAAATGCTGGCCCAGTTTGGGACGCCGTACGCTTCCGGCTGCCGTTTTTGCCATCGGCCGCTCCTTAAACCTTATTGACCGGGTTTCCAATTGCCGGTTAGACTGAACTTCCAGCCAGCGCTTACTCAAGCCCTGAATCCGTGGGATCGCGGAGGTTATTTCATGCGCATCACTTTTGTGGCCTCGGAGTGTGTTCCGTTTTCCAAGACTGGCGGTCTCGCCGACGTGGTGGGCGCTCTGCCACCGGCGTTAGCCGCCATCGGCCACGACGTCCAGGTGTATCTTCCCAAGTACCGCCAAACCAAGCTCACCAGTCCGCGCACCCTGCTGCGCAGCGTCACCGTACCATTCGACGACGAGTACCGCTTCTGCTCGGTGCTCGACGGCGGCACCCACGCGGGGGTTAAATTCTACTTCATCGACTATCCTCCGTTCTTCGACCGCGAACACCTCTACGGCACGCCTGCCGGCGACTACTCCGACAACGCCGAACGCTTCGCCCTGTTTTCGCGCGCGGTGCTGGAGACTTCCAAGATCTTTGGCGCGCCCGACGTCTTCCACTGCCACGACTGGCAATCGGCGCTGCTGCCCATCCTGCTGAAGACTCTCTACGCCGAAGACCCCGCGTTTCGCGGCGTTTCCAGCGTCTTCACCATCCACAACATGGGATACCAGGGACAGTTCCCCCCGCAAACGCTTCCCCTGCTCATGCTGCCGTGGGACCTGTTCACCATCGACAAGATGGAATTCTACGGCAAAGCGAATTTCCTGAAGGGCGCGCTGGTGTTCTCCGACTTCATCACCACGGTCAGCAAGAAGTACAGCCAGGAGATTCAGACCGCGGAGTACGGCTTCGGCCTCGAGGGTGTGCTGCGCAGCCGCGCGGCAACCGTCACCGGCATCCTCAACGGCGTGGACTACAACGTCTGGAGCCCGCAGAAGGATACCTTCATTAAAGCCCAATATTCGCCCGACGACCTCAGCGGCAAGCTCTCCTGCAAGCAAGACCTGCTGGCCGCCTTTGGCGCGCCCTCGGCGGACCTGCGCTTGCCGGTCATCGGCATTGTTTCGCGCTTCGCGGCGCAAAAAGGCTTTGACCTGATCGCGCAGGTGATCGACCGCCTGGCGCGGGAAGAGATGATCATCGTGGCCCTCGGCACCGGCGACAAAGAATATGAGGAGTTGTTTCGCCGCCTCAACCAGCAGTTCCCGCAAAAGATCCTGGTAAAGATCGGCTTCGACAACGGCCTCGCGCACAAGATCGAGGCGGGCTCGGACATGTTCCTCATGCCGTCGCGCTACGAACCCTGCGGCCTCAACCAGATCTACAGCCTGAAGTACGGCACCGTGCCGGTCGTGCGGGCCACCGGCGGTCTCGATGACACCATCGATCCCTGGGACCCTCGCACCAGCCGCGGCACCGGCTTCAAGTTCAGCGAGTACACCGGCGAAGCGCTGCTCTCGACCATTCGCCAAGCCCTCACCGCCTACAAAGATCAGAACGCCTGGCATACGCTCATGCGCAACGGCATGGCCAAGGATTTCTCGTGGACGAACTCGGCGCGCGAGTATGTGCGCATCTACGAGAAGTCGAAGCAGTTGCACAGCGTGCGGACCGCCGAAGTGGTGATGGTGTAGATCGGTTTGCCACGGAGGCACAGAGACACAGAGGAAGAGGAAAAGGAATTTATTTAGCTCTGTGCCTCAGTGCCTCTGTGGCGATTCTTCTTCGCGAAGGCGTAAAACACCGGCACGCCTGCCAAGATCACCGGCGCTCCCTGGGTTCGCCGAACAGCGCACTGGCTGCATATCCCACGGAGAACGTGATCGCGGTGCCGATCACCACATACCACGTCCATGGCACGCGGGTCGCCGTCCAAACGTAGATCTCGGTCGCCAGGCCGCAGGCCATCCCGACGATCGCTCCGCGCTGGTTGGCGCGCCGTGTAAGCAGGCCCAGCAGGAACACGCCCAGCAAGGCGCCGTACGCGACCGAGGCGATCGCCAGCCCGACTTCGACTACACGTCCGCTGCGCCGCGACAACAGCGCCAGGCCGAACAGCACCAGGGCCCACAGCATCGTCGCTGCCCGCGAAACCGCCAAGCGTCGCGCGTCGCCGGTATTAGGATTTCGCCGCACATAGAAATCGACAATTGAGGTCGAAGAAAGAGAATTCAGCGCGGCGCTAAGATTCGACATTGCGGCCGCCAGGATGGCAGCGATCAGCAGCCCCGAGATCCCGTGGGGCATCTGCTGCACGATGAAGGTAGGGAAAATACGGTCCGATGATCCCGCCGGCCTCGCGCCGTTGTAGAACACGAACAACATCACGCCGACCACGAGAAACAGCGTGAACTGGAAGAACACGGCTACGCCGCTGGCCAGCAGCGCCGCTTGCGACTGCCGCTGGCTGCGGGCTGAGAGCAGGCGCTGGACCATCAACTGGTCGGTGCCGTGGCTGGCGGTAGTAAGAAAGGTGCCGCCGATAACGCCCGCCCAGAAGGTATAGGTCCGGTGCAGAACGGGCGCGAAATCGAAGACGCGGAATTTACCCGCGGCATCGGCCACGGTGTGCACGGTTGTCCATCCGCCGGGGACTGCATGCAGGATGGTGAAAAATCCTACGAGCGTGCCGCCAACATAGATCGCCATCTGCACCACGTCCGTCCAGATCACCGCCGCCATGCCGCCTTCGAAGGTGTAGATCATGGTCAGCACGGTGATGATGGCGATCGATGCCACTTCGCCCGTTCCAATGGCGATGGCCACCACAATCGACACCGCAAAGACGCGCACACCTTCCGCCGCCGCACGCGTCAGCAGGAAGAGGCCGGCGGTGAGCGAGTGCAGCGTCCTGCCGAAGCGCCGCTCGATCAACTGATAAGCGGTGTACATCTCGCCGCGGAAGTACTGCGGGATGAAGAGGGCGCTGATGATGATCCGCCCGAGCAGATAGCCGAAGACCACTTGCAGGAAGCCCAAATTGGTATCGAAGGCAAGCCCCGGGATGCTGATGATGGTGAGCGTGCTGGTTTCGGCGGCGACGATGGAAAGCGCAATCGCCCACCAGGGAATGTTACGGTCGGCCAGGAAGTAATCGCGCAGGGTGCGTTGCGATTTGCGGAAGCGCAGCCCGAAGACCGTGATCGCCGCCAGATAGAGCGCGATGATCGCCAGGTCGATCGGGTCCAGCCGGTTGATTGGCGCCTCCGTCGAGTTTCAAGTGCGGATGGCTCTTAGCTGTTAGCTCTTAGCTGTTGGCCAAAAGCCAAGAGCCAAAAGCCAAGAGCACGCAGGGGCGTGAAACTTGACCCGGATTCTCTCACACCTATGATAGAAACTACGGCAATGGCCTTCTTCCTGGGGATTGATGGCGGCGGTTCCAAGACCGAGTGCATGGTAGGGGACGAAACCTCGGTGCTCGGCTGGGCGAGCGCCAGTTCCACGAAGATCGCTCGCGTGGGAGAGCAAGCGGCCGGGGCCGCGCTGCGCGATGGCATCGAGCGCGCCTGCGCCGCGGCCAGCGCGGACCTCTCCAAGATTCAGCGCACCTGCATCGGAGTGGCGGGCGCTTCGCAAGCGGAACCTGTGGCGGCCATCCGCCGTTGGCTCGGGGAGTGGGTCGGCGGCCAAGTCGACGTGGTCGGTGACGTCGAAGTCGCGCACCATGCGGCCTTCGAGAGCGGCGCGGGAGTGGTGGTCATCTCCGGGACTGGCTCCATCGCCTACGGTCGTAATCAGCAGGGCGAGGCCGTGCGCGCCGGCGGACTGGCGCCTGCAACCTGCGATCCCGGCTCGGGCGATTGGATCGGCCGCACCGCCATTGAGCTGGCGCTCCTGGCCAACGAGTACGGTCAGAGCTCTGGCTTGCTGACTGCGATTCTCAAGGCCTGGAAACTCGACCATGCTGAGGCCCTGGCGCGGTTCTCTCGCGCTTCCCCCGCGCCTGATTTTGCCAATCTGTTCCCCATGATCGCGGTCTCGGGCGACGCCCTGGCGCGCCGCGTTCTTGCCCGCGCCGGCCGCGAACTGGCGCTGCTCGCCGGTGACGTGATCGGCGGGCTGTGGCCCAAACCTGTGCCTGTCGACGTGGCCATGTACGGCGGTGTCTTGGAGAACTCGCCCGAAGTGCGCGATGCTTTTACGGCGGAGCTCGGCGACCGCTGTCCGGAAGCGCGCGTGGCGCCAGGCAAGCGACGGCCTGCGGAAGGGGCGCTGCGCATGGCGCGCAAGGGCGCAGTGAAGCCTTCCCCGGAAGCGGCGTCCGCGTAGGCTCCTCGTACTTGGCGTTGCATGGCTGAAATTCTCCAGCCCATCGAGCGGTTGATCCACGATCCTTCTCCGGAAGTGTTGTGTGCCGCCGCCGGCGATGCGCGGCTCACCGAAGAGCTGGCCTTGGCGCTGCTGGAGCGGCGCGACCTGCCGGCGGGCGCGCTGGAACGGCTCGCCAGGCATCCGGCGATGAAGAAGAGCCGGAAGGTGCGGTTGGCGCTGGTGAAGCATCCGCGCACGCCGCGCTTCGTGTCGCTGCCCCTGCTGAGGCACCTGCATACTTTCGAGCTGATGCAGGTGGCGCTGACGCCTGCCGTGGCCGCCGACGTGAAAGCTGCCGCCGATGAAGTCATCCTGCAGCGGCGCGAAACCATCTCCTCGGGCGAGCGCCTCACGCTCGCTAAGCGCGCTTCCGGGCGCCTGGCCGGCGCGCTGCTGCTCGATCCCGAGCCGCGCATCCTCGAAGCCGCACTCGACAATCCGCAGCTTACCGAAGCGCTGGTGGTGAAAGCTCTGATGAAGAACCGCGCCCCGCAGGCGCTGGCGGAACAGGTCTGCCGCCATTCCAAGTGGTCGCTGCGTCGCGAGGTGCAGCGCGCGCTTCTACGGCATCCGGGCACGCCGCTGGTGCGCGTGCTGGTGTTTGCGCGCGGCCTGCCAACCGAGGCCTTGCGCGAACTCATGCGGCAATCGCGGCTGAGCCAGAACGTGAAAGCCTACGTGATGAAGGAGTTGGACTCGCGCGCCGGGGTAAAGCTCCAGCCTGAGGCAGCCGAGCCCGAGATTCCAGCGGCGCACCGGCGGCACGGCTGAGATGCGATTCCAAAGACCATAAGCGGGTTACTGTCCTGGTGGTGCCAGCGGCGCGGCGTTTCCATTACCTTCGTTACTTTGCGGGCTCCCGCAGCGGCGATAAGCTTGGCTGGCTTTGAAACAGACGATGGACCAGATGCGCAGCATCACCGACGAACTGCGGCTCCTGCAGCGCTCGCTGCAAGAGGCGCTGCTGGACGGCTCCTGCATGAGCTCCGATCAGTCAGTAATGGTGGAGGCGGTGGACGAGTTCAAGTCCGTCATCGACCAAATGCGGCAGTTCCTGTGGTTCTATCTGAATGCGATGGCGAATGGCGAGCAGTTGATTGAACTGTTGCGCCAGGCGGCGCAGAACGGCGCCGATCCCGCCAAGACCCTCGATCAGATCGAATCTCTGCCAGAATACGGGCTGATTCACTACTATCTGCCGCCCAACCGCAAGCCAAACTAGGTTTTCCTGCTCAGAATTGCAGAAGCAGGGGAGAGGATTGAAAGCGCCATCAGGCGTTGATGTCCTCGTCTGTCCCGCAGTAGGAGCCCGTTATAATGGGATGGTTGTAACTGGAACTTGCCGCCCTGGGGGGAATCGATTGCGTTTTCTTTGGATGGGGCTAGCCCTGGTTATTTTTGCAACCTGCACATTTGCGCAAGAAAGTAGTGTCTCTTCCGCACTCGCCCCGTCGGGGTCTACTCCGCATGAATCTTCTGGCGGTGGGAGCCTGCCGGCCGATCCAGAGCCGGCCCCATCTGCAGCGTCCGCGTCCGCCAGTGGCTCGAGTCAGCCCGCCGTGAAGCCCGCGACTCCAGGGGTCGTAGCTCCCGAGAAGCAGCAGCCCAAGCGGATTCTTGGCATGATGCCCAATTTCCGCGCCGTCAGCGCGGGAGAGCTTCCGTCGCCGCCGACCCCGAAGCAGGCGTTCGTCATCGCTACCAGAAACAGCTTCGACTATTCGTCAGTTGTCTTCGTCGGGCTTACTTCCGCCTTTGCCGAGTGGTCGAATGCGCACCCGCAACTGGGCGAAGGCATGACCGGATACGGCCGCTACTACTGGCGCGGCTTCGTCGATAAGACCGACGGTAACTATCTGGTCATCTTTGTCCTGCCCACCATCTTCCATCAGGATGAGCGCTACTTCGCCAAGGGCGAAGGCGGCTTCCGCAAGCGGACCGCCTATGCGTTTTCGCGCATTGTGATCACTCCCAACTACGAGGGGCACGACAGCTTCAACGTTTCCGAGCTGCTGGGCCGTGGCATGGCGCAGGGGATCTCGCTCGCCTACTATCCCAGCAAGACGCGGACGCCGGGAGCAATCCTCTCCAAGTACGGATACGCCTTGCTGCGCGACGCCGCCACCAACACCCTCCGCGAATTCTGGCCGGACATCGCCGTGCACGTGCTGCACAGGAACCCGTAGAATTCAGCAATGGCGCTGACACGAGATTTTCGTGAAGCCATCAAGTCCCGCGTTGCATATGACGCGGCTTTCCGTGAGGCACTGCTTGTGGAAGGGGTCGAACTGTTGTTCTCCGGCGATGTGAAAACCGCTAAGGCAATCCTGCGTGACTTCTTTAAACCGAAGCCCGAAGGGCGACATTTGAGTTAGCCCAGTGCGTCAGCGCTGGGAAGGCAGTTTGAAAGGGAAATGAGCCCGGAGGGCGGCACCTGCTGGTCTCTGTGTCGCCCATAAATGGGCTGTAATCGTTGATTCAACCTCACCCAGCGCCGCGCTGGTCTCGAACAAATGTCGCCGCTTCGCGGCGTGCTGTCCAAACGCGCTTCACAGGACCTAGGTCAGCGGGCTCCCTCAAAGTGCTTCCTGATCGCCTCCGCCTGCCCCCGCGTCACCACCGCTGACAGCGCTGCCGCATCCGCTTCCTTCACTGCGCGCACGCTGCCGAAGTGTTCCAGCAGTCGCCGCCGCGTGCTCTCGCCGACGCCGGGGATCTCCAGCAGCTCGGAGTTGCGGTCGCGCATGGAGCGGCGCTTGCGGTGGAAGGTGACAGCGAAGCGGTGTGATTCATCGCGGATCATCTGCACCAGGTGCAGTACCGGCGAGTGATGGTCGAGCACTACCGGCTCGTCTTCCTGCCCATGCACGTAGATGATCTCCTCGCGCTTGGCGATCGCCGCCAGCGGCTGGTTGACGATCTCCAGCGTCTCCAGCGCCTCCGCCGCGGCGTGCAGTTGCCCGATGCCGCCATCGATCAGCACCAGGCTGGGCAGCTTCTGCTTTTCTTCCAGCACGCGCTTGTAGCGCCGCCCCACCACCTCGCGCATGGAGGCGAAGTCGTCCACGCCATCGACCGAGCGGATAATGAACTTGCGGTAGTCGGACTTCTTCATCTTGCCGTCTTCCCACACCACCATCGACGCCACCGTCTCGGCGCCCTGGATGTGCGAGATATCGAAGCACTCGATGCGGCGCGGCAGCTCGGGCAGGGTGAGCGCATCCTGAAGCGCTTCCTGGATGGCCTTGGTCGCGGGCTTCATCACCCGGAAGCGCTGCTCGTAGGATTGCTTGGCGTTGCGCGCCGCCAGGTCGATGAGCGAGCGCTTCTCGCCGCGCTGCGGCACCACGATCTCCACCCGCCGCTGCCGCTTCTCGGAGAGCAGCTCTTCCAGCGTCGCGCAGTCTTCAAACTCCACCGGGACGTAGATCGTGTGCGGCACATACTGCTGGTCGATGTAGACCTGCTTCAGCAGGGCAGAGAAGAACTCGCCGGGATGAAAAGCCTCGTCGCCGCCGGAGTTGTCGCCGCCAGGAAAGGCGAACTCCGGCAAGTCCTCCCAGAAAAACTCGCGACGGTCGAGCACGCGTCCGCCGCGCATGTGGAACAGGTTCACGGCGAGCATGTGGTTTTCATAGTGATAGCCGAAGACGTCGGCGTCGTCGCCCTCGGCGGCGGCCATGCGCTGCTTCTCGTGGAGCTGCTCCACCGTCGCCAGCAGGTCGCGATACTTCGCCGCCCGCTCGTACTCCTGATCTTCCGCGGCGCGGTCCATGCGCTCGTGCAGCGAACGCGCCAGGTCGGTCTGCCGGCCCTCGAGGAACAGCCGCACGTCGCGCAGCGCTTCCTGATAAGCATCCGGCGTGGTCAGTTCCTTCACGCACGGACCCAGGCATCGCCCGATGTAATACTGCAAGCACGGCCGCGGGTGATAGCGCGAGAGGTCCACGGTGCACGAGGGGATCTTGAATGAGCGATGGATCAGGTCCACCGTGCGATGCGCCAGGTTGGCAGGGAAGTACGGTCCGAAGTAGAGGCTGCCGTCTTTCCTCAGGCGCCGGGTGACGTACACGCGCGGGTAGCGCTCGCCGGCGGTCAGCTTGATGTATGGATAGGTCTTGTCGTCGCGCAGCAGGATGTTGAAGCGCGGCTTCTTCTGCTTGATCAGGTTGTTCTCGAGCGCCAGCGCCTCTTTTTCGTTGTCGACCACAATGTAGCCGACGTCCACCGCCTCCCGCAGCAGCGAGCCGGTTTTCGCATCCTCGGGCCGGCCTTCGAGAAAGTAGGAGCGCACCCGCGCCCGCAGGTTCTTCGCTTTGCCGACGTAGATCACCTCGCTCTCGGCGTTCTTGTAGAGATACACGCCGGGTCCGGTAGGCAGTTCTCGGATTTTCTCCTGCAGGTCCATGGGGAGGTCGTCGGTCGTTGGTCGTTGGTCGTTGGCCGTTGAGCGAATAGGCCTGGCCGAAGGCCGACGACCGACAGCCGACGACCGGTTACCACCGTGTAAGAATTCTACTCTGCCGCCTTGGATTGCTCTGATAGGCGCGGGAAATCCACCGGCGCTTACCCGGAAGGTCAGTTATAACAATAACTTAGGTGCGGGCGGGCGCGCGTCCAAGTGGCAGGGCGCTTGCTATCTTCCACTGTGAAACCGGGCTGGCAGGCAAATAGCCAGCCGTAGAGTAGGTTTCCCAGGAGCCTCTCCCGATGAATCGCAAGTTGCTTGTACTGACCGGCGCCCTCAGCTTGAGCATGGTGTTCTCTGTGGGCTGCTCGACCAAGAATTACGTCCGCAACCAGACCACTCCCATCATCGACAAGACCAACGAGTTGGATGATCTGACGGCGAAGAACACCAAGGATATCCGGGACACAGACGCTCGCGCCCAGAAGGGCATCCAGGACGTGCAGACCAAGGCCGCTGAGGCCGACCAGAAAGCTCTGGCTGCCGGCAAGTCGGCGGATGAAGCCCAGGGCCTGGCCACCACCGCCAGCAACCGCGTTACCAGCCTGGCCAATACCGTCGCCAACCTGGACAACTATCAGCCGGTGGTCGAGACCACGGTCCACTTCGGCTTCGATAAGGCTGAGCTTACCGGCAAGGCCAAGCAGGCCCTCGACGAGCTTGGTCAGGATATCCCCAACGCCACGCACTACATCATCGTGGTCGATGGCAACACCGATTCCACCGGGCCGGCTGACTACAACTATCAGCTCAGCCAGCGGCGCGCTTCGGCCGTCATCCAGTATCTGGCGCAGAAGTACGAAGTGCCGGCGCACAAGATCTTCGTGATTGGCTTGGGCAAAGACAAGCCGGTCGCGACGAATGGGAACACCAGCGGTCGGGCCAAGAATCGCCGGGTCGATATCCGCCTGATGAGCAACACCGGCGAGAAAACTACGGCTTCCACCACCTCCCCTGAAAGTGGGACGCTAACACGGTAGAGTTTTTCCTCCCCCCGAGGAACTTTCACCACAGGCCGTTCCGGAGTTTCGGAACGGCCTGATTTTTTGTCTCTTCCGCCTCCCATACACATGGGCCTAAGAGATCACGGGCCTTAGCCCCTGAGGCTTTTTCGGCGTTACCGACCCATGCAGGACATTAGCAGAGTGAACGGTTGCGGTCACAGGCGGTGTACCTTAAGGCCCGGTATTTTCGGGAAGCTGCGTTGATCGCGCGTGGCGATACTGTAATCTTTGGCAATCGCAGTGGCGCCGATCATCAGGTCGCGCTCGCCTATGACTACGCCGCGCCCGGACAGATCGGCCCACAGGGAGGCGTGTACGCGCGCCACCGTCAGGTCGAAAGCGATCACCGGAAGCTGTGCGAGCAATCCCTCGACGAACGCCTGGCGCCGGTGCCGCTGTGCCGCCGTCCTTGCCCGGTAAAGACCGTGCAACAGCTCCGAGGCGGTTACCGCCGACAGGGCAACGTCCTCCTCGGCGAAACGAGCCGAGATCTCTTCCAGATTGAGCTGGCCCCGCTCCGCCGCGATCAGCACGCTGGCGTCGATTAGCGCTGCCATCCCGACTCCGCCACCCTGGGTTGCTTGGCCGCCAGGTCCTCTACAATGCGGAGATATTCCGCATCCGGTTTGGGCAAGGAGCGCAACAGCTTCGCTAACTCAGCCCCACTGAACTTCGGCGGCCGGGCGGGCAGGATTTCACAGATGGGCTTGCCCCCGCGCTCGACGATGAAACTCTCGCCCCGATAGCGGACCCGGCTCATCAACTCAGAGAAACTGCGCACCGCCTCCGTCGCTGAAATGCGTGATTTCATAGAATCAGATTATACTAGAAACCGCCAAGCGGGAGGACATAGTTCTCGGGGATTCGCGCGCGTTTTCTTGCGGCCAATCGCCGAACTCCGGAACGGCCTGTGGTGAAAGTTCCTCGGGGGGGGACAGGGGCGGAACACATAGGCCATTCTGCAATGCCGCACTCTGATATAGTCTCCCGTTAACCCCTCCTGAAAATCGAATCCGAGATGACAGAGCTTATCTGGGAAGGTAAGTACGTTGACGGCAAGCGGCAGGCACCGGTGCGGGTGGCGCTGCCGTTCCAGACCATCGAGACGGTGAACGAAGGCGCCGCTGATCGGAAGCGCAGCCTGGAGCTGTTCTCATCTGGCAGGGAAACTGAGTGGCGCAACCGGCTGATCTGGGGTGACAAGAAGTACGTATTGCCGTCTCTGCTGCCGGAATTCGCGGGGAAAGTTAAACTGATCTATATCGACCCACCTTTTGATACAGGCGCGGATTTCTCTTTCACTGCGAAAATTCACGGCACATCGGATGGCGACGCAGGCTCTTTCACGAAGGAACCTTCGATCCTCGAACAAAAGGCATATCGCGACACTTGGGGGCGGGGCCTAGATTCTTATCTGAATTGGTTTTACGAAACGCTATCGTTCTGAATGAACTGCTGGCGGACACGGCTCAATATATGTGCACATGGATTGGCATATAGGCCATTACGTGAAATGCGTACTTGATGATGCCTTCGGCCACGAGAGGTTCGTAAGCGAAATTATCTGGCAAAGGACTACCGCTCGCAATAATCACGTCCGTTAGGTCCCATTCACGACTGTCATTTACTATGCGAAATCCGATACTCCGGTCTGGAACATTCAATTTCCTGCATATGACCCGGATTACATCGAAGGACACTTCACCAACAGAGCCTCGGACGGGCGTTTATCCAGAATTAACGAGTTAACCGCAGCGGACTGCGAGCGATGACTATGGTAGGGAATGGCGAGGCAACAACCCCCAGCTTGGATGGCGTTGGCGATCCCCAAGGGCTCAAGAAAGCACTTTATCTGAAAGGGTCGCACTTCAGGAGATGTTAGACCGGCTAACGAGTTCGATACCTCGAATGGATAAACGCGATGGCAACTCGCCGCGCCGACGTAACTTCAGGTCGGAATGACACGTCTCCTTCCGGATATTTGGACTGCCATGGTCGGTGGGCGAGGCGACTATCGACACTCAGAAACCGGAGGCTCTGTTGGAGCGAATATCACGGCGTCGTCAAACGACCGAGTCGACCTTGTTCTCGATTGCTTCGTCGGAGCGGAACGACGGCGGCGGTCTGCGGAGAAGCTCGGCCGACGGTGGATCGCCTGCGACCTCGGCCGCTTCGCCATCCACACGACGCGCAAGCGCCTGCTCTCCATTCCCGGCGTGAAGCCGTTCGTGGTCCAGAATCTTGGCAAGTACGAGCGCCAGGCGTGGCAGGAAGCTGAGTTCCCAAGCGAACGCGGCAAGGCACTGGAGGAGCAGCGCGAGCGGAAGCTGCCTATCGCAAGTTTATTCTTCGACCTGTACCACGCCACGCCAGTGACCGGGCACACGTGGCTTCACGGCGTCAAAGCGGGCCGCATGGTGCATGTGGGCGCAGTGGATGCGCCGGTGACACTCGCCGACGTGAAGGCCATTGCGCGCGAAGTCTGGAAGGCGTCGAGCGCCGGCGAAGACGCGCCGACGAAGGCAGCGGCTGAATTCTCGGCTGGGAGTTCGCCTTCGAGTTGAACGAAACTGCGCCAACAAGTTGCCGCCGAGTCCCGCGTGGATGTGGCCTTCAAGAAAATTCCGCGCGAAGTGCTGGACAAGAAGGCGGTCGAGCAAGGCGACATCAAATTCTTCGAGCTGGGCGCCTTTCCGTGGAGCCAAAGCAGAAGAAGCGAGAACTGATCTGAACTCACAGATTTCGTGATCCCGACTGACGACGTACCCGAAGAAGCCGCAAGGCGATCAAGCACTGGAGCCAGATGATTGACTACTGGGCCGTGGACTGGGATTTCAAAGACGACACCTTCCACAACCAATGGCAGTCCTATCGCACGCGCAAAGACCCGAAGATCGAACTCCAGCCGAAGCACGAGTACCCCGAACCCGGCGAGTACAAGGTCGTGGTGAAGGTCATCGACATCCTCGGCAACGACACGACCAAGACTCTGGACATCAAGGTGAAATAGACAATGCCACGCGCAAGAAGAAGTGCGATAGTCCGACACGCACAGACTGAGCTGCTCGACATCACCTCCAAGCTGCGAACCGCGCCTTGCGTTCCGGCGCTACGCGAAGCGGTGAAAGCGTGGGAGGCAGGCGGCTACAAGGGCATCACCGACACCACCCGTATTCTGCTCAACTATTGGTTTCGACACCGACCACAAGCTGCCGACCGGGCGCTCCGTTCAAGTATCACCGCTCGCAGCAGGAAGCGATTGAGACGCTGATATTCGTGTGGGAGTACGAAAAGATCCGCACCCGCAAAGGCTCTGCTGGAACGCTACGCGCAAGACCTGCGTGAGTTGCGCCTGCCTCCCTACGACGACTTCGCCCGCTACTGCATCAAGATGGCGACGGGCAGCGGCAAGACGAAAGTGATGTCCCTGGCCGTCGCATGGCAGTTCTTAAATGCCGTGCGGGAGCCGGATGACGATCGCCAAAGACTATGCAAAGACATTTCTCTGATTCTCGCGCCCAACGTGATCGTGCTGGAACGGCTGAAGACGGACTTCGCCGGCGGGCGCATTTTCCGCACCGACCCGGTGATCCCGCGGGAACTGAGATTTTCTGGGACTTCGATTGCGTGATGCGCGGCGAAGCGGAAAAGGCTCCCGCGGAGGGGATGCTGTTCCTGACCAACATCCAGCAGTTCTACGAGCGCGCCGACCGCAACGGCGATGCAGAACCGGACGCGATGACTGCGGTGCTGGGCCCGAAGCCGCCAACGCAAGAAACTGGAACTGACCGACTTTGATGACCGGATTGCTCTGCGTGCGGGACATCTGCTGGTGCTCAATGACGAGGCGCATCACACGCACGACGAAGAACAACGAGTGGAACCAGACGATCCGGGCGCTGCACGGAAAGACGCCGCTGGCAGCACAGCTGGATTTCTCGGCCACGCCACGCTTCAGCAAGGGAGCGATCTTCCCGTGGACGATCTCCGACTATCCGCTGAAACAGGCCATTCTCGACGACATCGTAAAGCGGCCCATGAAGGGCATCGCGCAGATTGACAGAGGCGAAGTCGGATTATGCCAGCGTTCGTTATCAGGGCTACTTGACGGCGGCTGTCGAACGCTGGCGCGAATACCGCGACCAACTTGGCTCCGCTCAAGCAGAAGCCTGTGCTGTTCATCATGATGAACGACACGGAGGATGCCGACGATGTTGCGGAATGGCTGCGGGAGAAGTACCCGGCTGAGTTCGGCGGCGACAAGACCCAAGTCATCCACACCGACAAATCGGGCGAGGTCAGCAAGAAGGAATTGGACGAAGCGCGGAAGGCTGTGCGCGAAGTGGATCGATCCGAAAGCCCAATCAACGCCATCGTCAGCGTGCTGATGCTGCGCGAAGGGTGGGACGTGCAGAACGTGACGGTGGTCGTCGGACTGCGGCCATATACGGCGAAGGCGAACATCCTGCCGGAGCAGGCAATCGGGCGCGGCCTGCGGCTGATGTTCCGCGACATGCCGGTCGGACTTCACGGAGCGCGTGGACATCATCGGTAACAAGAAATTCCTCGATTTCGTGGACGACCTCGAAAAGCTGGAGGAATTGCAGCTCGATACCTTCGAAGTTGGCAAGGACAAGCTGCACATCGTCACGATTCTGCCGCTGGAAGACCGCAAGGAATACGACATCGGCTTGCCGGTGCTTTCGCCGGCGCTGGTCCGCAAGAAGAGCCTGGCAGAAGAGATCGCCGGGCTTGGACGTGATGTCGTTTCAGACCATCCTGCTTCCGCATGACGGCGGATGACCCGCGCAACAAGACGTTCCGTTATGAAGGCTACGACATCATCACGCTCCAGAAAGAAGTCGAGCGGGAATACACGATTCCCGAGCCGCAGACCGCGCAGGAAGTCATCGGGTATTACTCACGGCGCATTGCAGAAGCGGTGAAGCTGCCATCACAGTTCGCCGCGCTCGCTCCGAAGGTGCGTGAGTTCTTCGAGCAAAAGGCGTTTGGACAGACGCGTGGACTTGTCCGATCCAGTCGTCGTGAAAGCCATGAGCACGCCGGTCGCTCACTACGTCTGCGTGGATGTGTTCTCAAAGGCGCTGAAGAAACTGACGATTGCGGAGCAGGAGCCAAAGCTTCTGGAGCCGGAGCGGATGCTGTCAAGTTGCCAGCCGTTTCCGTGGTCGCGGCCAGTGTGGGAAGGTGTCAAGACGCGTATTCAATCTGGTGCCATGCGACAACGACTTCGAGCGTGACTTCGCCAAGTTTCTGGATAACGCCACAGACGTGACGCGCATTCGCGAAGCTGCCGCAACCGTTCGGATTCTCAATTGAATACACCGATGGAGCGATGAATCTGCGTTCGTATTATCCGGATTTTGTGGCCGTCGATGATCACGGCATTCGGTGGCTGCTTGAAACGAAAGGCGCAGAGACCGGAGACGTGTCCCACAAGGACGCGGCGGCGGCGCAGTGGTGCGAGAACGCAACTCAGCTGACCGGCAAGCAGTGGCAGTACCTCAAGGTTCCGCAGAAGGCGTTCGAAACGCTGCAGCCGAGCCGGCTCGAGCATCTCGCCGCGCTGCGCGCATCAAGCCTGTTTTAGCCCCTTCACTTGCGTGGAAGGAATACCCACGAGGCTCACTTGCGGTTATCCACGCGGCGTGCGGCGCCGGCGTCACCACGGTCTAGCGCGCATTTTTCTCTTGACTTAATATCGCTCTCTGTGTCATCCTGTTGTTGTATATTATCTATGAGATATACAAATAAAACGCAACCGCCGGTGGCAGCCCGGTGGCGCCGTCCGGGGGTCGAAACCGCGTTTGGAGTGAGCTAAGTCCTTGCGGATGAAGATTATGACTTTAATCCCTTTGACATCTAGGGATTGCGGCGGGGATATCCCGTAAGTTCATGATTCCACAGGAGCGGACCCCCGGGGGAGGGGCTAACCAAGTAGTTAAGGGCAGCAGCCGGGCAGCGCCGCCTTCCAACCAGGCTCCGCCGCGATCGGAGCCCACGCCGTTGCCGCGGGGGCCAGAAGACAGCTCTAGTCGCGACACAACTTCGGGTTCCGATAACGTTGACACCCTTGCAATGGTGCTGAAAGAATGTGGTCGTCTCTCCTGTTGCGAGGCCAAAACCATGATTGACGAAGTGCCAGAGGCGGCGCCGAGCCGCAGCAACACCGTGCGAAACGTCGTATTGGTGGTTGCCGCGATTTACGTTGTCGCTTCCCTGTATCTGATGTGGGATATGCACGGCCGGCTGGCCAAGGTGGAAAGCACCACCGCCACCAACTACGACAAGCTGGCGCGGAAAATCGCCGAGAACGAAGCCAGCGCCAAAGCCTCGCAGCAAGCCATCGCCAAGCAGGTGGGGATGACGGAGGAGCAGTTGGCGCGCCGCACCGCCGAACTGCAACGCCAGCAGCGCGCCGCGGAAAGCCGCTTGATCGAGCAGGGCCAGCAGCTCGGCCAGGTGACCGGGGAAGTGGCCGGCGTGAAGGGCGAAGTTGCCGGTGTGAAAGGCGACGTGGGAACGGTCCGCACCGATCTCGAGACCACCAAGGGCAAACTCGAGCGCGCCATCGGCGACCTGGGACAGCAGAGCGGCCTCATCGCTCACACCCGCGACGATCTCGAAGTCCTCAAGCACAAAGGCGACCGCAACTACTACGAGTTCACGCTGACCAAGTCCAAAGGCAAGACGCCAGTCTCGACCGTCAGCCTGCAGCTCAAGAAGACCGATCCCAAGCGCGGCAAGTTCACGCTCAACGTGATCGCCGACGATCGCACCATCGAGAAGAAGGACCGCACGGTCTACGAGCCGCTGCAGTTCTACACCGGGCGCGACCGCCTGCTGTATGAGCTGGTGGTGTTCACGGTGGCCAAGGACAAGGTGTCGGGCTACATCTCCACGCCGAAGAACGCGCCCACGGCGCCGAGCGGCAATTAGTCCGCGGCGCCCTGGCTTGACTTGCAGCGGGCACTCAGGTAGCCTCCGCGCGTCTCTCAGACGGGATGTGGCTGGGCCGTTCTGCGGACCTGTCCCACGCATTTCAATCCATATCAATTTCGAAGGAGGACTGTATCCCGTGAAAAAGTTCGCAGGATCGCTGTTGATTTCGTTTCTCCTGCTGGCCGGGCTGATCACTGCTGCCGCGGCGCAGGAGATGGCAGAAAAGATGATGGGCCCGCCCAAGGTGCTGCTCATCTATCGCGAGTTCCTGAAGCCCGGCAAAATGGGCATCAGCCACGAGAAAACCGAGAGCATGTTTGTGCAGGCGTTCGCGCGGGCTAAGTGGCCCACTCACTACTTCGCGGCCGACTCGCTGTCGGGCAAACCGCGATCCCTTTTCTTTACTGGCTACGAGTCATTTGCCGCCTACGAGAAGGATTTCCTGGCGATCCAGAAGAACGCCACGCTGTCCGCCGCCCTGGATCGTGCCGGCGTTGTCGATGGCGAACTGCAGAGCGATGCCGATGCTGGAACCTTCGTCTTCAACGAGCACTACAGCATGCGCCCTCCGTCTGATATCGCGCACATGCGCTATTTCGACATCGAGGTTTTCCACGTCAAACCGGGCCACCACCACGAATGGGACGAGGCGGTCAAACTGGTCAAGGCGGCTTACGAAAAGATACCCGATGTTCACTGGGCCGTCTTTGAGCAGGTGTATGGCGGCGAGACAGGCACCTATGTTGTCTTCACGCCGATGAAGTCCCTGGCCGAAGTCGATGCCTCTTTTGCCCAAGGCAAGCAGTTCCAGGAAAATATGGGGGCAGAAGGCATGAAGAAGCTGAGCGAGCTGGAACATGCGGCATTTGCCTCCGCCGCGAGCCATCAGTTGTTCCAGTTCAACCCGCGCATGAGTTATCCGCCGGATGCCTGGGTGGCGGCTGACCCGGATTTCTGGAAGCCGAAGATGGCCGGGCCGCCAGCCGCCAAGAAATCGGACAAGGAGCCAGCCAAGCATTAGGCTCCTGGCCGATAGCGGACGAAAAGGGACATCGCGCGTCCGTCTCACGGACGAGCGGTGTTCCTTTTATTTTTTCGGCGCGCGCTTTTCCTGTAAAAAGAGTCGGTTGATTCTTCCCATCTCACGCAAAAGGTGATCCATGCATGTCAGCGCGCGCGTTCTTGTGGAGATTGTTCTTCGTACGGCCAGCATTTACATGGTCATTCTGATTGGCGTCCGGCTGAGCGGAAAGCGCGAAGTCGGGCAGATGACGCCCTTCGACCTGACGCTGCTGCTCCTGCTGTCGAATGCGGTGCAGAACGCCATGACCGGTCCGGATACCTCCGTCTGGGGAGGCGTGGCCGCCGCCGGCACGCTGCTGCTGATGAATTATCTGATAGCGGAAGTGAGCGGCGTAAACCGGCGATTCCGGCGTTTCGTGCAGGGCTCGCCCACCCTGCTCATCCACGATGGCAAGTTGCTGCCCGCCCACCTCGCGCGGGAGCACCTGACGGTAGACGAGGTGGAGCGCGCGCTGCGCGAGCACGGCATCTGCAGCGTGAAGGACGTCTCCCTGGCGGTGCTGGAAGTGGACGGCTCGATTAGCTGTCTCAAACACGACGACATTGTCCCCGGACACGAGCCGCACCGGCGGCTGCGGTTCTTGCAGAAGCACGAATGAGGATGGCAATGTTGACATCACTTGATCATTGTCATCCTGAGAGAGCGCGCCCCGAGCTCCGGGGAGGAAGCGCGACCGAAGGACCTGTTTTGCACGCCGACAAAACAGCAGGTCCTTCGCGGCGCGCTCCCTTCGCAGGCTCAGCTCGCGCTTGCTCAGGATGACAATTTCGTAAACATGACTACTGTTTTTCCGCGATGATCATCGGGCGTCGGTCGTAACTCTCCAGGGTGACGGTCAGCGACTTGCGTTGGTCGAACTTGTCTTTGCCGACAGGGAAGGAAACCAGCACCATGCCTTCAGCCAGTCCGCCGGGAGCGATCTTGGTCTCCGGCTTCAAGGGCGTGGATTGGTGTGCGGCGAGCGAAGGGAAAGCCTGGAAGTAGCGCGCAAAATCCAGGGGAGAGGCGGCATCGTCGCTCCACTCTCCCTGATCGGTCTTAAGTTGCGACTTGATTTCGCGCAGCCACAAGGGCTGGTTCCCAATGTTGTTGACACGCACATCGATGAGCACCATGGTGCTGCTCTTGTCCGGCAATTCCGCCGCGTAGACACTGGTAATAGCGCCGGAGGCGCCGGGCTTGGCCCGCATCCGGTAGGACACCGCGCCCACGATTACCGCCAGAACGGCCAGCACAATCACCACCGGCATCACCGGTGGCAGAGTCCACTTGGCGCTGTCCATTTCCTCGGTGATGGGAAGATGCCCGGCGTCCCGCGCCGGATTGCTCGGCTTCGGTTTGGGTGCTTCCTCGGGCATAGCAGCTCTCCTCGAATGGTTTCAGATGCCGAAATGGCGCGCCGCGCCCTCGCTGACTCCCGACTCCCGACTCCTGACTACTGCCATTGTTTCTTCATCGCCTTGGCAAACCTCTCCACCGGCAGCGTATTCAGCACATCGGCCTTCGTGAGCCAGGCGCGGCGCGCCTGCAGCACGCCGTACTTGATCTTGTCCAAGTGCGAGGTGTGGTGTGAATCGGTGTTGATAACGATCTTCACTCCGCGCTCCTTAGCCATGCGCAGGTGGCGGTCTGACAAGTCCAGGCGGTCAGGATAGGAATTCAGCTCCATGGCAACGCGGTGCTTGGCCGCCGACTTGAGGATGGCGTCCATATCGAAGTCGTAAGCCTCGCGGCGCAGAAGCTGGCGTCCGGTCGGGTGTCCCAGGATCGATACATGCGGGTTCGCGATCGCCCGCAGCAGCCGCTCGGTCATCTGTTTCGGTTCCTGGCTGAAGTGCGAGTGCACGCTGGCGATCACCAGGTCCATCTGCTCCAGCACCGAATCGGACAGGTCGAGGGCGCCATCGGCCAGGATGTCGACTTCGATCCCAGCAAAAATCTTGATGCCATCCACCTTGGTCGCGCGGATCTTCGCTATGTGCTCGAGCGCCCGCTGATCGTCGAGCCCAAACGCCATCGCCAGATTCTTCGAATGGTCGGTGATGGCCATGTACTTGTACCCATGCTGGCGCGCCGCCAGGGCCATTTCCTCGATGGTGCAGCGGCCGTCGGTGGTATTGGTGTGCATGTGCACATCGCCCTGCAGGTCTTTCTCGGTGACCAGCACTGGAATGGCGTGCTTTTCCGCCAGCTCGATTTCGCCGCAGTTCTCCCGCATCTCCGGCGGGATGAAGTCCAGACCCAGCTTGCTGTAGATCTCTTCCTCGGTGCGTCCGGCCACCGGCTTTTCATCTTTCAGGCGCGCGAGCGAGTACTCGCTCAAGGTGTAGCCGAGCTTGAGCGCCCGCTGACGCAGCGCGATGTTGTGTGACTTCGAGCCGGTGAAGTAGCACAGCGCCGCTCCGAAGGATTCCGGCGCCAGCAGACGCACATCCACCTGCATGCCGCTGCGCAGCTTGAAGCTGACCTTGTTCTCGCCGCGGGCGATGGTCTCCAGGATGCCCGGCAGACTGAGCACGCGCTCGATCAGCGACTGGCGCGGCTTCTCGGTGGTGCAGCACTTGCCCGTGACCAGCACGTCGAGATCGCCCACCGTCTCGCGGCCGCGGCGCAGCGAGCCCGCCGGCGTGACCGCGTCCATCCCCGGAATGCCGTGCAGATGCTGGACGAGCTTTTCAGCGGTGCGGTCGGCTTCATCCAGCAGAAAGCGCCCCGAGACCCTGCGATACTGCTCGATGGCCTTCAGTATCTTCTGCTCGTGCTTCTCGCCCATGCGCGGCAGCTCGCGAATTTTGCCTTCGCGCGCCAGCTTCTCGACGCCGGCGGGGTCGCAAACCTGGAAGGTGTCCCAGATCAGCGCCACCGTCTTCGGGCCCAGGCCCTGGATCTTCAGCAACTCCAGCATCGAGGGCTGGTATTTCTCCAGCAGCTCGCTGTGCATGCGCAGCTTGCCTTCGCGAAACAGCTCTTGGATGTGGCTGGCCATGGCTTTGCCGATGCCAGGAATTTCCAGCAGCTTCCTGGTCTCGCCTACCAGTTCGGCGATGGGCACTCCCAGCGACTCCAACGCCTGCGCCGCATTGCGATAGGAGCGGATGCGGAAAGAATCGTCGCCGCGCACTTCCATCAGGTCCGCGGTTTCGTAGAGCACCGCGGCTACGCTCTTGTTGTCGAAGGTGAGCATCTCTCAGAGAGGAATTCTATTCCTTCGGGGCAGTTGGCAATTAGCGATCGGCACTTCGCCAACGCCGATGCGCTGCCAGGGCTAAATGCCAAGTGCTAAATGCCAAGTGCTTAAGCAAAAAAGAGCCCGGCCATCCGGCCGGGCGAAGATAGCGTACTGGGGTTTTTTATGAAGCGACCTTGACGACTTTGTCGGCTTGGGGACCTTTCTGTCCTTCGACAATGTCGAATTCGACGTCGTCGCCTTCCTGGAGGCTCTTATAGCCCTCCGTCGTGATGGCGCTATAGTGGACGAACACGTCCGGCCCGTCGTCCCTTCCGATGAATCCAAACCCCTTGGCGTTATTGAACCACTTCACTTTCCCTTTCATACGACCCAACTTTCCTTCCTCCACGTTTGGGGCCCGTACCGCTGGCATTCTGGCTGGCGGCCTACCCTTTGGATTTGCGCAAACAGGCGGATGGACGACCCTAGTGGGAGAGAAGAGAGAAGTGGGAAGCCCTGTCTACATCCGGCTGGCAGAATCGTCCTAGGCCTGCTATTGATTCGATGCCGTTCTGCGTCTCTTTGGTTGTGTTGTCAAGTTGGTAACGAACCCGACAGAGCGCAAGGCTGCTGCCGCTGATCCCGGGCCCCTCAGCCGCGGCGGGTGCGGTCGTACCAGAGCACGGCGGCGATGGTCTTGCCGTCGCAGATCGTTCCGTTCAGAGCCATGCGGACGGCGCGCGACAGCGGGAAGAAACGCTGCGAGATCATTTCATCTTCCTCAGGCTGAGCAGTGCCGCGAGTGAGCCCACGCGCCAGATAGATCGCCATGGTCTCATCCAGGAAACCGGGGCTGGAATAGAAAGTGAAGGCGTGGCGCCACTGGCGAGCGGTGATGCCGGTCTCTTCCCGCAGCTCGCGCTTGGCGCCGGCGAGCGCGCTCTCGCCCGGGTCGATGCGTCCGGCCGGCAGCTCCCACAGCGGACCGCCCACGGCATGGCGATACTGCCGCGCCAGCAGCACTTGCGGTTCGCCGTTGCGCTCCTCCACCGCCAGCACCACCACCGATCCCTGATGGCGTACCATGTCGCGGCGCAGCGGTTTGTCAATGCCCGGCTCGCGCACGTAGTCGGTGGTGACGCTGAAGACGGGTCCACGATAGACAGTTTTCGAGGACACCACCTGGGCCTGGTTCTTTTTGCTTCTGCTCTTTTTCGCCATAGTGAGACTATAAACGACAGCGGTATGCCAACAACGAGCCAGCACCGGCGACTTCGTCCCTCGATCACTCTGGTCGGCGCCGGCAATCTCGCCCGCGTGCTCGGCCTCGCATTGCATGCCGCGGGATACCGGATCGACGAGATCGTCTCGCGCTCAGCCCCCGAATCGCGTAAACGTGGCAGCGCTCTCGCGCGGCAGACCGGCGCTCGCGCTTCGACGTATGCGGACGCTCAGCTCGGCTCGGAGATCATCTGGCTGTGCGTGAGCGATGACGCCATTGCCTCCACCGCCTCGGCCATTGCCAGTGCGACGAACTGGAAAGGGAAGATCGCGCTGCATTCGAGCGGCGCCCGCAGCAGCAGGGAACTGGAGCCGCTGCGCCGGCGCGGTGCTGCCGTGGGTTCGCTGCATCCGATGCAAACTTTCGTGCGCGCATCGCATGCCACACTTAGGGGGGTGTCCTTCGCGGTCGAAGGAGATCCCGCTGCGCTGCGCGTGGGACGCCGCATTGCCCGCGACCTCGGCGGCAGCGTGTTCACGATTCGTCCGGAAGCCAAAGTGCTCTACCACGCGCTCGGGTCGTTTTGCTCGCCCATGATCGTGGCCACTTTGGCCACGGCTGAGCGCATTGCCGCTGCCGCCGGCATCCCCGAGGCCGCGGCCCGGCGCATCATGCATCCGATTCTGCGACAAACTATCGCTAACTATCTCGAGAAGGGCGCAGATGCGGCTTTCAGCGGACCAATCAATAGGTCCGATATCAATACTATCCGCAAACATCTTGAAGCTTTACGCGAAGTTCCGGCTGCGCGGGAGATTTACCGTGCACTGGCGCGTTCCGCCCTGCTGACCCTGCCGGTGCGCGATCGCAACGCGGTGGAAAAGGTCTTGCGGTAAACGCCGACCCACATCTGCCAAAACCAGGCAGATGCGGGGCACCCCGACTGCTGCGACAGAACGGCCCATCCCCCCAAGTACCATTCGGACAAAATGGCCTCTTAATTCCCACTCATCTTTCCTTTCTGCCACATTTTCAGCCACTTAGCCTGTTCAAACTGCGCCCGCGAAGGGCTGCTCACGTGCGCTTGGTAAGGCGAGCCTTAACGGAGTGGGCTGGTCATGAATGTTCCCCGGCGGTCGGTTCCGAGAATCTTCGTCCTAATTCTTTTCGTTACTTTTGTATCCTCGGTGCTCTGGGGGAAGGACCGCAAGCTGGCGCCAGACCTCAGCCCAGACGAAGGCCACGATCTGGTTAACGTCATTGTGCAATTCAAGCAAGTTCCGGGTGAGGCGCATAAGGACAAGATTCGGAGCAAAGGCGGTTCGGTGGATTCTGACCTGCCACTGGTCAAGGCGGTCGCCGGGAGAATCCCGAAAAACCGGCTGCGCGATTTGGCCAATGATCGTGATGTGGCTTACATCAGTCCGGACCGTCCGTTGCACTCGCACCTGAACAACACCACCGCTGCAGTAAACGCTCCAGTCGCGTGGAGCCAGGGTTTGGACGGCACCGGAATCACCATTGCTCTCATCGATAGCGGCATTCACGATTCCGACGATTTAAAAGATGCGAAGGGTCACCCTCGGGTGCTCTACCAGCAGGATTTCATTGGCGGCGGCCCGGACGACCAGTATGGTCATGGCACGCACGTGGCTGGCATTCTAGGCGGAACCGGAAAAGACTCGACTTGCCCCAAATGTACCGTCACCTACCGCGGTGTTGCCCCCGGCATTTCCTTCGTGAATCTGCGCGCGCTCGACAAGAATGGGCAGGGGACCGACACCTCAGTCATCAATGCCATCAACGCAGCGATCCAGCTCAAGAACACTTATAACATCCGCGTCATCAACCTCTCGCTGGGGCGTCCGGTGTACGAGAGCTACACCCTGGACCCGCTCTGTCAAGCAGTCGAGCGGGCGTGGCAGGCCGGCATTGTTGTAGTTGTAGCGGCCGGAAATGATGGTCGCGACAATTCCGCCGGCACCGATGGCTATGCCACGATCACCGTCCCCGGAAATGATCCCTATGTAATTACCGTCGGCGCCATGAACACGAGCGGAACGCCTGATCGCGCCGACGATATCATGGCCAGCTACAGCTCCAAGGGGCCGACGCTCATCGATCACATCGTGAAGCCGGACCTCGTTGCGCCGGGCAACCGCGTCACTTCGATTGAGGCTGGGCAACTGCCTCACACGTATCCCCAGAACCGCGTTTTCAACAGCGCTTATCAGAGCGTCGGAGGCAACGCTTATTCGCCAAAGTACTTCATCCTAAGCGGCACCAGCATGGCGACGCCGGTGGTGAGCAGCGCGGCGGCGATACTGTTGCAGCAGAATCCGGGGCTGGCTCCGGATCAGGTGAAGGCGCGGCTAATGAAGAGCGCCTACAAAGTTTTCCCGAAGTACAGCAGCGTTACCGATTCCACGAGCGGTATCACCTACACCGATCAGTACGACATCTTTACTGTGGGCGCCGGCTATCTAGACGTGCAGGCGGCGCTGGCCTCGACGGATCTTGTGCCGGCCGGACTCTCTGCCAAATCCCCCACTGCTACTTATGATTCCAACTCGCAGAGCGTGTACTTGGTGCAAGATAACTCGGCGGTCTGGGGAGGCTCGGCCGTCTGGGGCGGCTCGCGGTTGGGGCGGTTCGGCCGTGTGGGGTGGAAGCGCCTTCGTGGGCGGCAACTCTGCCGTCTGGGGTGGCTCCGCTATTGCGGGCAGTTCGGCCGTGTGGGGCGGCTCCGCCGTGTGGGGAGGCTCGGCAGTGTGGGGCGGCTCCGCCGTGTGGGGCGGCAGCAGCAACTCCGGCTTCAGCGCCGTGTGGGGCGGTTCCGCGGTTTGGGGCGGCAGCTCCGACGCCAGCCGATGCGGAGAGCGTGAACAATCAACGGCGACAACTAGATAACGAGGAAAAGTGCAACGGCGGGAGCGAGGCATCGCTCCCGCCATTTTCTTTTTTAAGCGGTTCCTGCACCCGTCAAGGAATGAGCCACTATGCCAACCTGCGAGGTTTTCAAACGATCGCGCAACAGGGTCGCTGCATAGTCAAAATGCACGCCGAGCCAGTGCTCCAGTTTGACTTTTTCGATTGCCGGAAGGTAGTCGAACCGGACGCCGGCGTCCCCTTGGGCATTCACCCAAACCACTACCCCGCAGCCCTTGACCCTTTGCCCGCTGGCGGGGGAGGTGAAACTCAAATCAATGTCATCTCCCGCGCTCAGGCCGGCGCTGGTTTTGCACGAGGTTATGTTGAGCTTGAGCCCCGCTCCCTGGGCGCCCAGGTTAACCACCATCCCACCCAGCAGCGGAACGCTCCGCGTGTGCAGGGTAGCGGCAATGCGCACTGCTTCGCGGTGTTGTTTGCGCCGTTTCACGATGACCCCCGCATGGGCAGCGTTAAGGCAGCGCGCGATCTGAACCACCGAGGCGGGCTTATGAATCAGGAACTGCACCCCGGCGCTGAAGGCCTGGCGAAGATCCACCAGATCGCTGGCGATACCAATGAGCAAGCAGTCTTTATTCATTTTGGATTGGCGCACGGTACCCAAAAATTCGCCGAGGTTGGGGATTTCTCCCCAGTCCACTATCACGATGTCAGTCTTGCGCTCTTCCAGCGCGTTCAGTGCCGCGGCATAGTCTGCCGTGCGTTCGCTTCTCACCCCTAGACTGGCAAGCACTCGCTCCAGGGTCTTCAGAAAGTGCGGGTCATCACACAGAATCAGCGCATTGATGTCAAAAGTTAGATAAGGATTAGTGCCCGGCATTTCGCTGTGGCCTCCGGCCTCTCTCGAGATACGTCTAAACGGTTGCAACATAAGCGGCTCGCCGTTTCTGACTGTTGCTGGCCAAGGCTTGTGCTCAACCGCACTGCTGAAGGTCGGAAAGCAAGTTGGAGGCCACGCTCCGCCCGGGGGTACCATCACCCCAGCTTGCTGGGAAACCGGGGCACGGCATCGACAATGGAAGGGACGAAAAAGGGATGCGGCTTCCGCCGCTGCCGCAGGCTGAAAACCCTTCCGACGAAACTGCGCCTCCGCTAAAACTCGCGAGATACCCCCTCCCCCCTGGGTGCTACGGCACGAATGGAATCATGAACTTACGCCACGGCCCTCGGGGAAAATCCTGATGCGGAAGGAGTTAGAGGGAAAATCTTGATACATAAGATGTTAACTCATTGCGATGATACATTAAATAACAATAACAAATAGCATACAGCTTTGTCAAGGGAAAAATACAGCGGCGAGATGCATTCGCGATTTCGCCGGAGTCCGCGCTGGAGGTGATTGCAAGAGAGCGAGGATGGAGCATCTACGAGCCCAAGTCGCGCAGCGACGACTGAGATTAGCCCGGCACGAAGTGCCGGGTTGGGTTATTAAGAATTCAGCGAGTCCCGTAGGGACGACTGAAACGTCGCGCAGCGTCTGCCCCGTGCCGCCCCTGGAAGGGGCTCGGATCTTCATGGCAGCTTACCCAGCACTTGCGGCGCCTACGGCGCTCGCTGCGTGCTGGGCTAATTTCGTCGCGTCCGCAAAGCGGACGCGTTTTCGTCATAGAATTCGTCGAGGGGAAAGGGGGACAGCCTGAACTGCTGGAGTTTTTTGACAACCTGAGTACAATCGCGGCCATGCTACAACGGTTCCATAAATGCCTCAGTTCAGGCTGTCCCCGTTTCCCCCTGCCGCTTTTGGTATCCGGTTCTGCAGTGAAGCTTGTTGTGCTCAAGAACCCTGAAAGGGCAGGAGGACAAGTAGTCTCCGGTTGCATCCGAGACAACGCATCGGGCGAAAGCCTACTAGCGAAGCCAGCCTCTCGAGAAAATTACGACGATGGCTTAATCGGCACTTCGCCTTTTTGCACCTGGGACACAGCATTCAGTTCTTTGGCCCTTCCTCTCCGAACTACGTCCAATTGGAGGATGGGGAAAATACTAGCCGAAGCTGATAGAGCTGGCAGCATCTCGCCGGTTACAGCGCGTGGTGACCAAGGTTTGGGCGACCGTGGGAGGCGATGCGATTTGGCCGGGCCCGTCGTCCCGAAGCGCGCGAAGCGCGCGCTAGAACGTAGCCCACGGCGTAAGCCGTGGGAAAGAGACCGAGAGAAACAAAGCCCGTGTAGCGGGCGAAAGAATGCATCCATAAGTTTCTACGGAAAGACAACTCTTACGCCCGCTTCGCGGGCTGGATCATCGGTATCACGCGACCCACGGCTTACGAGTCTGTTACGAAACTCTTCCGCCCGCTTCGCGGGCTTGCGTTCCATCCCACTTTTGCCCCACAGCTTGCGCTGTGGGCTACGTTCTAGCGCGCGTTTCACGCGCTTTTCGCGCCCACCCTCCGTTTGACTTGCCCCGGCCCGCAACCTAACATGGCCGTCCGAGGGGGAATCCTTGATCGGGCGGACGGTGGCGCATTATCGCGTGCTGGAGAGGCTCGGCGGCGGCGGCATGGGTGTCGTCTACAAGGCCGAGGACCTCAAGCTCGGACGCATGGTGGCGCTCAAGTTCCTGCCCGAAGACATGTTGCGCGAGCCGCAGGCGCTCGAACGGTTTCAGCGGGAAGCCCGCGCCGCCTCTTCGCTCGACCATCCCAACATCTGCACCATCTTTGAAGTGAGCGAGCACGACGGCCAGCCGTTCATCGCCATGCAGTATCTGGAAGGCCGCACCCTCAAGCACTTTATCGAGGGCCACTCGCTTAGGCTCTCGACGGTGCTCGAGTTGGCCATCCAGATCGCCGACGCGCTCGAAGCCGCGCACCAGAAGGGCATCGTTCATCGCGACATCAAGCCTGCGAACATCTTTGTCACCACTCGCGAGCAGGCCAAGGTGCTGGATTTTGGCCTGGCCAAGGTGACGCCCCGGCATGCCGCCGAGGCCGTGGGCGCTTCCGCCATGCCCACCAGCGCGGGGCAGGAGATGCTCACGAGCCCTGGCGTCGCCATGGGCACCGTGGCGTATATGTCCCCGGAGCAGGCGCGCGGTGAAGAACTCGACAGCCGCACCGACCTGTTTTCCTTCGGCGCGGTGCTCTACGAGATGGCGACCGGGCATGATGCCCTTCCGCGGCGACACTTCCGCGGTGATCTTCGATTCCATCCTCAACCGCTTGCCTACGCCTCCGGTGCGGCTTAACCCGGAGCTGCCGGCGAAGCTGGAAGAGATCATCGACAAGGCGCTCGAGAAAGACCGCCGCCTGCGCTACCAGACGGCGTCCGATCTGCGGACCGACCTGGCGCGGCTGAAGCGCGATATGGACTCTGGACGCGCCGCGGCCATGACCAGCGCTGCAGTAGCGATTCCCGGAGCCGCCGTCTGACACCGAGCGGTGGAGTGACGCCTGCCAGCGGCGTCAGCCGTCCGGTGACAACCACGGCCACTGGCGCCACGAGTGCCGCATCCGCCGCTGTTTCCGCCTCGACTCCCGCTATGGGCACGCCGCCTGCCAGCGGCGGCACACCCGTTGTTGCGCCCGAGCCTCCGCCGCGGAAACCAGTGTGGCTGTATGGTGCGGTGGCGGCGATCGTTCTCATCCTCGCGGTTTTGGGCTGGTGGTTCTTCCGCGGACGCGAAGCACACCATGGCGCGCACGCCGAGCACAAATCCGTCGCCGTGCTCTACTTCACTAATCTCTCGCAGGACAAATCGCTGGACTGGCTCGATCGCGGCTTGACCGAGATGCTTACCACCAACCTCGCCCAAGTGCAGGGCCTGGACGTGCTCTCGACCGAGCGCATCCAGGGCTCGCTGCAGCGGGTGGGCAAGAAGGACGGCGCGATGGATGCGAGCACGGCGCAGGCGGTGGCGCGCGATGCCGGCGCCGACGTCTTCATCACCGGAGCGCTGCTCAAGGTTGGTCCGCAACTGCGCCTGGACGTGCGCGTGCAGGATACGCAGACCGGACAGATCGTTGACTCGCATAAGCTCGAAGGAGAGAACATCCAGAGCATTTTCGGGATGGTCGATTCGCTCACGGCGCACATTGCCGGTCACTTCATGCCAGGCAGCGCCGCCAAAGCCCCGGCGATCGAGCAGGCGCTGACCTCGAACGTCGAAGCGCTGCGCCATTACCAGCTCGGCCGTGAATACACGACGCGCTATATGACCGCGGAATCCATCCGCGAACTGGAGGAAGCGGTACGCCTGGATCCGCAATTCGCGTCGGCCTACCTGCTGCTGTCGTTCGATTACAGCTTCGAGGGCGATTTGCGCAAAGCGGAAGAGGTCAGCCGCAAGGTCGAGCCGCTGCGATCGCGCCTATCGCGCCGCGAGCAATTGCAGTTTCAAATGAACCTGGCGCGCCGCTCGCGCGATCTGGAGGCGCTGGTTCGTGCTCTGGAGGCCATGATCGCGGAGTTCCCGCGGGAGGACAATTCACGGGCATCGCTCGGCGTGGTGCTTCAGGGCCTGAACCAGACCGACCGGTCGATCAGCCTGCTGCGCGAAGGCCTGGCCGCCGATCCTAAGGACGAAGACCTGTGGAACATCCTGGGATACGCTTACGCTAACAAAGGAGACAAAGCCGAGGCGCTTCAAGGCCAGCGACCAGTACATCGCGCTTCGTCCGGGAGATCCCAATCCCGTGGATACGCGGGGCGACATCCTGTTCTGGTTCGGCCAGGATGACGATGCGCTCGCCGCTTACCGCAAGGCGATGGAGCTCAAGCCCGACTTCCAGGGATATACGGAATACGTCAAGCTGGCCAGTGTTTATGCCGATCAGGGAAAGTACGCCCTGGCGGAGGCGGCCCTGCAGGAGTACGCCCAGCGCACGGTTCCACTCTATCGCCTCTACCTTCCGATTTTTGAGTCGCAGATCCAGCAGGTGCGCGGCGATGTGGACGGCGCTCTCGAGAGCTATCGCAAGGCGGTCCTGCAGCTCGCCCGTGCCGGGCAGGATGAAAGCGCGGGAGACACCCTGCGCTCGCTCGCCGGCACCTCGATGCTGGCGGGAGATAGCCAGGCGGCCCTTGCCTTCGCGCGCCAGCAAAAGTTGCACGGTGAGGAGCTGCCGGCAATCGCACTGCTGGAGGCGGTCCACGGCGACCAGGCGGCGGCCGAGCGCGACCTGCGGCAATTTGTCAGCACGCGCCCGTGGATATCGCCGCGCTTCGTCGAGATTCGGACAAAGACAAGCGATATCGCCGGCGCTGTCGCCCGCGGCGACGGACAGGGCGCCTTGACGCTGCTGGCCGGCATTCCCGAGTTCCAGGATGTTGCAACCCTGTTCGCCCGGGGCCGCGCTCACGAGCTGGTGAAGGACTACGCCTCCGCTGAGCCGGAATTTCGCAGGGCCTTGCTGGAGAGCCGCACCTTCTCGAACTTTGGTTTCATGCGCGGCCAGATTCCGCTGTTTGCGGTGCTCACCCACTACTACCTGGGCCAATTGTACGAAGACTCGGGGAAAAGGCAGCAGGCGATCGACGAATACCAGTCTTTCCTATCTCACTTCGAAGGTTCTCGCACCAAGTTGGCGCAGGTGGCCGAAGCCCGCGCTGCCCTCCAGCGGCTGGTGCACTAGCCGGTACCCCGCTCGGACTTTCCACTCGGGCTGGCTTGCATCCTCGACCGCAATGCCGCTATGCTCTAGCCATACTCGTTCCGGAGTCGCAGGGGACTCTGGACACCGCATCCGCCGCCCAGGTTCTGCGGGCAGATCTGCACGTTCGTGGTCCAGCCATATTCGTCGCGAAGCCGCACTACGGCTGTTTTTGGGGGGTCTATGAGCGACGCCGTCTTGAATCTGCCCGAACCGCCGCCGGCGCGACCGGTGCTGCGTCGATACGTGATCGGCATTGCCGTTGCCACCATAGTGCCTTTTGTCCTGTGGCCGCCGCTGCTGACGCACATCACCTCTTCGGATTTCCTGCCGCACCGATTCTGTTATCTCGCCAATTCAAAGTTGATCTGGCTGAATGTCACCTCGGACCTGCTAATCGGGCTGGCGTACGTCACCATCTCGGCCACGCTGGCATATCTGGTGCGCCGCGCTCGGCGCGACATTCCTTTCTCCTGGATGTTCCTGGCTTTCGGATTGTTCATTGTCGCCTGCGGCGGCACCCACTTCATGGAAGTTCTTACCGTATGGAAGCCGTTCTACTGGCTTTCCGGAGACGTAAAGGTGGTGACCGCGCTGGCGTCGGTGACCACCGCCGTGCTGCTGCCGGGGCTGGTGCCGAAAACTCTGGACCTGCTGACCGCGGCACGCGTGGCGCGCCAGCGCAAGCAGGACCTTGAAGCCGCCAATATTCGCTTACTCGAGCTGGAGAAGATGAGCACCGGCTTGGCGGCGCGGGCCGCGGCCGGCATCGCCACCTGGGAATTGAATCTCCGCAGCGGCGAGCTTAAATGGGCGGGCGAGGCGGAGGCCATTTTTGGCCGCAATCCGCAGCAGTTGTCCAGCATGGGCCGCCTGCTGGCCGCGGTACACGAGGACGACCGCAGCCGCGTGCAGCAGGCGCTCGATAAGGCCGTTGCTGAGCGCGCCGGGTACGATACCGAGTTCCGCCTGGTGTGGCCGGATGGCGCCGTGCGCTGGCTGATCGCCAAGGGCCGCGTCTATTCCGACCAGGCCGGCCTGCCGCAGACCATGATCGGCGTGAACATGGACGTCAGCGCTCGCAAGCAGTCCGAAGCCGCCTTGCAGCAGGCGGAGAAGCTGGCGGTTGCCGGTCGCCTGGCCGCCTCGGTCGCGCATGAGATCAACAACCCCCTGGCCTCGGTCACCAATCTGGTGTACCTCATTCAGACACACAGCGCCACCGTTCCCCAGGTCCGCGAATATGCCGACCTGGCGCAGGCCGAGCTCACGCGCGTGGCCCACGTCGTACGCCAGACTCTGGGGTTCTATCGTGAACCCGCGGCCGCCATCCCGGTGCGAGTTGCCGACGTGCTGGAGAACGTCTTCGCATTGCACGGGCCGCAACTCCGTGCGAAGAGCATTGCGCTGGAAAAGCAATACCGCGACCATGCCGCCGTAACTGGCCATCCCGGAGAACTACGGCAACTCTTCTCCAACCTGGTGACCAATGCCATCGAGGCCCTGCCGCAAGGCGGCCGCCTGCGCGTGCGTATTTCCGGCGGCTCACCCCAGCGCCCGGGAGTTCGTGTGATCGTGGCGGATAACGGCGTCGGCATCCCGCCGGACCAACTCCGCCGTGTGTTCGAGCCGTTTTTTACTACCAAGGGTGAACGCGGCACCGGGCTCGGCCTCTGGGTAAGCCATAGCATTGTGGACAAGCATGGCGGCCGGATCCGCGTCCGCAGCCGCTTCGGTCGCGGTCGCAGCGGAACCGTGTTCCAAGTATTCCTGCCGCAGGAGCAGGCAGAGATGGAAACGGTGGCCGGCTGAAGGGCTGCGACGCTCAGCGCCGGATAGGTGGAACCAGCCTACTGCTTACGTCCGCCGGTCGATGGGAATATAGGGTGCCGGATACGCCGGACCAACGTACTCGGCGCGCGGACGGATGAGGCGATTGTCGTCGAGCTGCTCCAGCACGTGCGCCGTCCAGCCGCTGATGCGCGATACGGCGAACACCGGGGTGAATAGATCGATATCAATTCCCAAGGTGTGGTAGGTAGAAGCCGAATAGAAATCCACGTTAGCGTTGAGCTTCTTGTCCGCCTTGATGAACTCCTCGATCTTGTGGGAGAACTGGAACCACTTGGGCTCGCCCGCCGATTCACCCAGTTCCTGGGACATCTTCCGCAGGTGCGTGGCGCGCGGGTCTTCCGTGTGATACACGCGGTGGCCGAAGCCAGGGACTTTTTTCTTCTGCGCCAGCATGCCCTGCACGTACTCGACTGGGTCAGCACCCGAGCGATCGATGGCTTCCAGAATCTTGAACACTTCTTCGTTGGCTCCGCCGTGCAGCGGGCCCTTCAACGCCCCGAGGCCAGAGGTAATCGACGAATGCATATCGGAGAGCGTGGCCGCGGTGACGCGCGCGGCGAAGGTGGAAGCGTTCAGCTCGTGGTCAGCATGCAGGATGAGCGCAATATCCAAGGCGCGTTCGGCAGTCTTTGAAGGCGGCTCACCCTTGAGCATGAGCAGGAAGTTGGCGGAGTGGGAGAGATAGCGGTCCGGCTCGACCAACTGCAGTCCCTTGCGGATGCGGTCATAATAGGCCACGATCATGGCCAGTTGTGAGGTCAGGCGGACGGTTTTGCGCAGATTGGCTTCGCGGGTATTGACCCGCTCTTCCGGATCGAAGTAGGAAAGGGCGGAGATGGTGGTGCGCAGCACGTCCATGGGCAGCGCGTGCTTGGGCGCCTGCCGCAAGTAGCTGATGATGCCCGCGTCCAGCTTGCGTTCCCGCCACAGCAGCGTGCGCAACTCTTGCAGCTCCGGCCGCGTGGGCAGCTTGCCGTACCAGAGCAGGTAGCAGACTTCCTCGAAGCTGGAGTTGTCGGCTAACTCGTGGATGTCGATGCCGCGATAGGCGAGCACACCGCGGTCGCCGTCGATATAGCAGATGCTGGAGTTGGCAGCGACTACGCCTTCCAGCCCTTTGGGGGGCATAGCCGTGGTGGTGGACATAATTCTCTCCGCGGCCTGGGGATCTTGGTGCGGGCGTCTATAAGCAATCGCCCAGGCAACCGCAACTTATTTTTATACTCCAGTGCGGGCGCTTTTCCAAGGCAGCCCGGCCCCCGTACGGCGGCTTCACTTCACCTTCAGCACCATTACGGTCTCATCGTCGAAGGCTGCCACCCCTTGGGAGTGCTCGGCCACGGCATCAAAGATCGCCCTGACGATCTCCGCGGCGGACTGGCCGCAGTGCGTGGACATGAGCTGGGCGACGCGCTCATCGCCGAAGGATTGGCCGGTGCGACTGCGGGCGTCGGTGATGCCGTCGCTGTAAAAGACGAACACGTCCCCCGCTGCGGCCTGAACCGACATCTCGTCATACTCGGCGTCTTCGAACAGGCCGAGAGGAAGGCCCGTGGCGTCCAGTGCCTGCGCGTTGCCATCGCGGCAATGAATCGGCAGGGGAACGCCGGAGTTGGCGATATGCATGACGCGATGGTCGTCGTCCCAGATGGCATACAGCAGAGTAAGAAAGTGTGACTCCAGGCGGCGCTCGTTGAGCGAGGCATTGATGGCCGCCAGCATCTCCGCCGCGGACGGCTCCGCCCCCGCGGTCGAGCGCATGATGCCGCTGGCGAGCGCCGCATACAGCGCCGCCGGCGCGCCCTTGCCGCTCACGTCGCCGAGCGCAATCCCCTGCCGCCCCAGGGAGTACTCCAGAAAATCGTAAAGGTCGCCGCCGATGGTACGCGCGGGATTGAAGTGGGCGGCAATTTCCGCATGCTCCAGCTCCGGAGGCGACGGCGGCAGCAGGCTGCGCTGCACCTGGCGAGCCATCTCCAGCTCGCGCTCCATGCGGCGCTCCTGGCGGGCCAGGCGATCGTAGAGCCGCGCATTCTCAATGGCGATGGCGATCTGCGCCGCCAGCGTGCTGAGGGTGCGCATGTGGGCTTCGCGAAAATACCCTCGCCGGGTGTGCTCCAGGTCAAGCACGCCGATCACGCTGTCTTTGTAGACAAGCGGCACCACCAGCTCGGAACGCGTCTCCGGGTTGAGTTCGATGTAGCGCGGGTCTTTCGAAACGTCGGGCGCCAGCACCGGCAGGGCGTGTTGGGCGGCATAGCCCACCAGCCCTTTGCCCAGCTCGATTTCGCTCTTGATCTGCACCTTCTCGTTGAAGCGCAGCGAAAAACGGTGCTGCAGACGCTCGCCGCTGCCATCCAGCAGCAGAATGCTGAACATGTGATAGTCGATGACCCGGTTCAGCAGCTCGCCGATGCGCTTGAACAGTACATCCAGATCGAGGATCGCCGTGAGCTCACGGCTGATCTCGTTGAGCACCGTTAGCAGCTTGGCCTGCTGCGAGGTGCGGGTATAAAGCCGCGCATTCTCGATGGCGATGGCGATCCGCGAGGCGATCAGCGTCAGCAGGCGCGAATGTTCCGGCGAGAAGTAGCCGGGTTCGGGCGCCTGGATGTCGAGCACGCCGATGACGCGGTTCTTCACGATCAGCGGTACCGCCAGCTCGGAGCGCACTTCTGACACACTGCCGATGTAGTGCGGTTCGGTGGCGACGTCGTTCACCAGCACGGCTTCGCCGCGCTGCGCTGCCAGGCCGGTGATGCCCTCACCTACGCGCCCGCGAAACTTCTGCGCCGCTTCCTGCGGATGGCCGACGGAGAAGCGAATGCGCAGCTCGTCGCTCTTGGGCTCACGCAGCAGGATGGCGAAGATGTCGAAGTGAATCATCTTCTCCACTAGCTGGGCGACGCGCTGCAGCAGTTCGTCGAGGTCGAGCGTCGCATTCACGACGTCCGCGACCTCCAGCAGAAGAAAGGGGTCGAACGAAGGGGAGTCGCGCTTCGCGCTCGACGCCGCCGGCACCGATTTGGAGACGGAACTCATCTTTCTCCATGATAGCAGCCGGGTGTTGGCTGCCGATTCCCGATCCGGACGCGAATTGCGCGCAGCCAACCTCGCGACTAGAATCTGTTGGCTTCATCGGCAAGGTGGAATCATGAACTTGAAAGGAATCAAGCTGACTTGGCTGGGGCACGCCACTTTTCGCATCGAGACCCCGGGCGGCAAGACGGTACTGATCGATCCCTGGGTGACGGGAAATCCCAGGTGTCCCGAATCGGAAAAGAAAGTGAAAAAAGTGGACGTGATGCTGTGCACCCACGGCCACTCCGATCACATCGGCGATGCCGTAGCCATTGCCAAGGAACACAATCCCACGGTGGTAGGGATGGTCGAGCTCTGCACCTGGTTGGAGAAGAAAGGCGTCAAACAGGCTGCCGGCATGAATAAAGGAGGAACGCAGAAGGTCGGCGACCTGCGCGTGACCATGGTGCACGCCCAGCACTCCAGCGGCATTGAGGACGGCGACGAGATGGTCTACGGCGGCGAACCCTGCGGCTACGTCATGGAGTTTGAGAATGGAGTGAAGATCTACCACGCGGGCGACACCAACGTCTTCGGCGACATGCAGATCATCCGCGAACTCTACGCGCCCGAGATCGCGATGCTGCCCATCGGCGATTACTACACCATGTCGCCGCGCGAGGCCGCTTACGCCTGCCGCCTGCTCAAACCTAAGACAGTTATCCCCATGCATTACGGCACATTTCCTATTCTGACCGGCACCCCCGCCGAACTGAAGAAGCTGGTGACGGACGTCGAGGTGGTGGAGATGAAGCCGGGGCAGACAATTTCCTGAGCATTCAACCATGCCCAAGCCCGCACCCAAGCCGCCGCAGCGCGCTCACTGGATGATGTCGAGCATGATCCAGGAGCCCATTGAGCAGTACATCTATGATTTGCTTCCCCCACGCGACGAGGTTCTCGCCGAGATGGAAGCCGAGGCCGAGCGCCGCAAGATCCCCATCGTCGGGCCGGCGGTGGGAAGGCTCTTCCAGTTGCTGGCCCGCATCTCGGGCGCCCGCACGGTGTTCGAGATGGGATCAGCCATCGGTTATTCGACCATCTGGTGGGCGCGTGGCCTGGGCAGGGAAGGGCGCGTCATCTACACGGACGGCGATCCCAAAAACGCCGAGCAGGCGCGGCAGAATCTCCAGCGCGCAGGCGTGGCCGAGCGCGTGCAGGTTCGCGTTGGCGACGCGCTCGAGATTCTCTCGGAGTACAAGCCGGAGTCGCTCGACATCATCTTCAACGATGTCGACAAAGAAGACTACCCGCGCGTCTTCCGCCTGGCCGTCCCGCGGCTGAAACCCGGCGGGCTGTTCGTTACCGATAACGTGCTATGGAGCGGGCGCGTGATCGAGAAGGAGCCGGAAGATGCCTCGACCCGCGCCATCCAGGAGTTCAACCGCATGCTGTACAGCTCGCGCGAATTGTTCCCGGTGATTGTCCCGCTGCGCGACGGCGTGGCGGTGGCGGTGAAGCAGTCAGCGTAGCATTTCCTGAATTTGGCAACGAGCATCGCGAGGCAAACGCGTCCGCCGCAGCGGACGCGATGAAATTAGCCCGGCACAAGCGTGCCGCGTAGCGGCCGCGCAGTGCCGGGTAGGCTGGCATAAAAACAAAGCCCCTTCAGGGGCGGCACGTGGTAAACGCTGCGCGACGTTCTCAGTCGTCCCTACGGGACTCGCTCAACCTTAACCACCTTACCCGGCACTTCGTGCCGGGCTAATCTCAGTCGTCGCTGCGCGACTCTCAATCAGGCTCGTAAACTCTCCATCCGCGCTCGCGGGCAATAACCTCGAGGCCGGCATCGGGGGAAATCGCGAATGCGTGCTCGGGCCAGCGACAGCATGGCCACATCGTGGACGGTATTGCCGAAGGCCACGTCAATCGCGCCGTCGGGGAAGTGCTCGCGCAGGGCAACCGCCTTGCCTTCGTCGGTGGGCACGCATCAACAGGCGCGGCGAACAGCAGCCGCCTTCGATAGCGGCGCAGGCGGCGAGCACGCGCTCCGGCGGAATCCCGAAGCGGCGCGCACCGGCGCGCACCACCCACTCGTTGGTCGACGAGACGGCCCACATCTCGCAGCCGCTCTCGGGGAGCTGCAAGGCCAGCTCCTGCATCGGCGGGAAGATGTGCATGGCGATCTTCTCGCGGAAGAACTCCTCGGCGCCGCGTTCCAACTCCTCAACCGACAACCCCGCGTGGAAGGTGACCATCTCGCCGCACATGGTTTCCTCGTCCACTTTGCCGGCCTTGTAGTCGCGATAGCGGTGAACGGCCGCGGCGGCAACGTCTTTGGGTATCAGGCCGTGCTCCATCGCCCAATAGAAAAATGCCTCGCCCGCGTCGCCTGCCCACAGCGTGCCGTCGCAGTCAAAGACAGCGATGCGCGGCTTGAGATCGAGCACTGACTGGACGAACTGGGAGCCGGAAGGCTTGGAGGCACCAGAGCTCAAGGCGTCTGCACCCGCGCCTGCACCAGACGCTCATAGTCTTCCGGGGTGTTGATGTTGGCGACCACGTTGGGGTCGTCGACGGGAACGTAGAGAACGTGCGGCTGCAGCGAGTGTTCGACGTCGCGCGCCGTGGATTCGACGGGTGCGCGCAGGAAGGCTTCAATCATCTCCCGGCCGATGAGGATGGGATGTCCGTGACGACCGCCGTGCTCAGGAATCGCAGCCCATTTGCCGCTCTCATAGGCTTGGCTGAAAGCCTCGCCGAGAAGGGCGAGCGTGCGCGGCTGCGCCGGAGGGCGATCCACCAGGGCGACGATGGCGGCGTCGCGTCCGTGGTTCAGCACTTCCTGCACCCCGACCTGAAGCGAGCTGAACTGTCCGCGCTCCGGATGGCGGTTCACGACCAGGTATCCGGCGGCGGCATCCACGATGGTCTGCAGCGATTCCGCGTTCTTGCCCGCGACCACGATCACCATGTCGCTCGGCGCCTGCAGCAGCTCAATGGTGGCGGAGAGGAAGGTCGAGCGGCCGGCCACGCCGGGAGGCCAGGGAAGCAGCGCCTTGTCGCGTCCCATGCGGGACGATTCGCCGGCTGCCAGGATCACGCCACAGAAGCTGGGAGAGCGAGCCATAGGTCAATTGGTAATTTGTAATTGGTAATTTGTAAAGTTGCGAAGAGCGTCGTGAGGCGAGGACTGTCGTCAGGCCCACACACTTTACAAATTACAAATTACAAATTTGAAATTACAAATTCTCCGCCTCTGTCTTTCCCGCGTAGCGCATCGACCGCACTCCCGCCTCCGCATGCCGCTTCACCGCGATCATCTCGGCGGTGATGGCCACGGCAATCTCTTCCGGCGTGATGGCGCCGATATCGAGCCCGACCGGCGCATGCACGCGCTCGAACTTCTCGGCAGCCACGCCTTCCTTCTCCAGCTCCTTATAAATGGCGATGACTTTGCGGCGAGAGCCGATCATACCCAGATAGCGCGCCGGCTGCTCGAGGGCCCAGCGCAGCACGCGCATGTCGTCGCGATGGCCGCGGGTGACGATCACGATGAAGGACGACTCCGGCGGCGCCAGTTGCGCCATGGCTTTATCGAAGTCGTCGGCGTAGATGTCGCGGGCGTCCGGGAAAGCGCTCGCGGTTGGCGTAGCTCTCGCGGTCGTCGATAACGGTGACATCGAAACCCGCCAGCCGCGCCACCTTATATAAGCTCTGCGCCACGTGCCCGGCGCCGAACAGATAGAGGTTCGAGACCGGGAGCACGGGTTCAACAAACACTTCAAGGGTGCCGCCACAAACCAAGCCAGAATCGTACTTTGGATTGTTGTTCAGGTTGAAGGTCAGGGTGCGTGGTTTTTCCGATTCCATCACCTCGCGGGCGGCTTGCCAGACTTCCGCCTCGACGCAGCCGCCGCCGATCGTGCCGGTGATGGAGCCGTCGTCGCGCACCAGCATCTTGGCCGTCTCGAAGGAGGGAATTGACCCTCGCACATTGACGATGGTGGCCAGGGCCCCTCGGCGCCCCTCGCGGCGCAACTCGACGATCTCCTCGTAGATGTCCACCCGCTCATTGTAGCGTGAGTTGGGCAAAGCGTTGCCCGCGGAGCAGCCCAAAAAAATTGCCCTAACTCATTGACAGGACAGCTGTCCGGGGTGCATATTTATACAGCGACATGTATAAATATTCAGTGTTCATACACTTGCGTGCATAAATATTCACCACCGCCGATGACCAAGCTGGCGCGCCAAAACCGCATCCTCGATCTGGTGCAGGAAGAACCCCTGGCCAGCCAGGATGATTTGCGCCTGCGGCTTTCCCGCGTGGGATTCAAGGTCACCCAAGCCACGCTCTCGCGTGACATCCACGAACTCGGCCTGGTCAAGACCCCCGAGGGCTACATGGCGCCTCCGGGCGAGAGCGCTCCGGAAGCGGGTGCGCCCCGCATTGCGCGCCTGCTGCGCGAATTCGTTGTCCAGATCCGCGGAGCGCAGAACCTGCTGGTGCTCAAGACCACGCCGGGCAGCGCACAGCCGGTGGCGGCGGGCATCGATGCCGAGGAGTGGCCGGAGATCGTGGGCACGGTGGCTGGCGACGACACCATCCTGGTGATCTGTCCTGACCGCCGAGCCGCTCGCAAGCTGACCACGCGCGTACAGGAGTTGCTGTCATGAGCGCGGCGATCAAGACCGCTGTGGTCGGTTCCACCGGCTATGCCGGCTTCGAGCTGACGCGGCTGCTCACCCACCATCCGCGTTTGGGGAAGCCTCTGTTGCTGCGTCGCGAGAAGGAAGATGGTCCTGCCAACCTGGCCGATCTCTATCCGCACATCTCCGGAAATGGCAGCTATCCGCTGGAGCCCTTTTCCTGGTCGAAGCTCGAGGGCGTCGATCTTCTGTTCATGTCGACGCCGCACGAGGTTTCGCGCGAGTGGATTCCGGAGGCGGTGCGGCGCGGGCTGCGGGTTATCGACCTGAGCGGCGCCTGGCGGCTGCGCCAGGCAGAACATCGCGCCGTTTACGGCTTCTCCGACGCCGAGCCGCAGTCTGTAACCACGCTGACGGAAACTGCCGTGTACGGTCTGCCGGAGCTGCATCGCGAGCAGTTGAGTGCCGCGCAACTGGTCGCCAACCCCGGCTGCTACGCGACCTCGATCATCCTGGCGCTGGCGCCACTGGTGCGCGCCGGAGTGGTCGATCGCGAGCACGGGATCATTTGCGACTCGAAGTCCGGCGTGTCCGGCGCGGGCCGCCAGCCCACGCAGAAAACCCATTTCGTCGAAGTGGCGGACAATCTCTCCGCCTACTCGGTCTTCGAGCATCGCCACACCGGCGAGATTCTGGAGCAGCTTGAACTCGATGCGCGTGATCTGATCTTCACGCCGCACTTGCTGCCCATCCCGCGCGGCATTCTCTCGACCATCTATCTGCGCCTGCGCCAGCCGATGCTGGCGGCCGAGGTGGAGAGCTGTTTCCGCGGCTTCTACGCCGGGGCGCCCTGGGTGCGGGTGTATCCCGCGGGCAAACTGCCGCAGATTCAGTTCTGCGCGCATACCAATTTCTGCGATGTCGGCTTCTGCCTCAGCCCGGAGGGCGAGCGGCTGGTGATTGTCTCCTGCCTCGACAACCTGGTGAAGGGCGCGGCCGGACAGGCGGTGCAGAACATGAACCTGATGTACGGCTGGAACGAAAGCGAGGGGCTGCAGTGAGAATCGTGGTCAAAATCGGCGGCGCGGCGCTGGATGACAAGCAGGTTCTCCGCAAATGTGCCCAGTCGGTGACGGAAATGGCACGCGCAGGCCACAAGCTGGTAGTGGTGCACGGCGGCGGAGCGGCGCTGACCCGCGTCCTGAAGCAGATGGGCAGGACCAGCGAGTTCGTCAACGGGCTGCGGATCACGGATGCCGAAACCCGTGATGTAGCGCTGATGGTGCTGGCCGGGCGCATCAACAAGACGCTGGTCGCGGCGCTGAACTGTCTCGGCCAGACCGCCGTCGGACTCTGCGGCGGCGATGGCGGCTCGTTCCGCGCGCGCAAGAAGCGCTCCAACGGGACTGACCTGGGCTTCGTAGGCGAGATCTGCTCGGTCGATGCCCGCTGGATCGAAGCCATCTGGCAGAACGGCGGCATCCCCGTGATCTCCAGCCTCGCACTCGGAACCGACGGTGAGTACTACAACGTCAACGCCGACGAGATGGCCGCTGCCTGCGCTGTGGGCTGCCGCGCCGACGCCCTGGTTTTTCTGACCGACGTTGCCGGAGTCAAAGACGCCGACGGCGCTGTGATTCGCTGGCTCGACCTGAAAACCGTGCTGCAACTGGAGCGTGAGTCGGTCATAGGCGGCGGCATGCTGCCCAAGCTCGAGGCCTGCCAGCACGCACTGCGCTCGGGCGTGGGGCGGGTGCGCATTCTGCCGGCCGCGCATTCCGAGGTCCTGCCCGAACTGTGCGCAGCTCGCGTGGATCTGGGCACGGAGGTGATGCTGGCATGAGCCTGGCCTCCGTGATGCGCGCCGAAGCTGCGTTGCTGGTTCCCACCTACGACCGCTACAAGGTCCTGCTGCGCAAAGGCCGCGGTGTCTATGTGTACGACGATGCCGGACGCGCCTACCTCGACCTGCTGGCTGGCATCGGGGTGAACGCGCTCGGCTACGGACATCCCGCGATCCGCAAGGCGCTGGTTCAGCAGGCGGACAAGCTGATCCATGTGTCCAACCTCTTCTATCACGACTATCAGGCGGAGCTGGCGAAGCGGCTAACGCGCATCTCCGGCCTGGACCGCGCGTTCTTTTGCAACAGCGGCACCGAGGCATGGGAGGCGGCGCTGAAGTTTGCCCGCGCTTATGCCAAGGGCAGCAACAAAAATGGCGCGCAGCCGCCGTGGCGCATTCTGGCGCTGGAGAACTCCTTCCACGGCCGCACCTTTGGATCTCTTTCGACGACCGCGACGCCGAAGTACCGCGAACCCTTCGAGCCGCTCGTTCCGGGTGTGCGCTTCGTGCGCGCCAACGACGTGCGCGATCTGGAGCGCAAGTTCGATCCCACGGTTTGCGCGGTTGGGATTGAGACCATCCAGGGCGAAGGCGGCATCAAGCTGATCACGCGCGAGTTTCTGCAGGCGGCGCGCGACCTGGCGACGCGCTACGGTGCGCTGCTTATCATCGATGAAATCCAGTGCGGCCTGGGCCGCAGCGGACGCTGGTTCGCCTGCCAGCATCATGGCGTTCGGCCGGACATGCTTACCATTGCCAAGCCGCTGGCTGCCGGATTACCGCTCGGAGCTCTGCTGGTCACGGACGCGGTTGCCCGCGCCATCAAGCCGGGCATGCACGGCACTACGTTCGGCGGCGGTCCGCTGACCTGTGCGGTGGCCATCGCAGTCATTGACGCCATCGAGCGCGAAGGCCTGCTCGACCACGTGAGCAAGGTCGGGGAATATTTTCGCCAGCAGCTTCTCGAACTCCAGGAGCGCCACAACTCGATCCTGGAAGTGCGCGGCTGCGGGCTGATGCTGGCGGCGGAGCTCGAATCGGCCGACCTGGCGAAAGCCGTCCACCTCGGCATGCTGAAGCGCCGCATCATTCTTAATCGTACGCACGACACCGTGCTGCGTTTCCTGCCGCCGCTCATCATCCAGCGCAAGCACGTGGACCACGCCATCGCTGCGCTGGATAGGGTATTGAGTTCGGTGGAGAAATCGGCCCGGGCCTCTGTGCCATCACTAGTTGGAAGGAGCAGACAGTGAGCACTGCCACCATCACGCGGCGGGCGGCTTCCGTTCCCGCGTTCGTTACCCTGGATATCAAGGCGCTGGAAAATCGCGACCTGGTGTCCATCGCCGACCTCGAACCCTCCGAGGTCGCTACCATCCTCGAACTTGCCGGCATGGTGAAGGCGCGTCCGGCGGACTTTCGCACCGCCCTGAGCGGCAAGCAGATGGCGCTGTTTTTCGAGAAGCCGTCGCTGCGTACCCGCTTGACCTTCGAGGCCGGAATGGCCGGGCTCGGGGGGACGTCGATTTTTGTCGACCAGACCGCGGCGCCGCTTGGGGCGCGCGAACCGCTGAGTGATATCGCCCACAACCTCGAGCGCTGGGTGGACGTAATCGTGCTGCGCACTTTCGAGCATTCGACGGTGACCGCTATGGCCGAGCACGCACTGATCCCAGTCATCAATGCGCTGAGCGATATGGAACATCCCTGCCAGGCGCTGGCCGACTTCTTCACCTTGAAAGAAAGCTTCGGCGACCTGCGTGCGCTGCGTATGGCTTACGTTGGCGATGGCAACAACATGGCGCACTCGCTGCTGCTGACTGCCGCCTCTCTCGGCAGCCGCATCACTGTTGCCAGCCCCGCGGGATACGAGCCCCGGCCCGAGATCGTGGGCCGCGCGCTGGTTATCGCGGCGCGTACCGGGGCGATTATCGAGCTCACCAACGATCCGGCTGCGGCCGTCGCGGGCGCGGATGTCGTCTATACCGACGTGTGGGCCAGCATGGGCCAGGAGCATGAAGCCGCCGAGCGCCGCGTGATCTTCGCACCGTTCCAGGTAAATGAGTCGCTCATGTCGCTGGCCGCTCCCCAGGCGCGGTTCATGCACTGCTTGCCGGCGCATCGCGGGGAAGAAGTGACCGCCGAGGTCATGGATTCGCCGCAGTCGATCGCCTTCGACCAGGCGGAGAACCGGCTGCACGTCCAGAAAGCGATTTTGCTGTTGCTGCTGGGCGGCGCTGCCCGCCGCTTCTCGGCAAGGAGCGCGCATGCCTGAAAAAGTTGTGCTCGCCTATTCCGGGGGCCTCGACACGTCCATCATCATTCCCTGGCTGAAGGAGAACTACGCCTGCGACGTGATCGCGTTCGTCGGCGATGTCGGCCAGGGCGACGACCTCGAAGCTGTCGTCGAAAAGGCGTACAAGACCGGCGCCTCGAACGTGGTGGTCGAAGATCTGCGCGAGGAGTTCCTCACCGGATACGTCTTTCCCGCGCTGCGGGCTGGCGCTGTCTACGAACACAAGTACCTGCTGGGAACGTCGCTGGCGCGGCCGGTGCTGGCCAAACATCAGGCAGAGACCGCACAGCCGTCTCGGCGCTACTGCTGTCGCCCACGGCTGCACCGGCAAGGGCAACGACCAGGTGCGCTTCGAGTTGGCGTACCAGGCGCTGGCGCCCGAGCTCAAGGTGATCGCGCCGTGGCGGGAGTGGGAGCTGAAGTCGCGCGAGGATTGCCTCGACTATGCCGAGCAGCGCGGCATCCCCGTCGCCGCCAGCCGCGCCAAGATTCATAGCCGCGATCGCAACCTGTGGCACCTGAGCCATGAAGGCGGCGAACTCGAAGACCCCAACAATCCTCCGCTCGCGAGTACCTGGATGATGACGCGCTCGCCGCAGCAGGCGCCCGACAAGGAAGAAGAAGTCACCATCGGCTTCGAGCAGGGAACGCCAGTGTCGGTGAACGGCATGCGGCTTGACCCGGTGTCGCTGGTCGAGCTGCTGAATGAAATCGGCGCGCGCAATGCCATCGGCCGCGTGGACCTGGTGGAAAACCGTTTCGTGGGAATCAAGTCGCGCGGTTGTTACGAAACGCCCGGCGGCACCTTGCTGGTCGCGGCGCACCGCGAGCTGGAAGCGCTCTGCCTCGACCGCGAAGTCGCGCACTTCAAGCAGCAGGTCGCGCTCAAGTACGCCGAGATGGTGTACTACGGGCTGTGGTTCACGCCGCTGCGCGAGGCGCTGGACGCCTTCGTCAGCCAGACCCAGACGGAGATCACCGGCAGCGTGAGCCTTAGTCTCTACAAGGGGAACATCGCCATCACCGGCCGGCAGTCCGAATACTCGCTCTACCAGACCGACTTGGCTGGCTTCACCATGGACGAGAGCTACGACCAGAAGGACGCTGCTGGATTTATCCGCATTCTGGGATTGCCGGCGCGTTCTCGCGCACGCGCTCGTACTGAGCCATCCCAGCAGGCCAGGATTGAGTTTTCTGGGGAGGTTGCGAAGTGAAGATGTGGGCCGGCAGGTTCCGGCGCCCGCTCGATCCCCAGTTCGAGCGCTGGCAGCGGTCGTTCCCCTTCGACAAGCGCCTGATCGAGGAAGAGCTGGCAGCAAGCCGCGCCCACGCGCGTGCTCTTGCTGGCGTGGGAGTGCTTTCGCAGGCAGAACTGAGTTCCATCCTCCGCGGCCTTGACCAGATCGCGCGGCAAGCCGTGAATCCGGAGTTCCTTCAGGACGAGGAAGCCGAGGACATTCATCATTTTGTCGAGAAACAGCTGGTCGCTCTGATCGGCGAAGTTGGATACAAGCTGCACAGCGGGCGCAGCCGCAACGAGCAGATCGCGACCGACCTGCGGCTCTACGCGCGCCGATCGATTGACAATTTGCAGCGCGGGTTGGGTGAGCTGCTGGAGGCGCTAATCGCGCGCGCGGAAAAATCCGGCGTTGCCGCCATGCCGTCGTACACGCACCTGCAGCCGGCCGAGCCGGTGCTGGCGGCGCACTGGCTGCTGGCGTATGCAGAGATGCTCTTCCGCGACTCTGGCCGTCTGGCCGACTGCCGCAAGCGGCTGAACCAGTGTCCGCTGGGCTCGGGCGCGGTCGCTGGGGCCACGTTGCCGCTGGATCGCTCGACCATGGCCGCTGAACTGGGCTTCGACCAGCCCACAGCCAACAGCCTCGATGCCACCAGCGACCGCGACTTCGCTATCGAATTCGTCCAGGCGCTGTCAGTGTTAGCGATCCATTTGAGCCGGTTCGCGGAAGAGATGATTCTGTTCGCAACTCGCGAATTCGGATTCGTGCGCCCGCCGCAGGCGTTTTCCACCGGCTCGAGCGCCATGCCGCAGAAGCAGAATCTGGACGCGCTGGAGCTCATCCGCGGCAAGGCAGCCCGCGTGATCGGCGATGCCACCGCGCTCGCAACCACCGTAAAAGGCCTGCCACTCGCGTACAACAAGGACTTGCAGGAGACGCAGGAACCGTTGTTCTCCGCGGCGGAGACCATGCAGGCCGTTGTCTCCATCGCCGCGGGCTTCATGTCCGCGGTCGAGTTCGACTACGATCGCATGCACGCCGCGGCCAGTTCGGGATTCATGAATGCCATGGCGGCGGCGCACTACCTCGTGGCTCGCGGTGTGCCGTTCCGCCACGCTCACGAGCAGATCGGCCACGCGGTGCAGTGGTGCATGGAACACCATTGCGAACTGGAAGAGATTCCGCTCGACGACTTGCGCCAGTTTGCACCTGAAGCCGAGCGGGATTTCTATTCTCATCTCACGCTGGACGCGGTGCTCGGATGCCACGACGTCGAAGGCGGAACGGCACCGGCACGGGTGCGGCAGGCGCTGGGCGCGGCGCGCGAGCGGCTGGCTGCGTTCCGGGGGGAGCTGCATGCGCACGCGTAACGCCATTCTCCCCGATGCCGACGCCATCCAGGAGTTGATCGCCACTTATTCCGGCGATGGCACCTTGCTGCCGCGCACTCTCGCGGAAGTGTGCGAGAACATCCGCGATTTTGTCGTGGTCGAAGATCAGGATCGTGTGATCGCTTGCGGCGCTCTCCATCTCTACGGCCTGCATCTGGCAGAGGTGCGCTCCATCGCCGTCCATCCCGACGCCAAAGGCAAGGGCGCGGGGCGCCGGGTGGTGAAAGCGCTGCTGCACGAGGCTGAGCGACAGCAGGTGACCGGCGTGTGCCTGTTTACGCGCATCCCGGAATTCTTTGCGCGATTGGGGTTCGAGATGGCCAACCGCGAAGACCTTCCCGACAAAATCTACAAGGACTGCCTGGCCTGTCCTAGGCTGCACTGCTGCGACGAGGTCGCCATGGTCCGCGGCGAGCTGCCCAAATATGCCTTCCTCCACCAGCACCACATCGGACGCGGGCTGGTGAAATTCGAGGCATGAGCACGCCTGCTGCTCCGATCGAAATGCCTGCAGGATTCCTGTTTTCCGCCGTTGTGGCCGGCCTCAAGGCCAGCGGACGCCCAGATCTCGCCTGCGCCCACATTCCCGCGGGCGCTAGCGCCGCGGCGATGTTCACCACCAACCGCGTGGTCGCGGCTCCGCTGGGGGTGGATCGCCGGCACCTTAAGCGCAGCCGCGGGCGCGTTTCGTTCCTCATCGTCAACGCCGGAAACGCCAATTGCGCCACCGGAGCTGCCGGACGCCAGGATTGCGAGCGCGTCTGCCGCGAGGCCGCTCGCCTGCTGGAGATCCGCGCGGAGAGCGTGTTTCCGTCTTCCACCGGAGTGATTGGAGTGCGCCTGCCGGCGGATAAGATTGTGCGTGCCCTGCCGGATCTGATCTCCGCGAAGGCGACCGGCGCGGAATCGGCGGAATCCTTTGCCCGCGCCATCATGACCACCGATACGCGCCCGAAGATTGTTTCGCGACGGGTGCGTATCGGCTCGCGATCCTTCGCGCTGCTGGGGATCGCCAAGGGCGCTGGGATGATCCATCCCAACCTCGCTACCATGCTTGTGTATCTGTTCACCGACATCGAGGCCAGCTCGCGCGATTTGCAAACTCTCCTTCGCGCTGCCTGCGCTGATAGCTTCAACTGCATCTCGGTCGATGGCGATACTTCGACCAACGACACCGTGCTGCTCCTGGCCAGCAGCGCCAGCACGGTTTCTTTGCGTACTCCCGGTGTTCGCGCCAAATTCACCCAGGCTCTGAACGAAGTCTGCAAAGAGATCGCTCTGCAAATCATCCGCGACGGCGAAGGCGTGAAGCACGTGGTCCGGTTGCGCATTGAGCAGGCTCGCAACCGCCGCGAGGCCATGCAGATCGCGCGCACCATCGCCCACTCGCCGCTGGTCAAGACCGCCTGGGCAGGCGCCGACCCCAACTGGGGACGCATCCTGGCTGCCGCCGGCCGCGCCGGCATCTCGCTCGATCCTCGCCGGATCAATATTTTCTGCGGCGATCAGCAGTTGTGCCGGGGCGGGGTGGCCGCGCCCTTCGATGAGCACCAGGCCCACGCTTATCTCACCCAGCCAGAGTACGATATTCGCGTGCAGCTTGGCCGGGGGCGGGCTTCGCTCGACTTCCTCACCTGCGACCTGACCACCGACTACGTCCACATCAACGCCGATTACACTACCTAGTAGTCAGGAGTCAGGAGTCGGGAGCCAGGACACCCTGGCGAATCCCGATTACCTGACTCCTGACTACCGACTCCTGACTAGGGGTAACCTGTCCTGCGGGTGCCCATCCATGTACTTCCGATAGTTTGGGATGATTACCATAGGCTTTACGCTACTTGGGCATGCCTCGAAGCGCCACGAAACCGGGCGAAGCCGCCCACGCCCGCCTGCACCAGGTGGAACAGCGGGAGTGGTGGCTGTGGTCGCTGGCGGTGCTGGTAACGCTGTTACTGACAGCCGGCATCGCTTCGTTCCTGATGCCGTTCCTGCATGCCCAGGTAGATTCCTTTTACTTCCTTAATCTAAGGCTGGCGGCGCGCGGCCTGGTGGGCGTGGTGCTCCTGTTCGACATCTATACGCTCTACCAGCAGCTGCAGATTTCACGCATGCGGCGCCGCCTCAGCGAGCGCGACGAACTCTTCCGCCTGGTGAGCGAAAACGCCGGCGACATGATCGCGCTCGTCGACATGGAAGGGAACCGGCTTTACAACAGCCCGGCGTACCAGAAGGTCCTGGGATACTCCGCCGAAGAGCTGAGCTCGACCTCGTCGTTCGAACAGATCCATCCCGACGATCGCCATCGCGTGCTGGAAGCGGCGGAGCACGCCAAACGCACCGGCACCGGCCGCACTCTGGAATATCGCATCCGTCACAAGGACGGAAGCTGGCGCATTCTGGAGTCCTCCGCCAGTCCCATCCTGGATAAGGCCGGCAGGGCGGAAAAAATGGTGATCGTCAACCGCGACGTCACCGCCCGCAAACACGCCGAGGACAAGCTGGTCCACCAGAATTTTCACGATGCGCTCACTGGCCTGCCCAACCGCAGCCTGTTCCTGGATCGCCTGCAGCGCGCTTTCATCCACTCCATGCGGCATCCGGAATACAAGTTTGCCGTGCTGTTCATCGACGTGGATGACTTCAAAAAGTTCAACGACAGCTTCGGCTACGCCACCGGCGACGCGGTGATCGTGGAGCTTGCCGGCCGGCTGGCATCCTCGCTGCGCCGGCACCAGGCCGTATCTCGCCTGGCCCTCATGCCCCACGGCGACGACACTCTGGCCCGGCTGGGCGGAGACGAGTTCGCCGTGCTGCTCGACGACATCAAGGATCCCAGCGACGCCATCCGCGTGGCCAATCGCATCCAGGATGCAGTCGGCGTGCCCTTCGCCTTCAACGGCCAGGAAGTTTTCGCCTCCGCCAGCATCGGCGTGGTGCTGAGTTCCACCGACCGTGACCGGCCCGAGGACCTGCTGCGCGACGCCGATATCGCCCGCTATCGCGCCAAGGCGGCGGGCAAGGCGCGCTGCGAAGTTTTCGACGCCGACATGCACGCCCGCGCTGTCGGCCGCCTGCGCCTCGAGCGCGAGCTGCGCGCCGCCATGGCGCGGGGAGAATTCGTGGTCCACTACCAGCCCATCGTGCGGCTGGAGACCGGGCGCATCACCGGCTTCGAGGCCTTGATTCGCTGGCAGCATCCCGAGCGCGGCCTGGTGGGACCGGTTGAGTTCATCGACATCGCCGAAGAAACCGGGCTGATCGTCCCCATGAACCGCTGGCTGCTGCGCGAGATTTGCCAGCAGGCCCGCGTCTGGCAACAGCGCTGTCCTTCCGATACTCCTTTGATGGTGACTGCCAACCTCACCTCCAAAGAGCTGGCGCAGGAAGATCTCGTCAACAGCATCCGCCTGACCTTGCAGCAGACCGCCATGAATCCCCAGCACCTGCAACTGGAGATCCGGGAGACGGTCGCCATGGCCGACGCCGAGAACGCAGCCCACGTGCTCGATCGCCTCAAGGGACTGGGGATCCGCCTGAGCATCGATGACTTCGGCACCGGTTACTCCTCGCTCAGCCGCCTGCAAGGGCTTCCGCTGGACACGCTCAAAATCGACCGCAGCTTCATCTCCGACATGGACAACGACCAGGACAAGCGCGAGATCGTGCGCGTGATCGTCATGCTCGGCCAGCAGCTCGGCATGAAAGTCGTGGCCGAGGGCGCGGAGACGGCCGAGCAGGTGAAGTATCTGAAGGAACTGCACTGCGACTATGTCCAGGGTTACTTCTTCTCCCGGCCGGTGGATGCGCGCGCCTTCGAAGAACTGCTCACCGCCGGCCAGGCTGAAGTCGCCCAGGTCTAGCGCTGGCGTAGTTGCTTCGGCGCCAATTCCACCCCTGCCTGGTCCTGTGTAGCAAAGCGATCTAATTTCCTTAGCCGGTGCGGACGGTTCAGCCACCTCGGCGCCCACCTCTACGACTCGCTGCGCAACCAGCTCTTGCCGCTTTCAGGACGCTATACTCTGCGTTCTGTTAATCAAGAATTAACACCCAGGCTGCGCACCCGGCATCTAAGATTCCTGACCCGGCCCTGACGAGAAAACTGCAACCAGAGACGCACTGGAATACCTGTGAGGCGCAATGACGAAAACGACGAGCTTTCAAATGGACATTCGCCCGCTCTTTACGGAACGAGACATTCAAGGCATGAGCAAGGCGTTCAACCTTGGAAGTTACGATGACGTCAAGAAGCACGCTGACGCCATCTACGATCGCATCCGCGGAATCGGCGGCCCGGTAATGCCGCCCCCACCCCCAAAAGGTGAAGGTCCTTGGCAGCAATCTTGGATTGAACTGTTCGCCAAGTGGATGGCGGACGGGTTCCCACCTTAGTCGGCCCCCAAGCGGCCAGGGCTGCTTGGCTTTTCAGCCGAGGAATGTGACTTCTTGTCGAATTGAGGGCTCAAGATGGCCGATCAACAAGAGAAGGAGCAGTATTCTGGGGTGCGAGATCAAGAGATCCGTGCGGCACTGGATCAGCATTGGGCGGCGTCCGATGCCAACGATTTTGAAACCGAGCACCGCATCTATCACGAGGACGCGGTGCTGGAATACCCGCAGTCAGGCGAGCGAACCCGCGGTCGGCGCAACATACAGAACCAACGCGCTAGTCAGCCGAGCAAAAAGCGGTTTGCTGTCCGGCGAATCATTGGCGGCGGTGATCTTTGGGTCACCGAATTCATCCTGACATATGACGGCAAGCCGTCCTACACCGTGAGCATCATGGAGTTCACGGGACGACAAGGTTGCGCGGGAAACACAGTACTTTGCGGATCCATTCGTGGCTCCCGCATGGCGCGCTCAATGGGTCGAACGGATGGACACATAACTCGAGACACCAGAATTCGGTAACGACAGGCGTGAAGGTACTGCAGTCCATACAAAGGTGTTGGCAATACCAACGCGCATGATGAAGGGAAAACAATCACGATGAATCCCACGTTTTATCGCACAATACAGGTTGACGGCCTGTCGATCTTCTATCGGGAGGCTGGGCCGACAAATGCGGAAACGCTTCTCCTGCTCCACGGCCTTCCATCGTCATCGCGGATGTTCGAACCCCTTTTCGCAAGGCTTTCCGATCGCTACCACCTGATAGCTCCTGATTATCCTGGTTTCGGACACAGTGACTGGCCGGACCCGAGGAAATTCGCATACACCTTCGACCATTTGGCTGAGACCATGAACCACTTCACCGAGGCGCTCGGGCTCTCGCGCTATACCCTTTACATGCAGGACTACGGTGGCCCCGTCGGCTTTCGCATGGCACTGGAGCATCCGGAGCGGGTGGAAGCGCTGATCGTTCAGGACGCCGTCGCCCACAACCGGGGCTTGGGAGCAAATTGGAAAACGCGCCGGGCGTTCTGGGCTGATCGCGCTGCCAATGAGAGCGCATTGCGCACCAATCTCTTGTCGCTCGAGGCCGCGCGTGCGCGACACGTCGGAAACGATCCCGACGTGGAGCGCCACGATCCCGACCTCTGGACCGACGAATTTTACTTTCTGAATCGGCCCGGCCAGGCTGAGATACAAAGCGATCTTTTCTACGACTACCGAACCAACGTCGATTCCTATCCGAAATGGCAGGAATGGATGCGCGAGAAGCAACCGCGGCTGCTCGTGATCTGGGGCAAATACGAAACATCGTTTGACCCGAGCGAGCCGGAGAGCTACCGCGAGGATGTTCCCAACGCCGAGGTCCACATTGTTGACGGCGGCCATTTCGCCCTGGACACGGCGGCCGACGAGATTGCTTCCTCGATGAGAAACTTTATGGCGTCTTCCCAGGGAATAGATTCGATTTCAAAGAGGAGAACAAAATGACAACCAAAGGAAAAGTCCTGGTACTAGTCTCGAGCGGTCACGGCTTGCCCTTGAAAGATGGCAAGGTTTATGCCGGCGCTGGCTACTACCTCAACGAGCTGACGGTTCCGGTTCGCGCCCTGATGAAGGAGGGCTACGAAATCACTTTCGCCAACCCCAAAGGCAACACGCCGCAATTGGATGTCAATTCAGCGACAGCCCAGTTCTTCGGTGGGGACGAGGCTAAGCTTCAGGACTATCTAAAATTCCGCGACAGCCTGACTGGGCTCAAGAATCCAACTCGTATCTCGGATGTCATCGCATCGGGCCTGGATCAATATGACGCTGTTTTCGTCCCCGGCGGCCATGGCCCGATGATCGATCTTCTCGATGATCCCGACGCCGGCACCGTGATGAGACACTTTCATAAAACATCCAAGCCTACGGCAGTGCTCTGCCACGGCCCGATTTCACTACTCTCGGCTCTTCCGAATTCGACGGAGGTGGTCGGCGCGCTGGCGGCGGGCGATGCCGCTGGAGCGCGGGCAAAGGCTCGAGGTTGGATCTATTCTGGATATAAGATGACCATCTTTTCGACAGCGGAAGAGCAGCAGCGGGAGCCGCTGGAGATTGGTGGCAAGGTGCTGTTCTACCCGGACTTCGCCTTGCGAACGGCGGGAGGGGACGTAAGTGTGGTCGAGCCTTGGAAGAGCTATGTTCTTCAAGATCGCGAGCTGATCTCAGGTCAGAACCCGTTCTCTGATGAAGCGCTTCTAAAACTTCTTCTACCGGCACTCGACGCGAAGAAGCGGCGAGTCGCTTAGGAGGGGGCTGGCCCGAGGAGACGTCAATGAACACCGTACAAATCGAACAAAAGAGCTATGAGATGCCCCCGCGAGAGGGGATCAGCATCGCGCAATTTCTCACCGTCGCCGACATCGAGCGATCGGCTCGCTACTACGAAAAGGTCTTCGGCGCTCGCATTCTGACCCTGGGTGACGGCAACGCGCCTGCGTACCTTTTGCTTGCGAATATCTGGATGATTCTGAACGTTGGGGGCGGGCCGACTCCGGATAAGCCGACGGTAACGCTCAGCGTCCCCGACCCGAACCACATCAACAGCTTTATGAATTTCCGCGTTGCGGATATTCAAGCGTGCTATGAATTATGGAAAAGTCGAGGAGCCGAGTTCATCACGGAACCGATCCCCAAGTACGGCGAGATACGCTGCTACATCCGCGATCCTGACGGCTACATCATCGAAGTCGGACAGAGCACCGACCTGACGTACGGTTAACGCTGGGCCGAACGGGATATGGATTTAAACGCTTGCGGAACTCCGCTTAGCGCAACCCATCGGCGCGAACGATACAACACCGCTCGGCCCGCGGTTAGCAGAGAAGTCGAATTTGCACGATACGGGGTATGGTTAGAGCACATCCTCCGTCGGAGGGGGCAGAGAGATGGATTGGAAACGGTTGGTCCAGTTTGCGCTGCTGGGTCGCAGTGATGTGGAACAATATGCCATCTTGCTGGTACGCGTTTCGATCGGGTTGTTCTTCGCCATCTCCGGGGCAAACAAATTGTTTGTCGCCGGCGGCACGAAACCTGTTTACGATACGCTCGTTAAGGCCAAAGTCCCGTTTCCCCGCCAGACGGCTTATTTCGTGTCGGGTGTCGAGTTCGTCTGCGGATCCTTGGTGGCCCTGGGGTTTCTTTCGAGCCCTGCCTGCGTGGCTTTATTGATCGATATGACTGTCGCCACCCTGACCCAGGCGCTTTCCACCATGCCTAAAGGACTTGCGCCTCTTAACTGGCTCGACGATTTCCTCTACCTTCCGGAAGTCTTGTACGTGCTCTTCTTTACCTGGCTGATCTGCTCCGGCCCGGGAAAGTTCAGTGTCGATCACTGGCTCGCCGGCAAGTTACTGGGGTGATTCGCTAGGGAGTGGTTGGCGGAACCTGTCGCCGGACTGGCGCTGTTCAGCACGTAGATGACCCAGGGAGCGACCGTAGTCTCGCTCACCCACTGGTAGGGTTCATCGCCCCTGGCCAGGGGTTTGTACATTGCCACGGGCTGCAGCCCGGCCTCTCGATAGATCTCCTGATAAGACTCATCCGTGCAGAGGATGTCTTCCACCGGCCTGCGGTCCGCGTAATCGGTGGTGATAATTCTCACCACATCGCCGCTGCGGGCCAATCGGTTCTCCGGAAAATCCCGGGTGGAGAACGACGCCCATTCGTTCACATAGATCTCCGGCGAGGAGACGAGGTTGACGATGCGTCCCCCGTCGTCGAGCAGCTTCCCGAGTCCTTGGAACAGCGCAATCTTTCTTCTCCGCACCGGCGATGTTGTCGAAGGTAAAGGCGCACAGCACCAGGCTGTAGGCAGCGGGCTTGAACTGGGTAAAATCGCCATCCTGGATAAGACGGTAATCGCCGGCCGGGTCGATCCGCCTGGCGATGGCTAGCATTTGTTCCGAGATGTCGAGACCGGTGGCATCGAATCCGCACTTCTGCAGGAAGCGGGTGGACCGGCCGGCGCCACAACCAAAATCAATCGCGGCTTTGCCCCGCACGTGGTCGCGGAAGATTGCAGGCAAGTCCCGGTAGGCGAGGTAGTAGGTCCGGGCAAACTCCAGCTTGGAGTAGGCCTCGGCACGTTCGGTGTCTTGGTAGCAGTTGCGGAACTTCGCGGCCTTCATGTCGTATTGGGTATACACCCCGGACCGTATTCCAGGCAGTCGAAAGGCGCAGTGGCCGTGGTCACGGCAAAAAGGTGATGGAGAAGAGTCGAACCCTATTCGCTGGTCAGGATCTTGCGCTTCTTGGTAAGCAGGGACTTATCGTCGAACCAGAGTTTGCATTGTGTGCCGGATTCTTCCACCAGCCACACGCGGCTCTGGGGAGAATCTCCGCTGATGGAGAGCTTGTGCCGCTCCAGCAGGTCGTGAATCTTGCGCTGGTCCATGCCCAACGAAACCAGGTCACAGATGGAAGTCGCATTCCGGTTCAGCCGTTCGGCGACCACTGGATTGAGACCGGCGGGCGCGGGCGGGACACCGGCTGCGGCCTTGGGCTCGGAAGCGGAACCCGCACTACCTTTGATTTTCTGGCGCCACACCTGGATGCCATCGGCGGTGTACGCCTCCACATATTGGCCATCGGCGCATTGGGTGAGTGCGTAGATGTCGATGCCTTTATCCGATGGCGGAGCCGGCTTGATCTCCAGCGGCTTGCATCCTTCGAGTGACGGCGAGGTCCACTTCGTCGCACCCTTCGGCAGTGAGGTCCCTTCCATCACCTTGACGGTGGCCTCGGCCGCCCTATTGCCGCTATGTCCGCTGATGCGGAAATCGCCCGGGCTGCTTCGCCGTCACCACTAACTCGTCACCCTGCTCGGCCTGTAGCGCCGCAGGGTCGGAGACAGTCCAGGAGACATTGCGCAGCGTGCGCCCGTTCTGGTCAACCAGGCGAAACGGCCGCGACTCGCCCACCAGCATGGTTGCCGTGCTGGGAGTGATGGCGACGAAAGCACTCTGGCCCCACAGAGCGGCCGCCCAGAACAGCGCGGCGAGGCCTACGATTCGCGGCAGCAGAAGACGACGCACCAGCCCTCGCATGATGCACTATTGTCGGACCCTGCTGGGGTTCCTGCCAGATTACCTTGGAGTCGGGACGTTGAGCCGGTAGGGCCGCGCGGACTTCACGCGCGAACTCAACACCCGGTCCAGGGTGCCGCTCTCCGCTTCATCCAGCAGGGAACCGGCAGCGCTGCTGGCCGTGAACAGCAGAAACATCACCCCGATGGCCGCGGCGTAGAAAGACACCATGGGATTGCGTTTGTTCTCGCCGGTAACATCGCGGATGGTGACGGCAACCAGCCCACCGTCGCTCCGGCCGCTGCCCGGCCCGGAGTTTGCGCGCGCAGCGTCTCGTCCGCTCTGGTATTGCCGCAGTTGATCCAGATTCTGCTGGATTCGCTGGCGCTGTTCGGGGGTGATTCCGCCGGCATATTCTTCGAAGTATTTCGATCCCTGCTCCGCCATGACGTCAGGCATCGAGGTCATGGCCACTTTCTGCAGCAGCCCGGCAACCATCTGCGGCGCGACTGGGTCACTGCTGTCTTTCAGCATTCGTATCGCCGGGTGGTCCGCGGAGCCTCCGAAGGAGATGGGATTTGCTCCAAAGCCTTGCGGAATGATCAGCTGTCTATACTACGACCTTGCCGAGAACAGTCCCACGAGCCGCAGCGAAGGCCGCTCCAGGACTCGGAACTTCATTCCCGCCGCTTACGTAACTGGGTCGGGAGGCATCGCAATGGGAGGAAGACAGATGCACAACCGCGCTATTACGGGACTTTTTCTAGGAATACTCACCTGCCTGCCGGCCGCTGCGGCCACGCCGCAGTGCGCGCAGGAGATCCTCGCCAAGTCGAAGCAGGCGCAGGGCGGGGCAGCCTGGGACGCCGTGCGCACGACTTACAGCAAGGGCAAGATCACCACCAGCGGTCTGACCGGGCAGGGTGAGTCGTGGGAGGACAACCTCACCGGCCGTTATCTTGAGAAATATCAGCTCGGCCCCACCACCGGCGCTGACGGCTTCGACGGCAAGCAGGTGTGGTCACAGGATTCCGCCGGAGAGCCGCGCGCCGAGGGCGCTGACAACGCGCGCCAGGGAGCAGCCGACGAAGCTTATCGCAATGCCATGGCGTACTGGTATCCGGAGCGCTGGCCAGCGCAGATCGAGTGTTCCGGCACGAAGCAGGAGCAGGGGAAGAGCTTTCAAGTTCTGCGCATTACGCCGCAGGGCGGTCGTCCGTTTGATTTGTGGATCGACGCCACAACCTATCTCTTCGATCACACGGTGGAAAAGGCCGACATCGAAACCCGCACTACTTATCTCTCCGATTACCGCACCGTGCAGGGTGTGAAGGTGTCGTTTGCCCAGCGCTCCACCAACGGCGAGGAAAAGTACGACCAGTACTTCGCGCTGGAGAAAGTTGAATTCAATCTCCCGCTGGAAGAAGCGCGGTTCCGCATGCCGCAACCGCCTCCGCCGGATTTCGCCATTGCCAGCGGCAAAAGTTCCACGACCCTGCCGTTTGAGCTGCTGAATAATCACATCTATGTCGAGCTCAAGTTGAATGGCAAGGGCCCGTTTCGCATGCTGTGCGATACCGGAGGGGCCAACATCATTACTCCGGAGCTGGCGCGCCAACTGAACTTGAAGTCTGAGGGAGCGCTTCAGGGCCGTGGTGTCGGAGAAAAATCGGAGGACGTCGGTCTGGTCAAGCTGCAGAGCCTGGGCGTGGGCGAGGCGACGCTTTCCGACCAGGTCTTTGCCGTCTTTCCGATGGAACCTTTCTCCGCCGTAGAGGGAATTCAGATCAATGGGCTGATCGGTTATGAAGTATTCAAGCGCTTCGTGGCCAAAGTTGATTATGAGCATCACCTGATCACGTTGACGCTGCCGTCGGCGTTCGCCTACAAGGGCGAAGGCACGGTCGTGCCCTTTCAGTTCAATGCCCATATCCCGCAAGTGGAGGGCGCCATCGACGGCATCGAGGGGAAGCTCGACATCGATACCGGAAGCCGCTCTTCGCTTACTGTGCTCGGTCCTTTTGCCGAGAAGCATGACCTCATGGCTCACGTCGGCACCAAGGTGGAAGCGGTAACCGGATGGGGAGTGGGCGGAGCGGCTCGAGGGCTGGTTGCGCGGGCCAAAGTCCTGCGCCTGGGTAAGGTGGAAGTCCACGATCCGATCATGGAACTGTCGTTGCAGAAAAAGGGCGCTTTTGTGAACCCATACGTCGCAGGGAACGTCGGCGCTGGAGTGCTCAAGCGGTTCAACATTATCTTCGACTACCCGCACCAGCAGCTCATCTTCGAGCGCAACGCCAACTACGACAAGCCGGACGTTTTTGACCGCTCCGGGATGTGGCTCAACCGGTCCGGCGAACGCTTCGAGGTGATGGACGTAATCGCCGGCGGGCCGGCCGCAATCGCCGGGCTCAAGGTGGGAGATAAAGTGCTGGCGATCGACGGCCATCCGGTGGGACAGCTTTCCTTGCCCGCTGTTCGCCAGCAATTCAAATCGCAGCCGCCGGGAACCAAGGTGCGCCTCGAGATCCAATCGGGAGAGCAGAAACGGGATGCCGAGCTAGTACTGAAAGACCTGGTCTGATCCATTCTTGAACGAGGCAAGCTGAGACATCCATCCCCGTGAAGTCCGGGCCGCTGCGTGCCGATAAACCCAGTCTGGGATTCGTTGGCCCGTGGAGGTTCTTCGTGCCTAAGGTGAATTGCTGGGAATGGAAAAAGTGCGGACGCCAGGATGGTGGCGCAAAAACCGCGGAACTCGGAGTTTGTCCGGCAGCTAGTGCGAAACGAGTCAACGGCGCGAATGGCGGACTCAATGGCGGACGGGCATGTTGGGCGCTTGCGGGAACACTCTGCGGGGGCAAAGTACAGGGGACGTTCGCAACCAAGATTTCCAACTGCATGGGGTGCGACTTCTATAAACTCGTAGTACAGGAAGAAGGCGCGAGTCTGCTGGGCGCTCGGGCCATCCTGGGACTAATGACCTTGGGTGTGGTGGCCGATCCCACCAGCTAGCGCCCGCTGAGTATCATTGACCCCGCTGCTCGGCAGCGCGCGGGTTGCTGCGCATGTGAGCCCTGCTGCGGGAGCCATCTCCCTCCCTTGCGGCTGCGCGCTGAAGACACTAAACTGCTTGTAACGCGCGTGGATGATAGGGAATCCAATAACTACGCCTTCTTTAAGAACTTCCGCACCGGCACGCGGTTCGTTGGCTTGCCCGGGTGCTTCTTTACGGAAGAGATGATCTATGACGACGACGAAAATTGCCCCAACGCCCGCAGAGCTTGAACCGGCGCAGCCTGAGCCAGCCCAAGCCGATGCTGTTGAAGAAACCTCTGAGTGGATCGAAGCCTTCGATCAAGTTGTAGTGGAAGCCGGCCCTATGGCCGGGGCGCAACTGCTGGGGACGCTAACTCGCCGCGCCCGCCAAGCCGGCGTTGATCTGCCCATTCAGTTGAATACGCCCTACGTGAACACGATTCGCGTGGAGGAAGAGGAGCCTTACCCGGGCGACCGGCTGATCGAGCGCCGGATCAAGAGCCTGGTGCGCTGGAATGCCATGGCGATGGTTCATCGCCAGAACAAGAAGGACCCGGGAATCGGCGGGCATATTTCTACCTATTCCTCACTCGCCACCCTGATTGAAGTTGGCTTCAACCACTTCTTCCGCGCGCGCTATGGCGATGAGCCCGGCGACTTTCTTTATCTGCAGGGCCACGCCTCGCCCGGAATGTACGCTCGTGCCTTTCTCGCCGGAATGTTCCCGGAGGAGCAGCTCGACAATTTCCGCCACGAGCTGCGCGACAAGCCCGGGCTGTCTTCGTATCCGCATCCGTGGCTGATGCCGACTTTCTGGCGTTTCCCCACGGTATCGATGGGCCTGGGGCCGCTGAACGCCATTTACCAGGCGCGCTTCATGCGTTACCTCGAGAACCGCGGCCTGATTCCACGCACCAATCGCAAGGTCTGGGCGTTCGTGGGCGATGGCGAGACCGATGAACCTGAGACCCTAGGCTCCCTTACCCTGGGGTCACGCGAGAAGCTCGACAACCTGATCTTCGTGGTCAACTGCAATCTGCAGCGGCTGGACGGCCCGGTGCGTGGCAACGGCAAGATCATCCAGGAACTGGAAGCGGCCTTCCGCGGCGCCGGCTGGAACGTGATCAAGGTGATCTGGGGCGCCGATTGGGACGAACTGCTGGCGCGCGACACCACCGGCCTGCTGCTCAAGCGCATGGAAGAGTGCGTGGACGGCGACTACCAGAGCCTGAAGGTCAAGGGCGGCGGCTATCTCCGCGAGCACTTCTTCGGCAAGTATCCGCAGTTGCTGGAGCTGGTAGCCGACAAGAGCGACGACGAACTCGCACGCCTGCGGCTGGGCGGCCACGATCCGCAGAAGGTGTACAACGCTTACAAGTGCGCGGTCGAGCATCGCGGCGCGCCTACCGTTATCCTGGCCAAGACCATCAAGGGCTACGGCCTGGGCTCGGCCGAGTCCCGCAACGCCACCCATCAGGAGAAGAAGCTCAGCGACAAAGATCTGGCGCATTTTCGCTCGCGCTTCGACATCCCCATTCCGGAGCAGGCCGCGCACGATGGCGCGCCGTATCGTCCGCCCGCGGACAGCCTGGAAATCCTCTACCTGAACCAGCGCCGCAAGGAACTCGGTGGATACATCCTTCAGCGCACGGTCCCGAAGTTCAACATCAAGGTTCCGGAGCTCGATTACTTCGCCGAGTCGCTGGCCGGCTCCAAAGGCCGTGCGGTCTCGACCACCATGGGCTACGTCAGCATGCTGCGGCATCTGCTGAAGCATCCGGAGATGGGCAAGCTGATCGTGCCGATTGTTCCCGATGAGGGCCGCACCTTCGGCATGGAGTCGATCATCCGCCAGGTGGGCATCTACGCCAGCCAGGGACAGCTCTACGAGCCGCACGACCAGGACATGCTGCTCTACTACCGCGAGGCCAAAGACGGACAGATCCTGGAAGAGGGAATCACCGAAGCGGGCTCGATGGGTTCGTTCACCGCCGCCGGCACGGCGTACTCCAACTACCGCGTGCCCATGGTTCCGTTCTTTACCTTTTATTCCATGTTCGGGTTTCAGCGCGTGGGCGACTTGATCTGGGCCTTCGCCGATGCTCGGGGACGCGGCTTCCTCGTTGGCGGCACCGCCGGCCGCACTACCCTTGCCGGTGAAGGCTTACAGCACCTCGATGGGCACAGCCATGTGCTGGCTAGCGTTGTGCCTACGTGCGCCACCTACGATTGCGCGTACGTGTACGAGATCGCCGTTATCGTGCAGGATGGCATCCGCCGCATGTTCCAGGACGGGGAAGACCGCTTTTACTACATCACGGTCTACAACGAGGACTATCCCATGCCCGAGATGCCGGAGGGCGTGCGCGATGGCATTCTGCGGGGCATCTACATGTACAAGGCCGCGCCGGGCGGCGAGGCGACCCTGCAACTGTTCGGCAGCGGGCCCATCCTGAACGAAGCTCTCCGCGCGCAGCAGATTCTGGCGGAGAAGTACAAAATCCAGGCCGACGTGTGGAGCGTCACCAGCTACAACCAGCTTCGCCGCGAAGCCCTGGAGACGGAGCGCTGGAACCGGCTGCATCCGGCGGAAAAGGAAAAGCGGCCGTACATTCTAGGGGCGCTGGAGGGCGCGCAGGGGCCGATCATCGCGGCCACGGATTACATGAAGATCGTGCCCGACCAGCTTGCCCCCTGGCTCGCCGGACGCCTGGTCACCTTGGGCACCGACGGCTTCGGGCGCAGCGATAACCGCCAGCACCTGCGGCGTCACTTTGAAGTGAACGCTGAGTCCATCGCGGCGGCGGCGCTCTCGCGTTTGGCCCGTGACGGGAAGTTCGACGCCCGCAAGGCGCAGAAGGCCTTCCAGGATCTGGGCGTGGACACGGAGAAGATCGATCCGGCCCGCGCCTGACGATTGAGTCCTTGAGCCATGGGGTACTGAGTCATTGACAACCGCTGCAAGCTAATGGCTCAATGGATGCCCCAATGACTGGATTCATCAAGCTCTGCATAGTGGCTCTCTGCTGTTTGCTGCTGGGTTGGATTTTTGGGTGTGGATCGTCAGGCACCGTCATCGAGCCCAACGGATTTCTTTACGCCGCGAATTCTTTTCGTCCGGGATCGATGTCCGGCTTCAGCGTTACCGAGGGAGCGCTCGCTCACCTCACCAACTCCCCTTTTGTCACCGGAGGAAACGCGCCTTATTCCGTGGCTGTGGTTTCCACGAAATTTTTGTACGGAGGGGTACCGGCCACGTCCAAAGGCGGGGTAATCACGCGTCTGCTCGGCCGTACGCTGAGCGGATCCGTCACCGGGGGCATCTTGATGATGTCCATCACGAGCCAAGGCCAGAACCTGGAAACGTTGAACCAACTGCCGAACACGCCGCAGATGGTCGCCAGCGGCGACTACGATCCCCTGGCCGTTACACCCAATGGCAGTTTTCTTTATGCCGCCGATCTCACGACGAACCGCCTGGCGGCGTTTTCCATCGATAGCAGCAAGGGTGCGTTGACCGCCATCGGTCCCCAGGGTCCGCCTGTAGGCGTGGCGGTAGGGCCGGATCCGTTTTATGTTGCCGTTGATCCCCAGGGCAAGTTCGTGTTCGTGGCCAACTGCGATTTCACCAACCCCAGCAGCCAGGGTTCGGTGTCGGTTTTCTCCATCAACAGCGACGGTACTCTGGCCGCGGCGCCTGGCTCGCCGTTTCTGCTTGGTGGCGGGGCATCGCATCCGGTGGCATTGGCGGTTTCGCCGGACAATCACTTCCTCTTTGTCGCCAGCCTCGATGACAAGGTTTATGTCGAAAGCATTTCCGGTACGGGGGTGCTCGCGGATGCTGTTTCCGGAACGCCGTCCGTGTCGCTGCCGGCCGGCACCACTCCCGTCGCGATCGCAGTGAGTATCGACGGGGGCAACACCGTCTACACGGGGAACGCCGGCACCCGCACTGTCTCATTTCTGCTGAACTGCGTGCAGGCAACACTCCCGAGCGGGTGCACCGGCGTTACCGCACCCCTGGCTTTCCAGAACAATATTTCCGTCGGCGGCACGGTAGGTGTGCTGCTGGCGGATCCCACGAGTATTGCCGCTGCCACCAATATCTCCCCGGTCAATGTGGGACACTTCCTCTACGTCACCGACTATGACCACGGCATAATCGTGGCATTCGTGGTCAGCAGCACTACCGCCTGCTCGGGATACCCTACCACCACATCTTGCAGCCCGATACCAGGGACCCTCACCCAGAACGGCTCGACGAGCGATACCGGAGGCGCCAGCCCGTTCGGGTTGGCATTCGCGCATTAGTGCGTGGCGGTTAAGGAAGATCCTACGCGGCCCTGCGACTCGAGTGTCTGCGCCGGCGGCTGGCAATGGGGAAGGAAGCAGCGGCGATGGCCGCCAGCACATAGAACATGGCGGCATTGGCGGGGATCTGCAGATTAAAGTCCACGATGCTGTGTACCAGAATTCCGGTAACGCCGAGCAGCGCCGCCAAAGTGGCTGCCTGGCAAAGGTCCAAACCTGGGCCGCGTAGTTTGCGGAAGCCGCGCCTATACACCATCACCAGAAAAGCCAGCACGGCAGCGAAGCCGAGCGCCCCGGTCTCGCTCAAAAGTTGTACATAATCGTTGTGCGCGGCGTTGATGAAGGTGTCGACGTAAAACGTGCGGTACTTGGGATACACGGTGGGGAAGGTTCCCAATCCCCAGCCCATCAGTGGGTGTGCCTTGATCATGGGAATGCTGTCGCGAGCGATCTGGATCCGGGTGTGATAGCTGGCCTCGTCGGTCTTGAAAGAGACAAAGCGCTGCACCAGGCTCTTGCCCCCCAGCCACAACAGAAACATCAGGATCAGCAGGCAGACGCCGGCGAGCAAGGCGGCGGAACGGCGGCTGGCGTTCTTCCACCACAACACCGCGGCCAGCAACAGCACCTCGAAGCCGAAAGCGGTCATCCCGCCGCGCGACAAGGAAAGAAATATGGTGCCGGCCATGAACACTCCCGCGAAGGCCAGCAGCACGCGCTTGGGCGGGGTAAGCTCTTCCATCAGGCTCAGCACCAGCGGGAAGGGCGCCAGCATTTCCATGATTCCAGCATAGTGATTGTGGTTGACGTAGGGACCGAAGACGAACCCGCCGCGCACCGCCACCATCCAGTAAATTTCGCCCTTGGAGGTGAGGTCCTGGATGACGGCGAAAAGGGCAATCAGAAAGCCGGAGGCGGCGAGGAATCCCGCCAGACGCTTGACGTCTTCCTCGGTGCGCAGCATCTGCACCGCCACCACGAGCAGCATGGCATAGGCCAGATAATTGAGACAGGCAGAGCGCGTCATGTAGGCGTAGGCGGTACGGTGCAGCAGCAGTTGCGCGCCCACCAGCGCGGCGAACAGCGCTACCGGCACATAGAGTGGACTGAGCAGGAACTCCTCTCCGGTAACCAGTTGCTGCGCCGCCCACAGCACGAGCAATCCCGCGGCCATAGCCTGCAATCCGAACTGTGCCCAGGGTTCGACCGCGCCCAGGGTGATGACAGCGCAAATCAGCACCCCGCCGAGTCCGTAAAGTACGAAATAGCGCAGATGCAAGCGGCGCCGCGACCGTGGCGGCACTCGGGGCGCGCACCGCCGCTGCTATTTCAGCCGACATGACCTGCGCTTGTCCGTTCAACGCTACGCTCCGATTCATGGTTTAGCCACCAGCTTGACGTCGTCTACCCAGACTTTGCCGCGGATGAGCCGCTGGCTGGGCGAGCGCACCACTCGCAGCAACAGCAGGTCATCCTCCGGTCCGGTGGTGAATTCTCCCTCGAGCTGCTGCCAGCCGCCGCTCCCGCTGACTCCCTCAGTGAGCACATAGCGCTGGTTGCCGCGCAAGCCAAGCAGAGAAAAGCGCGGCGGGCTTACGGTCTCCAGATCCTCGGCCATCATGAAGCCACTGAACTCATAGTGGGTGTTAGCGCGCACGGGCACGAACTGGAACACGCCCGCATCTTCGGGCGCTCCCGTATAGGTAATGGCTAGCGACCGATTCCCGCTGTGCGCCTGGTTGATGTCGATAATCACCGTCACTTCCGGCCGGGGCAGGTATCTCCAGTCCAGGCCACCGTTCAGCAGGTCGAGCTCGAAGCCGCCGTTGACGATCTGGTCGTCTCCGGGAACATAAGCGCGGAATTCAGGACTGACCGTTGCCAACTGTCCCCATGCTTCGGAGACGCGCGCCACGTCTCCCCGGCTGATCAGATAATCGAAGTAGGGAAAGGCGAGCGGCGCGGGGAATGGTTGCTGGAGAGCGATGAGGTGCGACCATACTTTAGCGGCGGCTTCGGGCTGGTTCTTGTTTTCCAGGAAGCGAATGAAGTTGAAGTGCGAGTCGGCACGCGCCGGCAGCACCTTTTCCGCGATCAGCTCCGGGTCTCCGGTTGCCCTCCAGCAGACGTTCAGAACCGCAAGTAAGCTTGCGTGATCGTGCTCCACCAGATCGTGAAAACGGCGTACGGCCTGGTCCGTGTTCCCCTGCACGAGTTCGTAGTTGGCGGCCTGCCAGACAACCTCGGGTGTAGTCGGATCGGCATCCACGGCGCGTGCCAGCGCCCGCTGCGCCGCCGGAAGATCGTCGCCGGCGAGATCGGCGCTGGCGAGATCGAGCCAATAGCGTGCATCGTACGGATTGAGCGCGATGGCGGCCTGGAAGTCGGCGACGGCCGCGGGAAAATCCTGCGCCAGCAGGGAATATCTGCCGCTGCGATAACGGAATTCGGCGTTGGAGGGTTCGAGCTGGAGGGCAGTCTTGAGACTCTCGGGAGTGGTGTTTTCGGCCCAGCGCAAGGCGCGATAGGCGCGCGAGGCGGCGCGCAGATACGATCCGGCCGCTGCCAGCGCCACTACCAGGAGTGCGATCCGCGCCGCCAGCGGCCAACCCTGGGTGGTGCGCTTGGCCTCGCCTTCGCCGCCATCAAGGCTCATGAAATCCAGAACCACATCCGATTACTGTTGCGGTAGTTCTTCTACCTTGTCGCTCTTGTAGTAATACCCGTACTTCTTGCCGTAGTAGCCGTAATAGTAGTAGTAGTCGGAAGCATTGAGGTCCATGGCGTTCACCACCACGCCCATCACTTTGGAGTTGACGTAGGCGAGCAATTGCCGCGCGCGGCGCAAGGCTTGCTTGGTGGTCTGCCCGGAACGAATCACCAGCATCACCGAATCCGCCTGCACCGAGAGCAGAACCGCGTCGGTTACCGACAGCGCCGGTGGGGTATCGATCACGATGTGATCGAACTGCTTGCGCCACTCCACCAGCGTGCTGTTCATCAGCGCCGAACCCAGCAGCTCCGCCGGATGCGGCGGCGACCCGCCCGAGGGCAGAAGGTGCAGGTTGGGGAACTGCGCCCAGGGAGTGATGGGACACTCTGGGATGTTGCCGGTCAGGAACTCGGAGAGGCCCGGGGTTTGCGGCAGCCCGAAAGCTTTGTGAATGCTGGGGCGGCGCAAATCGGCATCCACCAGCAACACGCGCGCGCCGCGCTGCGCCAGCACGATCGCGGTGTTCACGCTGGTGGTGGTCTTGCCTTCCTGGGCCAGGGGGCTGGTGACCAGCAAAACCTTGGGAGGCGCGCCCCAGGAGGAAAGCAGGATCGAGGTGCGCAGGGTGCGATAGGCTTCCGCCGACTGCGACTGGGGACGCAAGTAGGAAATGGTCTCCACCGAATCCTGCTGCGGCAGAATCTGCGATCCACTTCGCAGCGGTTTGCGGGCCAGTCCGTAGCCATTGTTCATGCGCACGCCGGAGGGGATCATGCCCAAGGTCGGCAGCCCTGCGACCAGTTCTACCTGGTCTGGACTGCGCACGCTGTTGTCCAGCATCTCCAGCAGGAAGGCCAGGCCGATGCCTCCCACCAGTGAGAGAAAGAAGCCGGTGGTGATGTTGCGCGGAATGTTGGGCTGCGATGGTCCCATGGGTACGCGTGCCTTATCGATGATCTGCACGTTGCTGGAGCGCAGTCCCGCCGAGACGCCGGCTTCCTTCAGCCGCTGCAGCAGCCCGTCGTAGAGTTGCTTGTTGGATTCGAAGTCGCGCCGGAGCAGGTTGTACTGGATGGCGCTCTCGTTGAGCTGATTGGCTTCCTGCTTTTGGCCCTCGAAGGCTTCGCGCAGCAGCTTTTCTCGCTCCAAGGCCGCCTCATAGGTGGTCTTGAAGCGTTCGGCGCCGCTCGCCAGCTCGCTCTTGATCGCGTCCTGCAACGCCTGCAATTGGGTCCGGAGTTCCTTGACCTTGGGATAGTTGGAACCGAACTGGGGCGCCAGGGCTGCCAGTTGCGCCTCCAGGGCGGCCCGCTGGGTCTTCAAGTTTTCCAGGGCAGTGTCATTCGAGGAGGTGCCGCGAGGCAGCAACTCCGGTTTGCCATCCAGGCTCATGCGATACAGCGATTCCTTCTGGATGCGATCCATTTCGGCTTCGGTCAGCTCTTTGCCCAACTGATCGAGCTTGGTGATGGTGACGTTCTGCTTCTCATCCACCCCCACGATGCCGTGTTCCTTCTGATAGTCGATCAATCGCTGCTGCGAGGTTTCCACCTTCAACTGCAGGTCGGAGAGCTGCTTGGAAAGCCACTCCGAGGTGTGCACGGTGCTTTCGAACTTGGCCTGGAAATTCTGCTCGATGTAGGCGTTGGCGACCTCGTTCACGATCTGCGCCGAAAGGGTGGGATTGGTGGAAACGTAATGCAACTCGAGAATGCGCGTCCGCGGAACCACCTTGACCGCCAAGCCGCCGTGAATCGCGCCGAGCAGGCCATTCTCCTCCGCCGCCGAAAGGCCGGCGGAGCCGACTGGAATGCCGCCGCTGGCCGCCTGCACGGGCATGCCGGTAAACCTGGGATCCTGGTCCAGGTGCAGATTCTTGATTACCTTGAGGGCGATGGCGTCGCTTTCCAGGATCTGCGCTTGCGTGTCCAGGCCGGTATAGTCATCGTCGTCGTAACTTTCGGTCGCTTGCTTAAATCCCAGCGCATCGGTGTTTGGGTGGTTGATGGCGATCCGCCCGAAGGCGTCATAGAGCTTCACCGCGCGGAAGGAATGCACCGCCACCAGAACCGTAATCACCACCACGCAGGAAACGATTGTCCACTTGCGCTTCAGCAGCAGGCGCCAGTATTCGAGCAGGGAAGGCTCCAGCGTTGCCAGTTCTGCTTCCGGAGTTACGCGTGCCGACGGGACAAGCTCTAAAGATCGGGAGGCTTCACTGCGTACCAGATTGCTAGGATCCATTCACCGCTCCATCGCACTTCGGGGATCGAAAGAAGATCATGGGAGAAAATTTTCTGAATTCTAGCAGCGGTATGTTGTGGAACGTTCCACCGATTTGCGGGGGGAATCGAACTGGCCATCACCCGCACGGCTGGAGAAGATCGTACCTACCCGCGCGGGAGCGCAGATTTCCACAATCAATGGGCACATCGAAAGGCAACGGCGGCGGCGGGAAAGATTTTGACAAGCGAATTCACCGACTCTAATATCGCTCCATAGATGAAGTCTTCCGCGTATTGGTGAACCAACTGCGACCGCACAGTCTTACTCCAGGCGAAACTCCCGTGGATATTTTTTCTTTTGAAGCTGTGCGTGCTGCTTCGTTGTGCCACGAGTGGCACGAGGGTCGCGCCTGATGGCAACGCTTCCGAGAGAGGTGTCTGCCTTTGGAGTCGGCATCGCTGGCGCATGTAGCGCTGCCGCATGTTGCCATTCGGCCGGCGCGCGGCTGGACGAGCCTCGACCTGCGCGAGCTGTGGCAGTATCGCGAATTGCTGGCCTTCCTCATCTGGCGCGACATCAAAGTGCGCTACAAGCAGACGGCGCTGGGCGCCGCCTGGGCGATTCTCCAGCCCGTCTTCACCATGGTGGTCTTCAGCCTGTTCTTCGGACGGCTGGCCAAGGTGCCGTCCGACGGCGTGCCCTATCCGGTCTTTTGTTATTGTGCGCTTCTGCCGTGGCAACTGTTTGCCTACGCGCTGGCGGAGTCCAGCAACAGTGTGGTGGCGAACGGAAACCTCATCAGCAAAATCTATTTTCCGCGGCTGGTGATTCCGATCGCCGGAGTGCTGGCCGGACTGGTGGATTTTGCGATCGCCTTCGTGGTGCTCATCGCGCTCATGCTGCACTTCGGGATTGCGCCCTCCTGGACCATCGCCACCCTGCCGCTGTTTGTGCTGCTCGCCATCCTGACCGCGCTGGCCGTGGGTCTGTGGCTCTCCGCGCTCAACGTGCAATACCGCGATGTGCGCTACACGGTCGGCTTTCTGACCCAGATTTGGTTGTTTCTCTCGCCGGTGGCCTATCCCAGTTCGCTGGTGCCGGAGCGCTGGCGCCCGCTCTACGGCTTGAATCCCATGGCAGGGGTGGTCGAGGGATTTCGCTGGGCGCTGATCGGCAAAACGCCGGCCCCGGGAGCGATGCTGGCAGTTTCAGTAATGATGGTTCTGCTTTTGCTCGTGGGCGGATTGTTTTATTTCCGCCGCATGGAAACCAGTTTCGCGGACGTGATCTGACGTGAGCGAGCTCGCCATTCGTTGCGACGGCATTGGCAAGCAGTACCGCATCGGCCAGCGGGAGCCTTACCGCGCCCTGCGCGATGCCCTCGCCGACGCTGTGACCGCGCCCTTCCGCCGCGTGCGCGCCGCAATCCAGCGCCGCAACGGCGATCCTGGCGACGACACCGCAACCATTTGGGCGCTGAAGGATGTCGGCTTCGAAGTTAGAGCCGGCGAAGTGGTCGGCATCATCGGGCGCAACGGGGCAGGGAAGAGCACGCTGCTGAAGATTCTTTCGCGCATCACCAAGCCTACCTGCGGGTCGGCTGATATCTACGGCCGCGTCGGCTCGCTGCTCGAAGTCGGCACCGGCTTCCATCCTGAGCTTACCGGCCGCGAAAACGTTTATTTGAATGGCGCGATTCTGGGCATGAGAAAGGCCGAAATCGCCGGCAAATTCGACGAAATCGTCGCCTTCGCGGAACTGGAAAAATTTATCGACACCCCCGTCAAGCGCTACTCCAGCGGCATGTACATGCGACTGGCGTTTGCGGTGGCCGCGCACATGGACAACGAGATCTTATTCGTCGATGAAGTGTTGGCGGTAGGCGACACGGCATTTCAGAAAAAATGCCTCGGCAAAATGAACGAAGTGGCAAAACATGGCCGCACCGTCTTATTCGTCAGCCACAACATGCTCGTGCTGCAGAAGCTCTGCACGGCGGGAATAGTGCTGGATGCCGGGAGTGTGATCGCGGAAGGTTCTATCGGTAGTTGCGTGCGCCGCTATTCCCAGCTTTTGGAATCGCGGCCGGAGACCGTCCCTGGTGGGGACGGTTCCGTGGCCATCAAGGCGGTGCGAGTGCTGGACGAAGAAGGCCGCGCCACCAACACCTGGCGTTACGCCTCCCGTTTGGTGGTAGAGGTGGACGCGGTGCTGCGGGCTCCCTGCCAGCGATTTGCGGTGGACATCACCTTCTACACCGGCGACGGCCAGAGACTCTTCGGTTTGCAGAGCGATTCGCTGAGCGAGAAGACAGCTTGCGAAGCCGGTGCTCACACCATCAGGTTCGAAATCGAGAATCCGGGGTTTACAGTTGCAGAGATGTACTTTGATGTCGGGTTGCGCACCTCGCGCCTGGGATACGAGGCGCTGCTTTTCTGTGCCGGCTATCTGATATTGAAGGGATATGTTCCGCCGCACACTCACAGCCTGAATCTCCTCACGCCGCCGGCATCGGCAATATGGAGCCAGGCAGTCCAGGGAGACTGACAGTTTGCGATCTGTCCTCGACAGAGCCCGCTCGATCGCGCGCGTTGCCGTAGAGAAGGCGCTGCACTGCAAGGTCCTGCGCCTGCCATCGGGCTGCAGAATCCTGACTCTGCCGTCCGGAGATTGGTACGTGGCGCAGAATCGCCGTCCGGCGCTACTGGCGGTGATGGCCAATAACAATCTTCGCTGGCCACCAGAATTGGTTTACGTATTCAACGGCTGCGGAACCGGCACGCTTTCGCTCTCGGTGACCGTCGAGGGTGGTTCAAATCTCGTATGTATCAGCAGACCAGAGGTGATGCCATGTGAATGGCGGCTGCATGTGGATGCAGACATAATGCTCAACGGAGAGTGCGTCGCGCATCTCCCACCGGGGATAACGCGAAAAAACGGCTGGCTCATTTCGGAACTGGAATTCATTCCAAGTTCGGGGCCTGCGCTACGGCGTAGGCTGCGTCAGCGTGTGCTGAACGGTGAGTCGCAATGCGACGCTGCTTATTTCAAGGGCGAGAATTACGGGGATTATGAGCAGGAAGGCGCGAACTACGGCGTCGACATACTGGACCGCATTGCTCGGCATGGCAAAATCCAGTCGATCCTTGACATCGGCTGCGCTACCGGGATTTTGCTCACTCACGCTCGCGCGCGAGGGTTGCGAGTCGCCGGAGTGGATTCCTCGCAGTGGGCCATCTCGGAGGCGCAACAACGTCTGCCCGAGAACGCGTGCAAGGTGCTGGACATCGACCATGCCTCCGCCGCTGACTTTGGGGCTACCTACGATGCGGTGGTCATGAATAACGTGTTGGAGCACTCCAAGCATCCTGCCCGCCTGCTCCGATTGGCTACCTCATTGCTCTCTACCGGAGGATTTCTCTACTGCGCCACTCTGAATGCAGACTCCTGGTTCCACAAAGCCCTGGGCGGGTCCTGGGTAGGGTACTCGGACTACTCCCACCACAGCCCGTGGCTGACTGCGCAATGGTTGCGCGATCGCATTCGGGAAGATGGTTTGGAATTGCTGGAGTTCAATCTCCCGGACACCTTTTGGACGGAGAACACTTGCGATCCTGCTATCCAGGAGCTAGCCATGGTTCTGGAATTCTCCACTGCAGGGCAGTTGCTTAGAGATGGTTGGGGCGACCTGGTGCAGTTACTGGCCCGGAAAAAGGACTGAGGCGAGGGCAAATCTCCCACATGCGCAAAGTTGCCATCTTGTGTGACTGGCACTGGAGCGGAGGTCCGGTAACTTTTGTCCGTCATCTGTGCGCGTCTCTCGGGGATTTTGGTTGGTCGCCCAAGGTATTGCTCGCGCCTTCGTCGTTTCCGTGCAAGTTCGACCCCAACGAGAAGAGCTTGCCCGTCCAGTTGCTGCCGCGCGCCTATTCGTGGACGCAACTGGGCGGCCACTTTGCCAGAGCTATTGCTAGGTTCGCTCCTGACGTTGTAATCGGTTTTGCCATACGCGGGGCTCCTCTGGGGATGCGCCACTTGTACCGACGCGGGGCCTGTACCGCTCGCTTCCTGGATACCGTCCAGAGCGATCTAGCTTCTGAGTACGAGCGTGTCCGCGGCAATGCCGACTTTCTAGCAGCAGTGGGTGCAGTCAGCGAGGGTTCGGTGCGAAGAGCTCAAAGCAAGATCCCGGCCATTGCCGATCGCGTGTTCAGAATTTACTATCCCGTCCCCTGCGCCGACAACCCTCCGACCGTGCGCGCTGAAAGCGGACCAATCCGTCTCGCGTACCTGGGCATAGTTAGGCATCACGAGAAGAGGGTTCTCGATCTTATTCTGCTGGTCTCGGAGTTGCTAGGGCGCGGCGTCGACTTCGAGCTGACCGTTATTGGTGACGGGAGCGAACGGGCGCAACTTGAACGTGAGCTGTTGGCATTGCCAGGCGCAGCCCGGCGGATCCGCTTCACGGGCATGATGCCCAATCCGGAGGCCCTGCAGGTGCTTTCTCGTCAGCACGTTCTATTGCTGCTCAGTGAAGTCGAGGGGCAGCCGATTGCTCTGCTTGAGGCCATGGCCTTGCGATTGGTCCCGGTGGTGACGGACCTGGCGCCCCTGCGCGAAGTGGTGGTTCATGGAAAAAATGGCTTCCTCGCGCCAGTTGCCGCAACCTCCTCCTTTGCCTCCCACATTGCTGAACTGGCAGCGAATCCGGGACTACGCGACCAAATGACTTTAGCCGCCTGGCAATATGTGCGTGAGAATCACGCAATTCGCATTGCGGTCGGCCGTTTCGCGGAATTACTCGACAGTGTCCGCAAACTGCCTTTGCCCGATCCCCGAAAATTGGCGAAAGACAATCATTCGGATAATAGGATGACACGCTGGGGGGTGCCGGAGAGCCTGCAGGCTGTCAAGCGTCGCTGCATGGGAGAGATTGTTTCTTGAAGCACATTGAATGAAGCAAAAGCTAAGGATATTGTTCGTCAGTTCGGAATACCCGCCGGAGACGGGTGGCGGAGGCATCGGCTCGTCGGTGGCCTCGATTGGCCCCGGGCTGTCCGCGCGGAGCCATGAGGTTCATGTTCTTTCCTGCTCTCATCTCCAGGCGCACAGAGACTACATGGACAACGGAGTCCATATCCATCGGAGAGGCATCCTGCCGGCCCCCCTGTTCTACGCCTTCAAGTTGCTTCCTTGGCCGGAATCCGTCGCCCGTGTACGCAGCGGGGCAGCGGCTTACTACTGGTACCGCCGGCTTTCGCGTCAATACAAGTTTGATGTTGTCGAATATGCCGACTGGCACGCCGAGGGCCTGTTTTTGTCGTTGCTGAAGCGCCACGGTACCGTGGCCCACCTTCATACTCCCTTGCTGGTACTGGCAAAGTACGGCGAGCGGCCGCTCACGCGTGATCTCCGCCTGGCAGCATGGCTGGAGTCGGTCGCCGTGCGTCGCGCCCGCTGCATCACGGCGCCCTCGGCCCAGGTAGTAAAAGAACTGCCATCGGGCTGGCTGGGAGGCCACGATGTTGCGGTCATTCCTTACGCACTGGACTGGCAGCGCTGGCGCAACGTGGCTCCAGTCGCCTCCACAGCACGGCGAGTGATTTTTGTCGGCCGCCTGGAGAGGCTCAAAATGCCGGAGGTGTTAGTCCAGGCAATGGATCGGCTGGCTACGAAGGTGCCCGATGCGGAGGCGATCTTCGTCGGCGCTGCCCACGGAGACCGCGATGGCCTGCCGTACGGAGAGTGGCTGCAGAACCTCGCCGCCGCTAGTTCCGCCCGCTGCCGGTTTGTCGGCCAAGTGCCGCGCGCGGAGCTGCCCACTCTGCTGGCGCAAGCGCGGGTAGCCGTGAGCGCTTCCGCGTACGAGAACTTTCCTCTTGCTGTGCTGGAGGCAATGGCGAGCGGCCGGCCGGTTGTAGTGACAGCCGCGAACGGCGTTGCGCCGCTCATCCGTGAGCACCAGGCTGGCGAGGTGGTTCCTGTGGGAAACCCTGATGCGCTGGCGGCTGCCCTGCGGCCCTATCTCGAAGACGCTGTCTATGCGGCGGAGACGGGCCGCCGGGGCCAGGCATTTGTCCGCGAGCATCTGGATCCGGAACGCATAGCCTCTCTTCGCGAAGAAGTTTACCGGCGGGCAATGAGCGCGGGCGGAATCGGCACGCGCGAGCTTGGTGGTGAGAATGCGAGGCCGGTCACCCTCGTGGTATTGGGCAAATATCAAGAAATTTTTCGGGGCTTTTTGAAAAGCTCGGAACGGCATGCTCGGGGATTTCCCAAGGTTCTGGTGCGAGATGGCACGGATATTCCTGATCCCGCAGACTGGGCGGTGATCCAGGGTCCAGAGCGATTTTCCATGGCGGGCAACGGCAATCTAGGGCTAAGAGCAGCCGCGCCCGGCAGTGACGTGCTCTACTGTGGCGATGATGTCCGCTTTATCGGGAAAGAAACGGTGGAGCGGCTGTGCGAGATAGCGCATCGACATCCAGAAATCGGCATTTTGTCTCCCCGGCTTAAGGGCCGCGGCAGTCGCCCGCAACTGAACCCTTCAGCCGACGTTGAATACGTCAGGCCTCCGGACCTGTGGTTCCCTTGCGTGTACATCAAGCGCGAAGTTCTGGATCGGGTGGGACTTCTGGATGAGCAGTTCGAGGGATTTGGAGCTGACGACCTCGACTATTGCCTGCGTGCCGAACTAGCCGGCTACAAGTTGGCGGTGACGCGTTTGGTAACCGTCAGGCACGGCCATGCTCGGGGCGGAGGCGCGACTACTTTTGTGAAGAGCCTCGGGGCCGAGGGTTTGGAACAGCAGCAAGCTGTGGCTGTACGGAAGTTCTGCGCCAAATGGGGAGCTGACTGGGAGACGATGTCCCATTGCATCGAAACCGGCGACTACAGCCATCTTCGGGAAGACCGGGAGGGCGCCCGCACCGCGGCTCCAACTGTAATCAGCAGTGTCCTGACGCATTCGGCGGATTAGCCGTCACAAGGTGCATGGGTTGAAGGTTTTTCACTTGGTCGCGTGGTATTACCCGGGTCCGCCTGGCGGATCCGAAGCCTATGTGGGCGCCATCAGCCGAAGCATGGCGTCGGCGGGTTGCAGCGTTTGCGTCATCGCACCTCAAGCCGGCATCAGCGGCCTCGAGAGATACGAGCACGAAGGAGTCTCGGTCGTCCGCTACCCGATCCCATCGGCCAGCACTCGGGAGGAAGTCCAAGGGAAGGCAAGGGTCCGCGGCACGGAATACCTCCACGATTTTCTTCGCCGCGAGCGCCCCGATATTGTGCACTTTCATTCTTTCTCCACCGGCATTGGGATTCCCGAATTGCGGGCCGCTCGGGCGACGGGCGCCAAGGTCTTTTTCACCAGTCATCTTGCCGGGCTTGGTTACCTGTGCAAGCGCTCGACGATGATGCGCTGGGGGAAGAGCCAGTGCGATGGCATTGTCCGGCCAATCAAGTGTGCCGCCTGTGTGCTCAGCGATCGCCTGCCTCGGCCACTTGCTTGGGGCGTGGCCGCCTTGCAGGTGCCTGCCGCGCTGGTACCGGGCAGGCTGAAAACGCTGGTTGGCATGCCGCGGATAATCGCAGACAACCTCGCGCGACAGGAAGAGGTTCTGCAATTGTGCGATGCCTTCTTCGTTCCCACCGAATGGGCAGCCGATACCATGCTCGCCAACGGCGCGCCCGAGGAGAAAGTGCGGATCATGCGGGTTGGGATCGCTCACAGCCGCATGTCTCGCAAGCCTGGTCCGCTGGAGAGGCCTACCCGTCCTCCGGTGCGAATTGGGTACTTTGGACGGTTCGAGCGCATGAAGGGGGTTTGCGACCTGGCTCGCGCCTTTGTCGCGCTGCCCAAAGATTTGCCGCTTCGACTTGAGTTCCGTGGCCCTGTTATCCCAGGGGAATCTTCCATGGTTCGGGCCGAGGCAGAGGCTATCGTGGCCGGCGACTCACGCGTCAGCTTTCAACCAGCGGTTTCGCCGAGAGACGCTCTGGCCGTGCTTTCTGAGTACGATGTTCTATGTTGCCCATCGCTCTGCGCCGAAGCGGGACCGATGGTCGCATTGGAGGCGTTTGCCTGTGGAACTCCCGTGATCGCAACCCGCATTGGTGGTTTGGCGGAGATCGTGACGCCCGGAGTCTCGGGCGATCTGGTGGAGCCGGGCGACTGGCTTGGCTTATCGAAGCTGCTGCGCCGCATTGCCGAGAATCCGGCCGCCACGGTTGATGGCTGGCGCGGGAATCTGCCGCTACCGCACACCATGGCGCAGGTGGCGGACGATTACCTTACTACCTATAACACCGCTCGAAATTCTCTGTCGGCAGTGTCGGCAGTGTCGGCTGCCGGCACAGTCTTCACCAACAGCCATGCAGGCTCATAAGTGTCCTGGCTCAACAGAGATTGGCAGTTCAGCATTGCAGCACAAAGGAGTTGTGCTGCCACCCAAAGCGGAAGAGTTCGATGGCTCTAATCTCAGGATGCTTCTGCAACCATTCACTAAAGGCGCGCTGCTCTCCTCGATCGGGGTTGCCGCGGAAGCAGAACCAATCGTCAAAAATCAGGACTGTACCTTCTTGCACATAGTCGGTGATGAAATCGAGTACTGGCACTGTGGACTCGTAGAGGTCGCAGTCGATGAACACTACGGCAGCTTTGCCAATGGGCAGCGATCGCCGCGTGTGCTCATTCAGCACCTCGCCGAACCACCCAGAGGTGACCATCATTTTCGTCCTGTCCACTCCCTTGGAGATGACGTTGCGTTCAAAAGTGCCGCTAGCAGTACGGAATTCGCCCTCCTGAAAATGGCGGAAGCCGTGGGCATCCACCCCCTGGATGCCGGGCAGGCCGTCAAACGAATCGAATGCGTAGAATCGCATCGATTTCAGTCCAAAACTTTGTGCCAGATGGTAGGACGCGGCGAAGTTGTCCCCCTCGAATACTCCGAATTCCAAATAGTCTCCGGCGACACGGTTCATGGAAACGAACTGCATGACGTTCCACAGGAGCAACTCCCGGGCGGTGTAGCCAACCAGCCGTTGCAAGGCGAAGAAGTGACCGGAGTATCGCAACGAGGGCCGATGAAACACTTTCACCAGCGGATCCGGAACCAGCCGCCCCACGGTCTTGAGCAGTGACATGATTTCGAATCGTAGCAGAATTTTCTGCTTCGCCGAAAATGCTTCAGCCGAACGGAGGCTTAGTTGTGGAAAAAGCGGCGTGTGGAGATGCAATGACGGTGAGTCAGGGTAAGTGTGTTCTTATTAACGCACAGTTGTATGGCGCCGGCGGAGTAGAGACCCATCTGCTGAATCTTGCCCGACTGTTGGTAGAACGCGGCGCCGAAGTCACCGTCGCCGCCCGCATCGCCAATCCTGAGACTCCGCTGGTCCGGCTGCGGCGCGAGATCCCTATACGGTTGCTGACTACTCCGTTCGCGCACGATCCTCGCCGGCTTCGCTTATCCACTGCATGGGCCTGCGCGGTGTGGCAGTTCGGGTTGCGATCCGGCTGGTTCGATCTGTTGTACACCGTGGAGCTGAGCCGTTTCCCACGCTTTCTGCGACGCTTCGTGCGCCAGGAGGGCTACATGATCGGAAACCGCATCGGCGAGCCCTTAGTCGGCTCGCAGCGGCTCGACCCAACCTGTGAGCCAATTCTCGACGGCTTTATCGTCGAATCCGAGTTGCAGGCCGCGCCTGTGCGGCGCACCTCGAACGGGTTGCGAGTGGCGGCGATCCCTCTCATGGCGTTTGTTGAAGATGCTCCGCCGCGCCAGGCGCGCGCGATTGACTGTTTCCGTGTGGCCTTCCTCGGTCGCTACTCCCCGGCGAAAGGCATCTACCGTTTGCTGGAGATCTGGTCAAGACTTGCTGGCCGTCCCATACGGCTCGACTTCTATGGACATGGCACCGAACGCGCGGGACTCGAACAGGAGATTCGCCGCCGCGGGTTGGAAGCCAGCGTGCACGTCAACGACGGCTGGTCCAACGGTCGGGAGCTGGCTGCCATCATGGCCGCCACTGATCTTGTCGTGCTGCCTTCGGAAACTGAAGGTCTGCCGCTGGTTCTGCTGGAGGCGATGGCTTATGGCGTGGCTTTCGTGGCCAGCGACGTGGGCGCCATCGCTTCGCTCGCGGAAACCAATCCTGATGTGCGCGTGGTCCCGCTCGATGATGCGGCCCTCGCGCAGGCAATCGTAGAGATGGAATCGGCGATCCGGGCTGGCTCCGTGGTGGGCCGTCGCTTGCAGGATTATCATCGCGCCCGCTATGGCCACCAGCGCGTTGCCGGTCTGTGGTCGCAGGCGCTGCTTGAGCCGGAGCAATTCTGGAGCGCGATAGGCAGCAAGGCCGAGCGTGCAGAATCCAAGACGCCCGAATGCCCGGCTGTTTAGAGCCACCTCTACTCGACCCAATCCGCAATAAAGATGTTGGTCTCGTGCGGCTGCTTGCCGTTGCGGTTTGAGGCCCACACCAGCTTCTTGCCGTCGGAGCTGAACATGGGGAAGGCGTCGAAGTCGGGATGGAAGGTGATTCGTTCCTGCCCGCTGCCGTCCGCGTTGATGATGTAGAGGTCGAAATTGCGGCTGCCCGGCTCGGCCATGTTGGAAGCGAAGATGATGCGCTTGCCGTCCGGATGCCAGAAGGGCGCGAAATTGGCGGCGCCGTTGCGGGTGATCTGGCGCTTGTGGGAGCCGTCCGAGTCCATCGTCCAGATCTCAAAGTTCGCGGGCTCGATGACGCCCTGTTTCAGCAGATCTTTGTAGCGGGCAATTTCTTCCGGCGTGCGTGGATGATGCGCGCGATAGACGATCTTCTTACCGTCGGCGGAAAAGAACGGCCCGCCGTCATAGCCCAGCTCGGTCGTGAGCCGGCGCACGCCCGTGCCGTCGGCGTTCATGGTGTAGATGTCCAGATCGCCGTCGCGCATGGAGGTGAAGACGATCTTCTTCCCGTCGCGGCTGATGGTGGCCTCGGCATCATAGCCGGGAGTCGTGGTCAGCCGCTTCAGATCGCTGCCGTCCGCGCGCGCCGTGAAAATGTCGTAGCTGGCGTAGACGGGCCAGACGTATCCGTGAGAATAGTCAGGCTTGGGCGGACATTCCGCCGAGGCCAAGTGAGTCGAAGAATAAAGAATGCGATCACCCGCCGGAAAAAAGTATCCGCAGGTGGTGCGGCCTTTGCCATTGCTGACCAGGCGCGGCTTGGGCGGGCTGCCATCCGGTGTGCTGACCGGCATGATGTACATCTGATCGCAGGCCACGTCGCCGCCCGCGTGCTGGAAGATGAGCTGCTTGTCGTCGGCGGAGAAGTAGGCCTCGGCGTTCTGCCCGCCGAAGGTCAATTGCCGCACGTTGCGCAGGTGACGCTGCTCGTCCGGAAGCAGCAGGGAAGCGGTGTTCTCGTCAGCGCTTGGACGCGCAAGGAGCAGTCCGCCGGCGAGCGTCAGCAAGAGAAATGCGATTGCGACTCGGGTAGTCATCCTTACTCTCTCGTGCGTGATCACGTGTCAGGGCACGACTTTTTAGTCGTGCCGAAAGATCCCAACATTTTGTCATCCCGAGCGAAGCGCGACCAAGCGCCAGCGCGGGAGCGCGAGTCGAGGGACCCTGCGCTATTTTCTCTGCTCCAGCGTCACCTGCGCCGTCACCGGCTTCCCATCGCGCAGCACCTTTACCTCGACCACGTCGCCAACTTTGCTGCGCCGCAAAGCGTCGGTGAAGTCGTACAGGTTCTTGATCGGCTTATCACGGAACTGGACCAGCACATCCCCGGCCTTCAGTCCGGCTTTGGCCGCGGGTGATCCGGGACGCACGTCGGCGAACTTGACGCCGTTCTCGGTCTCGCCGAAATCCGGGATCGAGCCGAAGTACGGACCGTAGCTGCGGACCTCGCCCTCTCCGGCGGCGCTCGGCGTCGGTTCCTCGACTTTCACGAACTGCGGGCGCTCGGGCGCGGTCGCCAAGCCGGCCGCAACGTCCGCTATCAGATCGAGCAAACGGGCGGCAGCGGCGGGATCGACCTTCTCCCAGGTGTCGCTGGGCTTGTGATAATCCGCGTGCAGCCCGGAGAAGAAGAACAGCGACGGAATGCTCTTCACCACGAACGACGTGTGGTCGCTCGCCGAATAGCCTCCGGCGGAATACGCCAGTTTAAAATCGTATTTGGCCGCGACCTTCTCCAGCAGCGGTTTGAATGTGGTCCCGGTGCCCACGCCGCCGACGTAAACCTTGTTGTCGCGAATGCGGCCGATCATGTCCATGTTGATCATGGCGACGGCCTCGCCCAGCGGACGCGTCGGCTCTTTCACCCAATCGGCCGAGCCGAGCAGGCCCAGCTCTTCACCGGCGAAGCTCATGAACAGGATGCCGCGCTGCATGCGCTCGCCGCGCTGCGCGAAAATACGCGCCAGCTCCAGCACTCCGGCAGTGCCCGAGGCGTTGTCGTCGGCGCCAGGATGGATCTTGCCAATCTCCGACGGCGCCAGCGAACTGGCGTCTCCGTAGCCCAGGTGATCGTAGTGCGCTCCGATGATGATGTATTCGTTCGTCTTGCCCGGAAGGTAGGCGAGCACATTGTTAACGGTGGCATGCAGCGTCTCGATGTCCACGTCCATCGCGACGCGCAGCGAATCCGGCAACGCGAACGACCGCGGCTTCAGGTCGCTGTCGATCTGCTTCTGCACGGTTGCCAGCGACTTGCCGGCTTCCTTGAACCAGCTCTCGACCACCGCATTCTTCACCTGCACCATGGGGATGCCGACATCGCGCGGCCCCGCCAGGCTTCCGAACTTCAGCAGCAGGTCTTCCTCGTTCGCTCCCAGCTTGCCGTTCACCAGGATGACGGCCCGGGCGCCGTGATTGCGCGCGTTGATGGCCTTGGCGATCAGGTGCGAGTGCTGCGTGCGTCCGGGATGGCCTGACTTCTCCTCGAACTTGTCAGGCTCGTAGCGCAGCACCACCACGATCTTGTCCTTCACGTCGAGGCGGGCATAGTCGTCGTAGCCGAACTCGTCGGCCGTCGCGCCGTATCCGGCGAAGACCACCGGCCCGCTCACCGATCCCACGGAAGAGAAGCTCAGCGGGACGTAGTCTTCACCCAGCTTAAGTTTCTTGTCGACGCTTCCGACGCGGACGATCAGGTCGTTCTTGCCTTTCAGCTTCGCTCCGGTGGTGACGGTGAACGGCTGATCAAACGAGTGATTGCCCGCCGGCTCCAGGCGGAGATCCTTGAATTGCTGCTCGATGTAGTGCTGGGCGCGGTCAATGCCCTTGGTTCCGGCGCCACGGCCTTCCATATCGGGCGCGGCGAGAATTTTGATGTCGTTGAGGTAGCGCTGCGGGCTGGCGGCCGGGGTATCGGCCCAGCTGGAAACGCTGAACAGTACCGCTGTGACCAAGAACCGCAGCAGATTGGGAATACGGTGTGGACCGCGAGTCTGCTTGTGCGGGGGAGAATAGGGGCTTCGCATCGTGGGCGCGTCTATCCTAGCGAAATGGGCCCAGTTTGGGTACTTTGATGATCTGGGTCGTGACTGTCAAGATAAGCTACGCTATGCTCTTTTGGTACCCTCCGCATAAGCGCGCGTCGGGACGCTAGTGATGACCTGGTTTTCTTTGGTGGGCGACCTCGCCAGCATTGCCGGTTTGATTGTGAGCGCTTGCGCGCTCTACTATGCCAAATCAGCGAGACAGGCAGCCCGGGATGCCAGAACGGCGGTGCGAAAAGCAAATGCCAGCGAGACTCTTAGTAGAATAGGCGATACGGCGAATTTGCTGCAGGCGTGTGTCGAAAACGACCTGAGGCAGGAAGCGGTACTCAGAGCCCGGGACTTGGTATCGGATGTCAGTCGCTACAAGCTTCGCTATGACCGTTTTCTGGATTCCGGCAGCAAGGCAAGGCTCGATGAAGCGCGGGGGCAGATTAGCGTGATTTCCCGGTTTCTCGCTGCGCGGGGTGTACCCGCCACGCCGGGCGACAAGAGTCGACTTCTCAAAATCTGTCACGAGGACGTCGTTACAGTGCTTAATGAAGAGTCAGCTAAGATCGTTGCCGCTATCGAGAGGGAAGAAGAATAATGCCAAACTACGAACCGGTGATAGATAAGCTGCTCGAGAAGAGCGACGCAGGCACGTTGCCCTGGAAACCCACGTTCCAAGAGGACACATTCTTACTCGCCCTGGAAGGCGAGGTTACTTTTGAGGTCAGTAGGCTTGAAGACGGGGGATTTGAGTTCACGATGAAAGACAAGGACGGCAAGAAAATCATTGATATGACCTCTCACAAACGCGATCACTACCATCAGGATTATGTGGAGGACGACCGGTACTTCGACAAGGTTAAGCGGCTATTTGAATCTGCACGCGTTACCGGACTAGAAGTGAACAAGAAGCTAGATGTGGCCGAATCTCTCCTTGACAGGTTTTGAAAAGGTCCGAAGATTGCTCCCTTGGTGAGGACTCACGAGCCGTCGATGCGGGGCGAAGAAAAAGCACTAAATTACGCTGCAGTACAATAGAACTCAATGTCCTCTCCGCCTCGTTCCTGGCTCGCGCGTCGCATCGAAAACGCTCTGCGGGACGGATTCGCGCGCGCGTACGAGACGATGCGCGTCGATCCTGACCGCTATCTTTTCCATCTGCGCACCGCCCACGAGTTGCCCATCGCCACTTTCCGGGGCATGGCCACGCTGCCCATCGAGACGGTGGACGAAGTTGCCGACCAGACCATCCGCGCCGGCATGAAGCTGGCCGCGGCCGAAGGCGCGGGACTGGGGCTGGGCGGGCTCATCACCATCGTGCCCGACCTCAGCATTCTGGCGGTGATTACGTTTCGCACGCTGCAGAAGCTCAGCCTGCTCTACGGATTCGAGTTCAACACCGACGAGGAAGTCGCCGAGCTGTGGATGGCCGCCGCCAGCGCCGCCGGCGTGGACATCGGCAGGGAAGTGCTGGAAAAGGAAGTCGTGGAGCGCTTCGTGCCGCGCGTGATCCGCGCCATCGCCGTCCAGGCCAGCGGCGAGATCGTGGAGAAGTGGACGGGACGGCTCATCCCGCTGGTGAGTTCGGCCATCGGCGCCGGGCTCAACTATTACTTCGTCCGCGCCTGGGGCGAGCGCGCCAAACAACATTTCCGCGAGAAGCACCTGCGGCTGCGGGAGCAGTTACTGCTGGAGGCGTCGCATCCGCCGATTCTGCCCGGCGAATAAAGCAGCCGAAATCCCAGAGATCATCGCAAGTGAAAATAACCGTCATCGCGAGTGATGGTGATGGGCACATCGAACAGGCGGGTAAGCTGCTCGGGGGTGAGAACGCTCTCCTTGGGGCCGTCGGCAAGGATGCGGCCTTCGCGCAGCAGGATCACGCGTTCGATTTCGGGAATAATGTCCGGCAGGTGATGCGTCACCAGCAGGATGCCGACTCCCTCCCGCGCCAGTTGCCGCATGGTTTCCCGCAATTGGCGCTGGGCGGCGATGTCGAGCGAGTTACTGGGTTCGTCGAAGAGCAGCGTCTTGGGGGCGTGCACCAGGGCGCGCGCGATGAGGATGCGCTTGGCTTCTCCTGAGGACATCTCCGCCACTGGCCGCGCCGCGAGGTGCGCCGCTCCTAGCCGCGCCAGGATCGAATCGGTGCGCTCAACCAGCTCCTGCGAAACCTGGTGGTGCGAGAAAATCCGCGTGCTGCTGAAAAATCCCGAGAGCACCACGTCGCGCCCGGTGGCATCGCCGGTGCAAGAGGCCAGCAGGTCGGGGGAGACGATCCCCAGCAGCATGCGCAGGTCGAAAATGTTCCAGCTCTCGCGGCCGTAGATTGAGATCGCCGAGCCTTCACGTGCCGTGGGGTAACATTCGCGCGTGATGGTCTTGATGAGCGTCGATTTGCCGCTGCCGTTCGGGCCGAGAATGCAGACGTGCTCGCCTGCGTCGATGCGCATGGAGACGGCTCGCGAGCGCTTCCCGGCCGCCGCGGAGCACCGTGACATTGTCCAGCGAGATTAAGGGTGGGTTGATGCTAAATCTCCTCCGGAGAAAATATAACGCACAGACGAAATACCCCACCCTTGGCAAAACCGGCCAAGGGTGGGGCACCCGCGGTGATTTTTCGCCAATCACCCGATGACCCGATCACCCAATCACCCGATGCTCTATCGATGCTCTATTGACTTTCCTCCCCTACAATGTCATTTCTATCTACTTTTCCCTTCGCCCGCCGCGGTGGGCGGCAGACAGGGAGAAAAGGGAAAGAGGTCCTGTTTGCGGGTCCGGGTGTTCTTCCACGATAAGTGTTTCGACGGGGCAGCGAGCGCGTCGCTGTTTGCGCGCTTTTATCGCGAGCGCATTCGCGACGACGCCGAGTTCGTCTTCAGCGGGCTGGTGCATCGCGCCGGCAGCCTGTTCGACGAATCCAAGTTCGATGGCGACGAGAACGCCATCGTCGACTTCAAGTACTCCACCTCGCCGCGCATTACCTGGTGGTTCGACCACCACCAGAGCGCCTTCCTCACTCCCGGCGACGCCGCGCATTTCGAGCAGCAGCAGTCGAACACCAAGTTCTACGATCCCGACTTCAAGAGCTGCACCAAGTTCCTGGCGACGGTGACCGAGCAGCGCTTCGGCTTTCATCCCGCGCCGGCGGCTGAGCTGATCGAGTGGGCGGACATCATCGACGGGGCACTGTTTCCCGACGCGCGCAGCGCGGTGGAGATGCGCGAGCCCGCCATGCGGCTGACCATGATCATCGAAGCTTCGCAGGACCCCACCTTCATGCCCCGGCTGGTGCCGCTGCTTGCGTACATCCATTGGCCGCGGTGCTGGAGGAGCCGTTCGTGGCGCCGCTGCTGGAGCCGCTGCTCGCCCGCCACCAGCGCTCGATTGAGATTGTGCGCCAGCGCGCCGATTCCCGCGACGGCACCGTGTTCTACGACCTCTCCGATCAGGAGCTCGAAGGCTACAACAAGTTCATCCCTTACTATCTGCACCCGGAGTGCATCTACAGCGTGGGCCTGAGCAAGAGCAGCTTCCGCAGCAAGGTGTCGGTGGGCTCCAATCCCTGGACCGACGCCACGAACCTGGTGAATCTGGCCGAGATCTGCGAGCGCTATGGCGGCGGCGGCCACGCGCGGGTGGGCGCGATTTCCTTTCCTCCCGATAAATTGGAAGCAGCGCGCAGTGCGTCGCAGGAGATCGTCGCCGAACTGCGGGCGAGCGTGAAGAGCCCGGTCTGAATCCGTTGTTGGTCTGTCACTTCTGCGGCTGAGCGGGAACAGTCACCGGTCTTCCGAAGACCACCTGTAGGTCGGAATACTGCGGGAGGTCGACGTCGTTGCCGTGCCCGCCGAACAGGACCACCAGGCCAACCGCAGCGGAGGCATAGGGCGCGACCGCATGGGTCGCTATTTCCACCGCTTCGTCCGCAACCTGCTGGGACGCTACGCCCACCACCGCTCGTTTTGCCAGGTTCTTGGCGCCGCCTTTGCCGTGCAGCCCGCCTTCGGGATCCATGTTGACGGGCGCTTTCTTGCCCACGTCGGCGCCAGCCAGCGAGGCGGAGACTTTTTGGGCCTCGGCTCCCGGCTCGGTCAGGCGGTCGAACACCAGATACATCGACGCAGCGCGGCTCAGGCGGCGCGGCCGCTCGAGCTTGGCGATGTGTCCATCGAGCACGCTGCCTTCCGGTACGAGAAGTTGGCCGTCAGGCTGGAAGATGGGTTCCACCAACCGCGCCTGGAAGCTGTCGCCTTGCTTGCGGTCACTGGCACGCAGCTCGCTGAGCAGCAGGAAGTCGGCGTGGGTGCCTTCAGGGATAGTGACCGGCTGGGTGGAAGCCCTCGGGACATCGGGCTGCGCCGGCAACTCCAGCTTGGCCTCACGTTCGACCTCGAGCGTCGCCACCGGATGCCGATACTCCTGGGCCTGGTGCTTGCCGTGCTTGATGTTTGTTACTTGCGAAACGCCGGGGGCGTGCTGAGCTAGATCTTTGCCGGTGGTGCCGCCGACTTTCATCTGTCCCTGGTCATTGGCTTGAAGGTGCACTTCCTCGCCGCCGCGGATGAAACGCAGGTCCAGCGGTACTTCCGCTCCTGAAGGCAGCTTCACCGTGGCCGTGCGCAAGCTGACGTCGTAGAAGTTGTGACGGTTCAATCCCAAGCTGCGCAGAGTGTCCACGCGCTCCATGAAACCCTTCTTCTCAGCCGCCTTCTCTTTTTCCACTTTCTCCACGACAGCGTGAACCTGGCTGCCGGCTGGGATTAACGCGTGGTCGTACACGTATAACGGGTGGATGAGCCGGCCGGAGAGTTCATTGCCCGGCTTGAGGTGTGAGACGTTGACCGGTCCGGAAAGCTCCATGCGCAGGATCGCGCCCGCGGGAACCGTGTACTCCGTCAAGCCGGCGGCGGGCGTGGGATTTTGCGCCGCCACAAGCACTGCAATCAAGGTCAGCATCAGCGTGTACCACAGAATGCGGGGAAAAACAGCTTTACACACACCATACCCCCTGGGAGTCGGTCCGGCAATTGGCACCATTGTAGCGGAAGCCCAGCGCCCCTGCCCTTGCACCGCACACCGGTAGGTGAGGGCCGTCACCGTGTTTGTACGCGCAATCGTGGTACTCATCAATCGCGCTTACGGATGACGCGCAAAGGAGGCCCTGTGCCGATCATAACCATTTCCCGCGGATCTTTTAGTGGAGGCAAGATGCTGGCCGAGGCCCTGGCCAAGCAGCTCGGCTACCGCTCGATCGATCGCGACCAGGTGATTCAGAAGGCTGCCGCCTGGGGCGTCTCTCAGGATGACCTGAGGACCGCCATCGAAAAGCCGCCCGCCTTCCTGGGGCAGTCGCAGCACACGAAATACGTTTATCTCGCCTTCATTCAGGCGGCACTCACCGAGGAGGTCAGGGGCGGGAACGCCATCTACCACGGCCTGGCCGGCCACTTGCTGCTCGGCAGAGGTCCCCATGTGATGCGCACCCGCATTATTGCGCCCATGGAATTCCGCATTGCCAAGGTGCAGGAACGCCTGCCTTACAGTCGCAGGGAGGCCATCGCCTTCATCGAGAGAATGGACGAGGAGCGCCGCAAGTGGACGCAGTTCCTCTACAGCATGGATTGGAGAGACCCGTCGCTCTATGACCTGGTGCTCAACCTGGAACAGATGAGTTTGGAAGAAGCCTGTGAGGTCATCGTTACAGCTTCGCGGCTTAAGTGCTTCGCGACGACGGCTGAAACTCAAAAAGCGCTCAAGGACTTGGCCAAGTCCAGCCGCGTCAAGGCCAGCCTGGCGATGGATGCAAAGACTTCGGACCTGCAGTTTGAAGTAGTGGTGCACGACGGGTCGGTCTCCATCCGAGGAGATATCGTCAACCCACACCAGATCAAGGAAGTTGCCCGCATTGCTCGAACAGTGCCTGGTGTCGAACAAGTCAACGTCCAGGAACTGGAGTTGGCGACACGCTTTTGAAGTGGAGCTTCGGTCTTACAGTTGGGCCGGCGGCGCAGCCAGGGACTTGCCGGCGGCGCGCGCCCTTCACTTGTACCAGTGATATCCGACCGCGAACTGAATGGTATTGATCCCGGGATTGGGTGTGGCCAGACCGGCGTTGGAGATGTGCACATACTTGGCGGCGATGGAGACCGCGCGCTTTTCGCGAGTGAATATCTGCACTCCCAGGCTGGCCTGCGGCATGAAGTTCACGGTGTTGGTGCCGGGGGGCACGTCGTCGAGCGAGACCAGCACGCCGCCGCCAAATTCGAGATACGGCGCCACCTTGTGCCCGCTGGTGAAATTCCACTTCAGAATGAACGGATCGAATCCTCCGGCGTAGGAAGTCTGCCTGGGAAAGACCAGCAGGTACGCGGGGATAAAGTCCACGGCGTACTCCAGGTTGCCGCGCAGCCAGCCGGAACCGTGCTCGCCGGTGAGAACTTTGCCCACGCGCACGCCGGCGTCCCACACGCTAGTATCGGAGGTGCCGCCGGGGACGCTGTGCCCGCCGGCGGTCCAGATGCCCAGCTCCCAGGCGCCTTGCGCGAGCGAGTCGGACGGCAGATCCTGCGCCCAGGCAGCCACCGAGAGTAGCGCAACCGCGATCAGGGCTTTGATCATGGGAGCGCACAAGGTAGCAGGTTAGCGGCGGGGGAGGCGAGAGGAATTTTGGCCGAGTAGACTGTCTGCGTATGCGGCGGGCGCTGATTGCCACTTCGAACCCCGGGAAGCTGCGCGATTTTGCCGGTGCGGCCGCGGCGCACGGGATCGCCATCGCAACGCTGCCCGATTTCGATTCCTTGCCCACCGTCAGCGAAGATGGCGCCACCTTTGAGGCGAATGCCCGCAAGAAGGCCGAGCACTACAGCCGCTTTGCTCCCAGCCAGATCGTCCTGGCTGATGACTCCGGTCTGGAAGTAATCGCGTTGGGGGGCGCCCCCGGTGTGCATTCGGCGCGCTATGCGGCAACCGCGGCCGAAGGCAACGCCGATGACCGCGCCAACAATGCTCGGCTGCTGCGCGAACTCACCAACGTCGCTGATCGCAGCGCGCGCTTCGTGTGCGTGATCGCGGCGGCGCGCGACGGACGAACGCTTTCGACATTCCGCGGCGAAGCCCTGGGCCGCGTTCTCGAAGCGCCGCGTGGCTCCGGCGGCTTCGGCTACGATCCGCTGTTTTTCGTTCCCGCGCTCGGCAAAAGCTTCGCCGAACTTACGCCGGAAGAGAAAGCCGCGGTGAGCCATCGCGGCGCCGCTTTCCGGAAATTCCTGGAGTGGTGTGACCGTGAGCCGGCAGATGAGTGAATCCGCGTCCCGCGGTCTGTGACGCACATCACATAGATAAGTGGAGTATTCCTTGACTCGCTGCTCGGCAGAACTCGATAATTCAGGGTTCTGCGCGTGGTTGCGCGGTCCTTATATAAGGAGCGGGTTTCCTATGGCATCCTATAGCCCTCCTCTCACCAGCGAATCGCAGAAGACAGAGGCCGGCGTCGCGGCACTGCGCGCCGGTCAAGGCAACGAATTCTTCTGGCGCCGCCTGCACTCGCTGACCGGCATCATCCCGATCGGGGCCTTTCTCATAGAACACATCCTGGCTTCCAACTCCACGGCAATGAATGGTCCCGAGGCGTATGGGAACACGGTGAAGTTCCTGGGTTCGCTGCCGCTGGTGCTGGCGCTGGAGACGCTCTTCATCTGGCTGCCCATTGCGTTCCATGGCCTGTACGGCTTTTACATCTGGTATCGCGGCGATTCGAACGTGGGCGGGGCTTATCCGTGGACCGGCAACTGGATGTACACCGTGCAGCGCTGGACCGGCGCCATCGTGTTCTTCTATATCGGCTGGCACGTGTGGCACCTGCGCTTTGCCGGCATCGACTTGCACTCGCATCCCGCCGCTTCCTTCGGCAAAGTCCAGGGGGAACTGGTGATTGCATGGCAGCTCGCCTTCTACATCGTAGGACTGGTGGCGGCTTCCTGGCACTTTGCATACGGCGTGTGGTTGTTCTGCGCGAAGTGGGGAATCACCGTGGGCGAGCGCGCGCGGCGTCGTTTGCTGGCGCTCTGCCTGGGGCTGTTCGTGCTCCTTACCGGCGTCGGCTTGGCGAGCCTGCGCAGTTTTCTGGTGACGCCTAGGCAGCAGATCGACGTCACAAGCGGGCAGTTGCGTTCCGCCCCGGCTGCGATCGACAAACATTCAGAAGGTCACTGATATGGCAAATCCTAAAATCATCGTGGTCGGCGGCGGCCTGGCAGGGCTCTCCGCCGTAATCAAAATTGCCGAGATGGGCGGGCAAGTGGACTTGTTTTCGATCGTGCCCGTTAAGCGCTCGCATTCCGTCTGCGCCCAGGGCGGCATCAATGCCGCAAAGAACCTGAAGGGCGAAGGCGATTCCACCTGGCTGCACTTCGACGACTCGGTCTACGGCGGCGATTTCCTGGCCAACCAGCCCCCGGTGAAAGCCATGTGCGAGGCCGCACCCGGCATCATCGACCTGCTCGATCGCATGGGCGTCCCCTTCAACCGCACTCCGGAAGGCGTGCTCGACTTCCGCCGCTTTGGCGGCACGCTCTTTAACCGCACCGCCTTCGCCGGCGCCACCACCGGCCAGCAACTCCTCTATGCGCTCGACGAGCAGGTGCGTCGTTACGAAGCCGAAGGGAAGGTTACCAAGTTCGAGCATTGGGAGTTTCTCTCCGGCGTGATCGATAGCGGCGGCGTTTGCCGCGGCATCTGCGCCCAGGACCTGCGCTCGATGGAAGTGCACACCTTCCCGGCCGATGCGGTGATCATCTGCACCGGCGGCATCGGCGCCATTTTTGGCAAGTCCACCAATTCCGTGGTCTGCACCGGATCGGCGCAGTCGGCGCTGTATCAACAGGGCGCGTATTACGCCAACGGCGAGTTCATCCAGGTGCACCCCACGTCAATTCCGGGCGAAGACAAGCTGCGGCTGATGTCGGAATCGGCGCGTGGTGAGGGTGGACGCGTCTGGGTACCGAAGCAGGCCGGCGACAAGCGCGATCCGCGATCGATCCCGGAGAAAGAGCGCTGGTACTTCCTGGAAGAGTGGTATCCCAAGTACGGAAACCTGGTGCCGCGCGACATCGCCACCCGCGCTATTTTCAAGGTGGTCTATGAGAACGGGCTGGGCATCGACGGCCAGCCCATGGTCTATCTCGACCTCACCCACATCGATCGCAAGATCCTCGACAAGAAGCTGGAAGGCATTCTCGAGATCTACGAGAAGTTTGTCGGAGACGATCCGCGCGACGTGCCCATGAAGATCTTCCCCGGCATGCACTACACCATGGGCGGAATGTGGGTGGACTTCCAGCAGGCTACCAACATCCCCGGGCTGTACGCGGCGGGCGAGTGCGAGTACCAGTACCACGGCGCCAATCGCCTGGGCGCGAATTCGCTGGTCTCCTGCATCTGGGGTGGATTTGTGGCCGGACCGGCGGCGGTAAAGTACGCCAAGAACGCGAAAGGCCCCGCTTCCAACGCCTGCTTCGATTCCGAGAAGAAGCGGCAAGAGGAGTCGAATGCGCTGCTGATGAAGAACGACGGCACGGAGAATCCTTTCCGCTTGTGGCGCGAACTGGGCGAGCTGATGACCAAGAGCTGTACCGTTATCCGCTACAACAAGGAACTCAAGGCCGCCGACGCCAAGCTCTGTGAGCTGCTGGAACGCTTCCGGCACGTCAACGTGAGCGACAAGAGCCAGTGGGCGAACACCACGGTGGTGTTCGCGCGCCAGCTCTACAACATGCTGCAACTGGCCCGGGTGATCGCGCAGGGAGCGGCGCTGCGTAACGAGTCGCGCGGCGCGCACTACAAGCCGGAGTTCCCCGAGCGCGACGACAAGAACTTTTTGAAAACGACCAAGGCGTCGTTCGCGCCCGATGCCGACGAGCCCAAGTTCGAGTTCGAGCCGGTGGACACGTCGCTGATCCCGCCGCGTCCGCGAAAGTACGACGTGGCGGCGTAGTCCTTTACCGCGGATGAACGCGGAAGGCCGCGGATATTTGAACTGCGTAGCTAGAGATCTGTGTTCATCTGCGTCGATCCGCGGTGAGAAGTACAAGGAGGAGCACACATGGAACGCGCTCTATCGATCTTTAAATCCTGGCGCCTGCTCCTCATCATCACGGGTCTCGGCTTGCTCGCTGCGGGCTTTATCTTTCATAATCCCCCGCTGCAGGTTTCAGGGTTCTTAATCGCGGTGTTCGGGGCCTTCGGCAACACATGCAGCGCCACATCCGCGCTTAATTCGTGCGAGAAAAAAGACGATCATCATGGCCAATAACAAAACCGTACTCTTAAAGATCAAACGTCAAGCCGCTCCCGGTTCCGACTCCTACTGGGAGGAATTTGCCCTGCCGTGGAAGCCGGGGATGAACGTGATCTCCTGCTTCATGGACATCGCCGCCAACCCGGTGACGCGCGACGGCAAGGCGACCACCGCAATCTTCTACGATTCGAACTGTCTGGAAGAAGTGTGCGGCTCCTGCGCCATGCTCATCAACGGACGCACGCGCATGGCTTGCTCGGCGCTGATCGACCATCTGGAGCAGCCCGTCCGCATTGAGCCCTTCACCAAGTTCCCGGTGGTGCGCGATCTGGCGGTCGATCGCCGGGTTCTGTTCGAGAACCTCAAACGAGTGAAAGCCTGGGTACCGGTGGATGGGACGTATGACCTGGGCCCGGGCCCGCGTATGTCGCCCGAGGATCAGGATGTAGCGTACCCGCTCTCGCGCTGCATCTCCTGCTGCTGCTGTATGGAAGCCTGCCCGCAATTTAACGATCAGACCGGATTCGTGGGCGCGGCGGCGATCTCGCAGGTGCGCCTGTTCAATACTCACCCCACCGGCAAGGCGCTGAAGAGCGAACGCCTGCATGCCCTGATGGGCGACGGCGGCATCCACGAGTGCGGCTACGCCCAGAACTGCGTGGAGGTCTGCCCGAAGGATATCCCTCTGACCCGCTCCATCGCCGAGGTGGGCGGTGCGGTAATGAAGCAGGCGTTGTTCGATCTATTCAAACTGTAGGTGCCACAGAGGCACAGAGACACAGAGGATTTCCCAAGTCATTTCTTCTCTGTGCCTCTGTGTCTCCGTGGCAAAAATTGTCAATGCCGCCGTACATGTCCCCCTGGCCCGGTTTGGGTACCAAAGAGCCGGTTCTGGGTTACCATTGCCCGGCTACAATTTGAATTGACGTAGAAGTATCCAAGCTCAAAGTAGTGAGGACTCTGGCCCGTGTATTTACGAAAACTGCGCTCTTTCGTCTTCGTCCTGATCTCGCTGACACTGGCGTGCGCCCACGCCTTTGGCGCCCATGCCGCCATGGTGCGCAGCCCGCGCAAGAGCCGCCGGCTCCACCGCCCGCGGCGCGTGGTCTGGAACCCGGTCCTGCGCGGTTCTTACGAGTCCATGCTGCGGCAGAACGAGGAGATCAACCGCTTGGAGCTGCCGCGCATCGCCGACGAGGTCGAACTGGCGGAACTGGAGGCGCGGCATGATCTGGTGCCCATCGGAGAAAGCGACGGTGTGCACATCGCCATCCGCGAGGCCTCGCACCGCTATTGCCGTCCGTGGACCGAGAGCTTCTTGCAGGACCTGGGCACAGCCTACTACCAGGAATTCGGACAGCCCATCCAGGTGAATTCGGCGGTGCGCACGGTCGAATACCAGCGCAAGCTGCGCCGCCACAATGGCAATGCCGCCCCGGAAGAGGGCGAGACCGCTTCCTCCCACCTGGCCGGCCTTACCATCGACATCAATAAGCGCGGCCTCACCCGCAAGCAGCACGACTTCATCCAGGAACGCCTGGTGCAACTGCGCGAGCAAGGCCTCGTTGAGGTCGCGGAGGAGCGCCGCCAGCCGGTCTTCCACGTGATGGTCTCCGACCGTTATACTGAGTGGCGCGAAGCCAACCAGCTCGCCGGTACAAAATCCGAATAGCCAAGAGCCGCTTCCTGTTCTAATGCGCCTGCGCAACGTGATTTTCTGCACGCTCGTCGTGTGCGTCTGCCTTCCTGCGCAGAATCCGCCGAAGAAAGCTCCGCCCGACTGGCGCGCCATTCACGAGTCCGCCATCATCATCGACGGCCACGCCGACACGCCGCAGCGCTTCGTTAATGAAGGTTTCGACATGGCCTCTGATGCCGGTGCCGGGCACATGGACTTCGCCAAGGTGCGTGCCGGCAATCTGGGGGCGCAGTTCTTCTCCATCTGGCCGGACCTGGAACGCTATCGCGGACACTATCCGCAGCGCACGCTGGAGCTGATCGATTCGGTGTACCAGCAGGCGGCGCGGCATCCCGATCGCATGATGATGGCTTTTACCGCCGCCGACATCCTGCGCGCCCACCGCGAGCACAAGCTGGCGGCGTTGATGGGCATCGAGGGCGGCCATGCCATCGACAACAGTCTGGGACTGCTGCGCGATTACTATCGCCTCGGCGTCCGCTACATGACGCTCACCCACTACGAGAGCACGGACTGGGCCGACTCCTCGGGCGATATCGACAATCCCAAGGTCAAGCACCACGACGGTCTCACGGAATTTGGCGTGGAAGTCGTGCGGGAGATGAACCGCCTGGGCATGCTGGTGGATATTTCGCACGTCAGCGACCGCACGTTTTATCGCACGCTGGTGGTGGCGCGCGCGCCGGTGATCGCCTCGCATTCGTCCTCGCGGGCGCTAACCAACCATCCCCGCAACATGACCGACGACATGCTGCGTGCCCTGGCCCGCAATGGCGGCGTGGCCATGGTCAACTACAATGCCCCCTTCGTCGGCGAGGATTACCGGCTGGCCTGGAACCAGCAGAAGGCGGAGCGCGAGCAGGTCATTGAAGCCGCCCGCGAGAAAGCCAAGGCCGCCGGCAAGCCTTTTACCTTCGAGGAAGAGATGATGCTGGAGAAGGATTGGGCTGCGAAGATTCCGCGTCCGCCATTTGAGTCGCTGATCGACCATATCGACCACATGGCCAAAGTGGCGGGTATCGATCACGTAGGGCTGGGCTCGGATTTTGACGGCGTGGCGGCACTGCCCGCAGGTATGGCTTCGGTGGCCGACCTCCCCAAGATCACGCAGGCGCTGGTGGAGCGCGGCTACACCGCCGAGCAGGTCCATAAGATCCTGGGCGGCAATTTGCTACGGGTCCTGCGCCGCTGCGAGCAGGTAGCGCGCGAATTGCAGCAAGAGAAGCCGCTCGGCGCGCAGCCGCTTTCCGGCCCCGAAGTAGTCAACCCCAGGTAGAATGCTGGTTGAGTTACAAAGAAAAATAGCTGTCATCCTGAGCGAAGCGAAGGACCTGCTTTTAAAATCAAAACTTCAGGAGTCTTGGCGCATGCGGAATATCCTGCTCATCATGCTGTTCGCAGCTTTAACTCTGCCGGCCTTGTCCGATGAAAGACACTTGGGCAAGCCATCGGGCGAGCCCACCGCTGTTTTTCGCACCACCATGGGCACGATGCACTGCAAGCTGTTTGAGAAGGAAGCGCCCATCACGGTGGCCAACTTCATCGGCCTCGCCGACGGCACCAAGGATTGGAAGGACCCCGCCACCGGCAAGACCAAGCACGGAGTGTCGCTCTACAACGGCACGATCTTCCATCGCGTGATCCCTGGCTTCATGATTCAGGGCGGCGACCCGCTGGGTACCGGCACCGGCGATCCGGGCTACCAGTTCGCCGACGAGATCGTGCCTTCGCTGACTTTCGACCGCCCCGGCCGACTCGCCATGGCCAATGCCGGGCCCGGCACCAACGGATCGCAGTTCTTCATCACCGAAGTGCCAACGCCGCACCTGAATGGCCACCACACCATCTTCGGCCAGTGCGACGATGCTACGGTCGAATTGGTGAAGAAGATCGCACGCGTGCCGAAAGGCCCCAACGATAAGCCCACGACTCCGGTGCGCATTGAAAAGATCGTCATCGAGCGCACGATGCCGGAAGCCAAGCAATAAAAGGGAGGCATTGATGGCACGCCAGCCTGGAACCTACGCTACTTTTGACACTACCGAAGGCGCCATCGTCTGCCGGCTGTTCGAGAAGGAAGCGCCGAAGACGGTCGCCAACTTCATCGAACTGGCCGAAGGCAAGCGCGAGTGGACGCATCCTGTGTCGCGCAAGAAATCCAGCGACCGCCTCTACGACGGCACCGTCTTTCACCGCGTTATTCCCAACTTCATGATTCAGGGCGGCGACCCGGCCGGCACCGGCATGGGCGGCCCCGGCTATCGCTTCGAGGACGAGACCAAGGGCTCGCCGCACAAATTCGATAAGGCCGGAAAGCTCGCCATGGCCAACGCCGGCCCAAACACCAACGGCAGCCAGTTCTTCATCACCGTAGCGGCAACGGCGTGGCTCACCGGCAATCACACCATCTTCGGCGAGGTGGTGGAGGGTCAGGACATCGCCGACAAGATTGCCAACCTGCCGCGCGGAGCGCAGGACCGTCCGGCAAAGGAAGTGAAGCTGAAGGCGGTGACGATAGAGAGGGTGTGATCAGCGGGCTGTCACCGCAGGGCTGCGCCCTGCTCCCCCGGCCGGTTGAGTGCAGGTCCTCACGCTCGTCCCTACGGGACATCGCTCAGGATGACAATTAGCTTTTGATACTCAGTACTTGGTACTTGATACTTGGTACTTGCAACTCGGTACTATCTCTCCCCCCACTTCAGCTTCATGCGCAGCACGTCGAAGAAGGTGCGGTCGGCGTGGCGCAGCAGGCGCACTTCGCGGGCTGATTTCCTGCAGGTGACGCTGTCGCCTTCCAGCAGAGGGATGCCGACCTGGCCGTCAACGGTGAGGAAGGCCTCTTCCGGCGTGCCGAGAACCACGATTTTCACGGTGCGGCTGTCCTTCACCACCACCGGCCGATGCGTCAGCATGTGGGGGGAAATCGGAGTGATGACGAGGGCGGCCACCTCGGGAGAGACCACGGGTCCGCCAGCGGCCAGCGAGTAGGCGGTCGATCCGGTGGGAGTAGCCACGATGAGGCCGTCGGCGCGGTAGCTGGCGACGAAACGGTCGTCCACCTGGATCTCGAAATCGAGGATGCGCGCCATGGCGCTCTTGTGGATGACCGCGTCGTTGAGAGCGTCGAAATGCGCCACGCGCTCGCCCCCGCGCATGAGATGGCAATGCAGCATGCCGCGCACTTCCACCGCACAGCGGTTCTCGACCAGCGCCTCCAGCGTGGGATAAAGCTCCGAGAGCGAAACTTCCGTCAGGAAACCGAGCGTGCCCAGGTTGACGCCGAGCACCGGGATTTTGGCCTCGGCCAGGGCGCGCGCGGCGGCCAGTATGGTGCCGTCACCGCCCAGCACCAGCACGAACTCGGGCTTCTTGGCGGCTAGCTCGTCGCGCGGCAAGGCGGGATGCGCAGGCAGATAAGAAGCAGTCTCCTGATCGATCAGGACCGTGTAGCCGTGACCCTTCAACCAAGCCACCACCTCGGGCGCCACGCGCTCCAGCGCCGGCTGCGACGGCTTCGACATGATGGCGACGGTCTTCACGGAGATTTGTAATTTGGTAATTTGTAATTGGTAATTTTCTTGAGATCGCCTCGCTACCACCCACCAGGCCGGCGGTCAGGGGGTCAAATTACAAATTACAAATTGCCAATTACAAATCCTCAAACACCGCGTGCAGCAGAAACTCGCGGTTGCCTTCCGCGCCCAGGATCGGCGAATCGATCACGTCGGCTGCGGCAGCGCTCAACTCAGTCACGGCGCGGCGAACTTTCTCTACTGCCGCGAGTTGCGCCTCGGGATCGCGCACGATCCCGCCTTTGCCCACTGCCTCTCTGCCCGCTTCAAACTGCGGTTTCACCAGCACTACGAGCTCAAGCCGGCGACGCGTTCCGCCGCGAGCAGCGCGGATGACCGCAGGCAGCACGAGTGTAGCAGAGATGAATGACACGTCCACGGCAGCGAAGTCCACGGCCTCGCGCACGTCTTCCGGCTTGAGGTAGCGTGCGTTGGTGCGCTCCAGCAGGCGAACGCGCGGATCCTGGCGCAAGCGGTGCGCGATCTGTCCGTAACCGGTATCGATGGCGATGACGCGCGCCGCCCCGTGCTGCAGCAGACAATCAGTGAAGCCGCCGGTGGAAGCGCCCACATCCATGCACACCTTGCCGCCGACGTCGATGCGCCAATGCGCCAGCGCCGCCTCCAGCTTTAGCCCGCCGCGGCTCACGTACTTGAGGTCTTCGCCCAGGATGCGCACCTCTGCGGCGGCATCGACGGCGGCGCCGGCCTTCTCCACCTTTTGCTCGTTCACCAGAACTTTGCCGGCCAGAACCAGCGCCTGCGCGCGCTCGCGCGAGGCTGCCAGACCGCGTTCCACCAGCAGTTTGTCGAGGCGAACCTTGGCCGACTCTCTTAGCATTTCAACCGCCACGATCCGCACCCGTGGTTGTGCAAACAGATGAATCAGCAGTAGTTACCGAAGGTTAGAAATTTCTAGTCGGAAATTTCCACAAAATTTTCCACAGGGCTGTTGAAAACTAAACCTCTCCGCGCGGCGGATTCACGCGGACTTCACGATTCCAACTCCAGGCCTCCGTCCACTCCCAGCACTTGGCCAGTAATAAAGTGGGGACCGCTGGCAAAGAACATCACGGCCGCCGCAACTTCCGCAGGAGTGCCGGCGCGTCGCATGGGGGTTTTGCTGGCGATGTGGCGCAGGAACGTAGTGCCCTGCGAGCTGCCAGTTGAGATCATGCCCGGTGAAACCGCGTTGACTGAAATCTCCGGCGCCAGGGCCTTGGCGGTGACTTCGGTCAGCATGATCAGGGCAGCCTTGGAGGTGCAGTAGTGGGCGTGGCTGGCCCAGGGACGCAGCCCGCCCAGCGACGCGATGTTGATGATGCGTCCCTTGCGGGCCCGCAACATGGGAGCCGCCAGGCGCGACATGAGGAACGGCGCGCGCGTGTTGGTGGCGAACATTTCATCCCACTGGCGGGCGGTGATCTCTTCGAAATCGATGGTCTCGTAAGTGCCCGCATTGTTCACCAGGACATCCAGTCCGCGGAACTTGGCCTGTACTTGCCGAAGCGCGGCGGCCACATTTTTCTCCTGGCGAATGTCGCAGCGGATCGCCAGCGCCCGAACGCCGCGGGACTTCAGGTCGGCCAGGGTGCGTCGGGCGTCCTCGGCGGAGGAAAGATAGGTGAATGCCACGTCCGCGCCGGCGGCGGCCATGGTCAAGCCGATCTCGCGTCCGATGCGGCGCGCGCCTCCCGTTACCAAAACGGTCTTGCCCTTCATCGGCACCGTGGGGGATTGTAACAGCCGTGTAGCCAGGGTTGTGACCGGAGAATGATCACCGCCGAGACGCCGAGGGCGCCGAGTTGTGAATTGTGAAACGGTTTCTCGGCGATCTTGGCGTCTCGGCGGTTGAAGCTTTTTGCTACACTCTCGACATGAACGTGGCGCACCAGGTAATCGTGTATTCGCGAAAAGGTTGTCACCTGTGCGCCATCGTGAAGGAAACCCTCTCCAAGCTCGAACGCCGTGCGAGCTTCACCTGGAGCGAAGTGGACGTGGACTCCGACGCCGCCTTGCGCCGGCAGTTCAGCGATGAGGTCCCGGTCGTCTTCATCGACGGAAAGAAAGCCTTCAAGTACCGCATGGCCGAACGGGATTTCTTGCGCCGGCTGGAGGCGTAGGCACTGCCGCCTCACCCCGTTTGCGGCGCCAAGTGGAAATAATGCCGTGCCCGGCGCACGTCGTGCGCAATCTGCTCGCGCAGCGCATCTACTGAGGGAAACTTGATCTCCCCGCGCAGCCTATACATGAAGAACAGCTCGACCTCGGTCTGCGCCGTCAACTCCAAGGGATGGAAGTTCAGCAGATGGCTTTCGACCGCAAACGACTCGTGCTCGAAGGTCGGGCGATAGCCGGCGTTGGTGACCGAGTCGAAGCACTCGCCGTTGATGCGCGTTCGCGTCACGTAAACACCATCGCCGGGCACCAGCTCGCCGTACTGGCTCAGGTTGATGGTGGGGACGGTGTATTTGTGTCCATAGCCGCGGCCGCGGCCGGGGGTGGAGATCAGGCTGAAGACGCGTCCCAGTAATTGCCGCGCTCGCGCTACGCGGCCTTGCCGCAGCAGTTCGCGGACGCGACTGCTGGAGACTTTGTCTCCACGAATCTTCATTTCCGGATAGATCTTCACTTCGAAGCCAGCCTCACGGCCATATTCCGCTAAGCGCCGCACGTCGCCCTCGGCTTTGTGGCCGAAGTGGAAGTTCGCCCCCTCGTGTACTTCGAGCGCCCGCAGACGGCGGCCCAGGATAGTTTCGGCGAACTCGCGCGGCGAGGTAAGGGAGAGATCGCGCGAGAAGGGAAGCACCAGCGTTGCGTCGAGGCCAGTGGCCCCCAGCAACTCGAGTTTGCGCGGCAGAGGCGTGATCAGCTTGGGCGCCACATCCGGGCGCAGGATGCGCGTGGGATGCGGCTCGAAGGTGACGGCCAGCGAGCGAGCACCGCGCTGCTTCGCCCGCTCCACCACTTCCGCCAGCACCGCCTGGTGGGCGCGATGGACGCCGTCAAAGTTTCCCACGCTGACGATGGTGGGGCCGAAATCGGCGGGCACTTCTTCGAGATGGCGGAAGACGTTCATCGCGACGCGCAGCCTCAGATCTCGAACTCCAGCTTCATCCCATCATGCGCAAGCCGCACATGATCCGGCAGGGAACGGTTGGTTTCCTCATGCCCCAGATCGTGCGAGATGTGGGTGAAGAAGGCACGGCGCGGCTGCAGGCGCTCCACCAGCCTCACCGAGTTTTCCAGCGTCGAGTGGGTGGGGTGCGGACGGCGGCGCAGCGCGTCCAGGAACAGGACGTCCAGCCCAGCCAGTTGCGCCATGGACTCTTCCGGGATCTCGCTGAAATCGGTGACGTAGGCTGCCGACCCGAAACGATAGCCGTGGATCTCGGTCTTGCCATGCATCACCTTGATCGGCAGGAAGCAAACGCCGAAGAGCTCGACCGGCCCGTTGATCTCGCGCAACTGCACCTCGCCCTGGCCGCCATAGTTGTAATCGCCTTCGAAGATGTAGCTGAAGACATGCCGCAGCCGCTCGATCACCGGAGCGTGGGCGTAGAGCGGGATGTTGCCTTGACGCCAGAAAGTCAGGGGGCGCAAGTCGTCGAGACCCATGATGTGGTCGGCGTGGGCGTGGGTGAAGAGCACCGCGTCGAGGTAGCGCAGGCCTTGGCGGATGGCCTGCTCGCGGAAGTCCGGCGTAGTGTCGATGAGCACGGTGTGGCCTTCGTACTCGATCAGCACTGAGGGACGGGTGCGGCGGTCGTGTGGGTCCGGCGAGCTGCAGACCGGGCAGGTGCAGCCGATGGTAGGCACGCCCATGGAGGTGCCGCTGCCCAGCACGGTCAGGACTGCTTTCATCCGCGTTTGCCGCCGGAAGCCGACAGGTCGGGCGGGGCCTGGCGCGCCAGCGTGTTGGTCAGCTCCACGAACCCCATGCGCAGCTCGTACAGGCAGTTTTGCAGCAGGTGCTGTTCCTGGTCGGTGAGATTGCCCTTGGTCTTCTCTTGCAGCAGCCCGATGGTGTCGATGGTCTGCTTGGCGCCTAGCAGGTCGGCCGCGGGTTGCTGTCCTTCCTCGTGGATCAGCCCCAGTTGCATCATGGCCGTCATGTAGAGAGAAGCCACCAGGCGCTCGAACGTCATCTCGTAGTCCTGCGGCGTCCGGCCGCGGAATGCGGCCTGCTCGAACTGCTTGCCGGAATCGCGATAGGCGTCGTTCTGCGCCTGCTGCTCGGCGGCCGAGGGCGGCGGAGGGCCAAAGCCTTCGTCCGAAGAAAGCGGCACGGCTTCGGCTTTCGGAACTGGAGGCGGCGCCGGCGGTGCCGCTTCAGTTTTCGCGATGCTGGGCGGAGCCGGCGGTTGCTGGGAAGGCTGGCTCTCTTTGTGCGATTCCGGGCGCAGCTCGCCTTCCGAGGTGAACTTTCGCTTATCGGTGACTACGAATTCGGATTTTTTCTCTGCCATAAGAGAAGACAGTTGCTAGTTGCCAGTTGTCGGTTGTCAGATACCTTGCTGCCAGTGATATAGGTGGAAGCCCCGGACTTCAGTCCGGGGAAAAGCTGCATACAGAATCCCAGGCTTTAGCCACTGAGACACCTTACACGCTCTGAAACGGAAGGTCCGCTATTGTGGCCTGTACCCCGCCGACGTCGATGGTCGTCCCCGGCTCCACCGCCTCACGCCGCAGATATCCCAGCCCAATCGCCTGGCCCGAAGGCAGCACCGCCACGCTCGTAATCTCGCCCACTTCGCGCCCTTCGCGGTCGATCTTGGTACCCACGGCGGGCGCTTGGCCGTCGAACCTGAAACCGGTGAAGCCGCGATGCACCGCCCCACGCGAGCGGATACGCTCCACGATCTCCTGCCCAATGTAACAGCCTTTGCTGAAATTGAGCGCGTGCTGTTGGGCTGTCTCTTGCGGCAGGTCGCGCTCGCGGATATCGACCCCGTAGCGCGCAATGCCGGCCGCGATCCGCCACATTTCCAGTGCCTCGGCGCCCGCGGGCGTTGCTCCCGCCGCGACCAGCGCTTCCCACATCGCGGCCGCGTGCTCCGGCGAGAGCCAGATCACATAACCGCCCTGCAGGCTGCGGATCAGCGAGACGGTAGCATCATTCCACGTCCGATCCTCGACTTCAAGAGGCTGCAGCTCGCCAGGATCACACCCCGCGCGCTCCAGCGCCTCCTTTGACTGCGGACCCTGCAGACCCAAGGACGTGATCACGCGGTTCCCGGCTTCGGAGAGCACCACCTGGTCCATGATGATGTACTTCTTCAAGAGTTGCGTGAGCTTGTCCAGTTGCTGCGCGGTCGGTATCGATCAGGAACGACTCACCGCGGTTGAACACAAACATATCGCCCAGAACGTGCCCTTGCACATTCAGCAGGAAGCTGTAGACGCCCTGGCCGGGGGCCAGGTCGCGAATGTTGTTCGTGACCATGCCGTTCAGCCAACGGGTACGGTCGCGGCCGGTGACCACTAATTTCGCGCGCCAGCTCAAGTCGAAAATTCCGCACCCGGTACGCAACGCCGCAAACTCTTCCTCCGGGGAAGAGAATGCAGCCGCGGTCTGCGCACCGCAGTATTCGACTTGGCGGCTCGCCGACGGGAGTTTGTTGTTCAGCGAGGTCGCACTCATGTCAAGAATCTGATTATAGCGAATGCGTAGGATTGCCGCTGCAGTTCGAGTTCCTGCCTAAAAACCACCACGAAGGCACAGAGGCACAGAGAAGCTTTAGATTAAGAGTTTAGTTTCTCCGTGTCTCAGTGGTTTTCTTGGGTTCAAAAGCTGGAAAGTCGCAGTTCGAACCTGTTATGGTTCTGCGCCGTGACGGCCAAGAAGAAAATCGCCGTGGTTCCCGGGGATGGTATTGGCAAGGAAGTCACCGCGGAGGCGGTCAAGGTGCTGGGCGCCACCGGGGCGCCGCTCGAGCTCACACACTTCGACTGGAGCGCCGACCGATATCTGCGTGACGGCGTCACCATTCCTGCCGACGGCTTCACCATGCTGGCTCGCGATTTTGACGCCATCCTATTTGGCGCTCTCGGCGATCCGCGTGTGCCCTCAAATATCCACGCCAAGGAAATCCTTCTGGGCATGCGCTTCAAGATGGATCTTTACGCCAACGTGCGCCCGGTCAAGCTGCTCGACGCGTCGCTTTGCCCGCTGAAAAATGTCGGTCCAGCGGACGTGGATTTTGTTGTCGTCCGCGAAAACACCGAGGGCGTGTACATGGATATGGGCGGGGTCTTCAAGCAGGGGACGCCAGACGAGGTTGCCACGCAGGAGGACATTAATACGCGCAAAGGTGTGGAGCGCATCATCCGCTTCGCCTTCGAGCTGGCTAAGAATCAGGGCCGCAAAAAGGTGCTGATGGCCGACAAGTCAAACGTCATGACCTACGCCGGCGGGCTCTGGCAGCGGGTCTTCAAGCAGGTCGGCGAGGAGTATCCGGCGATCGAGCGCCAGCACATGTTGGTGGACGCGCTCTGCCTGCACCTGGTGCGCGATCCGCGACAGTTCGACGTGATCGTCACTAACAACATGTTCGGCGATATCGTCACCGACCTGGCCGCCGCTGTGCAGGGCGGACTCGGAATGGCCGCCAGCGGCAATATCCATCCTGGACGCACGTCGCTGTTTGAGCCGGTGCACGGCTCGGCGCCGCCGTTCGCGGGGAAGAACATCGCCAACCCTATAGGCGCGATTTTGAGCTGCGCCATGATGCTGGAGTTTCTCGGACTAAACGCCGAAGCCGAGCGCCTCAACGCCGCCGTGGTGGAGTCCATCCGCCAGAAGAGGACCACGCAAGACATCGGCGGCGGGCTCGGAACGCGCGAGGCGGGGGACTGGATCGCGGCAAGAGTGTGAAAATCCACCACGGAGGCACGGAGACACGGAGGTCTTGAGGACTCAGCTCGGCTTCAAGTATTCGATGTGCCTTCGCCGCCGTGCCTTCTTGTAGTCATAGTTTGGGTCATAGTCGATAGTCCCGAAGAGCTCCAAGACCCGCAACTGCTCGTGATGGCGAATGTATTCTTCGAGGGCAACCCTGACGGCTTCCACCTTTGTCTTATGCGTTCCTAGCTGCCGCGCCTTCTCGATCAAAACGCCCATCTCAGAGTTTGTTCGCATCAATGATGACGACCTCCGGGCCTCAGTGTCTCCGTGGTTCGTGTCAATAGGTTCAATTCCACATCGCCTGCAGCCTGCGCAGCGCGGCCCATGCCAGCCGGTACTGGCGGTTTTCCTCAATGGCACGCGCATAGCATGCTTTGGCTTTCTGCCAATCACGGCGATGCTCGTATACTCTTCCCAGGTTGAAGTGCGGATAGCAGCGGGCTTCATAGCGCGGCGCGCGGATGGCCTTTTCAAACCAGGGAATGGCCTCCTCCCACTTGTCTTGCTCAATCAGGTAAGCCCCGATATCGTTGTAGGGATTGCCGAACTCGGGATCGACGTTGATCGCCTCCAGGCAGTCCGCGATAGCGCGCTCATGGTTGCCGAGCATGGAGCAGGTCCAGCCGCGGAAGGTATACGCTTCGGCCGTGGGATAAGCTTCGATAGACTGGGTGTAGAGAGCAATGGCCTCGTCGTATTCGCCGTGCATCTGACGTTCGTAGGCCTTCTGAAAAAATTCCACGGCGAGCTGGCGGTGATCGCTTTCCAGTGGCATACGCTTCGACAGGAAGAATTATGAACATGGTAGTCAGGTTTGACAAACGGGCATGCCTGGCATTCGTTTTTCTCGCGCTGGTGTTGATCCTGGGCGGCGGGAGCTTGATAGCCGCCCAAACGCCATCCCAGTCCGCTCCGGCGCAAAAGCCGCCCGCGCCCGCGCCGCTGGCGCCAAACGATGATCAGAAAGCGCAGCCGCTTGAACAGCCGGAAACCAAGATCACGCCCGAACAAGCTCAGGAGCTCTTCCGCTCGGTGGACGAGATCCTGAACTTCGTCAGCAAGGACACCAAGCTGGCCATCAAGACTCCGGTCAAGCGCGAGCTGGTGGGCCGCGAGCAGGTGCGCAATTTCGTCGTTACCCATATGCAGGAGGACAAAGACGCGCAACGCCTGCAGCGCTCGGAAGCTTCCATGAAGAAGTTCGGCCTGCTGCCGCAGGATTTCGACCTGCGCAAGTTTCTCGTCGACCTGATGGAGGACCAGGTAGCCGGCTACTACGATCCCAAGACCAAGACCGTGTACCTGCTGAACTGGGTAACGGCAGAGGCGCAGCGCCCGGTGCTGGCGCACGAGTTGACGCACGCCCTGCAGGACCAGAACTTCGGCCTGGAGAAATGGCTGAAGGTGCGCGACGAGGACCCGCCGGGCAATCCCGACAATCTCGACGCCGGCCCCGACGAGGAGCAGTCGGCGCGCCAGGCCGTCAGTGAAGGCCAGGGCATGGCGGTGATGATGGACTACGTTCTCGAGCCCAGCGGCCACACCCTGGCGGACATGCCGTCCATGGGCGAGATCTTCAAGCAGAACACCCTCGACCGCGCCGGCGACTCTCCCATCTTCGCGACTGCGCCTCTGTACCTGCGCGAGATGGTGATCTTTCCCTATACCTATGGTCTCTCGTTCCTCGAGGACCTGCTCAGCCGCGGCGGCAAAGATATGGCCTTCACCGGGGCGTTCAAGAATCCGCCGCACGATACGCGCGAGATCATGCAGCCGGATTCCTATCTCGACGGCCAGCACGTCGAGCCCATGCGCCTCCCCAAGCTCTCCGACCTGCTCAGGAAGAACTACGAGGGATACGACTCCGGCGCGGTGGGCGAGTTTGACGTGTACATCCTGTTGAAGCAGTACTCGGGCGACGACCTGGCAGATAAGCTCTCGCGTGCCTGGCGCGGCGGCGTCTATTACCTTGGCCGGAAGAAAGACGCCAAGCCGCCCAAAGCGGGCGCGCCGGTCCCCATGAGCGATCTCGGGCTGCTGTACGTTTCCCACTGGGCCACGCCCGAGGACGCCGGCTATTTCGCCAAGTCCTACAGCTTATGGCTTCCCAGGAAGTACAAATCGGTCACGCCTGTGGCGGAGCAAAAGGGGCGCGCCTGGAACACCGATCAGGGACCGGTCTCGATTGAAGTTTCGGGGAAGCGGGTGGTCGTGATGGAAGGCTTCGATCCGGCGACCGCAGCCGCACTGCGAGTGAAGCTGGTGAGCGCGGCGGCGCCGGCGTCAGGATGGATGCCGCTGCCGAGCCACGATCTCGCCACGCCCGTGTGGGCGACGCTGGGAATTCTTTACTAGGTGATTGCTGTCTTCAATTCGGCGTTCTTGGACCGATGTCACGTGAAGGGGCATGCCTTCAGGCATGCCGCAAAGCGCCGATAAGAACGCGGCTTTAGCCGCTGAGCGACGTTTTTCCCTCAGGGCCTAAAGGCCGGTTGATATGCGGCCCTTATCGGCACGGCTGAAGCCGTGCCCTTTCACTTGTGTAGCTGGACACCCACTTGAAACCCTGGAAGCTCCAACGCGTTCCTGAACCCGAAGTAATGGACGAGTCGTCGGAGGTCGAAGCCTACGCCTCGGCCGCGGCGCAGACCTATCTCGAGAAGATCGACCGCACCTTCGTCACCCACGTCGCGCGGCTCTTTCCCGCCGGCGACCCGCGCCTGCTCCGCGGCGTGGCTCTCGACGTCGGCTGCGGGCCGGGGCAGATTCCCATCATGATGGCCGCCCGTTGGCCCGGACTACGCATTACCGGCCTCGACGCTGCCCCTGCCATGATCGAGCAGGCGCGCAGGGACGCATCCAGTGCAGCCGTCGCCATCAGCTTCCAGGTGCTGCGCCTCGGCCCGCACGGCGAAGCGCGGCTGCCCTTCGACGATGCCTCGTTCGATCTCTTGACTTCCAACTCTGTGCTCCATCACGTCGCCGATCCCGTGGCTTTCTTCGACGAGATTGCGCGCGTCGCCAAGCCCGAGGGCGCGGTTCTCATCCGCGATCTCCGCCGTCCTTCGGCGGCCTCCCATCGGCTGCATGTGCGCTGGTTCGGCCGAAAATATTCAGGCGAGATGCGACGGCTGTACGAAGCATCGGTCCATGCTGCGTACACGGCGGGCGAGCTGCGGGATCTGCTGACCGAATCCCACCTCAACGACGGGCGCTCGCGCATCTTTCGTTTTCGGCGGACACACTTGGGGATCGAACGGAAGGCCGCCTAGGTCCAAGTGTTTCTTACCGTCCGAGTATCCCCTTTTTCAGATCCTCATTGGGCGGCTTCGGCCCGAGCCACACCGAGAAGAGCACTGGGCCGAAGGCGGGAGCGGCAATGGTCAGCTTGTCTTTGCCGTTGATGGCGAGGGTCGTGCCCGTGCCTGGGACGTAAGTGAAGACCATTTGATCGCCTTCCTTGACGGGCTCGAGCGCGCCGAGCAATCGGTCGATGTCGGCCTTCATAGTCTTCCTGGCATCCGGCGAATTGTTGTTGAACGATTCGTCGAATGCATCCGCCATCTGGCTCTTGTTTGCGCCGTGCAGGAACTGCATGACGATCCGCTTGGGCGCCTCGGCCTTGATGATGGCGCTCGCATCCGACGACTTCTGCTCAAGGTAGAGCCCCGCGACGTAGACCTTCACCACGAACTTCTTTCGCCACCCGAGGCCATTGAGCACCAGCGTCGTGCCCCCGACCTGTACCGTGTCCGGCAGGGTCACCCCCGCCAGACTGCCAGCGTGTAGATCGAACATCGATGCCACCACGAACGCAACAACGGCAAGCGATATGGCGGTCTTCCGCATGAGAACTCCCGGAGAAGCAGGATACGAGCCGAGATGCTAGCACAAGCCCGGCATTGAAACGGAGTCACGAGTCAACGTCGAGTCGCAACCCGGGCCGCAGGGGCTAAAGCCCGCCACTTTATTGGCGCCCTTAGCGGCACGGCGGAAGCCGTGCTCTGATACAAATGTTCGCTCACAAGGTCCATTGCAGAGAGTGGCTCAAATCCCATTCTGTATAATCGCCAGTTCCGCATCACTCGCAAGGAGCGCATTTGGCGCAAGCAGAGATCGGCATTATCGGGGGCAGCGGCTTGTATTCGATGCCCGGGCTCACCGATACTCGAGCCTTTCCGGTTGATACTCCCTTCGGCCCGCCTTCAGAGGCTTATGTTCTGGGCACGCTGGAGGGCCGACGCGTGGCTTTCCTGGCGCGCCATGGACGCGGTCATCACATCCTGCCCAGCGAGCTGAACTTCCGCGCCAACATTCACGGATTCAAGCAGCTCGGAGTGGAACGCATCCTGTCGATCTCGGCCGTAGGATCGCTCAAAGAGGAGCATCGGCCGCTCGACTTTGTCATCCCGGACCAATTCTTCGATCGCACCAGCAAACGCGTCTCGACTTTTTTCGGCGATGGCATCGTGGCTCACATCTCGTTTGCCGATCCGGTCTGCGCGGAAGTTTCCAGTGTGCTCGAATCGGCCTGTGGTAAGGCCGGAGTGACCGTCAAGGGCGGCGGGACGTACGTTTGCATCGAAGGCCCGCAGTTTTCGACCAAGGCGGAGTCCAACGCGTACCGCAGTTTGGGCATGGACATCATCGGCATGACCAACCTGCAGGAAGCCAAGCTGGCGCGCGAAGCCGAGCTTTGCTATGCGACCGTTGCCATGGTCACCGATTACGACTGCTGGCATCCGGCGCACGAGTCGGTCACGGTCGAGCAGATCGTCGCCAATCTGCAGAAGAACGCGGAAAACGCGAGCACGGTCGTGCGGCACGCGGTTGCGGGAATGCCGAAGGCGCGCGGCTGCAAGTGCGGCCAGGCGCTGGCCGCGGCCATTCTGACCGACCGCGACAAGATTCCAGCTCACACCCGCCAGAAGCTAGCCCTGCTGCTCGACAAGTATCTGGGCCGGCAGGAGGGAGCGTAACCATGGCGCTCCTGGTGGTCGGCTCCCTGGCGTTCGACAGCATCAAGACTCCGCGCGGGCACGTGGACCGCATCCTCGGCGGTTCGGCCACATATTTCTCGCTGGCCGCGAGCTACTTCACCGAAGTGCGCGTGGTGGCGGTGGTAGGCGATGACTTCACCGCCGAGCACGAGGCGGTCTTGAAGCGCCGCGGCGTGGTCACCGATGGCATCGAGCATGTCCGCGGCAAGACGTTCTTCTGGTCGGGAGAGTACGGCGACAACTTCAACGAAGCTAAGACCCTCGTCACCGAGCTGAACGTTTTTGAGAATTTCCGCCCGCAGATTCCGAAGCAGTATCTGGATACGGAGTTTCTCTTTCTCGCGAATATTGATCCCGTGCTGCAAGCCGGCGTACGGCGGCAGATGAAGGACACGCGCCTGGTTGGCGGCGACACCATGAATTACTGGATCACCCGCAAGCCGCGCGAGCTGGCGGAAACTGTGAAGCTCATCGACCTGCTGCTGATCAACGACACCGAGACCAAGATGATGGCTGGCGATTCCAGCCTGCCGCGCGCCGCCAATAAAGTTCTCGCCCGCGGTCCACGCGGGCTGGTAGTGAAGCATGGCGAATACGGCGCCACCATCTTCTTTCGCGAGGGCGCCTTCGGCATCGGGACGCACCCATTCCGCGCTCCTGCGCTGCCGCTCGACGAAGTTCGCGATCCTACCGGCGCGGGCGATTCCTTCGCCGGAGGCTTCATGGGATACATTGCGTCGCAAGCCGAGCTGAACCGCGAGGTGCTCAAGCGCGCCATGTTCTACGGCGGCGTGATGGGATCGTTCGCCGTGGAATGCTTCGGCCCGGAGCGCCTGACGAATCTCACGCGCGAGGAGATCGATGCCCGCTTCCAGATCTTCCGCGAACTCACGCACCTGGATCACGAACGGCAGTGAGCGCCGTACCTTCGCCCGCTCGCGACCATGACGCTATTCACGTCGGTGCGCTGGCCGCAGCAGTTTCGATTGTTTTCTTTCGGAATTTCTACACGCAAGGCGCGATCCTGCTTTACGGCGATGCCGTAGCGCACATTCACATTGCGCGCCGCGTCTTCGATTCCATCACGCCTGGGCCACTGCGGCTGGGGACAGTATGGCTTCCGCTGCCGCACATTTTGATGATGCCGTTTCTGGTATCCGACTGGATGTGGCGCACCGGTGTGGGCGGATCGATCGTTTCGATGATCGCGTACGTCGCCGGGACAGTTGGCGTGTTTCGCCTGGTGCGCGCTCGCACTTCGCCCGCGGCTGCGTGGCTGGCGGCGGCAATCTACGCTCTGAATCCGAACCTGATCTATCTGCAGGCCACGGCGATGACCGAGGCGCTCTACCTGGCGCTGTTTGTCTGGGCTGTAGTTTTTCTGGACGAGACAGTGAGGCCGACCGAGCTTGGACAGATAGGCCAACGCGCACGGTCGCTGGAGCGCGCCTCGATTCTGCTGGCAGCCGCCATGCTGACGCGCTACGACGGCTGGTGGCTCGCGGGCTGTGCGCTGGCCGCAACTTTCATGTGCATTGTCTACATGCTGGTCAAGCGTCCGATGATCACGCGCGAACTGCTGTCCGGGCTCGCGTACCGCCCGCTGCGGCGAGCATTTCGCCACGCGGTGCTTCTGCTGGCGGCGATTCCCGTCCTGTGGCTCGCATACAATCATCGCGAGTACGGCAACCCGCTGGAGTTCGCCACCGGTCCATACTCCGCGCGCGCTATCGAACAGCGCAGCGCGACTCCGTCTTGGCGACATCCTGGCGAGCATAGCCCGCGCGTTGCTGCCCTGTATTTTGTTAAAGCGGTGGAGCTGAATCTGGGCAGCGGACGCTGGCAGTGGGTGCTATGGGCGGCGGCCGCCGTTGGGCTGCTGATCTCGTTCGCCGCCGCGCGCCGTTTTGCCGTATGGTGGCTGTTTTGGCTACCGCTGCCGTTCTATACCTTCTCGATCGCCTACGGCAGCGTGCCGCTTTACGTTCCTGTCTGGTGGCCGTTCGCAAATTACAATGTGCGCTACGGACTGGAGTTGCTGCCCGCCGTGGCCGTGTTCGCTGCCGTGCTGTTCGAGACTCTGCGGCGTGGGAGCCAGCGATTTGGCTGGCGAGCGGGGCTCGCGGTGCTTGCCCTCGCCGCGCTGGCGGGCAGCTACGTCTCGGTCTGGAAAGCGACGCCGATAACGATCCAGGAGGCGGTCGTCAATTCCCGCACTCGCATTCCCTTCGAGCGCGCCCTGGCGGACGCGCTCGGCCGCCTTCCACACTCCGCGCGCCTGTTGATGTACACCGCTGCCCACGCCGGCGCGTTGCAAACGGCGGACATCCACCTCCGACGCGTAGTGAATGAAAGCAACCACCCGCAATGGGAGCAGGGGCTGCACGATCCCACGCTGGTGGATTACGTGGTCGCCAGCGACGACGACCCAGTGGCGCAATCGGCCGCCGACCACCGCGACATTTTGGCACCAGTGGCCATCGTCGAAAGCTCTGGCCAGCCCCGCACCACGGTATACAAGACGCAACCCGCTACCCGCCCCTGAGCCGGCGGGTTACAATCCAGCCAAGTCCACAGGACAGCAGGCATGCAGGCGATTTCCCAGTTTATCCGGTCGGTGGAGAGCCGTTTTCTTTCGGAGAACATCCTGCGCCTCGTGCTGGCGGCGGTGCTGGGCGGCATCATCGGTCTGGAGCGTGAGCTCAAGCACGCGCCCGCTGGCCTGCGCACCAATATGTTGATCTGCTTCGGCGCGGCGATGTTCACCCTCATGTCCGACAAGCTGGCCAGCGTGTACGGCGGGGACCACACCCGCATCGCCTCCCAGATCGTCACCGGCATCGGCTTCATCGGCGCGGGCTCCATTCTGCATGCACGGGGAGCGGTGACCGGGCTGACCACCGCCGCCACCATCTTCGTGGTGGCTTCCATCGGCATGGCCGCCGGGGGCGGGCTGTATCTGCTCGCCATCTTCGCTACCGTCCTGATCTTGATCTGCCTGAGCATCCTCCTGGTGCTGGAGAAGCGTTTCGGCCTCAGATCCGTGGTCATGACCTACGAGGCGATCGGCCCCAGTGGGGAAGCCATCATCGCCTCCGCCAACCAGATACTGGAAGGCGAGCGCAAAGACATGCAAACCGTGCACGTCGGCCGCAGCGACAAGGACTACCGCATCCTGTTTAAGGTGGATGCTACCCGCCACGAGCACGAGGCGCTGATGAAGCGTTTGCGCCAGAATTCTGCCTTCACGCGCATTGCGTCGCTGGGCGAATCGGACAAAGAATGACGGCGGTTCCATTCGTAAAAGCTGTCGCCTGCGGCAACGACTTCCTGTTGATCGAGGGCATGCATGCCCCCGAGGATCTCCCCGGATTTACTCGTCGCATTTGTGACCGGCATTTCGGGATCGGGGCGGACGGCGTGGAATGGCTTTTTCCCGCCACCGACGCCGATGTCCGCGCCCGCCTGCTCAACGCCGACGGCTCCGAAGCGGAAATCTCCGGCAACGGCACGCGCTGCGTCGCCGCCTGGTGGGCGACCGACCAGGGCAAGAACAAAGACAGAGTCGTGGTCCGCACCGGCGCGGGACTGAAGACCTGCACTTTGCTCGGCCGTCGCGGCAACGAGTTTGACTTCGAAACCGACATGGGCGAGCCGCAGGTTGGCGACGAGTTCTCGATCAAGCTGGCTTTCGGCGAAGTTCGCGGCGTGCCGGTCTCCGTGGGCAATCCTCACTTCGTGGTTTTTGTGGAGGAATTCGTTCCCGGTTGGCAGGCGGAAGCAGCCGAAATCGGGAAGCATCACGACTTCAAGTATGGGATTAATGTTGAGCTGGTTCGCGTTAACCCACAATGCGATATCGACGTGCGCTTTTTTGAACGCGGAGTCGGTGAAACGAGTTCTTCCGGCACCGGATCCTGTGCCGCTGCCGTAGCTTCGATCTTTAGCCACAAGGCGACCTCGCCGGTAGTGGTCCAAGCGCCGGGCGGAACGCAGACGGTGCGCTGGAATGGAACTGTGTTCCTGCGCGGACCGGCCCAACTCGTCGGTCGGGGAGAGTTTTTCGGTTAAGATGGCGAAAATGGTTGAGCGCATCATCCCGGCGGCCTTGCAGCCTGGCGACACTGTGGGCCTCGTCGCGCCCGCCAGCGGCTTCAACCGCGAACGCTTTCTTACCGGCTGCGAACGACTACGGCACATGGGCTATCGGCCGTTCTATCTAGAGTCGATTTTTGACCGCGATCTGTACTTTGCGGGTTCGATCCAACGTCGCGCCCGGGAATTGGAAGAGATGTTCGAGCGCGACGAGGTGAAGGCTGTTCTCTGCGCACGCGGCGGGTACGGTTGCAACTACCTGCTGCAGAGGGTGAACATCGCCAAGATCGCCGCTCATCCCAAGATCTTCGTCGGGGCCAGTGACCTTACCACACTGCTCACCTGGTTTCTCGATACCGCCGGCCTCGTGACCTTCCACGGGCCGATGGTCGAGAAGTCCTTTGCCACGCCCGACGGTGTGGACCTGGCCTCCTGGTCAGCAGCTACAAGTTCGGCCGAGCCGTGGCGGATCACTGGCGACATGGAGCCACTAGTCCGGGGCGCGGCGGAAGGCACGCTGTACGGCGGCTGTCTCTCGCTGCTGGTGGAATCGCTGGGCACGCCTTACGAGATCCAGACCGCGGGCACGATCTTTTTTATCGAGGACGTAAACGCCAAGCCCTACCAGGTAGACCGCATGCTCATGCACCTGAAGCTGGCGGGCAAGTTGGAGCACGTGCGCGGCCTTATCTTCGGCGAGATGCTCGATTGCCGCCAATCTGCCGAGCAGCCTTACACGTTGCAGGAGGTTATCACGCGCGTGGTTGGCAGTCTGGGCGTTCCGGTGGCTTTCGGGCTGCGCTCGGGGCACGTCACGCGCAGCAATATCACGCTTGCCGCTGGGCGTTCGTGCGAAGCTGACGGTGGAGGATACTGTCCGCCTCGACATTCTCCAGCCGGCAGTTTCGGCGCCTGTCGCCTCCGGCACTTACCATTCACGACTAACGACTCACGACTGATATGCCAGAACAACAGCATGCTCATCTGATCGGTATCTGCGGCACCGCCATGGCCTCGCTGGCGGGGATGCTGAAGCAGCGCGGCTTCCGCGTCACCGGCTCCGACGCGGCCGCGTATCCTCCCATGTCGGACTTCCTGGCCTCGCTGGCCATTCCGGTGCTCGAGCCCTACGCCGAGGCCAACCTGAAGCCGCGTCCAGACCTGGTCGTGGTGGGCAACGCCATCTCGCGCGGCAATCCCGAGCTCGAGTATGTGCTGGACGAGCGCATCCCCATGCGCTCGATGCCGCAAGTTCTGCAGGAGTACTTCCTGCGTGGACGCCAGCCCATCGTGGTCGCCGGCACCCATGGCAAGACCACCACCACCTCAATGCTGGCCTGGATCTTCGAAACCGCCGGCCTCAAGCCTTCCTTCCTGGTGGGCGGTATCGCGGAGAATTTCAACTCCAGCTTTGCTGTGCGGCAGGGCAAGCACTTCATCATCGAGGGCGACGAATACGACACTGCCTTCTTCGACAAGGGTCCCAAATTTCTGCACTACATGCCCGACTCCGTGGTGCTGACCTCGGTGGAGTTCGACCACGCCGACATCTATCCCGATCTCGAGGCGGTGAAGACCGCTTTCAAGCGGCTGGTGAACCTGGTGCCGCGCCGCGGGTTGCTGGTCGCTTGGGATGACAGCCCCAACGTGGACGAATGCCTGGCGCGCGCCTTCTGCCGCGTCGAGCGCTACGGGGCGCGCGCCCGCAGCGACTGGCAGATTCGCGAGATGGGCTTCGAGGCGGGACGCACCGCGTGGGCGGTTTTCCGCGAGGACCAGCGCTGGGCCGACCTTGAGTTCTCACTGGCCGGCGAGTACAACGTGCTCAACGCTACTGCCGCGGCGGCAATGGCGGCGGGTTATGGCATCGCTCCCGAAACCATTTATTCGGCCTTGCTGACCTTCAAGAGCGTGAAGCGGCGCCTGGAGGTGAAGGCTGAGGTGAACGGCGTCACCATCATCGACGATTTTGCCCATCACCCCACGGCCATTGCCGGCACGCTGCGTGCCCTGCGCACTGCCTATCCCGGCAGGCGCCTGTGGGCGGTGTTCGAGCCGCGCTCCAACACCCTGCGGCGCAAGGTATTCGAGGACGCGCTGGTGGCGAGCCTGGGACTGGCCGATCAGGTGATCGTCGCAAGCGTCTATCGCGCCGAGGCCATTCCGGAAGCGGAGCGTCTCTCAGTCGCTGCCATTGTGGCGGGCTTGCAGCGCGCGGGCAAGTCCGCGCGCGAGCTGGCCGATGCCGACGCTATCGTGGCCGCTATTGCTCCCGAGCTGCGCCGCGGAGACGTGGTGGCTATTCTTTCCAACGGCGGTTTCGGCGGCATTTACGATAAGCTTCCCCAGCGCCTGAACGCCCGAAGCGAGGTTTCATCGCGCGCCTGATGCGACGCAAGCTCCTGCTCATTGCGGTGCTGGTGCTGGGCTCTGGCCTGGCTTCGGCGGCTCCTGCCGTCGAGTACACCGTCAAGTTGGTGGACGCGCGCCGCCACTTGCTCCACGTGCGCATACATCTTCCTGAGGGCGCCGCCGAGCGTGATCTGCAAATGCCGGTGTGGAACGCTCTCTACCAGGTACGCGACTTCGCCCAGTACGTGGTCAACGTAAGCTGCCACTCTCCGTCAAAAGAGGCGGTGACGGTACGCACGCTCGACAAGACTACCTGGCGGATTACCGGCGCGCAGGCAGGGGCGGATTTTGAATACGACATCACTGCCAATCTCCCCGGACCCTTCGGCGCGCAATACAGCCAGGAGCACGCTTTCTTGAATCTGGCCGAGATCCTTATGTACGCGGTGGATGCGCGCGCCTCGCCGGTACGCGTTTCCTTCACGGGCCTTCCCGCCTATTGGCTCATCGCCACGCCCATGGCGGCGGCCGCTGGGGCAGAATTGGCGCCTGGGCCGGGCACATTCACGGCGCGCAACTACGATCAGATGGCGGATTCGCCGGTGGAGATCGGCGCGTTCGCTCAGGCATTCGTTCCCGAGGGCGGGGTGAATTACCGCATCGTGGTGGATGCGGCAACGGGCGACTACGACATGGGCCGCCTCATCGAGATGGTGCGCACCATCGTCCGCACCGAGACCGCCTGGATGGATGACCACCCGTTTACCGATTACCTCTTCATCTTCCATTTTCCTCGCGGGGCGGGCGGCGGCGGAATGGAGCACGCCAATGCCGCCGCCATTGAGATGAACGCCGAGGCGGTGAAGTATGATCCGGCGACCCTGGCCTCACTGACTGCGCATGAATTCTTCCACCTGTGGAACGTCAAACGCATCCGCCCGCAGTCACTGGAGCCGGTTGACTACACCCGCGAGCAGTACACGACCGCGCTGTGGTTCGCGGAGGGCGTTACCAACACGGTGGCCGACTACATCTTGCTTCGCGCCAATCTGATCGACGAAACGCGCTGGCTGCGCTATCTGGAGCGCGAGATTGGAACCTTCGAGCACCGGCCCGCTCACCTCACCCAATCGGTGGAGGATTCCAGCGTCGATGCCTGGCTGGAGAAGTATCCCGCGTATGCCTTGCCGCGAAGGAGCATCTCCTACTACAACAAGGGCGAACTGATCGGCGTGCTCCTCGACCTGGCAGTGCGCGACGCCACCCAAGGGCAGAAATCGCTGCGTGACGTCTTCCGCTGGATGAACCGCAACTATGCGCAAAAACATAAGTTCTACGCCGACACCACCGGCGTTCGCCAGGCAGTGGAAGCAGTCACCGGTAAAGACTTCAAGGAATTTTTTAACGTTTGTGTGAGCGGCGCCTCACCTCTGCCCTACAACGAGTATCTGAAGACGGTGGGATTGGAATTGAAGCCGCACAAGGCGGTGGCGCCCTACGCCGGGTTCGTGGCCGTGCGAAATTTCGATGAACCGGCGGTGGTAGCGGCCATCGACGACAACAGCGACGCCCTGCGCCAGGGACTTGCCATCGGAGATGTGGTTCTGCTGGTCAATGGCAAACCGGTGGGCAACGTGGAAGACCGTGTTGCCAGTATGCGCGTGGGCGAAAGCATAAAGTTGCGCGTCACCGGACGCGACGGCCAGCGCGACATCAAGTTCAAGCTGGGGAGCCGCGAACAGGAGGAGTTCGCGATCACCAGCGCCGAGGTCCTTACTGCCGACCAGCGCGCTCGCCGCGCCGCCTGGCTAACCGCCGACGACCAGGCGCCCCGGGACGCCCCCAAGGGCACGGTGCGCGCTCACATCGCTGGGGCGGCCGACCTAGCGTCGCAAGGGCAGACGCGCTAGTGTTGCGCGCGCTGGCGCTGCTTGCCTTCTGGGGCGTAGCCGCCATACCCGCTGGCCTGCTCGGCATCCTCTGGACCTTCCTCAGTGGCAAAGTAGATCTTCTCTATCGTATGGGGACCTGGGTCGGCTTGGCCGGCGTGCGCCTGGTGGGCGTGAAGGTCGAGGTGGTGGGAGCGGAAAAGCTTGATTGGCGTCGCACCTACATCTTCATGTGCAATCACGTGTCAAATCTGGATCCGCCTATCGTGATTCCCGTAATGCCGCGACGAACCTCGGTACTGGTAAAGAAGGAGCTGTTCCGGGTGCCGATCCTGGGGTGGGGCATGCGACTTGCCAACCTGGTTCCCGTCGACCGCCGGAACCGCGAGGCCGCCATCGCCAGCCTGCGCTCTGCCGCCGAGGTGTTGCGCTCGGGCATAAGCATGACCATCTGGCCCGAGGGCACGCGCTCGCCCGACGGCCGCCTGCTGCCGTTCAAGAAAGGCCCATTTTATTTGGCGATGGAGAGTGGCGTGCCCGTTGTGCCGATCACCTTCGTTGGCACGCGCGAGATCTGGCCGAAGGGCGAATTCGCGGTTCACCCGGGAACCGCCACGGTCATCTTCCACGAACCCATCGATCCCGCCGCGTATGCGGATCAGGATGCGTTGATCGATGCCGTACGCGAGCGCATCCGCAGCGGCCTGCCGGAGAAGTATCAATGAGCGTAACCGTGGCGGCGTCCGGCGGCGTCACACCTGCTCGGTCGAAGCTAGGGCCCCGTGCGACTCCGTACAGCGTCACCTACGGCATTGCTCGGCGGACGCCGCCACGACGCCGGCGATGACGTCGGCGCTAAATGCTGGGCTTCTTCTCGATCACGCGCGCGCTGAGCACCACGCCGTCGCGGCCGTCGTGGAGCTTGAGGGGGAAGAGCAGGACGTTCCACACCCAGCGCGGATTCTTAGCCGGCAGATGCGGCAGGCCGCGCGGGCTGCGTTCCACGTAGGTTTCGCGAGTCTCGGCCACGTTTCGGATGGTCGCCTTCCAGCCATCGCCCAGCTCGGGGAACTGTTCGAACACGTTCTTTCCCACGAACCATGTGCGTTTCTTGTCGCACATGGCGGCGAAGGTGTCGTTAACGTACTGCCAATTGCCTTCGCCATCGACGATCTCCAGCGCCACGTCATCGCCCATGGCCATGCCAATGCGCGAGTAGTAGAAGTCGCGCGAGTCCACCACCACCGGCTTGCCGCGCTTCTTGGCCTCGAAACTGCGCAGCGCCCCCAGCAGATCGTCCACCGAGCTGTAGCCCTTGAGCAGGTGCATGTCGGCGACGCCGCCGAAGCTGCGTTCGAGCGTGGCCGACAAGATGATGATCGGTACCTGCGGCCGCTTCTGCCGTAAGCTCTCGGCTACTTCGGTGCCGAACTTGCCGCGCCCGAGGTGGTAGTCAAGCACTGCGATATCGATGTTGCCGAGCTTGGACTCGGCTTCCTCGACCGAGCCGGCAGTCACCGACTCGTAGCCGTGTTTGCGCAGAATGGTCGAGCGCAACAGCAGATTTTCCTGCAAGTCGTCGAGCAGCAGCACCCGGATGGGCTTGCGCTCGGGCTTTTCGTCCGCCATGGGTTACTCGCCACGCACTCGCCTTATTCGATGCGCCGAGAGGGTGCTGGTGGCTGTTTCTATTTTAGTGACGGATCTGCGGCGCGCGCGCGGACTGCCTTCACGATCTCCGGCAGGCGCTGGAAAGCGGCCACACAGCGCAGCCACTGCTTGTTGTCCATCGCCGGATAGCCGCTGATCACCTTGCCGTCCTCGACATCGTTGGGAACGCCGCTCTGCGCAGTAGCCACCACGCCATCGCCGATGCGGCAGTGCCCGGCGATCCCGACCTGGCCGGCAAGGATCACGTTCTTGCCCAGTTCGGTCGAGCCCGCCAATCCCACCTGGGCGCAAAGCAGGCTGTCTTCGCCTACGGTGGAGCCGTGTCCCACCTGCGCCAGATTGTCGATCTTGGCCCCGCGGCGGACGCGAGTCTCGCCCACGCTGGCACGGTCGACGCAGGCGTTCACCTGGATTTCCACATCGTCCTCGAGCACCGCCGGCCCGGACTGCACGATCTTATGCCAGGCGCCCGCGTCATCCTTGGCGAAGCCAAAGCCATCGCCGCCGACCACCGCCCCGTTTTGCAGTACGACGTTATTGCCGAGCCGGCAATACTCGCGCACCACGGCGTGGGCGTGCGCAAAGAAGTTATCCCCGATGCGCGCCCCGCGATAGACCACCACGTGCGGCAGCAACACGCAGCGCTCGCCGATCTCGACATCTTCGTCGATCACCACGTATGCGCCGATGTGCGCCTGCGGGCCGATGCGCGCGGAGCTGTGGATCACTGCCGTCGAATGGATGCCGGGCGCGTAATGCGGCGGCTGATAGAACAGCTCCAGCGCCCGCGCGAACGCCAGGTAAGGATTGCGGCTGCGCAGCGTCGGCGTATCTAGGGCAGGGAAGTCCTCGGCCACGATCACGGCGGAGGCCTTTGTGGTCCTGGCCGCGGCGGCGTAACGGGGATTGGCGACGAATGTCAGTGCGCCGGCGCCGGCCTGCTCGATGCCGGTCACCCCAGTGATCTCGACGTCCTGTCCTTGGAGGCGCGCCTCTACGGCAGATGCGATCTGGGAGAGTTTCATGATGGCTGATTCTAAATGAGCATTCCGGCTTTGCTGTAGAGACGTAGCTGGTGTGTCGGAATGGCACTGATGAATTTGCTTCGCCTGAGCCTGTGCGCAACGCCGGCCCCTCATCCGGTAGACTAACTGTTCGTCATGCCGAGTTCCGTCGTCAGCACGCTCGCGGAGAACCCGATCCTCACCCTCTTCATCGTGATCGGGCTGGGATACCTGTTGGGGGAAATCTCTGTTTTCGGGTTCCGGCTCGGCATCGTCGGGGTTCTGTTCGTGGGACTGGGCGTCGGTTCGATTGGCCCTTCTATTTCCATTCCGGAAGTGATTCCTACGTTGGGTCTGATCATTTTCATCTACACCATTGGGATCCAGAGCGGCCCGGAGTTTTTCCAATCCCTTCGCGAGCGAGGCTATCGGGACAGCGTGTTCGCGCTGGTGATGGTGATATTGGGAGCGGGGGTGACGGTCGCCGTGTTGCGTCCGGCGCACCTGACGCGAGCCCGCGCCGCCGGCGTCTACACCGGCGCCATGACCAACACGCCGGCGTTGGCGGCAGTGCGCGAGTTGCTGCAGCAGCGCGGCCGCTCTGCAGGACTGTCGGGCGAGCCGCTGCGCGCTTTCTCCGAGGCGCCGGTGGTTGCTTATTCGGTGGCTTACCCAATCGGCGTCATTGGCGTACTGGTGCTCTTCGCCGTGGTGCGCCGTCGCTGGAAGCCGGGGATGGAGCCGACGGCGGAAGCCGCGGAGATCCGCGCCCGCAACTTCGCAGTGATGAATCCTGCCGTGATCGGGCGCACGGTGGAGGAAGTACTGCGGCCCCACCACGACCCGGGCTTCGTGGTCAGTCGCATCCAGCACGGGAAGGCCAGCGACATCGTGCGTGGCGACACGCGGCTCGAGCGAGGCGATATCGTGGTCGCGGTCGGCGATGACGATGGTCTGGTGCGGGCCGAACAGCTCTTCGGTAAGCCCCTAGAGGCACACATCGAGCTGGACCGCTCGCAGCTCGATTTCCGCCGCGTGTTCGTCTCCCGCCAGGAGATCGTGGGCAAGCGCATCCGCGAACTGGATCTGGAGAAGAGCATGGATGCCACGGTCACGCGCCTGCGCCGAGGCGATGTGGACTTCATCCCCACGCGCGAGACCCGTCTGGAGCTCGGCGACCGGGCGCGTGTCCTGACCCGCCGCGAAAACTTCGCCGCCATCTCAGCAGTTCTTCGGCGACTCTATCCGTGGCGCCGCCGAAACCGATTTCGGCTCCGTCGCTTTGGGCATGGTGCTGGGCGTGCTGGTGGGCATGGTGCCCATCCCTCTGCCGGGTGGGACCGTCCGCCTGGGTTTCGCGGGAGGTCCGCTGCTGGTCGCCCTCATCCTCGGCAAGCTGGAGCGCACCGGCAGCATTACCTGGCTCATGCCGCTGCCCTCCAATCTCACGCTGCGGCAGATCGGGGTACTGTTATTCCTCTCTGGGGTGGGCATCCGCGCCGGTTACGCCTTCGCGCAGACCCTCCGGCAGAATGGCTTGGCGATGCTGCTGGCGGGTGCGGCCGTCACCCTCACCGTCACCCTGGTTTCTCTGCTGGTGGGATACAAGCTGCTGAAGATCCCTTTTGCCTCGCTCATGGGCCTGATTGCCGGCATCCAGACGCAGCCCGCCTGCCTGGCCTATGCCACCCGTGAATCCAATTCCGATGAGCCCAACCTCGCTTATGCCTCGGTGTATCCCGTGGCAATGATCGCCAAGATCATTCTGGCGCAGTTGCTGACGTGAGCGATGGCAGTACCCAGTACCAAGTACCCAGTACCAAGTACCGAGTGGCGGGCACCGAGGACGCATCCCGGTTCTAAGTGCTGACTGCTACTCCGTGAACATCGGCACCTGGCGGGCATCGGCGGCTGGCGCGGGACGCGGACGGCGACGTCGTGCGGCCGGTCCGCCGATGACGCCCAGCACCGTCAGCTCCGCCAGCGCGCTGGTGGGCACAAAGATACGCTGCAGGTTTCCGCGGCTATCAGGAGGATTGATCAGGAACCCGTCCCCAGCCAGCTTGGTCAGGTCGTTGGGCATGAGTCCTTCCATCACATCGTTGTCCTTAAACTTCAGGCGGACCCAGAGGCCTTCGGTGCGCGGCCGCGTGGCGAAGGTCTTACGCGCCGAGGTCTCCACGTCCTCGAACTCGCGGACGAAGTAGACGCCCTTCACGTCCGCCAGCTCGATAAGTACGACCTTGCCGGAGGTATTCATCAGCTCCAGCTTGCCTTCGACCACAAAGCTTGCCGGCGCGACATACCCCTGCATGGTGTCGCGATCCAGTTTTCGGACGATCACTTTCTTGTGCGTGGAGGATTTCAAGATTTGCCTTGGGCGACATCAGCCACGTCTTTGCCTGTCGCGCCTCGCGATTGTCGCATTTTTGCCGGTCGGTGCGCGCTCGTGCTGCAAACTGTAGCCAAATTGTAAACCTTTGTGCTATGGTGTCTGGTTTGTGCCGGTCCCCAGGAGCACGCGCAGCTAAGTCTATTGCCCGGAGTCACTTACAACTGGCCACTGAAACTTGTCGCGAACTCCGCTTGCGCCCGGCTGCACCACGGTCGGGAGCGCAACAGAGCGGGGTGTGTCCAATGAGGCGCCGGCAGCGTCCACCGACGTCGCGGAATGGCTGATTACATCTACATGATGGAGAGCCGGCTCACGCCGGACCAGCAGCGGGCCGTGGCGCTGGTGCAGGAAGTGGCCCGCGCGCAGGAGATGAATGTCTACCTGACGGGCGGCGGTATCCGCGACCTCATCAGTGGCTTTCCCATTCGCGACCTCGATTTTACCGTGCAGGGCAATGCACTCAAACTACAACGCGAGTTGGAGAAGGCCGGCACCCTGGTTCAGGGGATGGACGAGGACCTGCGCTCGATGTACGTGTTGCTGCCCGGCAACGTGCGCGGCGAGATCGCCATGGCGCGGGCGGAGCGCTATGACAAGCCAGGCCGCGCACCTGAAGTTGCCGCCGGCACCATCAGCGACGATCTGCGCCGCCGGGACTTCACCATCAACGCCATGGCGCTATCGCTCAATCCCGGCTCGCGCGGCCTGCTGCTCGATCCCTTCAACGGCGTCGCCGACATCGAAGCCAAGCTCATCCGCATTCTGCACAACTACGCGTTCTACGAGGAGCCCTCACGGCTGATTCGCGCCACCCGCTTCGCCACCCGCTTCCACTTTACGCTGGAGGAGCGCACCCAGGCCCGCTTCGACGCCGCGCGCGAGGGCAATTACATCGACAACATCTCCGACCGCGCCATCGGCTATGAGATCGAACAAATCGCGTACGAGGACGACCCTCTGCACATCCTGCGCCTGTACGAAAAAGAGGGTTGGTTGAAGTTGCTGAGCCCGCACTGGTCGGTGAGCAAAGTGGATTCCGCATCGCTGGCACAGTTGGTGAAAACCAAGCAGCAGATGCAGGACCTGGGCTACACGCTGGACGCCGCGCCTGCGGCGATGTATTTCCTTACCTACCGCCTAGGTGACCGCGACATCGCCGCCATGCAACGGCTGATGCCGCGCAAGAGCTTTGTCGGAACCTGGCGCGCGCTCGGCGACGACGCTAAAGAACTTGCCAGGCGCCTGGGTGGGAAGGAAGCGGCCACGCCGTCGCTCGCCTGGAAGCTGCTTTCCAATACTCGTCCCGAAACCATTCTGTTCCTCGAGACCACGACTCGGCAGCAGGCCGTGGCCCAAAAGATCCGCAACTTCTTCACCAAGTGGCGTCAGGTGAAGGACAAGCTGCCGTTTCCGGAGATGGCAGAGCTGCACATCACCCCCGAGCTGCCGATCTATCCCAAACTGGCGGAAGATGCCTTTTACCTCTTGCTCGACGGCAAATTGCGGTCACACACTGAGATCCTGAAATTCCTGAAGCCGTTCGCGCCGCCGCCACCACCGCCGCCACCGCCGGCGAAGCGCGGACGTGGCGCCAAGCCCGCCGAAGCTGCGCCTCCTGTCGAGGCTAAGCCAGGCAAGAAGGGTAAATCAGCGAAGCCGGGGGCTCCCGCGGCTCCGCCGTCGAAGCCAGCCGCGAACACGGCCGCTCCTCCCGCTCCTGCAGCTGCCAAGAAGGCCCCGGTTAAGCCCGCCCCCAAGCCAGCGCCAGCGCCGGCCGCTAAGCCTGCCAAATCGGCCAAGAAATCCCCTGCTCGGAAGAAGCACTAAATCATGCGCGCGCTGGTGACCGGTGGCGCCGGCTTTCTGGGCTCGCATCTTTCGGAGGCCTTACTGGCGGACGGCCACTCCGTTGTTGCCGTAGACAACCTGCTGACAGGACGCGCGGTGAACCTCGCTCACTTCGCGCGCGAGCCTCGCTTCGAACTGCGCCAGTTCGATATTATCCAAGCCTTCGATCCAGGACCTGTGGACCAAGTCTTCCACTTCGCCAGTCCTGCCAGTCCGGTTGATTACATGGCCCACGGTGTGGAGACCCTCAAGGTCGGCTCGCTTGGGACCTTCCATGCCCTGGATGTCGCCCGCCGCTACGGCGCCAAGTTCTTCCTCGCCTCGACCTCGGAGTGTTATGGCGATCCGCTTGAGCATCCGCAAAAAGAAAGCTATTGGGGCAATGTGAATCCCATCGGGCCGCGCTCGGTCTATGACGAAGCCAAGCGCTTCGCCGAGGCGGCCACGATGGCTTATCATCGTTACCACAAACTGGATACGCGCATCGTGCGCATCTTCAACACCTATGGCCCGCGCATGCAGCTCAACGACGGCCGCGTGATTCCCAACTTCATGAAGCAGGCGCTGCGCGGCGAGGACCTCACCGTCTACGGGGACGGCAGCCAAACCCGCAGCTTCTGCTACGTCAGCGATGAAATCGATGGCATCCTGCGGCTGGCGCGCTCGGACGAGCACCAGCCAGTCAACATCGGCAATCCCAACGAGTTCACGATTCTCGAATGCGCCCGGCGCGTGCTCGCTGTCACCGGGTCGAAAAGCAAGCTGCGTTTCGAGCCCTTGCCCGAGGATGATCCCAAGCAGCGTCGGCCGGACATCTCTCGGGCGCGCGCCCTGCTGGGCTGGGAGCCGAAGACCGACCTGGAAACCGGACTCAGGTTGTCGCTGGAGTATTTTCGCGGTGCGGTCGCTGCGGAGTGATACGCTGATGGCAAGGAGAAAGATCTTCGACGAGGTGATGGAAGGCGTGGCGGCAATGAAGGCCCACCGAGAAGGCAAGATCACGCTGCGCAGCTACAGGATCGAAGCCAAGCCGCTCCCCAAGGTGGATTCCAAACTCATCAAGCAAACGCGGCAGGAACTCCGCTGTTCGAGGGCCGTTTTCGCGCGGAAGCTTCACATCAACGAACGGACGCTGGAGAAGTGGGAACAGGGGCGCGCCAAGCCGAACCCGCAGGCTGCTGCCCTTGTTCTGCTTGTCCGTCGTTATCCGGACACGCTGCAGCGGCTAGAAAAGCTGGCAGCGGGCTCATGATGACCTGCAAGGCCCTGCTGTTAGTTGAGAAAGCAACGAAGGCGCAGAGTGCGACCTAATTCACGGCAGATGCCGCGAGACACGGAGCGTGCTGGCGCTGTTCCGCCACACTGCTCCAAGGTTTTAGGTGTGCCTCGGGTTTGTCCCCTCTGCGGATGTAACAACGCCTCGCGACCGCCTGACCCCTACTCCCAGCCCCCCTGGATGCTGAAGCGCTGTGCCTGTGGCATGGTGTATCTCGAAAACCCTCCGGGATATTCTGCCTTGGCGGAGGACATGGCCTGGGAAAAGACGTATGCAGCGGAGGCGGAAGCCCGGCATCGTCGCAACCCGATCCTGTACCGCGCAGCCCGCGCGCCCAAGTCGCTATGGCAGCGCCTGCTGCGGCGCGACAAGCTGATCAAGTGGGTACGGCGTTATTTTTCTTCGGGGCCAGTTTTGGACGTGGGTTGCGCCGGGGGGCATACGCTGGCGCGGCTTCCGGCCCAGTTCGTCCCTTATGGGATCGAGATCTCAACCGAGCTAAGGCGCCTGGCCCAGGAGCGCTTTGCGGCGCGCGGAGGGCGCGTGGTCCAGGGCGACGCGCTGTCTGCCCTCAGCCAATTCGATGCCGGCTTCTTCACCGGCGTGATCATGACCAGCTTTTTGGAGCATGAACCCGAGCCGCGCGCGGTGTTGGTTGCTACCGCCCGGGTGATGCGTTCGGATGCGGGCCTCATCATCAAGGTGCCGAACTTTGCATCCTGGAACCGCGCCCTGCGAGGCGGGCGCTGGTGTGGGTTTCGTTTTCCCGACCATGTGAACTATTTCGCCCCCGAAGGGCTGGCTGCGCTCGTCACGGGATCCGGGTTCCGCGTGCTGCGGGGCGGCATCTTCGACCGCTTTCCCACCAGCGACAGCATGTGGCTGCTGGCGGCGCGCGAGCCGCTGCCAGGGAGTGGCGCGTCCGGTTCCGGCACTTTGTTATAATCGCAAATTCTTCCCGCGAACTTTATCTTGATGAGTACTCGCACTGATTGGAAAGGGGCGGCGGTTGTCACCCTGTCTTGGGTGGTTCTGAGCCTCATGGCTTGCGGCGGAGGTGGGACCGCCACCAGCGGCCTGGCCAGGCGCGCTTTCGTTTCCGACAATGCTGATGGCACCCTGCACATCGAAGATGCCCTGCGGGACGTGGAGTCGCTGCACAGCATCGCCACCGGAGCCCAGCCTGGAAACCTGCGGCTCTCTCCCGACAAGTCCATCACCATGGTTTTCAATGCGGGATCGGGCACGTTGTCCGTGGTGATGAACTCCACGGAGGCCCTGCTGGGCAGCATTTTCCTGCCTGGCCTGAGCACCGATTATGTCATCCTGACCGGCAACGCCGTAGGGTTTGCGGCGGTGCCTAACTCTGTAACCGCGCCCTGCACCCCAAGGTGCGTGGAGATCGTGAACCTGGCCACGACGAACACGGCCACCACTTTCCAGGTCACCGGCACGATCAACACTGATACAACCGGGCAGCCGTTGAACGCTGCCAGCACGCTGGCGTTGAGCCCCGACGGCAAGAAGCTGCTCGTTTTCGGCGCGCCCGGCGAACACGTTGACACTCTGACTCTTATCGACACTACTGCCGCACAGAGCGCCACGCCACCTCCCAATTCGGCAACCACGCAGCTCGGCGGTTTCGACCGCCCAGTATCGGCCGTATTCACCAGCGACAGCAGCAAGGCGTTCATTTTCAACTGCGGGCCGGAGTGCGCAGGCAGTACTGCCAGCATTACCGTACTGGACATGACCAAGTCGCCGCCAGTTCCGACGGCCAACATTCCGGTTGCAGGCGCCACCACGGGCCTGCTCAACGGAAGTACGCTGTACGTGGCCGGTAGTCCTCCAGGGACAGGCTGCCCCAGCTCTACCGCGGCAACTTCCTGCGGCACGCTCCAGACCATCGATACCGGTACGCTTGCCGCCGGCGCGCCCGTCATCATCACCGATGGTACCCACGATCACATGGAACTCGGCAGCAACAACCAGCTGTTCATCGGCGCCCACACCTGTACCAACATCGCGACCACCAGCGAAACCCGTGGTTGTCTCACGATTTTCGGTACCTCTGACAATAAGGTAGTGGTGCCCCCGATTAATTCCGACGTCACCGGCATTGCCCCCATTCTCCACCGCAACATCGTGTATGTGGTACAGGGTGGGGAACTGCGTATCCTCGACACCACCACCGACGCGCTCACGCCGGTACAGATCGATGTCGTCGGCAAAGCCGTGGACGTCAAGTACGTGGACAATTAGAACTTCGCAGCCGCTCCTACCTGGCTGGCTCCAGCCTTAGCTCGTGCCGCTTCGCCCGCTCCACAGTCGCATCGCTGAAGGCGAACAGAAAGCTGCGGCCCTCCAGCCAGGGTTTCCACTGATCCAGATAATGCGGGCTAAAGATTTGCCCGGACTGCCCGGTAACGATGTTCATGGTGCTGGCGTCGAGATTGGAGAAGTCCACCGTCATGCGCTCCGACGGCGCCTGCTGAAAACCATGGGACTCGCCGTGGCCCATCTGCTTGACGGTGTAGCCGTCGCCTCCCGCGAAATAGCGACCCGGGCCACTCCAGCGTTTAAGCAGCGGAATCTTGCCCAGGATCGGATGATCGAGCTGGAACGGCCGGGCCTTGCCCCAGCTCCAGGAAGTGAGCGACTGCGGCGCCTCCGGGCTCGCGACCACAGCTTCGACAGCGGCGGCGAGCAGCTCATCGTAGTTCGCGTAGTTCGCCGGCAGCCAGCGCGGCGGCTGCCGCATCAGGATGTTCTCCAGCGCCACCGACTGCATTCCCCAATGATAGAGCTTGTAGTCCGCCCCCAGCTTAGGCTCGAGCAGCATGCGCCAGAGCTCGGTGCGCGCTGACACGGTGAGCGTGGCCGCAGCCGAATCGACTGTGACCTGACCATCCCATGAGCGCATCAGGTCAGCTGCGGCGCGGGCCCGCGCCGAAGGCTGCTTCGCGTGGTCCACCCCATACACGAAACGCTCGGCGCAGAAGTGATCGAACTGCGACTGCACATCCATCTGGAGGGCCAGCATGTCCTCGGGCGCAAACTGTCTTCCCGACTGCAGCACACGATAGATGCGCTCGGTACGGAAGGGAGCCATCCATTCGCTGCTCAACAGATAGGGATACTTGTCGGGGGTGATCCGCGCGTTGGCGGTGGCGATGACTCCCGAAGCCGGATCGAAAACGCTGTGCAGCTTCTCGAACGGCACCACGCCGGTCCATTCGTGCGCGTTGTCGTTACCCGGCACGGGGAGGTAATTAGTCGGGGAAGCGCGCAGCGGGACGCGCCCTTCAGCCTGATAGCCGATGTGGCCGTCCACATCCGCATACACGAAATTCAATGACGGGCCGCCCATTTGGTCGAAAGCGCCCGGCGAAAGTCGTCCCAGTTCTGTGCGGAATCCAATTCGAAGAAGGGATAGCTCACGTACGCCGGATCCTTGATCGGCGCCCACTGCAGACGCCAGCTTGCGAGTTTCACCCGGGATCAGGTCGCTGATGACTGGCCCGTGGCGGGTAACGACTACATCCAAGGCGACGTCGGACTTACCGCGGACGCGGATAGTCTCGTGATGTACCTCTGGTTTCTGCCAGCCTTCCGGCGTCTGATACTCGCCCTGCGCGTTGAAGGTTTCGACGAACAGGTCTTCCACGTCGGCGCCGAGGTTGGTCGCACCCCACGCGATACGCTGGTTATGACCGACCAGGACGAATGGCAGCCCCGGCAGAGTAAATCCGGCAACATTGAATGGAGCTGAGCCGCTGGACGTAATCTCCAACTGCGCTTCGTACCACAGGCTCGGCATCTGCTGCATCAGGTGCATGTCGTTCGAGAGGAGTGGTTTGCCGGAGACCGTGTGCGCGCCCGAGACCACCCAATCGTTCGACCCGCCGCGGGCGTCGAATTCGGTATCAATCGAAAACCCCCACCCAAGCAAAACCGGCTTGGGTGGGGCACCCACGGGGGTACCCATGCGTGTGGTGCGCATCACCGAGGGTGCATCGTCGTCTTCCTCGTCTTCGTTCGATGGCTCTTGTTCAAGGCTCTGACCTTCCGATCCCGGCGGATGGTCGTGCCACGAGGAATTGGGATAGAGGTCGGAAGTTAATTCCGGACCCAGCTTGGCCAGAAACTTCTCCCGCGCTAACTGCCGGCGATACTGCCCGTGGGTGAGCATCTGGTGCAGGAACAACCCCAGCGCGAGGCTGTCGTCCGAAGTCCAGGCCCGGGGCGAGTAGCGCAGCAGGCGAAACTCGACCGGCAGATGGCTGCCATGTGTTGCGATGAACGCATTCACCCCTTGCGCATAGGCCTCGAACTGTTCGCGGCTAGCTGCGGAAAGCGCCTGGCGAGCCCGCTCCGCCGTGGAGCGAAAAAGCAGCAAACGCTGATGGCGGTCGTGCTCCAGCGCGGACGGTCCGACGATCTCCGCCAGGTCGCCGAAGGCGGCGCGGCGAAGCGAGTCCATCTGCCACAGACGATCCTGCGCGGCTACGTAGCCCTGGGCGAACAGAAGATCGTGAAGACTGGCGGCGCGGATGTGAGGCACGCCCTGGGCATCGCGAATGACGCTGACTGGCGCGATGAGGCCCACGACGCTGATCTGGCCGTCAACCTGGGGCAGGGAAGTGCGCGCTTCGAGGTAGAACCATCCGGCCACACCCAATGCCAGGGCGATGACCAGCACCAAAACCAATCCAACGACGCGCAGCAACGCGCTCTGACGCCGAGTAGAAGCAAAGGTGGGAGTGGCCATGGAGCTGTGCAGCGTTGATTCTATTGTCCTGCAGCAAATGTCGCAAACCCGAGGCGCACCCATGCGCCAGCTTCCCATTTTGCCTTTCTATCGTCAGATAACTATGCTTCTCGCATCGGGAGGACAAGCAATGCAGGAAAACGATCTGTGTCAACGCATGGAACGGCTTGAACAATCGAATCGCCGGTGGAGGCTGGGAGCTCTGCTACTCGGGCTGGCGTGCCTGGTGCTGCTGCTCGCTGGTTTCGACTTCGCGCAGCCTAATGTGATGAAGGCCCGCACGGTGGAAGCGCAAACGTTCGTCTTGCGAGACGCCGACGGCCAGATCCGCGCCCGGATGGCCATCGGCGACGATGGTCCCCGGCTCACCTTTTTCGACGAGCAGGGCAAGGTGGTTTCGTCAGTGCCGTTGAAGGCGGAGATGCGGCCGGCGCGTTAGGTTTCGCGCTAAAATGGCCCTCAGACGAGGCCGAGGATGAAATACCGCGTATTGCTGCAGCCGGATGAAGACGGCCAGTTTGTTGCAGAGGTGCCGGCATTGCCGGGCTGCATCTCGCAAGGGAAATCCCGCGATGAGGCCCTGCGAAATGTGAAGGAAGCCATCAGTCTGTACCTTGAGAGCCTGCAAGCCCACGGCGATGCCGTGCCCCCGCCCATTCAGGAGGAGATCGTCGAGATCGAGAGCGCCGATTGAGCGTGCTTCCGCGAATCTCCGGCCGCGAAGCCGTGAAGGCCTTTTCGAAACTCGGATATAAAATCGACCGGCAACGCGGCAGTCACATCATCTTGCGACACGAGCGCTCGCCCTTCCGGCGCTTGGTTATTCCAGATCATCGTGAAATCGCGAAAGGGACGCTAAGAGCTCTGATTCGCGAGGCGGGAATCAGTGTGGACGAGTTTCGAGCATTGCTCTAGGCACTTTCGCGAGCTAAGTCTTGTTCGAAAGCAAAAGGCCCGCACTCGGCGGGCCTTGCTCGGTACTCGGTACTCGCAACTCGGTACTTACTGATGCGCCGTCGGTCCTTCTGTAGGCGGAGTAACCGGCGGCGGAACAGGCGCGATGGGCTGCGCGGCCTCCTCTGGCACCGCCAGCTCGGGCAGCGGACGCTCCAGCGCGATGCTCAGCACCTGGTCCATGTTCTCGGCGAAGTGCAGCTTCATGGCATTGCGCAGGTTCTCCGGAACTTCGGGCAGGTCTTTTTCATTGTCCTTGGGAAGGATCACCTCGAAGAGGCCGGCGCGGTGTGCTGCCAGCAGCTTCTCTTTGAGCCCGCCGATGGGAAGCACTTTGCCCCGCAGAGTGATCTCGCCGGTCATCGCCAGGTCGCGGCGCACAGGGATCTTGGTGAGCGCGCTGGCGAGGGCCGTTGCCATGGTGATGCCGGCTGAAGGACCGTCCTTAGGAATGGCGCCCTCGGGCACGTGAATGTGGATGTCCACGCTGCGGTAGAAATCGCGCGGGATGCCCAGGCGTGCGGCGCGGGAACGCAGGTACGACATCGCGGCCTGCGCCGATTCCTGCATCACGTCGCCCAGCTTGCCGGTGAGCATCAGCTTGCCCTTGCCGTCAACGATGGTAGCTTCGGTGCTCAGGATGGAGCCGCCGACTTCGGTCCAGGCCAGCCCCGTCACCAGGCCGACTTCGCTCTTCTCGCTCACCGGCAGCTCGCGGAACTTAATTACGCCCAGGAACTCGCCGGCGTTCTCCGCCGTGATGATCACGGTGTACTCGGCGCCGTGTTTCACCACCTTGCGCGCGACCTTGCGGCAGATGTTGCCGATTTCGCGTTCCAGGTTGCGCACGCCGGCTTCGCGAGTGAAGCAGCGGATCACGTGCTGAATGGCATCGTCGGTAAAGGTCAGGTTCTTCTCTGTCAGCCCCGCCTGTTGCCGTTGCTTCTTCACCAGGAACTGCTTGGCGATCTCCATCTTCTCCAGCTCGGTGTAACCGTGCAGCCGCAGCACTTCCATGCGGTCCTGAAGAGCGGCCGGGATGGTGTGGATGACGTTGGCGGTAGCGATGAAGAACACCTGCGAGAGGTCGTATTCGACGTCCAGGTAGTGGTCCACGAACATGTAGTTCTGTTCGGGGTCGAGCACTTCGAGCAGCGCCGCCGAGGGGTCGCCGCGGAAGTCCATCGACATCTTGTCCACTTCATCGAGCATGAAGACCGGGTTCTTGGTGCCGGCCTTGCGCATCATCTGGATAATTTGCCCGGGCAGGGCGCCGATGTAGGTGCGGCGATGGCCGCGAATCTCGGCCTCGTCGCGCACTCCACCCAGCGACATGCGCACGAACTTGCGTCCCGTGGCGCGTGCGATCGACATCCCGAGTGAGGTCTTGCCCACGCCCGGCGGCCCGACGAAACACAGGATCGATCCCTTGGGATTCTTCACCAACTGGCGCACAGCCAGGAACTCCAGGATGCGCTCCTTAATCTTCTCCAGACCATAGTGGTCTTCGTTCAGCACCTTTTCGGCGCGATCGATATTGCGGATTTCCTTGGAGCGCTTCTTCCACGGCACCGCCAGCAACCAATCCAGATAATTGCGGCTGACGGTCGATTCGGCCGACATGGGCGGCATGGCTTCCAGCTTCTTCAGTTCCTGCAGCGCCTTCTCGTGCACTTCCTTGGGCATGCCGGCGGCTTCGACCTTCTTCTTCAGCTCGTCCCACTCGCTCTTTTCGCCGCGTCCCAACTCTTTCTGGATGGCCTTGATCTTTTCGTTGAGGTAGTACTCTTTCTGCGCGCGCTCCATCTGCCGCTTCACCCGCGACTGGATGGTGCGGTCCATGTTCAGCTTCTCGATCTCGATATCGAGCACGTCAGCGATGCGGGTCAGCCGCTCCGCGGGATCGAAGAGTTCAAGCAGCTCCTGCTTTTCTTCGATGGCGAGCTGGAGGTTGGCGGCGATGGTGTCGGTGAGCTTCGCTGGGTCCTCCATGCGCACGGCGGCGATCATGGTCTCGTAATTCAGCGACTGGCAGAGCTTGACGTACTGCTCGAACAGCGCGGTGGCGCGCTGCATTCCGCTTTCGATGGCGGGCGTGACCTCGGTGGTGTACTTGACGGTGCGGATGGTGGCCTGGAAATAGCCGTCGGCGTCGGCGACTTGCAGAATCTTGCCGCGCTCCACGCCCTCGACCAGCACCTTGATGTTGCCGTCGGGCAGCTTCAGGCTCTGCACGATGTTGACGACCGTGCCGACCTGGTAGATCTCGTTGGCTTTGGGCTCGTCGACGCTGGCGTCGTGCTGGGTGGCCAGGAAGATCTTCTTGTCGGCGGCCAGGGCCTCTTCGAGGGCACGCACGCTGGATTCGCGGCCCACCACGAAGGGCGTCATCATGTGCGGAAAGATGACCACGTCGCGAATGGGCATCATGGGCAATTTGCGAGCTCTCGAATTTTTCCCGGTTTTGTGTCATGCCAGCCTTATACCTGAAGGATGATTATTGCGGACCGTCCAAGCCAATATATCAGGTTTTACCGCCCGCGACAGATGCTCCGAGGGGCACGGTTGTACCCAGCAACCCATCACCAAAGTGTCTGCCGGGAAACCAGCACAACGGTCATAGCCCGCAGGGTGAGACGTGGATCAGGCCCTTGTTCGTTGCTTCCAGCGTGCGGGCGCACTTTTCGCCGCGTGGTATCTTGTCGAGCAATATGGCTTCCCAGAACTGGACCAGCTTGCCTGCGGGACTGCCCGTCCCTAGCGACGATGGTGCTGCGGCCCATCTTGCAGGTATGAAGGTGCCGTCGCTGGCACTTCCGGCGACCACGGGCGGCGTAGTCGATCTTTCAGCCCAGCCGGGACGAACCGTGGTGTTTGCCTACCCCCGCACCGGGGTGCCCGGGCAACCGCTGCCCACGCCGAATTGGGATTCGATTCCCGGCGCTCGCGGATGCACGCCGCACACCTGCGGCTTTCGCGACCTGCACCGGGAATTTCAGGCGTTGGCCTGCGCCGTTTACGGCCTGAGCACACAAGACACCGCCTACCAGCGTGAGATGGCGGAGCGGCTGCATGCTCCGTTTCCTGTCCTCAGCGATGCCGGCCTCAAGCTGACGAAGGCGCTCCGGCTTCCGACGTTCACGGTCGCCGGCGAGGTTCTGCTCAAGCGCCTGGCCTGGGTGGCCGACGACGGCCGCATTACCAAGGTCTTCTATCCCGTGTTCCCGCCGGACAAGAATGCGGAGGAAGTGCTGAACTGGCTTCGTAGCATGCAGGCAAAATAAAGCGCGTTACTTGCGCGGCTGCAATCACTTTGGCAGGAGCAGCAGGCTGTTCGGATTGTTCCCGGTGACTATGCCGGAATCGAAGAGGTTTCCTGAAATGGGTGAGAGCGCGCCAGTCTGCGGGTCTATTCCAAACGTCGCCACATGACCGGGGTTGATACGGCCCACAACCAGAATGCTCCCTTGGGGCGAGACGGCAACCGCAGATGGCGTTTGCCCGTCGAGGAACGGTGAGCCAGGTATAGGAGTAAGTGCGGCGGTTGCAGGGTCGAAGGAGAAGCCAAGGATATTGTTGTCAAAGAGCGCTACGAGGTACATAAACCGGCCGTTGGGAGCGACCGTAAAGTCGGGAACATACCGGCCTGTTGCAACCCGGGAGGTCGTCGTCTCCTGCAGGTCGCCTGAGTCCTGAATGCTATAGATTAGCAGCGTGTTGACCTCATAATATTGCGCCTGATAAGCAGCCGCGAACAGATATTTGTCCGATGGGTGGAGACGCAGACGGTTTGGGATTAGGTCGGTATGCAGAGGGCTGGAAGGGAGCGGGGTTAAGTCCCCGGAGGAGCCAACGGCAAACTGGTAGATGGCGTTGGTATTCCCGCCGCTAGCATAGAGGAACTTGCCGGAATGAGTGAAGGCCAGCTCCGCCACGACCGAGGCAACCGGGAAGGGGGAGTTCGGAACGGGCTGCAGGTCGCCCGTCTTCAAATCGATGTGAAACACCTCGATTGCGTTCGCGTCCGTTCCTACAAATAGGAACTGCCCCGAAGGGGCCATGGCGAGGGAGAAAGACTGCGCGTTAGGGCTCGTGAGATGGACTGCCGGCCCAGCAGACTGCATTTCCCCAGCGCCGCCGAGTAAGAATCTCGAGATCGTGCCGGCCTTACTGTTGGAAACAAACAAGAAACGCCCATCTGGCGTAATTGCGAGGTAGCCGGGGAGTGCGTCCGTGGGGGCTGATGCGACCACAGCCAGGGCCCCATTCCCCTCATTGAGCAGGAAGGAAGACACTGTGTTGTCTAGTGCGCCCTGGACATAGCCGACTGCGGTCGCCTTCATAGGGGGCAGATCGCCGGATTGCCCGCCGTTGCAGCCCGCCAGCATTCCGGAAAACAGCAATAACGACAGCCACCACCATTGTCGTACGGAGGTTGACTCCATACCCAGACTCCTGTCAAAAGCGGCGGGCGAAAGTTCGCCCGCCGTGCTGAGCTACTTACACGCTGCCGACCGAGACCTCTAACGTTCCCGTAACGCCCTCATAGCTCGCGCTGAGGGTCGGCATGCCGCCCCAGCCATAGGGGGCCGAGACCAGACCGGGATTAGTAATATAAGCCGACTGCGGGTCGCTCGAATCCCAGACCGCCTCCGAGGTAACCTCGCGTATGCTGCCATTGGTCAGGGTAGCAATCGCCTGGTACTGGACGTTGTCGCCGGCGTTCAGGTAGGTCGGGCCGATGATGCTTACCCCGGCAACCGTCACGCCGTCATTAGCATAGAGATAGAGTCCAGCTGCCGCCGCCGGCGAAGCTGTCCCGTCCGCGTTCATGTTGTTGATGATAGCGAAGTACGTTCCGGTGGTGTACTGGGTCAGAAGAAATCCTGGCGTGGCGGCGGTCACTGAAGAGCCGTCGCCAGCCATTGAGGCGGCGGTCACGCTGCCGATTCCGGACCCGTTCACGTCGTAAAAGTCAATCCTTGGCAGTCCATAGGCCGAGCTTGCCAACGGGTCCCCACTGAAGGTGATTGTGCTAGGTGGAGAGTGTACGCCAATACTGCTCGGTGTTGCGGTAAACGCTGGTTGACCGTTACAGGGAAGAGTATAGGTCAGCCCGTTGTCAACACGAAAGGAAAAATTGAGGGCAGGGACCGGGCAGCTGCTCGACTGGTGGCGGGCAAGGTTCCAGTTGGCCGGAACGCAGACGTTGCTGAGGGTGCGGTAGCCGTTCTGGTCCGTTACTGCCAGGGGGACATTGGTTGCCAAACCGCTGCCGAAATTGCAGGGCCCAAGTGGAGTACAGGCGGAAGTGTCGGCGCAGAACCCGTCTGTATAGACGTGTCCATCGTTTTGTGGGGTGCCACCTGTTAAGGGTTGCAGCACCGTGTGTAGCTTGAAATTTGTGCCGCTTCCCCCAGGCCCACATCCCGTCAAACTCAGTGCCCCCGCCACGCAGAGCAGCAGCAAAAGAAGAGTAGACCTACGCATCGCTAGTCGCCCCCTTCCTGCGCGCTGACAAGCTTCGAGAAGATGTCGCTTGCCTGCGTCGCGAGGTCCGTCGAGCTTGTGGTGCTTGGTGTGGCCGTAACTGCGTCTAGAAGCTCCTTGGTTTTGGGATTTGGTCCTGCGGGTAATGGCAGTTGGGCCTCGTTCGATTTCTGGCGTCGTTCCTCGGCCGTCAACTGGTAGTTTGGGTTCCATATTTTCTGATCGACCATTCGCGCCGCAAGGTAAACCGCTTCAATCGGGGACATCTGGTCACGAATGTGTGCTTTTCCGTGGCTGTCCTCGCGCTTCAGGTCATGAGCGAAAAGTGCCGGCACGGTGGACATCATTCCCATGCGCAGGCGCCGGACTTCTGCGGTATCGGTCTGGGCGAATTCCGGGGCCCCGGCCTTCCTAGCCAGCGTGTTGATCGCGGTGGCAACACGCTCATCCCTAACGCCAGGATGCCGGCCAGCCCTATAGTCCAGTTCGGCTCCGATTAGGTCTGTTCTGAGACTCGAGTTGGCGGCGGAAACAGGTTCCAGTAAGACGCTGCCGCTGAGGACGTCATCCGCCAGGGCGGCGACGGCTGTTGGTTCGCCGGAGACGGCGTTGGCTGCCTTGTCGTTGGTTACCTTCCACGAGGGACGTGATCCCGCGCCTTGCTGCGCTATTGCGGTTGCGGAAGCAAGACCCAGGAGGGCAACCAGCAAAGCGCACCAGGCTCTTTTAGTGCATCGCATAGCATTTCCTCCGAATGTTGTTGGGGTGGCTTGTTATTGATGAGAGTTAGGAAGTGACTCGTTAACACGTCGGCAGGCTATTTGGGATTTCTTGATGTGCCTAGGACGGAGGTCACGATAAAAAGCTGATATTTGTCAGGATCCCCGAGTTACCTTTGGGTTGTGAATCGGAGTGAGAAGAAGGCGCGTTGGCGACGATTTGGGGCTTAAAAGCATGCCGGATTGCTCGAGCCGGCGGATCTCGCGGGTGACAGTCTCGTTAGCGATGCCCAGTAGTGCCGCCAGTTCGACTCGCTTGGGAGTGATGGATCGGGCCTTGCAATAGGCGACTGCGTCGAACAACCGCCGCCGGACGCGCCGCCCTGAGAATAGAACAGTGCAACGACGGGCGTCGTTCAGCGCTTCACTGAGCGTCTTGACTAAGTGCCGAAGAAATTGAGTATCTTCGCGAACCTCATTTGGAAGGCCCGACCAATTCAGGTAGCAGATCAGACTGTTTTCCCTTGTCATGGCTGTGAAGTGGCGGCGCGAATCTGGCGCCAACGCATCGAGGCCGAATAATTCACCGGCAGTCAAAATGGCAGCAATCCGGGGTTCGGCGCTGGTGGTCACAAGTTTTACGGAGCCAGAGCACAACGCGAATATGCCATCAGCAGGGGCTCCGTCGGCATAGATCACCTGGCCCTTGCGTAGTTCCCAAGCTTTCTGCCAGGCGTTTGATAGCAGGCGTTTGTCGCCTGCGAGGGTTGCTAATGGACAGCGCGCAAGGATCGGGCATTGATCGCAATGGACCGGCTTCCACATGTGCCGCTCCATTCGACGCCCGATCCTTATTTGACAAGAGAATTCTTGTTATTGTTCTGAATTCAGAACGGGCGATAGAGGTGGCCTTGGTAAGTCATTGAATTGCCAGATTGGGCCCGGTACAACCCCCGAGGCCGGAACTCGAATGTTGGGCCACGCGTGTTCCAAATATGGAAAATTCATCTTCTGTTTACACGAAGGGGTCACCAACAGAAAAGCCGTGCCCTTGGCACGGCTTGTGTCAAACCTGAACGTAAGACTTTCTACCCCGCTTTTTCCATCACGGCCGCCACCGACAACTCGCGCTTCTCCACCATCTCCTTGGTGAGCTCGAACTCGCGCACCTTCTTCTGGCTGGGCAGGTGGTACATAAGGTCGAGCATCAGCTCTTCCAGAATCATGCGCAGGCCGCGGGCGCCCACCTTGCGCATCATGGCCTCATGGGCGATTCCCCGCAGCGCGTCCTGGGTAAACTTCAGGCGCACGTTTTCGAACTCGAACAGCCGCTGGTACTGCTTGATGATGGCGTTCTTGGGACGGGTGAGGATTTCGATCAGCGCGTTCTCGTCGAGGTCGTCGAGCACGCCCATTACCGGCAGGCGCCCGACAAATTCCGGGATCAGGCCGAACTTGATCAGGTCCTGCGGCTGCACCTGGCCCAGCGTTTCCGTATCGCGCTTATTGGCCGGCACCACCGGCTGCTCTTTCTCTTCTTCGCCGCTGCGGAAGCCCACCGCCTTCTTACCCAGACGGCGTCCAATCACTTTCTCCAGCCCCACGAACGCGCCGCCGCAGATGAACAGGATGTTGGTGGTGTCGACGGGCGTAAATTCCTGGTGGGGATGCTTGCGTCCGCCCTGGGGCGGCACGTTGGCGATGGTGCCTTCCAGGATCTTCAGCAGCGCCTGCTGCACGCCTTCACCGCGAAACGTCGCGAGTGATGGAGGGGTTCTCGTCCTTGCGGCCGATCTTGTCTACTTCGTCGATGTAGATGATGCCGGTCTGGGTGCGGCCCACGTCGCCGTCGGCGGCCTGCAGCAGCTTGAGGATGATGTTCTCCACGTCCTCGCCGACGTAGCCGGCTTCGGTGAGCGTGGTGGCGTCCACGATGGCGAAGGGCACATCCAGCATTTTGGCCAGGGTCTGCGCCAAAAGCGTCTTGCCGGTTCCCGTGGGACCGATCAGCAGGATGTTGGACTTGGTCAGCTCGACTTCGCTGGCCCGCTGCCGGTTCATGTGGATACGCTTGTAGTGGTTGTAAACCGCGACCGCCAGCTTCTTCTTGGTCTGCTCCTGGCCGATGACGTATTCGTCGAGGAATACTTTCACCTCCTGCGGCTTGGGCAGGTGGTTGGGGGCGGCGGCGGCGTGGGTTTCGGCGCGATCGTCTTCCAGGATCGAGTTGCAGACCGCCACGCACTCATCACAGATGTAGGCCCGTGGGTAGTCGCTGGGCGAGGAGATCAGCTTCGCGACCGCATCCTGGGATTTATGACAGAAAGAGCAGCGCAGGACTTCATCCGAACCGGACCTTGGCTTCACTTTGTTACTCCTTCTACCTGACCCTACCTGGAGAGAGCGCGCGCTGTTGGCTATTTGTGCTTGTAGATGATCTCGTCGATGATCCCGTATTCCTTGCCCTGCTGCGCGTTCATGATGAAATCGCGCTCTACGTCTTTCTCAACTTTATCAAGTTTCTGGCCGGTGTGTTTGGCCAGAAGCTGGTTGGTAATCTCGCGCATGCGCAGGATCTCGCGAGCGTGAATATCGATGTCCGTGGCCTGTCCGGAGAGCCCGCCCATGGACGGCTGGTGGATCAGAATGCGAGCGCCGGGCAGGGCATAGCGCTTGCCGGCAGCGCCCGCGCACAGCAGCAGCGCCGCCATCGAGGCCGCCTGCCCGATGCAGATGGTGACCACGTCCGGACGGATGAACTGCATGGTGTCGTAGATCGCCATGCCTGCCGTAATGGAACCACCCGGCGAGTTGATGTACAAGGAGACGTCCTTCTCCGGGTCTTCAGCTTCCAGGAAGAGCAACTGTGCGATCACCAGGTTGGCGATGGTGTCGTCGACCGGTGTGCCCAGGAAAATGATGTTGTCGCGCAGCAGGCGGGAATAGATGTCGTATGCGCGTTCACCGCGGCTCGTTTGCTCAACCACCATGGGAACCAGTGCCATGTGTTCCTCTCTCACGTTAACGGACACTTTCCTCCCCGTACATGAGCGGAGCCGGGGGAGCTTGGTTAGCCAGCGGCATCATGCGGACCGCCGATAAAGAAAGTCGAGGGTCTTCTCGTTGCGGATTCTGTTGCGGATTCTATCCAGCGCTCCATCGCGTGTCAATCGAGCCCGCAGCGTCTCCGCCGTTTGCTGCATCTGCTTGGCAAGGGCCTCAATTTCCTTGTCAACTTCTTCGTCCGAGACCGCGATCTTTTCCTGCTCGGCGATCCTATCGAGGATCAGCCCGGCCTTCACTTCCCGCAAAGCGCCGTCGCGCTGGCCGGCGCGCAGCCGCGGGAAGTCCATCTTCTTCATGTCCTCGGTGCGCATGCCCTGAGCCGCCAGCGCCCGCAGCCCGCGCTCCAGACGCACGTCGATTTGCCGTTCCACCAACGCCTCCGGAATCGGGAAATCGTTGCGCCGCACCAGCTCTTCCACCAGTTTGTCCTTGGCGGCGTGCTCGGCGGCGTGCTGCTTCTCCGCCTCGAGCTGCTGGCGGATTTTGCTTCTCAGTTCGTCGAGAGACTGGAACTCGCCCGCCTCTTTGGCGAAGTCGTCGTTGAGCTCCGGCAGGACTTTCTGCTTGATGGCCTTCACCGTGATGGCGTAAGCGAGCTTGCGTCCCGCCAGCCGTTTGTCTGAGAAATCCTCGGGGTAAGTGACGTCGAAGTTGCGTTCATCGCCCGGACGCGCACCGCGCAGATGGTCGCTGAACTCGCGCACCGTACTGGCGCCGCCGATCTCCACTAGCACATCGTCCATAGTTACCGGTTTGCCTTCGGCCGATTGCGGCGTGCCTACCAGCGAGACTTGGGCAAAATCGCCGTCGCCCATTTCGCGATCGTCCACCGCGTTATAGGTAGCGTACTGCTCGCGGAGCCGGTTTAGCGCTTCTTCTACTTCCTGGTCGGTAACGCTGGTGTCGGTCTTTTCGGCACGTAACTCTTCATATCCCGCCACCTGAATCTCAGGCATGATCTCGAAGCTGGCTTTGAAGCGCAACGGCTCACCGTCGCCCAGGCGCAGGTCGCTGACTCGCGGTTGCGAGACTGGCTGCAGCCCGCGCTTCTCAACCTCCTGGCGGAAGTAGCGGGGAACCAGCGCTTCAACCACCTCGCTGCGGATATCTTCGGGGAAGCGCTGGCGCACCACCGACGCCGGCACTTTGCCTTTGCGGAAGCCGGGCAGGCGGGCATGCTTCTGGAAGCGCTCGATCACCACGCCGGTCTCGCGGTTCACGACCTCGGCCGGAACCTCGACCTCGATCTCGCGAGTGCAGTTGTCGTTGGTCTCAGTGGCGCTCAACCGGTAGGCCTTTTGTTGGTCAGCTTCTGATCTCAGCTTCTCGTCTATATTAAAGAGTGGCGGAAGCAACGGTCAAACGGGAACAGCGCCGTTGGCTTTTGGCCGGAAGTTGCCACAGAGACACGGAGGCACAGAGAAGCAATGTTCCTTTCCTCTGTGTCTCTGTGGCTTCAGCGTTGATCGGCGGATTTATCAAATGCCAGATTGGCTCAAACAGCTTAATGGCGAAATCGTGGACTGCGCGCGCTGTCCGCGGCTGGTGGAGTATCGCCAGAAGATTGCGCGCGAGAAGCGCCGCGCTTATCTCGATTGGGAATACTGGGGCCGGCCGGTTCCTGGATTTGGCGATCCCGAGGCGCGTGTCCTGATTCTGGGCCTGGCGCCGGGCGCTCACGGTTCCAACCGCACCGGCCGTCCCTTCACCGGCGATGGTTCCGGATACTTCATGTATCCGGTGCTCTATCGCACCGGCTTTGCCTCGCAGCCCAGCGCCACCCACCGTGGCGATGGCCTCGAGTTGCACGATGCCTACATCACCGCCGTGGTGCGCTGTGCACCCCCCGCCAACAAACCGACACCGGGCGAGATCAGCAACTGCGCGCCCTTTCTCGACCGCGAGCTGGCGGGCCTGACGAAAGTGCGCGTTGTGGTCTGCCTGGGGCGGATCGCCTTCGATGGTTACTTGAATTACCTCAAACGGCGCGGCACGGTCGCCCGCAAGAACGGATACGCCTTCGTCCACGGCGCGCACTATTCGTTGCCCGACGGCAAGATCCTGCTGGCTTCCTATCATCCTTCGCAGCAGAACACCCAAACTGGGAAGCTGACGGAGAAGATGTTCCAGAAGATCTTCGAACAGGCGGCGAAGCTGGTGAGAAAGTCAGCCATCGCGGAAACGGCTTAAGCTGAAAGCAAGAAAAAATCAAAAGGCCCCGTCCGCGGACGGGGCCTTCCTGAATCGGGAATCTGATTTCTTACACGTTGAAGGAGGAGCCGCAGCCGCAGGTGCTCTTCACGTTCGGGTTCTCGAACTTGAAGCCGGCGCCTTCCAAGGTCTCGACGTAGTCGACCTGGCAGCCGTTCAGGTACATCAGGGAGGTGGCGTCCACGAAGACTTTCAACCCGTCGAATTCGTAGCTCTTGTCCATCATCCCAGCGGCGTTCTCGAAGGACATCGAGTAGGAAAACCCGGAGCATCCTCCGCCCACTACGCCCACTCGCAACCCCGCAGGCAGCGGGTTCTGTTGCGCCATGATCTCCTTGACCTTGGAAATCGCGCTTGGGGTCAGGTTGAGGGGGATCTTCTTGCCAGTGTCCACACCCGGGGTTGCCGTTGTCGTGGTTGCCATCCTTATCTCCTTTAGAATCCGTGTTGATGAAGTATATCAGAAAGGGTCAGTCGTGCCCATGGATTCCGCGACCAACCGCCAATAGGTTTAGATGCTGCAAGCGGGGCGAGGTCGCGATTTTGCGAGGGCCTCGGGAATAGCACTGGAAAAAACCGCCTTGCGGCGCGTGGACGGCGCTATAATCAGCGAAGGCCCGGTAGCCCCCGGCTTCCCTTACGCCCGGGTCCAAGGCCGGAGGGGTCCGCGCGCCGGTTTGGAGGTGGCATGTGTCTCCTCTGACGATGCTGTTGTTTGCCTGGGCCGCCATCACCGTGGTCCTGATCATCCTGCTCATCTATCGCAGCACCCTCACCATGCATGAAGACGATCAGCTCTTTCTCGACGACTCCTCGCTCCACATGCAGGAAGAGCAGATGGCCTTGCAGCGACGCATGGGCAAGATCAAACCCTTCGTGCAAGTCCTGGGTGTGGCCTCGGGAGTGCTGATCGTGGCCATTGCCGGAGTGTGGATCTGGCAGGGCCTGCAGAACTTCTAGCACGGCCAGCTCACACGGCGCCGATTTCGTACTCGTCCGGACTCCGCTCTTTACCGAGGCGGCGCAGGTTTTTTCTTGAGCTCTGCCACAATCTTTTGAAAGTCGGGATCGGAGAATAGCGGCGCCAGCTCGCCATCTTTCTCCAGGATCTCGGCGCTGATGCGGCCGGTATTCGCGGCTTGGCGGAGGGCTTTCAAGGCACGCTTGTTGTCGCGCATGGCGACCCGCGTCTCGGCGATCAGCAGCGGAGGCCATGCGCGGTCGGGCACCGCCTCGGCCATCATCTCAAAAAAGGGCAGCGCTTCGCTGAACTTTCCCGCCGCTTTACGCCGCTGGCCCTCCTCGACGATCTCCGCAAACAGGGCATTGCAGGCGCGCAGGTGGACTCTTCGCTGGGTTTCATCTTTTGAGTTTTGTCCGTCGCGTCTGAGCGCTTGCATGTTGGTCACAATCGAGGTTCGCAGCTCCGAATCGAAGCTCAGGGGATTTTGGAAGTAACGGGTTATATTTGCGGCCGCCTCATCTTCGAGACGCCTTTGCGATTCCACTTCCTGGCGTTCCTTGTCCAGCGCCTTCTTCAGCTCGGGGGACTTCCTTACGGCTTGCAGTTTAGGTTCTGCCTCTGGTACGTCGGCCAGTCCGCGAAAATCCTCCGTTAATGATTTGTATGCGTAGAATTCCCGCAGGCTATCGTGCGCCTGCTCCGCCTGGAGAGCGTCGGCTGCGGTTCGGTTTTTTTGTTCTTTGATGAAGGCCTCATCTTTGGGAATCGTGCCCGCGCGCATGGCGCGCAACTGGAACCACTGAATCGCTTCCTCGAAAACGCCGGCTGGAGCCCATTGATGCGGACCGGGGAATAGCCGCACGCGATACGGAGAATCGTAGCGCTCCTTGGCCAGCCGCGTTTGCACCAGCTCCGGAAAATTGAAATCCGTGTCTCCCATCACCATGAAGTAAAGGAACGAGTCCTTCTCCGCGGGCGCGATATTCGCGGGATAGGTTGCTCCGCTGGCGATCACTCCTGCCACCTTGCACTCGGTGCAGCGCAGGGCCACCAGGGTCGCAACCCGCGCGCCGCCGGAAAATCCGGTCGTATAGATACGTTGAGGATCGATCGCAAGCCGCGCATGCGTATCGTCCAACATGGACTGGATCGCTTTCCCCTCTTCCGCACCAAGGAAATTCTGCGAGTTGTTGGAGCCCGCCAGGATGTATCCGTATTTTTCCGCCACTTCGCGGTACAGCCGGACTGGAGAATCACCCTGCGCTCCAGGATCGAAGGCGTATACGATCGGCCAGCGTTTTTGCGGCGTGTAGCCGCTCGGAAGGTACAGAGCATACGACTGGCCAGGATAATCCTTGCAGGGGACAGCTTCGATCACTTCTCCAGGGCGGATTCCGTCGGGTGCCGCGCCAGCGCCAGACGTCGCCAACAACAGAATCAGCAGAGCGCCGATCAGTAGGCCAGCGCGAACGCCCCGCGAGCGGCAACAGAGCTGCTTCATGGATTCCAATTAGACGTAGCACGGCCAACGCCGTCAACCACTGCCGCTTGCAGGCATTGCTACTGGCGCGCCGCCGACCGTCCCCGAACTTCTCAGTTGGTGCTAACCCTGTTATCGACAATTACAAACTCTGGTCGACCCATCTGATCAAGACGGCGTGTTGCTACCGCTTATCTTCAGGCGATTCCTTCTTCTCGGGCGGAGCAGGCGTCTTGCGCTGAGGCTCGGGTGCCGTACGCTTCTCAGCCGGAGGCGGGGTTGCCGGCTTGGCTTCGGGCTTTGCAGCCGGCTTGGGTTGAGCCGGTTGCGGTCGCGCAGCCGGAGCTGGTTGAGCGCGGCGCTCGGGCGCAGGGGCGGGCTTCGCAGCCGGTGCCGGCTTGGGCTGAGCCGGTTGCGGTCGCACAGCCGGAGCTGGTTGAGCGCGGCGCTCGGGCGCAGGGGCGGGCTTCGCAGCCGGTGCCGGCTTGGGCTGAGCCGGTTGCGGTCGCACAGCCGGAGCCGGTTGAGCGCGGCGCTCGGGCGCAGGGACGGGCTTCGCAGCCGGTGCCGGCTTGGCTTCCGGCTTCGGGGCCGGCTTGGGCTGAGCCGGTTGCGGTCGCACAGCCGGAGCCGGTTGAGCACGGCGCTCGGGCGCAGGGGCGGGCTTCGCAGCCGGAGCCGGCTTGGCTGTCGGTTGAGCTGCTGTTCTCGCGGGCTCAGCAGGTCTCTCGGCAGGCCGTCCAGCAGTTCGTTCAGCAGGCTTGGCAGGCGCAGGAGGGGCCGCACGTGCCGGCTCAGGTTGGGCACGATTTGGTTGCGCGTTTGCCGGAGCCGGTCGCGCAGCCGGAGCAGCACGAGCAGGAATTACCGCAGCGATCGGTTTGCCTTGCGGGATTGGTTTGGTCGCCGCCACAATGGCCGGACGCCCGTGATTGACGGAAGCAAACTGCTGACGGTTCTGTGCGGCCTCTTGCCGCAGCTGTATCTGCGTTGTCATCGGGGGAATGCGCTGCTCGCGTGTTGTCGCCAGTTCCGCCGGCAAAGGACGGCGCGTGACGCCTCCAGGCCCAGCGTAGCTGGCGCGGCTCGTGGTGTTGTTAACCGTGGTGTTGTTGATGACCGTGTTCGTTACCCTGCGGTCGTACACGTGAACGTTGGTGATGGTCACATTGTTGGCCGCGCGGTTGTAGTTGAAACGATCGCCGCTCCAATACCCGCCCTGATATCCGACGCCGGTGTAGCCGTTTCCATAATTAATGCCGCCATAGTAGCCAATATGCGGGCCCCAATAGCCGTAGTTGTAACGATACCTGCCACGCGAATATCCCCAGTATCCCGGCGTCCACAGATAGCCCACTTCCGGCGGCCGCGCCCATGCGCCCGGTACCCAGTAGTAGCCCTGATCAGAGTAGCTCCAATATCCGGGCGTCCACAGATAACCATCGCCAGGACAATCGGGCTGAGAATACTCCGGCAGTTGTGGTGGAGGCTGTTGTGCCTGGAGCACCGGCTGGCCGTAGCTCGTGTCCTCGTCACCGGCGTCGTAGTCGCCATTGGAATCATTACTGGAATAGTTCTGGTCCTGCTGATAGTTGGTATTGCTCGCTTGGGTGGCGCTAGCGGGGGCCAGGTTGGCAGCAGCTTGTGGATCCTGCGTCTGGTCGGTCTGCGCCGGCGCCGGTTGACTCTGGGCGCTGTTGTCCTGTGTGGGGGTTTTATCGCATCCCGCAACTCCCAACGTCAGTGCGATGGATGTCGCGGCCACGATAAGAAAAGACATTTTGCTGATGCTCATAGAAGTTGTTCTCCACCAAGCTTAAGATGCACGACTTAAGCGGGCGAGGTTCCTGCCAATTGCGATGCCGGGGACGACTGCACACTAGGGTTTCGCAAAGGGTCGGCAGCGGCGAGTGGCGCACTGATGAGAGGTCCCAGCGAAATCAAGGAAGAATCTTGACCTCGGATTTGAATTCGTGATAGTTGCGGAAATCGATGATGTTGTGGCTGCAGTACCTGGTGCCCCTTTCACAGCCTAAGCTCTCGGCATGGGCCGGAAGCAGAAACGATCTCCCGCCAATCATCACGTAGGAATAATCAACCGCGGATTCGACCGCATCCATGGGGAAATCTGACGGTAGGTTGCGGGCCTGCATCTCGATTCGCAGGACGCGCCCGGTTTTCGGATCCACCCATACGGAGCCTCCGTAAGCCGCAGCCAGAGTCTGAGAGCGGGCCTGCAACATCCAGTGTGAATTTTCACGACGCACTTGAAAGTCGTAAACCTGGGCACTGAAACCCGAAATGGAAGATGCACCGCCGGACCGAAACTGCGCTTCGCTATTGGGGTGAAAAAGTTCCACCAGTGTGGATGCAAATTCTCCCGTCGACCAGGATCCACCAATTTCCTGCAGGCCCTTGTCCGTGGGGCGGTTATCGATCTTCACGTTACGATAAGTTTCGTGCCCGTCCTCGTAAATGATTTCCGCCGAAACCACGTCCAGGGGCATTTCCTTCTCGCGGCCTCGCTGGATAAACCGCGACATGAGCTCCTGGCAAATGAAGTTGGGAAGCTTCTCTGAAAATTCGAACGCCGCCTCTCTGGCCCTTTCGATCAGGGATTCGGCGGGACTCAGCGAACGCGTGGATACGGAGTCCGCAGGGGGCGACGCGGCCGGCGGCGGGTCAGGACAGGGAGGCAGAGCCGGCTGTGTGCCTCGTTTCAAAATGGGATGAACGTCGGAGCAGGGAGGCGTACTCTGGGCTTGCGATTGCATTGGGGGAGGCAGAGCGGGGCCGTTATCACTGGCTGAGGCTGACGAATCAGCGTCGGGTGATGAGCTGCCGCCCGGAACCGGCATGGCAATGGAGAACCTCCCGATCGGGTTCGCGGGGTCCCAACGAAACTTGCCGGCGATAAACCAGAAGTAGCCGAGGGGAGTAATCAAGGCATCGGGCGCGCTCGCCGGCTGGCCGCTCGCGCCCGGCCGCGGCTTCGAGCCCGCAAAGAAAACGTCGACCGGCTGCTGAAACAGTTGCAGGGCGCGCCGTTCGGCATCGGATTGTGGCGCGCCGTTGATTTTTCGGGTGACGATTTCCACATTGTGTTGCCCGAGCCCAATGAATAGTCCCTGGAGCTGCACGTTCAGGTAATCCAGACCGTCTCCATAACTTCTCGACCAGGAGTCACCCATTCCCTTGCCGAACGTCTTGGGGAACCATTCCGCGTAATCGGGTATTTGCATGTCCTCGACGAACCCCGCCAGCTTCGGGTTGCCTGCAGGCTTGGTCGCCGCGAGCACGTTTTGCAGGAACAGTTTCAGGCCGTCCGCCGAATCGGGATACTTCGCAGCTCGCGCCGCCGTCTTATGCTCGGTGGCCTTGGCGGTTGTCTGCGCACGGACGGGCGCCGAGAGAAGTATCAAAAGAGGCAGAACCGCAAGCAGCCGCGCGAAGGCCTGCCGGGGGCGGAGTCTCCAGAAGAAAGCCACCACGCCGTGGATTCGGTCGAGATACATCTTCTGCTGAGGGCCGCGTATCATTTGCTTTTTGGCTCGAAGGGGCCAGCGGTCCGTCTGATTTCAATCAGACAGTCTAGCACCCAGTGTCACCACTCCGGTGGCGCGTAGCCAGTCCTCGGGGCGATACTGCAAACGCGATCTCCACGGCTGATCGCATGGCGAGCAGGATTGACGCCGTGTGGCCGGGTTGGCGAGTGCTAATGCCGCCTGTTATCGATAACTGCATGCTTGCCACGACAATCGAGACATGCTCCTAGGTGGCTCCTCGTGAAGGGTGTGAACGTTGAACGATGGAAGGAACAGGCCAGACGCTAGCGACTGGCAGGCAAAGTGAAAGCCGCCATGGGCTCATCCAAGTGTTCGGCTGAATCCGCGGCATGATTGGTGTGAAATCGCCTTCACGCAAGTTTCAGGCGGGCGGTGCCGGGTCCGGGCGAAACTTACGGCGATTTCCCTCACGCTGGTGGCCCGTCAGAGCAGGGTTGTTGCGGCGAAGTAGGCTTGTCCAAAAACTTGCAGCCAGCCACGCCAATTGAGTAAGTTAGGTGGGTATGCGAAAGTGGCGGAATTGGCAGACGCGCCAGACTTAGGATCTGGTGCCGCAAGCCGTGAGGGTTCGAGTCCCTCCTTTCGCACCACCGCTCCAGGCGATCAACCCTCGGAATTAAGCAGCTTACCCTCGGGTAGTACTCAAGGCGTACTCAGTGTCTGGGTCATATCGGGCACATTGATGCTATTGCCTAAGCTAGGCGTAACTCCCAGCTGTTCTTGAATGAACCGCAGGCTGCTGTCGTGGTTAGCCGGCGTATTGTCCACATTGTTAGCCCGAATCCCCGGCCCTAGCACCAGCATGGGTATTCTCCCACCGCAATTCTGTCCTCCCGGTCCCCCGCAGCTTCCGTCGCTCAGGTCGGCCTCATCCCACCATACGATCACAATGCCGTCTCCACCGGGCTGGAAGTAACTTGACGCCAGCAGAGGAGTCAGCCATTTCCCTAAGAAAGCGTCAAGCTGCTGCGCAGTACCGTCATGCCCGTCATTGGTTCCATCGGGCGTGATCCAATTGAATTGTCCGACAGACCCGCTGGCCAGATCGATAGCGAATTGGCTCATCGGCCACCAGCCGTTCCCACCCCCGGGGCAGCTGGAAATTGTCGCCGTCCCGGCTGCGTACCAGGGAAAACTCGCATGACGTTGATAATAGGTCTGTGCGCCGTTGGAGTCCGGCGAGATGGTCCAATTCCTGGACTGTGTCGCCAGTTGACCGCAGGTGCTCAGTCCATCAAAGTACCCTTTCCAGGCCAGCCCCTTGGCACCCATCGTGTCCATCAAGCTCGGCCCGGTAATCATCCCGCTTCCTCCACAATCGTTCCCCGTGCAGTTGAAGGTTTGTCCGCTCAACGTTTCGATATAAGCCAGCATTGAACCGTGGGCATTAGAATAATAATTTCCCCACAAAGTGCCTTTGGCGAGCAGGCTATTGAAGTACGGCATCTGGCTGGAATTGCCCACCACTGCGTCATAGCTGGTGTTCTCCTCGGCTATGACAAAGATGTGACGGGGAGCGACGCTGAGCGTCAGATAAGCGCTGCCAAAGGCGCCGGTCGAATCCCAGGCGCGTACGATCACCTTGTGAGTGCCTGGGCTCATCGCCACCGGGGTCGAGATCGAGGGCGACGCCCCATGCGAATAGACGGCGGTACTGTCCACATAGATGTACCAGCCGGTGATCGTTGCCAGGCTGCTGGCGTCAGCCGTGACACTGACCGGCGAGGCGACATCCGCAACCGTCGGTGAACTGACGCCTACGCTTACCCCGGCAACCCTGAGCGTCAGATAAGCGCTGCCAAAGGCGCCGGTCGAATCCCAGGCGCGTACCACCACCTTGTGAGTGCCCAGGCTCATCGCCACCGGGGCTGAGATCGAAGGCGTGGCACCGTGCGAATACACTGCAACGCCGTCCACATAGATATACCAGCCGGTGATCGTTGCCAGGCTGCTGGCCTCAGCCGCGATAGTGACCGGTGAGGCGACACTCGCAACCGTCGGAGAGCTGACGGCTACGTTTACGCCGGAAACCGTGAGCGTCAGATAAGCACTGCCAAAGGCGCCGGTCGAATCCCAGGCGCGTACGATCACCTTGTGAGTGCCCGGGCTCATCGCCACCGGGGCTGAGATCGAAGGCGTGGCACCGTGCGAATACACTGCAACGCTGTCCACATAGACATACCATCCGGTGATGGTTGCGAAGCTGCTGGCGTCAGCTGCGATGGTGACCGGTGAGGCAAGATTGGTAGCGGTTGGCGAATGGACGGCTACGGTTACGCCGCTTGAGGAAGCAACCCCCTCCCAACTCGTAGGCTGCGAACCAGAGGCGGCGGCTTCCACGCTTACGGGCGAGCCTAAAGTAGCACTCGCGCTCGGGCGAGAGATTGAAAAGCTGACCGCAAACGACACGCCGGCCAAAGCCAGCACTGATAGAGCAATGCACTTTCCCATTTTCAGTTGTCTCGAATGGCGGCATTCTGTGCTGCATACTTTGTGAGGTCAAATGAAATTCGTGCGAAAAAACTAAGCGACGAATAGTGCCGCACGACCATGTGTGAGTGCTCAAAGGGGCTCGATTTTCCCGGCAATCTTTCCGGCGCTTCAGGAGCGGCCGATTTCAGGCGCAACTTGCCGGCTCACCGGCCGGAGTATATTCTGCCGTCGCACTCCGCTCTCCCACGAGGCAATCATCATGGCGACTCCCGCGCAACCCAACATCCACCTCAGCAATACCGCGGACTACCGCGAAAGCTACGCCAACAGCGTGCAGATCCGCGTCAACGTGTGGGACTTCTTCCTGGTCTTCGGCACCCTGCAACAGGCGAGCCAGAACGAAGTTGAGGTCAGGAACTTCCAGGGCGTCTACCTCTCGCCGCAGCAGGCCAAGGCGCTGCTCACGATCCTGGAGCAGAACGTTTCCAGCTATGAGAAGACCTTCGGCGAAATCAAGCTGGATCCGCGCATGGCCGCCAGCGGCGCCATCAACTAACGCGCTCTCGGGATGGGCGCTTGGTTGCCACCACGGAGACTCGGATCCACGCAGGCCGGTGAGCTGCCGCGCCTGATCCGGAGCTCGCGGCTCTCTCTGCTTTTTATTTTCGCCCTGATCTTCTGCGCGTTGTTTCTGCTGCACGCGCCGTTGCTGCGCCTGCCTTATTTCTGGGACGAAGCCGGATACTACGTCCCGGCCGCGCGCGATCTGTTCCTTACCGGCAGCCTCATCCCGCGCTCCACCGCCAGCGTTGCGCACCCGCCGCTGGCGCTGGCCTGGATGGCGCTCTGGTGGAAGCTCTCCGGCTACACTCCGGCGGTGACACGCACCGCCATGCTGCTAATTGCTGCGTTCGCGCTGCTCGCCGTCTTCCGCCTGGCAAGAAGCGTGGCCAATCTGCGTGTGGCGGTCGCTTCGACTGCGGCTACGGCGCTCTACCCTGTGTTCTTCGCGCAAAGTTCCCTGGCGCACGTCGATCTGGCTGCGGCGGCATTGCTGCTGTGGGGCATAGTGCTCCACCTGGAACACCGGCGGGGCTGGTCAGTGGGAGTTTTCTGTTTGGCCGTCCTGGCCAAAGAGACCGCCGTCATTGTGCCCGCCGCCATTGCTCTCTGGGAGCTATGGTGGCATGCCAGGCGCGGGGTGCAGAGCCGATTCGCACCTCCACCCGGCCGGCTCCTTGCGTGCTGCCTTCTGGCGCTGGCGCCGACGGTGATTCTGGCGGGGTGGTATGCCTATCATTATGCGCACACCGGGTACGTCTTCGGCAATCCTCAGTTCTTCCACGACAACGTCACCGCGACGCTGCAGCCGCTGCGTGTCGTTCTGGCGCTGGGGAAGCGGCTGTGGCAGATCACCGGCTACATGAATTTGTTTCTGCTCACCGCGACCGCGGCCATGGCCATGGCATTTCCTCCGCAAATGGATCCTAGCGACATCCCCCGCGAACGAATCGCCCTGCCTGTGCAAGCGATCTTCGCCGTGGTCATTGCCGCGCAGGTGATTTTCTACTCGCTGGTGGGAGGCGCGCCGCTGGCCCGCTACCTGCTCGCCAGTCTGCCGCTGGTGGTGATCCTCTGTGTCTCCACCATTTGGAGGCGCATGCGCCAGTGGCCGGTGATCCTGGGCATCATCTGCTCCGGTTTCGTGCTGGCCTGGTTCGTGAACCCGCCATATCCCTTCACGCTCGAGGACAACCTTGCTTACCGCGATTATGTGTTGCTGCACCAGCGCGCCGCCGCGTTGGTTGCAACTCACCATGCCCGAGAGCGTGTCCTGACGGCGTGGCCGGCGACCGACGAGCTTTCCCATCCCTACCTGGGCTATACAAAGCTGGCGGTGCCGGTGGTGCCGGTGGAGAATTTCTCCGCGCCCCAATTACTGGCCGCCGCGCGGGACAATTCGCAGTTCGATCTGGCCTTGCTGTTCTCCACCGAGTACGAGCCGGCGCGCGATCTGCTCGGCGACTGGCACGCGTGGCAGCGCTGGCAGAGCCGCTTCTTCGGATACCATCGCGACCTGCCGCCGGAGATCGCCGCGCAGATTCTGGACGGACGCATCATCTTCCGCGAGAGCCGCAACGGACAATGGATCGCGGTGATCGCCATCGAGCGGCCGGAGAATGCGCGCCTGAGCTCGATGCCGACCGTAATCGCGAAACCCCCAAGGACAGCCAAAAAACCGGCTACGCCGGTCACGACTGACCGGGAACAGTTTTGTTCCTCAGAAGTTAAATTGCGTCGGAAGCCTTTGTACGAGCCACCCCAACCCACGGACTGAATACCTAGCGTGTGGCCCCGGGTTGTTGCAATCCCGGCATTCCGGGCGAACCCAGGCCCGGCGAACCCAGGCCGGGCGTAGCCTGCACTCCAGGGGAAATCTGATTGGGCTGATTGCCGACGCCGGGTATTTGCTGGGCTGCCTGCATTGCGTTCAGATCGAGTCTGGGGTCGTAGACGAACTCCCAGTCGTTGTAGTGATTCTTCTGGTTGAGTTGCCGGATGGATTCCTTCTTGCTCGTGCTGGCCACTCCCACGATCGGTCCGCCGCCGAATTGAGGTCCTGATCCCAGCGGCGAGCTGATGTTGGCAGCCGGCGTGCCCGGTTGTCCGGGCTGGCCGGATTGCCCGCCGGACTGGCCGGATTGGCTCGACTCCGTCGATGATCCTGTTCCCCCGGACTGACCCGAGGTTGTCCCGGTACCTGTGGTTGCGTTGGTCTGTCCGAACGCAGACGAGCCCGCGGAGAAGGTATTGGCAAATGAAGAAGAAGAACCCGCGCCGGCAACCCCGGGACTCGCGCCAGCACCGGCCCCCGCACCTGGGGCAGTAGCTCCGGGAAGCAAGGGATTGTTGGGCAGATTGAGCTGGGCTTCTCCGTAGTGAATCAGGCGCCATTCTCCGCCGGGAGTCATGGGATCCTTGTAGCGCCGGCGCAGGAAGCGCAGGTTGTTGGCCTTCTCCAAGTCCTCCAGACGCACCGGGTAGCGGCCGAATTTCCGGTAATAGAGCCGGATGGCATGAGCGTATTGCTTGCCGCGGTGCATGAGTTCACCCTCGCGCTCGCGGCGGATTCGTTGCATCATGGCAGGCGCGGCCGCCGTCATGCTGATGGCCAGCAGAACGAAAAACAGCATCATCACGATGAGGACATAGCCTTGCTGGGGGGAGTGGGGTGTCTTGCGGCGGAGATGGAGATTAAGAAACATAAAGTGAAGACGCAGGGGCTAAAGCCCGGAACCTACTTGGCATCTAACAGCACGACTGAAGTCGTGCCCCTTCACATGTCTTGCTGCACGCTAAAAGTCGTGCCCCTTCGAAACCAGTTTACAGCGTCCAGCCAATGGCTACGACGGGGTGAGGGGGATGGTCTGGCGGTTGTTGTTGAGCACATCCTCGATCTCCACCGAGTTGGGATTGATGCGCACGATTTTATAGCGGCGATCCACGATCTCGCCCTCCCGGCCGATGAACACAGTGTCACCCTGCGCCAGGAAAACCTGCTTCGGCTCGCCGGCGTGGCTGGCGAAGCCAAAGAACTTCAGATTGATGGGCGGCGGCTGGGGCGGAGGCGGCGGACCCGGCGGCGGCTCTGGTTTTGTCTTTAGGCCTAACTCGACCGGCTTCGGGATCTCCTCCATCGCGGGCACGAAGATGTTGCGTCCCGTGCCCTCGTACTTCATGCCTTCGCTCGATTCCAGCCGCTTCAAATCCAACTCAGGATCGAGTCTAGGGCCGGCGTCGGCGATGGCAGCCCCGCGATTCGGCGCCTGGCGCGGCGGAGGCGCCGCAGCCGTGCGTCCTGGAGATGCAGCCGGGGCCGAACTGCCAAACACATCAAACATGCGAATCACCGAGATCGCCGCTATCAGCAGCAGCACTCCCAGGATGATCACTTTCGTCCGGTTTTCCGCCCCGAGCTTCATGTCCCTTGCGTCCTCAAATAGGTCTCCAGCCGCACCTGTAACCGCACCGTGCCGCCCTGTTCCTGGGCCAGCGTCAGGCTATCCACCATGAAGAACATGGGATCGCGTTCGAGAGCGTTGATGAATTTCACCACCTGCAGATAGTCGCCGTCCAGGTTGGCATTAATCGCCACCTGCTGCAGGTTGGGAACCTCCGCCGGCTTGGGATCGTAGGCAATCTGCGAGATGCGCACTCCGCTCTGGCTTGCCACCTTGCCCAGCTCGCTCGACACAGCCGAGTATTGGGAAGGGAAGCGGTCCTTGTAAAAGGCGGCGATCTGCTGGCGGGCCACGTCCAGCTTTTTGTCCATGCCGCGCAGGGGAACAGCGCCGCGCATCTTGATCTGCAGTTCCTGGCGTGCCTCCTCGAATTCCTGCTGACGGGCGCTGCGCGAGCGCCCCAGCGGCGAGACCAGGATGGCGACCGCGGCCAGGTCCAGCACCCCCAGGATAATGGCTATGGTGGCGAGGCGTTTGCGAGCGCTGCGCAGATTAGCCATCAGGGGTTCTCCTTGGGACGTGGCGGTATATAACGGGCCACAATGCTGAACTCGACTCCGGGATTGTTCTGGTCAGGGCGCTCCACCCGCAACTGGGCCTCGCGGAAGGAGGGGGCTTCTTCCATGCGGCGCACCAGCTCGATGGCCTTGTCACGCGAATCGCCGATGGCTTCCAGGTGAATCTCGAGCTGGCTGCTGGGATTCACGCTGGGACGGATGGAAACGATGCGCACCCGCGGCGGCACGAGTTTCTCCAGGTCGGAAAAAACCTGGGTCCAGGAAAATGCTTTACGCACGATCAGGGCATTCAGGAAGCGCGACTTGTCGCGGACGTCGCGGTTCTCCGGGCGGTTGAGAATGGCCTCGGCGGAGGCGCGCTCGCGATCGATCTCCGCGATCTGGCGGCGTTCCTGGTCCACCCGGCGGGCGATATCGCGTGAAGCGCGTTGCTGCTTGGCTACCACGGCAAGCAACGCAACGGTGATCACCAGCAGCGCCAGCAATAACCCAAACCATTGCAGGTAGAACTGGCGGGCATCCTCGTAGGGCTGAGTTGCGAGATTAATCCGGCTACGCATGTTTTAGACCAGTGCTCCCAAGACCGGGGCCAGCAGCGAGGCAGGCGTGGACCCTTCCTTGCCGTCCAGATGCCGGCTGGTGACCAGGCTCTGGACGCGTAAGCCAACCTGCGCCTCCAGCGCCGAACTGACGTCCGTCATATTAGGCAAGCCGCCCACCAGCACGCGTTCCACCTTGGCGCCGTAGGTGTCTTCGTAAAAGACCACGGAGGGATAAACGTCGGCGGCGATCTGCGCTCCGGTCACGGTGACCCCGGCGGCATTTTCTAAAGTGCGCAGCAGGCGCAGCTCCTGCTGGTCCACCACCGCCACGCTGATGCTGACCGAATCCACCTTAACCACCAGCGCTGGAGTGCCGGCCTCCACCATGCCGAGGGCGGCGAGCATGGAGGGCATCACCACTCCGGGACTGTAGCCGGCGTCCCGGAAGGCAGCTTCGTACTCCTCCAGGACGGTTTGCGGCGAGACCGCGGCCAGCACCTTCACGTGCCCGTTCAGTCGGTGGACCTCGTAGGAAAGCGCCGCCTGGTCAACATTGAACGGCAGCGACTTCTTGAGGCGGAAGCGGACTACGCCTTCGGCATCTTCTGCCTTGTCGGGCAAGGTATCGAAATCGAGCATGACCACGCGCACGGCGGCATCCGGCAGGATGGCGAGCACGTCGCGGGAACGATCCTGCACCGCGGCCAGCGCCTCGGCAATGGCCAGACGCAGAACTTGTCCATCAAGCACATTGACGTTGCCCAGGTTGGGCACGACCGCACCCGCCGGCAGGCTGTGGCTGGAGCAGAGGTCGATGTGGCCGCCGCCGCCGCGCGCCGCAAGAACGCGGTCAGCAGCCACTTCACAGGCCAGGTGCGGGCGGGCGGTCGATTTGGACATAGCTGGCATGTTCCTAGTTTCTCGTTTCTCGTTTCTCGCAAGAACCAACTCGCTCCCCGTTTCTGTCGAGAAACAAGAAACGAGGAACAAGAAACTCCGGGCTATCGGGTCGACTCGATAAACGTGACCTTGTTGATCTCCTTCAGCGTGGTGATGCCGGCCTTTACCTTGGCCAGCGCCGATTCGCGCAGGAAGCGCATGCCTTCCTCGCGAGCGGCGCGGCGAATCTCCGAGGTTGGGCGCTTCTCCAGAATCATCTCCCGGATGCGGTCGGTCAAGTCCAGCAACTCGTGGATAGCGGTGCGGCCGCGGAAGCCGGTGCCGGCGCACTCCATGCATCCTTCGCCTTCATAGAACGGCACGCCGCCCCAAACTTGCGGATCCAGGCCGCTGCCCTCCAGCATCTCGGGAGGATAGTAAACCTTCTTCTTGCAGGATTCGCAGATTATGCGCACCAGCCGCTGCGCCAGAATGCAGTTCAGCGCGGAGACGAAGTAATACGGCTCCACGCCCATGTTGAGGAAGCGCCCGATCACGTCCACCACGTTGTTGGCGTGCACGGTGGTGAACACCAGGTGGCCGGTGAGCGCCGACTGGATGGCGATCTGCGCGGTCTCGGTGTCGCGGATTTCGCCCACCATGATCTTGTCCGGGTCGTGGCGCAGAATGGAGCGCAGGCCGCGGGCGAAGGTCAGGCCCTTCTTTTCGTTGACCGGAATCTGGGTGACGCCGCGGATCTGGTACTCGACCGGGTCTTCGATGGTGACGATCTTGTCTTCCTCGCTCTTGATCTCGTTCAGACCGGCGTAGAGGGTGGTGGTTTTGCCGCTGCCCGTCGGCCCGGTGACCAGCACCATGCCGTAGGGTTCGGCGATGTAGTGGCGGAAGCGGCGCAGGTCGTCCTCGCTGAAACCTACCACGTCGAGAGTGAGGTTGCGGAACTTCTCGCTCATCGACTCCTTGTCCAGCACGCGGAGCACGGCGTTCTCACCGTGGACGGTGGGCATGATGGACACGCGGAAGTCGATGGAGCGGCCGCTGTAGCGCACGCGGAAGCGCCCGTCCTGAGGCACGCGGCGCTCGGCGATATCGAGCTCGCTCATCACCTTGATGCGGCTGATGATGGTGGAATGGTGCTCGCGGCCGATGGGCGGCATGGCCTGCTGCAGCACGCCGTCGATGCGGTACTTGATGACCGAGGAGTCGTCGCGCGACTCGATGTGAATGTCGCTGGCTCGCCGCTGCAGGGCGGTGAAGATGGTGGTGTCCACCAGGCGAATGATGGGGCTGGCTTCGCCTTCCTGCGTCAGCCGCTCGATGGAGATGGTCTCTTCGCTGTCATCCTCCTTGATAACGTCGAGCGCGAAGCCTTCGCTGGCTTCTTCCAGCACGCGCTGCGACTGCTCCGTCTTCTTCAGCAGGTCGGAGATCTGCGACAGGGTGGCGACCTTGGTCATCAGGCGTTTGCCCAGCAGCAGGCCGACCTCATCGATCATCATGAGCTGGCTGGGGTCGGCGATGGCGATCGCCAGGTTGCCGTCGCACTCCTCGAGCGGCACGAAGTTATAGCGGAACATCAGATCCACGGGCACGGAGCGAAACAGGTCGTGGTGGATGTGGAAACTGCGCAGATCGACGAACTCGCAGCGATAGCGCTTGGCCAGCTCCTTCGCGCGACTCTCTTCCGCAGCCGGATTGACGGTGCCGCCGACGAATAAGGGTGTCTTGCCTGCCATTGAACTCCTAAATCCTATCCCCGCTGCCTAAGTGGGCTTAATGCCGCCTCCGCTCAGGGTAAAGATGGGTAGGTATAACGATATCAGGACGAAAGCCACGATGGCGCCCATGAAGATCAGGATGGCGGGCTCGATCAGGGAGAGCGCGGCCACCAGGGCGGTCTGCACGTCCTCTTCGTAGAACTCGGCCACCGAGGTCAGCATGGCCGGCAACGCGCCCGTGGACTCGCCCACCTCGATCATCTCCACCGCCAAGCCCGGGAAGACCTTGGTCTCTTCCAAGCTGCGCGAGAGCGGGACTGCCTTCGCGTACCTTCTCTGCCGCGTCGCGAGTGGCGTGGGCAATCAACGGGCTTTGCATGGACTCAGCGGCGGTCTGCAGCGCCGGCATCAGGGGAATCCCGCCTGCAAGCAGCGTGGAGAGCATGCGCGAGAACATGCTGATCTGATACTTGAGCCAGATGGAGCCGAATAGCGGCAACGCCAGGCGCATGCGGTCAACGCGCTGCGCTCCGCCCTCCGATTTGCCCCAGCGCCATACCAGGAACCCCGCCACGAAAATCGCCGGGAAGATGATGAAGAAATAATTGCGGATGGCGCTCCCCACCGAGAGGGTAAACACCGTGATCGAGGGCAGCTCGGTGCCGAAATCGGCAAACAAGAGCTGGAACTTCGGGATCACGAAGTTCAAAAGCACAGTGAGAATGATGACCACGCCGGCGACCAGCAGCGCGGGATACACCAGCGAGGCCAGCAGCTTCTTGCGCACCGCCGAGGCCACCCGCTGGAAGGCGATATACCGGCTGAGGACTTCCTCGAGGTTGCCGCTCTTCTCTCCCGCCAGCACCGTGGTGGTATAGATCTTGGGGAAGATGCCTTGCGCCAGGAAGGCGTCGGATAGCAGCTCGCCCGTCCGCACGCGATCGCGCACGTTCTCCAGCACGCTGCGGAAGACGACGTTTTTTTGCCGCTTCAGCAGCAGTTCGAGAGAAGTCAGAATGGGCAGCCCGGCCCGGATCAGGGTCAGGAACTGGGCGTTGAAAATAATGAAGTCATCCAGCTTCACCCGCCGCCGGCGATGCAGGCTCAGACCCCCGCCAGCCAGGATGCCGCGCGGCTTTACCCAGTAGACCAGGAATCCTTGCTGCGCGAAGCGGTCGCGGACGTCATCCTGCGAGGGGCCGTTTTCCACCTGTTCCAGGACCCGCCCACGCTCGTCCGCCATCCGAATGAGGAATTCTGCCATTGGACCCGTCAGACCTACGCTTGACCTAAAGTGTAACACCCCCAAGTGGCCGGTTTGGCTGCTCTCCCCCGCTTCCGGACCCAAAGGGACAAGTTACTTTCGGGCAAGGCAGATACGAGTACCGAGTACCAAGTCGCGAGTCAGTACCGAGTACCGAGTTGCGAGTACCGAGTGAGGCGGCCAACGCAGTTTTGTCCTCGCCTCGCCCGATGGTACGGATTAAGAGGCCTTTCACGCTGACAACCGTCCCTTCCTGGTACTCGGTACTCGGTACTCGCAACTCGGTACTCAGGGCGCCAAGTCCCGCGCTTCTATCACTTCCACACCGGCGGGGGGAGAGAAGCGAAAGCGGCCGTCGGCGATGGGCTGGTTCTGGCGCTGGTTGGCGAAGCGGTACTGGGTGCTCGACCCGTCCACCTCGTCGATAACCATGCGGGCGATCTCCCCCTCCGGCGTTACCTCCATGAGCACGCTCGAGACGCGGTCTTCCATGCCTTTAGGGGCGCCGCGCAGCATCATGTTGCCGGGAGTCTCGGGCGAAACGTCAGCCGCCAGAGTTAATCCAGCTAACTCCTTCTCAAGCTTCGTCTTACCTAGCAGATAGCGCAGGGGCGAGCGCAGGTCGTCCAGCTTCTTTACCGAAGCCTTGCGCACCTGCCGCTCCCCGGGTACATAGAACCACGCCGACTTGCCGTCGGTGACAAAGACCTTAGGCTGGGGCTCGCGATAGTCCCAGAGCATCTTGCCAGGACGCTTGAGCCATAAGACGCCGGATTCAGTGCGCGCAACGCCTGCCCCGCGATAGGTCTCGGTGAAGTCGGCCTGAAGCGTTTGTAATTGGTTGTAGCGCCGGTCGACTTTGGCGGCGATCTCGGGCGCAGTTGCAGCGGAGGCGATGCCGGCGATGAGGAAAATGAAAAACCAAATGCGTCTCAATGTGCCGCCCTCCGGGCTCACGTTCTTTTTTGCTCCATTCCCTGACGCGCTGGGCTCACCCAAATGCCGCCCTTCGGGCTTTTGGACTGGCTGATTTTCTGAGCTGATGTTACTTGGATTCGCCCCGCTGCGGATTGGATGGTTCCTCCAGCCCCTGGGTAATGAACGGAAAATCCTCGGGGTCTTGCAGGAAAATTCGTCCTCCTGGAGCGAGTCGATAGGGCTTGCGAGTGGGATCGATCGGTACGCCTCGGAAATAGCCGGCCGCCACCATTTCTGCCCAGCTTGCCGGCCAGCGCCCGGTGCGCTCGCGGAAGGCCTCGGTCCTCTTCTCCAGCTGCGAAACTTCCTCGTCCACCCGCAGGGCCCGAAGATGCTTGGCGGCATTGACGCGAATCTCGTCGTTTTCCGTGGTCTGGTAGAGGCTTGACCACAGCCAGCGGGCAGTCTGAAGGTCGCCGGCATGCTGCGACATCTGGGCGGCCATTACCTTCATCCAGGGGTAGGCGCCGGGGACCCGCGAACCCCGGTCGAAGGCATCGGCGGCGGCGCTATAGTCGTGGCGCTCGAAGTAATGGATGAAGCCAAGGTTGTAATAGAGCCGCCACGCGGAAGGATTCTCGCGCACGCCGCGCTCGACCAGGCGCACGGCGGCATCGGGATCGCCGGCGCCCTCGGGCGGCTTCTGCGCCAGGAACGTCGCTCCAAATTCATACGCCGCCAGCAGATGCGGGTCGAGAGTAGTGGCGATGTCGAGCAGCGGCGGTAGCAGCTTGTAATTCCTGGAGTGCAGGTGGTGTTGCTGGCCGAAGTATTGCACCGCGCGCGTCCAGTAGATGTCGGCCACCAAGCCGCTGTAACCCAGGCTCATGCGCTGGAGGATTTTGGGCGAGGGAACATAGAGCGCTTCTTCGGCGGTGGCTCCGGCGCGGAGGTGATCGAGACGGCGCACCGTTAGAGCAGCGCCGGCCAGCGAGGCCGCGAGAACCAGGGCTGCAACCAGAGTCGTGGCGCCGCGAGCCCTCATTTCAGATTCCGGTACTCGAACACCAGGATCGCGCCGCACACCGCCGCACCCGCATAGAACAGCGCATACACGGTGTTGTACAAAATCAGCGATCCGGCGATTGGCTGACCGTGGGCCACCGACGAGATCACATTGAGCGAAGCGAAATTCGGCACCACGTAAGCTGCCAGCGTGGCCGACACCCGCGTCATGCCGTGGCTCATGGCGGCAAAAGCGCGCAGGTCCTCGGCAAAGGTGCCAATCACAAAAAGGGCGAGCGCCATCACCGCCGAGAGCACCGGCGAGGAGAAAGTCGAGAACAGCAGCGTCAGTCCCGTGACCACTACGAATTCCAGAATGATGAAGTAGATGGCTACCAGCAGGTAAGCATCGGCGCGCTCGAAGCGATGGGCCAGCAAGAGCAGCGCGGCGAAAAATCCCGCGGCCATGAGGAAGGTGTTTACCACCAGCGTCCACGCCAGGCCGCCGAACTTGCCGACAATGAATTCCCAGCGCCGTACCGGACGCGAAAGAATGGTGTACAGGGTTTTCTTCTCCATTTCTTTCGATACCAGCCCGATGCCGATGAAGATGGCGATCACCACGCCGAAAACGGAAATGGCTGTGAGCCCCAGGTTGATCAGCACGATGCGCTGAATGCCGATGGAAATCTGACCGAACAGCAGCGCCGCGCCCACCAGCAGCAAGGCAAAGAAGATCAGGTTGTAGAGGACGCGATCGCGCACCGCTTCACGAAAAGTATTCGATGCTACGGCAGCGATACGATTCATAGCATGACCATGACCACGTAGGCCCAGCCGCCCCCGGCTGGGCGGGCGAGCGCAGCTCGCCTGTTGCAGATGTCGCCCTGCGGGCTCAGGCGCGATTTCATCGCGCCCCGACGGCCGGTGGCGGCCGTCGCCACGTGAGTGTCGATCACCGACCTACCTCCATTTTCTCGGCCTTCTCGCCGAGCCGCTCGATGAAGTAGTCCTCTAGCGTGGCGCGGACCGGGGTGAGCGAGATCAGACGCGCGCCTTCGCGGCGAAGCGCGTCCAGGGCTGCGTCCTGCTGGCTTTCGGCTATGATCGCCCGCACGGTTTCGCCGGTGGCGTGGCATTCAGCGCCCAGGGCGGAGAGCAGGGTCATCGCCTGCAGGCCATGGAACAGAATTTCGATCTTGTTCTGGGTACGCGCCGTCAGTTCGTCGACCGCGCCCACCCCGCGCAGCTCGCCCTTGTGGAGGATTGCCACCCGGTCGCAGAGCGCCTCGGCGTCGGAAAGAATGTGGGTTGAGAAGAAGACGGTTTTGCCTTCATCCTTCAAGCTTTGGATGAGGTCGCGGACTTCCCGCCGCCCCAACGGATCCAGTCCCGACATGGGTTCATCGAGGAACACTATCCTGGGATCGTGCAGGATGGCTTGCGCGATGCCCACGCGCTGCATCATGCCCTTGGAAAGCTTGCGAAGCTGAGTGCGCGCCGAAGCCGCCAGGCCCACGCGCGCCAGCATCTCCTGCACGCGCCGGGAGCGCTCGCGGCCGGGCACGCCGGAGAGCTGGGCGTAGTACTCCAGCAGCTCCGAGGCGGTCAGATAATCGTAGAAATAAGGCTGCTCGGGCAGGAAGCCTATCCGCGACTTCATGCGCGGGTCGCTAATCTCCATGCCCAGGATGCGGGCCGAGCCGCCAGTAGGGAAGATGAGGCCCATCAGCAGCTTCAAGGTGGTGGTTTTGCCGGCGCCGTTGGGTCCGAGATACCCGAAGACCTCGCCCGGCTCGACCGCCAGGGTCAGGGGCTTCAACCCCGCGACCCGGCGCTTGCGCCAGAATCCTGCGGTGTAGCTCTTTTCCAGTTGGAAGGTTTCAATAGCCGACATGGCGCGTAGCAATGCCACCATTATAAGCGAGGGAAAGTTGTAGCAAATGGCGTTGCTGGTGCCCGGGTAGCAAGAAGAAGGGGAACAGAGAACTCGCGTCCTCTATCCCCCCTTGGCTTTGTACCCTCCCCCAGGTACTTGGCCAACCTTTGAGGCCGTAATGCCGGCCCAAAACCTGATCCAAACTGCCCGCAGCCTAGATCGGAACGCCGCTGCTGGTGCAGTTGGAGGTGCTGCTGGGGTCGTACTTGATCACCCCCGAGCTATCACTGCAAAAGTACCGCTGTCCGGTGGTGCCGGGGCTGACCGGTGCGGCGACGGTGTTGTAATTGAAGGCCGGCGTTCCCGAGCAATTGCCAATCGCGAAGCTGTATCCGCTCTTGGTGCCGCTTGCCAGATTGCTATCGATCAAACCGGCGGCGCTGGAAGTGGGCGACGCGGAACCGCTCGGAGGGGCCATCGCTCCCAGCTGCAGGCAAAACCGGTTGAGGGATAGGTTGTGTTGTAGGTGATTTCAGCCGTGTTCAGCGTGCGCAGCGAACCCACCGCGGAAGCTTCGTTGGCGGCGATGCGCGAGCGCAGCAGGTTGGGTATGGCGATCGCCGCGATGATCAGGATGATCGCCACCACGATCAGCAACTCGATAAGAGAGAATCCCCGATTACGTTTCACGTTGCCCTCTCTTGCTTTGCCGTACTGCCCCAACTATAGCTGAACTTCGCTGCCGACCCTATCCCAGCCGCTCGAACCGGATCAGGGCCTGGCCTATCCAGGCCCCGTCCCTTGAATCACTAGATCGGTACGTTGTTGCTCAGACAAGTGGCTGAGCTGCCGCTGCCGTCCTGCTTGATAACGCCCGAGGTATCCGAGCAGAAGGAGCGCTGCCCGGTGGTTCCGGGGGTCTGTGGGTCAGCCGTCGACTGGTAGTCAGTCGCGGGCGTTCCACTGCAGTTCGTTATCGCGAACGTATAGCCGCTCTTGTTGCCACCCGCCAGGTTGCTGTCGATCAGACCGGCCGCTGAAGACGTAGGTGAGGCGCTGCCGCTGGGCGGGGCCAGCGCTCCCAATGAGCAGGCGAAGCCCACCGTGCTATACGTCGTGTTGTAGGTGACTTCCGCCGTGTTCAAAGTGCGCATGGACCCTACTGCCGAAGCTTCGTTGGCGGCAATGCGCGACCGCAGAAGGTTCGGGATAGCGATGGCGGCAATGATCAGAATGATCGCCACCACGATCAGCAGTTCGATCAGCGAGAAGCCTTTTTCTTGGAATGTTTCTTGCCCTTGTGTTTCTTGGTGTTGTTGGGTTTTTTCATTGTCTTGGGCCGTTCCTCTCGGCAAGGGTTTGCAATGCCGGACGCCTCCGTAGTCGCACCTGGCTTACCAACCGGAGGGTCTGTGGTGACCTTTGGGCGGGAGCTTCTAACGTTTTGACCAGCTTTTACTTATGTGCGGACAACCCGAATGCCAGCGCCGTAATGCCCCGCAAGCGGGCAGCTACACAGCCCCATTACTGCCATAAAGTGTTAGTTTCTGCAGCAGATTTTGTCAGACCAACCGTGGAAGCGACGCCTATTTCGGAACCAGCTCAACTGGCCATTCCCAGCTGCCGGCGCCTCTATTTGCTTTCGTGATACTCCATCTCCGTATTGACGCGCCACAGGTTCGACTTATCGGTGCGGCCGGCGATGATGTTGTCGACGGCCTCCATGGCGGTGAGCATGGAATGGTCCTGGTTGTTGTACTTGTGCATGCCATTGCGGCCGACCAGGAACAGGTTAGGGAAGGCGTCCAGATACTGGCGAATCTCGTCGAAGCGGGTGTAGGCGCCGAAGTACGCGGGATATGTCTTGGGCATGCGGATGACGGTGGAGTCCAGAACCGCATCGGCGTCGATGATGCCGATCTTGGCCAGTTCCTGGCGCGCGAAGTCCGCCATCTCGGCATCCGGCTTGCGCCATAGTTCGTCGCCTTCATAGCAGAAGTACTCCACCCCAACCCAGACATTCCCGGGCTGGCTTACCAAGTGCGGGCTCCAGTTGTTGAAGATCTGCAAGCGCCCGGCGAGCACGTCGGGCTCCTGGATGTAGATCCAGTTGTCTTCGATCAGGCGGCAGGCGCTCCCGTTAACGCTTGGATCCGTCACCTTGAGGCCCTTCAAGCAGCAGTCCGACGGTAAGGAAGTCGCGGTACTGGAGCCCTTCGCTGACCTCGCGCACATTGGCCGGAACTTCAACGTCGAGCGCGCGTACCAATTCCTTGATCGGCATGGTGGAGAAGAAGTAATCGCCGCGAAATTCCTGTGGCTGCCCGCTGGCATCCGCGGTTTGCACGGAGAGAACGCGCCGGCCGTCGCAGTGCAGCCCGCGGACGTCGATGCCGGTGTGGATTTCGCCTCCCAGCTCCTTCACCTTTTGCGCCACGGTTTCCCACATCTGTCCGGGGCCGTATTTGGGATAAAGAAATTGCTCGATCAGCGAGGTCTCGGTGTTCTTCTGCGCCACGTCGCCGGGGCGGCGCCTATGGAAGCGCTTCTTCAGGAGGTGAGTGATGGTCTTGGTGATGGAGAGGCCTTTGACGCGTTGCGCTCCCCATTCCGCGCTGATCTCCTGGCAGGGCACGCCCCAGACTTTCTCGGTGTAGGACTTGAAAAAGGTCTCGTAGAGCTCGCGCCCAAAGCGGTTGATGAAGAACTGTTCCAGGTTTTGCTCGTTCTTACAGGGAAACAAGGCGCTGCGGGCGTAGCTGGCGCCGATGCGGGCGGTACGCGCCGCGCCGAGGTTACGCAGGGTGTCCTTGCTGAGCGAGATGGGGTAATCGAAAAACTTGCGCAGAAAGTAGATGCGCGACTTGCGCTGCCGCACCAGCATCACCTGATCGCTGGTCTCGGGATCGGGACCGTCCGGCGATGCCGCCAGATCGCGCGTTTGGTTCTGGTACTTGATCTTGAAACCGCTGCCATTGCCGTTCGACGCAACCTGCTGCATGGGCAGGTGCTGGAGCCACCATTGCATCACGCGATCGCTCTTGGAAAAAAAGCGGTGCCCGCCGATGTCGATGCGGTTGCCCTTATAGTTCACCGTGCGCGAGATGCCGCCCATGTGCGTGCTCTTCTCCAGCACGATGGGCTGCACCTGGCTGCGGGTCAGCAGTTCATAGGCAGCGGTGAGCCCCGCCGGCCCGGCGCCGATGATGATGGCTCTCTTCCCGCTCAATTGGTGTGTCCTTGGGACGGCGCAGCGGTGCTGGCGGCAAGCGTCGCTTCGGGGTTGTGCTGGTTGTATGCCTGCAAGCGCATCACACCGTCGTCTTGATCGATGTACCAGATGTGCCGATCGCGGAAGTAGAGCACCAGTTCCTGGTTCTTGTCTCCGCCCATGTCACGCGCCCAAATCACCTTAGCATGGTCGATGTCCGGCCGGTTGTAGATCCAATCCTGCGCGCCGCCATAAGAGGGCTGGCTGTGAACGATCACCACATGCCCGCCGGGCAGCCGCTCCAACTGGGCTTGCAAACGTGCGCGCTCAAACTGCAGAGCCCGCTCGCCACCCAGCGGCTGCAGCCCCCACGGGTTCACCAGTGCCCGGGCGGTGGGAAGCGCCGTCCAGGCCAGCAGCAGCAGCACGATCGCGCGCGACATCATCAAACCGGCGGGCATTCGCAACGGCCGCCACGTCCGCAGCAGGCGCAGACCATAGAGGGCAATTGCTATTACGACGCAGACCGCCGGGGAGGCGTAGTGGGGCTGCGGGGGCCACACTTCCACCAGCAACCCCGTCAGCAACAGCAGCAGAGCAATCGGCAACACGCGGACACGCCGGCTCTTCAGCATGATCCACAAGCTGGGGATGAAGAGCAGAAGCAGCGGCCACACGTAAAACTCATAGTAGGCGCGGCACCTGATTTCCGTCAGTTCCTCCCGGCCCCAGCCGGTTCGCGCCAGCAGGTGGTTGGGAAATTCCTGAGTCAGGTAGAACCGGCGCATCAGCGGGTGATGGTAGTCAGGGATCTGGTAACTCGCCTGCCAGAGGAAGGGCTTGGTGATGTGATATTGGCGCCAATTGGCGGCATATGGCAGCTCCAGCGGATTGCCGGTACCGCGCCAGTTGTAGTAGAGCATCGCGGCGCAGCACATCACCAGCACCGCGGCGGCGGGTACGACTACCCGGCCGAGAAGCTCGCCCGTCCACCCGCGCTTGCGGAACAACCAGACCGCCATCCATACCAGGGGCGCAAGGCTGAGCACGAGCCCTTCGTACGGACGGCTGTTGGCCAGGATGGCTAAACCCAATGCCAGGACCACGGCGTGACCGGCCGCCGGCTTCCTCCACAAACGGGGCAGCGCGCCCAGCATCAGCGCGCCTCCCAGCGCGGGCACCGCGCCTCCAAAATAGGAGTTCACGAAATAACCGAATAGGCCGAAGCGCAGCACGCAGAAAGCGCCTCCCAGCAGCGCCCATCGCGGAGGCATCCATCCTTGCAGCATCCAGGTGACGGCGGCACACATCAGGCCGACACTCAACCACACTCCCCACCAGGGATCACCGAATGCCAAAAGCCCCACGGCCATAAGCAGGGCCTGTGCCGGCGGATACATGGCCTGATAGCTGGGCAGCATGTTTACGTGGAAAGTTTCGAAGTGCTGCCACATGGGATGTGGAGGGTTGGTGAGGCGCCCGGCAGCGAAGGTCTGCGCCTGCAGGATGAAGCTGTACTCGTCGTGCAGGATGGGCTCGGGGATGGGGGCGAGCGGCAACATGGACGCACGCAGCGCCAGCGCCGCCAGCCCGGCCAGAACTACCGACAGCATCCGCCGACGGGCCACCCGGTCCCAGGCGCATTCCGCGCGCTCGAGGAAGCCTGGTCGCAAGGCCAGTAACACCGCGCTTACGCCCAATACTCCCACCCAGAACGCGAATTCCAAAATCAGTGGATGCGACGCGCACCAAAAGCCCACGTACCAAGCCACGCCGATGAATTCGTCAGGATACATTTCTAGTGAAAGAAAAACGGCGGATTTCAGAAGTCCTTTGCGAGTGTAGGGGACGCAAGCCGGGAACGTAAATAGGTCGATGCACCTTCGTCACGTCGCAGTTCGTGTTGTTCATGGTACCGCTTAAGAGGCGGGCACCTTGCTATAGTGTGCCCAAAACAGGAACCGATTCGTCACGATGAACGTATCCACGGCGCCGGAAAAAATCCTCGACCCGCACGCTACGAAGATCATTTCGGCTTCGGCTGGGAGTCGCCCGCGGACGTTTTCGCCTCGGTGGTTACTGGCGCTCGCTTTCGGCCTCACCCTGGTTACCTATTTGCAGGTGTGGCGATTCGATTTCGTCTACGACGACCACCTGCAGATCGAGAACAATCCCAAGATCCGCGCCTGGAACCACGTCGGTGGATACTTCACTTCGCACCTGTGGGCCAACGTCGGCAATTTTGATCGCTCGTCAAATTACTACCGCCCTTTGTTTCTCGTCTGGCTGCGGTTGAACCACGCGCTCTTCGGACTCCGGGCTTCGTTCTGGCATGCAACTTCGCTTGCCCTGCACCTGCTGGTTGTCTGGCTGGTGTATCGGGCGGCTCTGAGATTGCTCGAATTGATGGCCTGGGAAGAGGCCTTGCGACAGACAACGGCGGCCCTTACCGCCCTGATCTTTGCTTTGCACCCGGTGCATATTGAGCCGGTGGTTTGGATTTCGGCTTCCAGCGAACTGCTGCTCACGATCTTCTTTCTGCTCGCTTTCACTGCCTATGCCCACAGCCGGCTGCGCGCTGGACCACGGCGACGGCTTGCAGTGGCGGCTTCGCTGGCATGCTTCTGCCTGGCGCTGATGGCGAAGGAAACCGCGCTGATGTTGGCGCCGGTATTGTTGGGCTGCGAAGTGATGGTGCGGCGCACCGAGGGCCGCGTGTCGAGTTGGTGGCGATCGTTGACGCGCGCCGCGGCAGCGATCGTACCCTGGGCTGCCGTGGCCGCAGGCTATCTAATCGTTCGTCACGCGGTGCTTGGCGAATTCGGGCACACGCAGGTACCCCTGGGCAATGATGTTGTATTGAAGACCCTTCCCGCGCTGCTGTGGTTTTACGCGCGGCATTTGTTATGGCCTTATCCGCTCGCCGTTCTGTATGACGTTTTTTACGTCGATAGCGTGCACTCTCGCCAGTTCCTCGTGCCTCTGCTGGCGATGCTCCCGCTCGCGGCTGCTCTCTGGGCCGCCTGCCGAGGCTCGCGCGCGGCGAAAGTAGCGGCTCTATGGATGGGAGTGACGCTACTGCCGGTCCTCGATGTTTCGTTGCTACGTTTCAACACGCTGGCGCAGGATCGGTACCTGTACCTGCCTTCATTCGGATTTTGCCTGTTGGTGGCGCTGGCGCTTGGACGTTTGTGCGCCGCACCACGCTTGGCTCGGGTGGCGCTGTATGCGGTCCTCGCGCTTACCACGGCGGCGGGCGTGCTGGCGGCGCGCGAGGCCGCACCGTGGGAGAATGATTTCTTGCTGTTTGGGCACGCGGTCGCCGTCTCGCCGCGCAATGCCATGGCCAAGACCAGCCTCGCGAGCGAGTTGCTGCTGCGCGGAGAGAACGACCGCGCGCTGCAATTGCTGCGCGAGTCCTACGCCATTGATTCCTACGCCTGGACCACTTCGTTCAACCTCGGCTATCTGTATTTCACGGCTGGCGACCTTCCCCACGCGGAACAATTCTTCCAGCGGGCGATCTGGCTCGACCCTCACAACCGCAACCAGTTCCTGCTGCTGGGACTGACTCAGAAGCGGAGCGCGCACTTCGCCGACGCCGCGGTCACGCTGGCGAAGACAGCGGAAATCTGGCCGGAGGCGCCTCTGGTCCACTTGTCGCTGGGGGAAGTGCTGGAGCAGCAGGGCCGTTACGACGAGGCACGCCGCCAATACGAACAGGAGCTGAACGGCCAACGCCCCGAGGCCGCCCGCGCCGCCCTGGCACGTCTGGCGCGCCATCCATAAGACGCCGCGGCCTTCTCCAGCCTGCTACTTGTGGTGTGCGGTGGCGAGGAGACCAGCCGCGCCGATCGTCTCTTGCGGACTGGGCTGGTTATAGGCGTGCAGGCGCATGATGCCGTCGTTCTGGTCTACCAGCCACACCTGACGGTCGGCGAAATAGTGCAGCAGTTCCTCGTTCTTCTCCGGGCCCATGTCGCGCGCCCAGACGATCTTGGCGCGGTCGATGTCGGATTTGTTGTAGATCCAATCCTCGGAGCCGGTGTGGGAACGCCGGTTGTGCACAATCACCAGGTGCTGCCCGGGAAGCTGGTTCAGCTCTGCCGCCAGGCGGTCGCGGTCGAGCATCTGTACTTGCAGGTTGCGTTCGTTGATCTGCAGAAGGAAAGGATTGAATATCTTCTCGCCCAGCGTCAGCAGCATCCATATCCCCATAACGAGGACGATGGCGCGCACTCCCATACGCCCTACCGGTGCGCCGCGAGGATTCCACAGCCGAAGCCGGCGCAGGCCGTAGATGGCAATCGCAATCGTCACACAAAGCGCGGGAGAGGCGTAATGACTGTGCGGCGGCCAGGATTCCACCAGCAGTCCCACCAGCATCAGCGGGACGGTGAGGGCGAAGAGACGCTGTTTGGGACTCTTCATCATTTCCCACAGGGCAACGAACATCAGCGGGAACAGCGGCCATACGAAAGCAGCGTAGTAGATCTGGAGCTTCTGCCCGGTCATCTCCTCCAGCCCCCAGAGATGGCGCGACTTCAGATATTCCGGGAGCTCGTGGAAGCAATAAAACGTCCGCATCACCATGTGGTGATATTGGGGAATGGGTTGAGCAGTCTGCCAGAGAAATGGGCGAGAGATATGATAGGTGCGCGCGTTGACCGCGTACGGCATCAGCAGCGGATTGCCGGTGCTGCGCCAGTTGTAGTAAAGAGCAAAGGCTCCTGCCGCGAATAGCACGGCCAGCGCTGGAACCGCCACCGCGCGCAGAAATTGTGCACTCCACATCCGCTTGCGGATGAACCACGCCAGCAGATAGATCATCGCGGGCACAGCGAAGACAAACCCTTCATAGGGCCTGGTATTGGCCAGAATAGCCAACCCCAGCGCGAGGATCAGTCCATAGCGCGGCTTGGGCCGGCGAGTCAGACGCACCAGCGCGCCCATCAATAGCGCGCCGCCGATTGCCGCCACCGCTCCTCCCCAATAGGAATTGATCCAATAACTGAAGGTCGCGTAGCGCAGCACGCAGAACAGCCCGGCCAGCAGCGCCCATTCTTCCGGCACCCAGCCTTGCAGCATCCACACCAGCGCCCCGCACATAATGCCGACGCTCAACCACACTCCCCACCAGGGATGGCCGAACAGCGCCTGTCCCAAGGCCAGCATCGCGCCTTGCCCGGGCGGATACATCGACTGATAGGTGGGCCACATGTTGATGTGAAAGCTTTCGAAGTGCACCCAGAGCGGCGGAGTGGGATTGGTGAGGCGGCCGGATGCGAACGTGTCCGCCTGCAGAAGGTAGCTGAATTCGTCGTGCACGACGGGGCTGGGAATAGGAATCAGCGGCAGCAACGCAGCGCGGATCGCCAGCGCGAGTACTCCCACGATGATGATCGACGGAGTGCGATGCCGCGCCAGTTGGCGAAGCGCCGCCTCCGCCCGATCGAGAACCTGCGGGCGACGCCACACCAGCAACAGCGTCAGCGTGATGACCGCGCTCCAGAAGAAAGCTTCCAACAAGAGCGGGTTGGAGCTCCAGCCATCGGTGGGAAATCGTTCCTCGGCGCCTAGCCACAGGCGCAACAGCCGCAATATTTCGTCGTGACGCATCCGGGCTCGATTGTAAGAGAGAACACCGGGCCGGTGAACAGGCCAATGCACCTTGGTTACCTGCCCGCGTATGAATCGTTACCCAACGACTACCTGGATTCAGAATAATCTGATTACCAGGGCGGGAATGTGACCGTAGTGGGCGCGTGGTTGGTTGTCCGCGGTCAGGTTCTTGGCTCACCTGGGATGTCAGTGGTGCTGTACTGGAATGTATTCGCGACCCAGAGTTCCATGTAAATCCAGCAATACGGCCGAATCGGCAACCCAGGGCAAGAGCCTTCGTGTGAGCGGGGACAAAGAATGAAGATTGTGGTTTTGTGCGGAGGTTTGGGCACGCGCTTGAAGGAGGAGACCGAGTTCCGTCCCAAGCCGTTGGTCGAGATCGGTGGCCGGCCGATCCTGTGGCACATCATGAAGCTCTATGCGCACCACGGGTTCCGGGATTTCGTGCTCTGCCTCGGCTATCGCGGCAACATGATCAAGGATTATTTCCTGAACTATGAGGCCATGAACAATGACTTCACGGTCTGCCTGGGCCATAAGTCGGGAATTCACTACCACGGCTCCCACCTGGAACAGGATTTTCGCGTGACTCTGGCGGACACCGGCCTGCAGTCCATGACCGGTGGGCGCGTCAAGCGAATCCAGAAGTATGTCTGCGGCACTCGCTTCATGCTGACCTACGGCGACGGCCTCAGCGATCTTGAGATCAGCAAGCTGGTCGAATTCCACGAGAGTCACGGGCGCTTAGCGACCGTCACGGTAGTCCATCCGCTCAGCCGTTTCGGAGCCGTCCAACTGGGCTCCGGTCAGCAGGTGTCGAAGTTCACGGAAAAACCTCGGGTAGACGGCTGGGCGAGTGCCGGATTCTTCGTCTTCGAGCCTGGCGTCTTTGACTACCTGCAGGGAGGAGACGAGTGCACGCTGGAGCGTGAGCCATTAGAGAGGCTGGCGGCCGATGGAGAGCTGATGGCTTATCAGCACGACGGATTCTTCGGATTCATGGATACCTACCGCGATTTTGAGCACTTGAACCAACTCTGGGCGAGCGACCAAGCGCCCTGGAAGGTGTGGGAGTGATGGCAGAGTTCTGGCAGGACCGTCCCACGTTGGTGACGGGCGCGACCGGGCTGCTGGGCGGATGGATCACGCGTGCGTTGGTGGCAGCCGGCGCGGACGTAGTTTGCCTGATTCGTGATTGGGTGCCGCAGTGCGAGCTTGTCCGCACTCGCACCGTCAGCCAGGTCAAGGTGGTGCGCGGCGATATCTGCGATCGCGCGCTGCTGGAACGAGTGCTGGGTGAATACGAAGTGGAAGCCGTGTTTCACCTGGCAGCGCAGACCATTGTCAGCATCGCCAATCGCAATCCCATCTCCACCTTTGAAAGCAATATTCAGGGTACGTGGAATCTGCTCGAAGCCTGCCGCCGTTCATCGAAGGTGCAGAGCATCGTGCTGGCCTCTTCCGATAAAGCATACGGAGACCAGGAAGTGCTGCCCTACACGGAAGAAATGCCGTTGCAGGGGTCGCATCCCTATGACGTCAGCAAATCCTGCGCGGACCTCATCGCGCAAACCTACGCGAACACCTACTCGTCGCCGGTGGCCATCACCCGCTGCGGAAACTTCTACGGCGGCGGGGACCTCAACTGGAACCGCATCGTGCCCGGCACGATTCGGTCCGCGCTTCGCGGGCAGCGTCCGGTGATTCGTTCCGACGGAAATTACATCCGCGACTACTTCTACGTGGAAGACGGCGTCACGGCTTATCTGCAGGTTGCTGAGAGAGTGTTCAGCGATCCGGCACTTCGGGGAATGGCATTCAATTTCTCGAACGAGCTCCAAATCACAGTTTTGCAACTGGTGGAGAGAATCCTGCGCTTGATGGATTCCGATCTCCAGCCCGAAGTTCAGAACCAGGTCTTCCACGAAATCCGCCATCAATATCTGAGCGCCGAGCACGCACGCAGGGTGCTCGGGTGGTCGCCGCGATTCACCCTGGACGAAGGCCTTGAGCGCACCATCGATTGGTACAAGCAATTTATTGGCATACACGCGGCGATTGCCACGTCGGCGGGGGTTCGGTGAGCGGGAAGGCAGATCAGTTGCGCGCGCGCATTCGCGATCTGGTGGGCGAGTATTACCAAGAAGCCTTCGCGCCACAACCATTCGTCGCGGGCGCCACGCCCGTGCCCGTTTCCGGCCGCCAGTTCGACGCCGAAGAAATCCAGTACCTTACGGACTCGGCGCTTGATTTCTGGCTCACCACCGGACGGTTCGCCGAAGAATTCGAAAAGCAGTTCGCAGCGTATCTGGGCGTGCGGGATGCGGTGCTGGTGAACTCCGGTTCGTCGGCCAACTTGCTCGCCGTATCCGCGCTCACTTCGCCCAAGCTCGGTGACCGCCGCCTGCGGCCCGGGGATGAAGTCATCACCGTGGCGGCGGGTTTCCCGACGACAGTGAACCCGATCGTCCAGAACAATCTCGTGCCGGTTTTTCTCGACGTCGACATTCCTACCTACAACATCGACGTTACGCAGCTCGAAGCCGCAGTCTCAGACCGGACGCGGGCTGTGATGATCGCCCACACGCTCGGCAATCCTTTCAATGTTGACGCGGTCTGCGAGTTTGCCCGGAAGCACAATCTGTGGCTCATCGAGGATTGCTGTGACGCCCTGGGATCGACCTACGGCGACAAGAAGGTTGGCACCTTCGGTGACTTGGCGACCTTCAGCTTCTACCCCGCGCACCACATCACGATGGGTGAAGGCGGCTGCGTGGTCACGAACCAACCGCTGCTGAAGACGTTGGTGGAGTCATTCCGCGACTGGGGCCGCGATTGCTGGTGCGTGCCGGGAGTGGCCAATACCTGCGGCAAAAGGTTTGATTGGCAATTAGGTGAATTGCCGCACGGCTACGACCACAAGTACACCTACTCGCATCTCGGCTACAACCTGAAAGCCACGGACATGCAGGCCGCGGTCGGGGTCGCCCAACTAAGAAAACTGCCCGGCTTTATTGAGACCCGCAGGCGCAACTTCGCCGCGCTGAAGCACGGGTTGCAGGACTTCGAGGAGCATCTCGTATTGCCGCAGGCCACGGAAGGATCCAACCCGAGCTGGTTTGGATTTCCAATTCTCGTGCGGCCGGAGGCGCCTTTTTCCCGGGCGGAGTTAGTGCAGCATCTCGAGGAAAAGAAGATCGCAACCCGCATGTTGTTTGCCGGCAACCTCGTCCGACAGCCGGTTTATCGCGACATTCCGCATCGGGTCGTCGGCAATCTGGAAAACAGCGATCGGGTGATGAACCAGCTTTTCTGGATCGGAGTCTATCCGGGAATTACGCACGCCATGCAGGAGTATGTGGTGGAAATTTTTGAGCAATTCACACACAGGGAGAGTCTGAGCCATGTTTGATGGGGACGAGCAGAACTCAGGTCAGGTGGGCGAAGTAAGGCTGGGCAAGAAAGCACTGGGGGACGGGCATCCTTGTTACATCGTGGCCGAGATTGGGATCAACCATAACGGCGATCTCGATCTTGCCAAGCGGCTCATCAGCGTCGCGGTGGGCGCGGGTTGCGACGCGGTCAAGTTCCAAAAGCGGACGGTCGATATCGTCTACACGGCCGAGGAATTGTCCAAGCCGCGAGAGAGTCCTTTTGGCGCCACCAACGGCGATTTGAAGCGCGGGCTGGAATTTAATCTCGAAGACTACCAGGAGATCGATCGCTATTGCCGCGAGGTCAAGATGCCCTGGTTCGCCTCCTGTTGGGACGAACTCTCGGTCGACGTCATCAACCGCTTCGATGTGCCCTGCTTCAAGGTCGCCTCGGCATCTTTGACGGACGACAACCTGCTCCGCCACACGCGCGCCACCGGCCGGCCCATCATCCTTTCGACCGGAATGAGCACGATGCGGCAGATCGACCGGGCCGTGGAGATCTTGGGCACGGAGAACCTGATCCTTCTGCATGCGTGCAGCGCGTATCCGGCCTATTACGAGGAACTCAATCTCCGGGTCATCCCGCTGCTGCGCGAGCGCTACCGGGTGCCGGTTGGATATTCGGGGCACGAAACCGGTCTGCCGTCCAGCATTGCGGCGGCTGCGATTGGAGCTTGCATGATCGAGCGTCACATTACCCTCGACCGCTCCATGTGGGGCTCCGACCACGCCGCTTCACTCGAGCCCAATGGCGTCAACAAACTTGTCGGCTATGTTCGGTTGGTGGAAAAGTCGATGGGCGACGGAGTAAAGCGCGTTCTGGAACGCGAGCAACCGGTAATCAAGAAACTGCGGCGGGTAGGAGCGGGAGTTGGGGCGGATTAAGGCACTGGCGCTCGATGTAGACGGCGTGCTCACCGACGGCAGCGTGTGGTGGGGCCCAAACGGCGAGGAATGGAAGCGATTCCACTTCGCCGACATCATGGGCCTCTCACTGGCGCGGCGGGCGGGCCTGGTCGTGGCTCTGATCTCGGGCGAGGACAGCCCATTGATCGATCGGCTGGCCACCAAGATGCGGATTAGCGACGTGGACAAGAACTGCAAGGACAAGGGATCGGCCCTGCGTGCGCTGGCCGAGCGCCACGGCTTATCGCTGGACGAAGTTTGTTTTATCGGCGATGACGTCAACGATCTTTCGGCGCTGACGATTGCCGGGCTTAGCGCGTGCCCCGCGGATGCCCGCGACCTCATTCGCGGACAGTGCCAGGTTATAACCCGGCTCAGCGGCGGCAACGGAGCGGTGCGCGAAGTCGTGGACATGCTGCTGGCAAGCGCCGCTGACAATGGAGCACGGGGCTAATACGGCATGCGACTCGCGGACTACGTTGTGCGCTTCATCGCTGCCGAGGGTGTAAAGCATGTGTTCCTGCTGACCGGCGGCGGCGCCATGCATCTGAACGATGCGCTGGCCCGCTGCGATGATCTGACTTACATCTGCAACCAGCACGAGCAGGCCTCTGCCATCGCGGCGGAGAATTACTCCAAAGCAACCGGGAATCTGGGCGTGGCCATGGTGACCACCGGCCCCGGCGGCACCAACGCCATTACCGGCGTTGCGGGCGCATGGCTCGATTCCACGCCCATGCTGTTTGTCTCCGGGCAGGTGAAGCGCCCCGATCGCATGTACGCCGCCGACGGCACGCCGCTCGGCGTCCGCCAGCGCGGCATCCAGGAAGTGGACATCGTTTCGCTGGTTCGCCCCATCACCAAGTACGCCGTCACCATCACCGACCCGCAGACCATCCGATATCACCTGGAGAAAGCGGTGCACATTGCTCGTTCGGGGCGTCCCGGGCCGGTGTGGATCGATATCCCCATCGACGTGCAGGCGAGTCCCATTGACGAGCATGCTTTGCAAGGCTTCGACGCTGGCGCCCTGCTGCCAGCGGCGGATGACCAAGGCCTCGCGCAGCAGGTTGGGGACGTGATAGCGCGGATGAATCAGGCGGAGCGTCCGCTGCTGCTGGTGGGTAATGGTGTGCGACTCGCGCATGCGGCACCGGAGTTTGATGAACTCGTGCGCTTGCTCAATATCCCGGTGGAGACCACCTGGGTAGCCATGGACCTGATGTCCCATGATGATCCTCTCTATGCCGGGCGCCCAGGGACCGTGGCCGCGCGGGGAGCAAACTTCGCGCTACAGAACTGCGACTTCCTGCTGGTCATTGGCGCCCGCATGGATTTTCCCGTCATCGGCTATACCCCCAAAGACATGGCGCGCGGCGCGTACAAGGTGATGGTGGACGTCGATTCGGCGGAAACCAACAAGCTGCGCGACACCCTCAACCTGCGGATTTGGGCCGATGCCAAGGCGTTCATGCGGGAAATGCTTCGCCAGCGCCAGGACTTTGCCCCGGCGAAAAACCGCGCCTGCTGGAATCGGCGCTGTCATGATTGGAAGACGCGCTATCCGGTGGTGCAGCCGGAGCATCGCGCGCCAACCGGCCGGGTCAGCATCTTCCACCTCGCCGAAGTTATCGCGGAGGAAGTAGACGCAGCCGACAAGATCGTTTCCGGCAGCTCCGGAAGCGGCATCGAGATTTTTCTATTTGCCTACCCGGCAAGAAAAGGGCAGCGCGTATTTCACACCGCAGGGCTGGGGGCCATGGGATATGGCATCCCCGCCGCTATCGGCGTGTGCCTGGCAAGCGGAGGCCAGCGCACCATCTGCGTGGATGGCGACGGTGGTTTCCAGCTCAACATACAGGAACTGGCAACGGTCGCCTACCATAAGCTCCCGATCAAGTTTTTCGTGCTGAACAACGACGGCTACGCTTCCATCCGCGCGTCACAGACCAACTTCTTCGGCCAACCGAATATCGGCTGTGATAGCCGGACTGGGATCGCGATTCCCGACCTCCGCAAACTCGCGCGCGCCTATGGGCTGGATACCGCCGTGATCCGCGATCAGTCGGAGTTGCGAAGCCAGATCCGCCGCGTTCTGCGGGCCGAAGGGCCGGTGGTTTGTGATGTACAAGTCATCCCGGACGAGGTGCGCGCCCCGCGCGTCACCTCGGTACAGCGGCCGGACGGATCGTTTGTTTCCAAACCGCTCGAAGACCTGTGGCCGTTCCTGGACCGCGAAGAATTTGTCTCGAACATGATCGTTCCGCCCAAGGACGAGTAATGCCGGTGAACCTCTACCAGGACGAACTCGAATCGCTGTTGCACGAGGACATGAGCTCTGTCCTGAGCCGCGAGCGCGATGCGTTCGATGAGATGCTCGCCGCTGTCGGGAATCGGGTCGTTCTCTTCGGGGCAGGGAACCTGGGGTGCAAGGCGCTCGGCTGTTTGCGCAGCATTGGCATTGAGCCGCTGGCATTTGCTGACAGCGACCCTTCTCGTTGGGGCACCAAGGCTAGTGATGTTCCCGTCTTGTCGCCGCAGACCAGCGCCGACGACTTTGGACGCTCAGCACTATTTGTTGTAACGATTTGGCGCCATGGTCATACTTTTCGGGAAACGCGCCGGCAGCTTGAGACGTTGGGTTGCGTCAATGTTGTCCCGTCAGCAGCTCTAAGGTGGAAATTCTCGCGTGATCTTCTTCCCGATTTCTGTCAGGACCTGCCTCACAAGGTGTACAGCGAGACAGAAGCGGTGATCGAAGCGTCAGATCTCTGGTCAGACGATCTTTCCCGCCGGCAGTACCTCGACCAAGTCAGGTGGCGGACCGTTGGTGACTACGACAACTTGAACCTCTCCGTAATCAAAGAAGCCTATTTTCTGGATAACCTGTTTTCTCTCTCTTCCGAGGAGGTGTTCATCGACTGTGGAGCTTATGACGGTGACACTTCACGAACGCTAATCCAAAGGCAAAATGGTAGTGTTGGCAACATTGTCGCGATTGAACCTGATCCAGCCAACTTCCGTCGGCTCAGTTCATGGATGACTGAGCTTGACTCCCAGCTAGCGAACAAAATTGAGGCGTTCAACGTCGCGATCGGAGCGGAGCGGGGAATCACCAGGTTCAATGCAACCGGAATGGCAGATGCATCAATCGTTGCTTCCGGGTCATTAAGCGTCCAGTGCAGTCCGCTCGATGAGCTCCTTCTAAGCTACGCGCCAACTTTCATCAAAATGGACATCGAGGGCGCGGAGCCCGAGGCCCTAAGGGGCGCCTCGCAACTTATCAAACGCTACCGGCCTATTCTCGCGGTTTGCGTCTACCACAAGCAGAACCACCTCTGGCGCGTGCCGCTCCTGATTCAGTCTCTCTCGTCTGATTATGAGTTTTTCTTGCGATCGCACGAAGTCGAAGGTTGGGAATCGGTTTGTTATGCAGTGCCACCGGAACGCCTGGTCCGGTCGAAAGGAGCCGTTGCCTGACAAAGCTCCTCATTACCGGTGGATCGGGATTCATCGGGCGAAATCTCTCCGAGCAGCTTGCGCCGAGGTATGAGATTCATGCTCCCAGCTCGGCCGAGCTTGACTTGATGGATGCCGTAGCAGTCCGGCGATATCTCTGTGAGAAGCGGTTCGATGTCGTTGTCCATTGCGCCACCACTCGTTCCAATCGCTGGCTGGGCGCTCCCGCCGATCTTCTGGAGCGAAATTGCCGGATGTTCTTCAATCTTGCCCGCAACGAAGCGGCATTCGGCAAGATGATCTATTTCGGCTCGGGAGCGGAATACGACTCGCGTTGCCTGCCAGCCCGGGTTCAAGAGAGTTACTTCGATACGCGCGTGCCGGCAGACGCTTACGGATTCTCCAAATACATCTGCGCCAAATACGCCGAGCAGTCGGACAAGATCCTCAACCTGCGCCTGTTCGCGGTGTTCGGAAAACACGAAGCCTGGCAAGTACGCTTCATTTCCAACGCTTGCGCTCGGGTGGTGCATGGCTTGCCGATCGTAATTCGCAAGAACGCCATTTTCGATTACCTGCACGTTGATGATTTAGCGAGAATCACTTGCTGGTTTGTGGAGCACCAGGCGAAGGGCCGGACGTACAACGTCTGCAGGGGCCAGGGCTACGAATTGACCAGCCTGGCGGCCATGGTAGCGGAGGTTTCCGGGATCAACCCAGCCATCGTAGTGAAGAATGAGGGTACGGCCCAGGAATATACGGGGGACAATTCCAAGTTGTTGTGCGAACTTAATGGGTACGGGTTCCGCGACATCCGAGATTGCGTCAGCGAACTCTACTCGTGGTATGCCGACGAACAAGCACCTGGTAGAGCCGTCGCAGTTGGGATTCGACGAATGAGCAGCTCAAAATTGACCATGCAAGACTTAGCGCAAACGACACTCACGCTGGAAAACATCTTTCGCCGAATGGATGCGGAAGGGCGGCAGAAGTGCATTGATCGTGAGAAGACCGCCTTTGACAGCATGATCGCTCCCTTCGCGGACATAGTGCTGTTCGGGGCCGGCGCCCTGGGACGCGCGATTCTTGAAGGCCTCCGTAAAGTGGGAGTTCATCCGCTGGCATTCGCCGACAACAATCCCAGACTATGGGGCTCCCAGGTCGACGGACTCATCGTTCTACCGCCGCAGGAAGCTGCCGAACGTCACGGAGATCGGGCTGGCTTTGTCGTCACCATTTACAACGGCAGCTCCGCCAGGGCCCAGCTCCAGGGACTTGGCTGCCGCAAGGTGATGCCCTTTGTCCCGCTGCTGTGGAAGCACTCTGACATTTTCATTCCACACAGTGGTGTCGATCTGCCCGACAGAATCCCAGACCAGCGAGAGCAGATTGAAGACTGTTATTCAATGCTGGCCGACGATATCTCCAAGCGTGAACTCTGCGGCCAATTGGAGTGGCGATATTGGCTCGATTACGCGGCGCTCCCGGCGCCTCTTAATCCCCAAGATACTTACTTTCCTGCCGACATTGTGACCACATCCGGGCGGGAAGTCTTTGTGGATTGCGGAGCCTTCGATGGCGACAGCATCCGCAGCTTCCTCGCCCATCGAAAGCATACGTTTTCCCAAATCGTGGGGTTGGAACCGGACCCGGAAAATCGTCGGCGGCTTTGCGAGTTCATCTCGCATCTGCCTGGAGATTGTGGGCAGCGAATCAGCGTGCTGCCGTACGCGGTTGGAAATGAGAGCAAGAGAGTGACCTTCAGGGCAACCGAAACCGCCGGCTCCAAAGTCGCTGCCCAGGGCTGGACGACTGAGGTCGAGTGCAGAAGGCTGGATGATCTCTCGTGGCCGCAGAGCCCAACCTTCATAAAAATGGACATCGAAGGCGCCGAACCCGAAGCCATGGCCGGGGCCGCGGAATTATTGCGGCGCTCCCATCCCATCCTGGCGATTTGCGTCTATCACAGAAGCGAACACCTCTGGCGCATTCCAAATCTTATTTACTCCATTTCTAGCGATTACAAAATCTTCGTGCGGCGTTACGCGGAAGAATGCTGGGAAATGGTGTGCTACGCCGTGCCGGCCGAACGGCTGAGGGCGCCCGCTTCAGGCGAGGCCGCAGGGTCATGAAAACAATCACCATCCTGACTCCCTGTTACAACGAGGAAGCAAATGTGCGCGAAGTGTACGAACGTGTCCGCGCCGCCATAGCTTCTCTCGGCCGGTATCGGTATGAACACATTTTCATCGACAACGCCTCGCGCGACAACACGGTGGGAGTGCTGAAGCTGATTGCGCACGCGGACAAAAACGTAAAGATCATCCGCAATACCCGTAACTTTGGGCCGGTCCGCTCCCCCATGCATGCTTTCTACCAGGCTTCAGGCGATGCAGTGATTGGCATCGTCGCCGACCTTCAAGACCCTCCGGAGATGATCGTGGATCTGGTGCGCAAGTGGGAGGAAGGCTATCCCGTCGTCATCGGAGTAAAGAGCGGCAGCGACGAGCATGGCCTGATGTTCTGGATTCGGAAGCAGTATTACCGCCTGGTCAACCGATTGTCCGGGGTAGAGACCTATGAAAACTTCACCGGCTTTGGACTATTCGACCGAAAAGTGGCCGACATTATTAAGCAATTTAACGACCCGTATCCGTACTTTCGTGGAATGATCGCTGAAATCGGCTTGCCGCGCGCGGAATTGACATACCACCAACCGCTTCGCAAACGTGGGATTACGAAGAACAATTTCTACTCCCTTTATGAGATGGCGATGCTCGGCATCACCAATCTTTCCAAGGTCCCACTCCGCATCGTGACCTTCTCGGGGTTTGCCGGCTCTTTGCTTTCGATCCTGGTTTCGTTCGCATACTTCGTTTACAAACTGCTTTTCTGGAGGAGTTTCTCTCTCGGTATTGCACCGCTGGTGATCGGCATATTCTTCCTGAGTTCGATCCAACTGCTCTTCATGGGGATTGTCGGCGAATACATAGGAACGATTCACACCATGGTGCAGAACCGCCCGCTGGTGGTCGAACAAGAGAGAATCAATTTTGAGTACGGGCCGGGAGAACCGCTCCAGGAATCCACGCGGGAGCACGCCGTGCAGCCTCAACTCTAAGCGGCAAGCCGGCCTAGGCCGCCTTCACGGCCAGGACCGTGATGATGTCGTGCAGGTTCTTGCGAACCTTGATCTCGCCCAGCGCGGTGCCATCGAGCATCTTGTAGAAGCGGTAGAAGGGGGAGCGCTTGTTGGCGCGTGACAGCCGCCAAAACACGGTCTTGATCTTGAGCAGGTGGCCGATGAACTTCGATTCCACCACTTGAAAACCGCTGTTCGAGAGGGCGCGCGTCAGCGACCGGCGGTCGTAATAGAAAAGGTGCGATGGCGGGACAATGGCATAGAAGCTCGATCCCGTGAGCCTGGCATAGAGGCAGGAAATGTTGTGTACCTTGATCACGATCAGCCCGCCAGGCCGCAACATACGGCGGCATTTCTCCAGCGCCGGCATGGGATTGTGAAAATGGTCGAAGACATCCTGCAGGGTGATGACGTCGAAGTAGTCTTCCCACAGCGGGTAGTCTTCAAACGAACCGGTGACAATCTGCTCTCCATAGCGCTCGCGGGCCGCCGCCGCGTCGGCGGTCACAATCTCGTTGCCATGGCACTCCCAGCCCTTCATGACGTTGAGAAACCATCCGCGCGAACACCCCACATCCAACACCTTCCCTGGCTGGGGAAAGCGGTGGCGAATCAACTCCCCCAGCTTCCGGTAGTAATAGTTGAGGCATTCGACGTTGGTGTCGTCATACGCTTCGTCCCCGCCGCTGGCATAATGCGCGGCCAATTCCTTCGCCGTGACCTTGTTCTGAGCGAAGACCAGAGAACAGGCTCCGCAACGCGCGAGGGTGTAGCCGTTGACTTCCCACAGGCGCCTCAGGTTGGCGCCACTGCAAACCGGACAGGATGAATACAGCTCGGTTGATCGAGGAACTTCTACCTCGGGCTTCATTGCAATCGGGACTCCTTCCTGGCTGAAACTCGACATCCGAAAAGACTGCTCAAACGCTTCCCGAGCCGGCTGGCTTGTCACCCGCGGAAAAGGTCCTGCTCGATGATCTCGCACAGCACGTGGCCGGCGAGGATATGCGCTTCCTGAATGCGCGGGGTCGAGTCCGAGGGGATGCGGATGCAATAATCCACCGCTGCAGCCAGCTTGCCGCCATTGGCGCCTGCCATACCCACTGTGATCACCTTCCTGCTGCGAGCCGCTGCGATCGCTTTCAGCACGTTAGGTGAGTTTCCACTGGTGCTGATGCCGACCGCCACATCGCCACGCCTGGCAAGACCCTCGATCTGGCGGGCGAATATGGTCTCGTATCCATAATCATTGCCGAGCGCGGTAATCGACGACGAATTTGTAGTGAGCGCCAACCCCGCGAGGGACGGGCGTTCCTTCAGGAACCTGCCGGTCAGTTCGGCGGCCAAGTGTTGCGCGTCCGCCGCGCTGCCCCCGTTGCCAAAGAAGAGCACTTTGTTTCCGGAGCGCAGGGCTTTGGCCATGACCCCGGCGACTTTTACCAGCAGGGCCAGGAATACCTGGTCGTTCAGCAGAGTTCGGCCTACGGCAATATGTTCAGAGATTCTCGCGGCGGCCAAATCCAGCGGTCTGACGGGCTTCATTCATCTCCTCGCGGCGACATCAGGGGTGGTGCTGGCCGTTTCAAGGTTTCTGGTGCCGCAATAGAATGCTCGAACCGCATCGTTGGAAAACATCGGCTTGCGAGTCCAAACCCAACTTTCCCTGCTCGTCCTCCACACCGGGTCTTCGTCCGTGGACACGAGCACGTTGATCGAGAGCGCGTCGCAAGTCTGGTCCGCAGGTTCACGATCTTCGTTCTTTTTGCCCTGGAATAAACGGACCAGCCGAGCTTGGAGAGGCACGCAACGGAATGGACTTCCTCCGAACACGGTGCCACAGCCGGGAACGCCGGCCACACTCTGGCGCGTGGAGTAGAGAAGGTGCGGTACGAATTGCCGTGAGGAGAGGTTGTCCTGCACGATGGCGGATGGCGGAAGCGTCGCTTGAAGCGCGCTATAGGCCTGCCGCATGGCGTAAGTTTTGGTTCCGATCTGGTGCGGCTCAGGCAGCCACGAGGGCACGTCGGCCAGTCTGCCGGTATCCGCAAGCACGGTATAGAAGCGCAACATGCTCACCTGGTACACAGTACCAATCACGCCCAGGACCAGAAGCAGCATCAGGATCGCCGGCCGGATCAGCCCAGGGGCATGCGACTCGGAGCGCTCCCGCTTCCGGTCATGGGCCCACTCGTAGATGAGAGGTACGGCCCACAGCAACAGGATGAACTGCGCCGGAATGATGGCGCGCAATCCCAGGTCATTCGACCAGATCGTCCTCGACCGGAGAAGCGTAGTGACCGCGAGGCTCGCCGCCAGCATGAGCCACAGAGCCTTCTTTTCGCGCGGCAATTGAGCCCACTTGTGAACGCGGTCTTTCTTCCACTGCAGCAGTCCCACGGCAAAGAAGAATCCGAGTTCCACCGCAAAGTCCAGGGGCAAGGCCAGGCGTGCCACCAGGTAGTACACCCAGGAGGCGCGGATGCCCAGGGCATACAGCAAGGGTGAAAAAACCTCAAAATAACGGATCGAGAACTTGGCAAACCCCATGCCCGCTCCCGGCGCGCTCAAGTCGTGCAGGTAAGGGATGGAGAAAATGATTGCGGCCGCTCCGGCGGCGAGCAGCATCCAGGTTTCCGCCCAGCGGCGTTCATGGAGCGCGAGCCAGAGCCAGCACACCAGGAAAACGGCAAAAGTGAAGGCAACGTAAAGTGAATAGCCGCCGGCGCTGGCGAAGGCTGCGCCCGCAAGAAGCAGGGCTGCCGCCCGTCCGCGCGCGCTCCGGGGAAGATTCCACAGCAGCAGAAATCCCGTGAGGCAGGCCACCAAGCCGGCGACATGGTGCGGCACCCACAGCAGCGAGTCGACCCAACCTGTAACGATGTCTTCCCTCCACCACTCCATGTCAGCGCGAATCACGTGCGGGGGTATTGCCGCAAGGATGGCGGTGGGGATGATATCCAGCCCGGTTACGGCCAGCAGACCCGCACCCAGCAGACCCTTCCACCGCAGGCCGGTGGTGTGTCCCAGCACGTATTTGACGTAGAGAATAACGATGGCGACGAGCGCAAAGCCGCACCAGGCGCAGCTCGCATACATCGTCAATCGGGGATCAATTCCGAACAGGCTTGGCAGGGCAGTGACTACGTTCCAATAGTAGTAATAACGCATGGGGACGTAAGCGCCGGGAAAAAAGAACGGATTCGCCGGCGGTACCCCGGTCCTTACGACCGCACGTGTGAACGCTGCCCGTACGCTGTGGTCGTACGCTGTGGCGCTGGTGTAGAGCCGGCTGCCGAGCTGCAAATCAACCTGGGCCGCAATGGCAATCACCGCCCACAACGCAAGGACCGCAGCCAATGCTGCCGTGGCGGTGTGCACTCGGAAACGATGCTTGGGAAGTTCTTGCTTGAGCTCCCATGCCACGCAAATAAGGAATGCGAAGCCCAGGGCTTCGAAGAGCCGGAGCGCCCATGCCAATGACAGGTAGCGCGCCATCAACGTCGCCAAAATTCCCACCACGGCGACGGACAGCACCAGGCTCATTGCCGCCCTTTCGATCAGCGACTTGCCGCGGAACTGTAGAACGTTCGACAGCCAGCCGATCACATAGCCCGGCGCCAACAGAAAAAGCGGGAAAACAAACAGGGCCACGAGGCTTCCCCGAATATCGTAAAAAGTGTAGTTCTGAATTCCAGACACCTGGAGCGTCCACCTGGGGCGGATTTTTGCACCGTAGCGGGTCGGTGAAGATTCCCTCTAAACCGACGCCACTGCACAAGTTATAGCGCGGAGGTGCGGTCCTGGCGCCAACACGAAAGTATCATCACGTTGGTGCGGCGCTGGTTTTGAATTCAAAGCAGCCGGAATTCTAGACTGTAGTTCGGGAAGCCAAGCGCCGGTTGGTTCACTATTGGGCTTCGTGTTTACGGCGTAGCGGAACGGACCTTCAAGAATCAGGCGAGAATATGCGGAGGTTTGGAATCCATCCTCGAATGGTTGCTATCGGATCGCATATCCCGCCGAAGCAATTCGGCAGGTATCTGCTGGTGGGTGCCTGGAACACTCTGTTCGGCTACGGATTATTCGCGGCGTTGACCGCCGTTCTCGACCCCATCGTGCCGCACAGCTATATTCCGGCCTGTGCAATAGCGAACCTGTTGAACGTCACCGTATCTTACCTGGGGTACAAGTGGTTCGTTTTCAAGACGCAGGGAAATTACCTGCAGGAATGGGCGCGCTGTGTTGTCGTCTACAGTGGAGCGATCGCGCTGAGCGTGATATTGCTGCCCATTCTGGTCTTGACGATCCGGCGCGGCACACCGTTTATCCACGCTGCACCGTACATTGCCGGGGCCGTCCTGACGGCCGGCATCATGGTGTATAGCTTCCTCGGCCACAAGAGATTTTCCTTCCGCGCATCCTGACCAATTTGAAACCGGAGAGCAATCTCGCCGTCTCTGCCGATCCAGCGCCAAGAACATCTTGCGCGACCATGGAGCGACAGCCCGAGACGCGGCCTCTGCTGTCTGGAGATAAGCCGCCCGAGCGGGACAGCTTCGAGCGCTACAGCCTGGTTGTGCTCGCATTGACCATCCTCGCAGCAGCGTGGCTTCGCTTCCATTTGCTGACTGCAAAAAGCTTCTGGTTCGACGAAGGCTTCAGTGTTGGCGTCGCGCGGCTTGGCTGGGCGGACTTCTTGCAGTTGCTATGGCATCGCGAAGCCAACATGGCTGTGTACTACTTGCTGCTACGACTCTGGACGAAGTTTGGCATCAGCGAAGTTTTTGTTCGCAGCCTGTCTGTGGTGTTTGCCTTGGCAACGATCCCGATAATCTACATGCTGGGAGCACGCTTGTTTCGGCCGCGCACCGGATTGATAGCGGCAGTCCTCCTGGCTGTGAATGCCTTCAGCGTTCGTTATTCACAGGAGGCTCGCGGCTACACGCTGCTGGTGCTGCTGGTGGCGCTCTCATCGTGGTTTTTCGTGCGCAGCATCGAAGAGCGAACTTCCCGTGATTGGTGGCTCTACACTCTATGCGCCGTGCTTATGGTCTACACCCACTTTTATGGGATTCTCATCGTTGCGGCTCAAGGCCTGTCATTGATTTTCTTGCCCCGCGCGCAGCTCGATCGGGCGCGGTTTTTGGCGGGCCACGGAGGGATCTTCCAGTTCCACGGGGAATTCGTCGAGAAGGCGGTCGGCTTCATCGACCGGTAATCCCGCAAGAGCGGTCGTGCCCTGCGTCGGTGCCACCTCCGAGTCCAAACCTGTGGGTCGAGCGGGTATCGGCCGCCTCTTCGCCAGCGCCGCTGAAACGCGAAACCCACACCACGAAGCCGTGACCATCCGGGCCACGGCCCCAAGACAGAAGGAAGCACCCTATGAAAGTTGAAGGTTCAGCGGCACTCAACACGGGGGCCAACCGCGGGCTCGGGGCCGCTATCGCGGAGGCGTTCCTCGATTCCGGGGCCAAGGTCTATGGCGCCGCCCGTGACACCACGAGCACGAGAGACCTGAAACGGACCTGGCGTAGCTTGACTTGGTCTGAATCGGCGTCGAACTGGACGTACTTGTTGCCAAAGCTCTTCGCCACCGTGACGCCGTGCTCGCCAAGGAACGTGATCGTCGTCAACATTGAACAGGTGCTATTCGTTGCGTATTGCGAGCCTGGTGATCGGGCCTGGCCCTGTAGGCACAAGTGCCGAGGGCCTCAGGTCGCGGCAGAAGTGGGGTCGACCCGTTGGATGGTCTTGACCCGGTCGATCGATGTGTCAAACGAAGCGATCCTATTGACGCCGCTGGTCTCAGCGCTGGCGACCAGGTAGGCCTCGGCGAAGTCCAGCCGGTCGGTTTCATACACCTCGACGGCACGCAGCAAGAGCGCCGGGTCCACGGTAATGATCGAGCCGAACGCGATGAGAGAGCGTGTGGCCTCGGCGACCTGGGGGCGAGGTGTCTTGTAGAACGACTCGAGGACGTAAATGGTCTCGGCGACGACGAGATCAGTCAGAAGTAGCTCCGAGGCAGAGCTGAGATAAGCGGTGGCGTGCGCCGCCATGTCTGGCGGGTTCCCGGTCAGGTGGCGAACCAGGATGTTCGTGTCGACGAACGCGCTCATCGGCGATTGGCCGCACGCGCCTTATGAGTCTTGCGGATCACCTCGTCCCAGGCAGCGTTGCGCCTGGCAGCTGGGACTTTCACCGAACCGGCGAGCGACAAGAAGTCGGCCGTCTTCGCGAGAACCGCCCGGTTGCCCTCGACGCGGAAAACGACGGCGTCGCCCTCTTTTATGCCGAGGGCCTCGCGGACGGCCTTCGGTACTGTGACTTGTCCCTTCGAGGTGACCTTGGCGGCCGTGTCCATAGTGGCTCCTTACTTATCCTAGTAAGTAAGGATAGCACTCGGGTACGCTCGGCGGTCACCACGTTCCGGGCGAAAATGACTTGTCGCTCGCCGAGGAACATGATGATCGTCAACAAAGAACGGCTGCGCCACGTGATGCGTGGAACTACAGCTTGGCGATTTGTTCTGGGTTCCTACCCAAGGCGGCGCTCCAACTCCGAGCGTGTCTTTACGTGTCTTTATCGAGATGGAAGGAGAGGGGTTGTGAGGTGACGTGAGGGCTCGAAACGCCAGTACCAGGAGCGTCCTCGAAAAGCACCCGGTCAAAAGGCCTAGTGTCCCGATTCAGAGATTCGTAGATATATGGGAATTTCGACCGCCGTGCCCGCGTTGTGTCCTTCCATCAGCGACGATGGGAGGCAGACATGGCAGGAACGGGCAGGGTCAAAGCCGAGTTGGTGCTCAGCGAGGACGAGCGGGAGACCCTTGAGCGCTGGGCGCGTCGCCCCAAGAGCGCACAGCGCTTGGCGCAGCGATCGCGCATCGTGCTGGCGTGCGCCTCGGGAGCATCGAATCTCGCGGTGGCCAAGGAACTCGGTGTCACCCCGGCCACGGTCGGTAAGTGGCGCAGCCGCTTCGTGGCCCGGCGCCTCGAGGGACTCAACGACGAGCACCGCTCCGGGGTGCCTCGGTCCATCACCGACGAAGTGGTCGAGGACGTGATCGTCAAGACCCTCGAAGAGATGCCCAAAGACGCCACCCATTGGTCGACCCGTTCGTTGGCCGACGCGGTGGGGATCTCGCCGGCCAGCTGTGCAACGCATCTGGGGGGCCTTCGGTCTCCAGCCCTGGCGCGCCGAGAGCTTCAAGCTCTCCACCGACCCGCTCTTCATCGAAAAGGTCAAAGACGTGGTCGGGCTCTATCTGGACCCGCCCGAGCACGCCGTCGTGCTCGCCGTCGACGAGAAGTCCCAGATCCAAGCGCTCAACCGCTTCCAGCCCATCTTGCCCATGCTCCCCGGGACGCCAGAACGAAGGTCCCACGACTACACCCGTCACGGCACCACCTCGCTCTTCGCCGCCCTTTCCACCCTCGACGGCACCGTCATCACCTCCTTGCACAAGCGACACCGGGCCATCGAGTTCAAGAAGTTCCTCGAGCGCATCGACCACGAGGTCCCCGCCGACCTCGACGTCCACCTCATCGCCGACAACTACGCCACGCACAAGACCCCGGCCATCAAGCGCTGGCTGGCTCGTCATCCGAGATTCCAGCTGCACTTCGTCCCCACCGGCTCGAGCTGGCTCAACCTCGTCGAGCGGTGGTTCTCCGAGTTGACCACCAAGAAGATCAAGCGCGGCGCCCACCGCTCCGTCCCTGAGCTCGAACGCGACATCAAGGACTGGGTCAAGACCTGGAACGAGAACCCGCGCCCCTACGTCTGGGTCAAGACCGCGGACCAGATCCTCGCGTCTCTTGCCCGCTATTGCATACGAATCTCTGAATCGGGACACTAGATCTCCACATTCGCAATGTAGAGGCCGAGGGTTCGAGTCCCTTCACCTCCACCAAAAGCCCAGGTCAGAGGCCCAAGGTTGGATCCCCCAGGTCATGTCCCTTGTCGGCGTGTCCTTACGTGACCTGCGGATAGAGGGCGGAAACGCCGCCAGCAAGTGCGGCCTGGATCTCACGGCTGACATCGTCGGCAACTATTTCGAAGAGATCCTGCTCGACGCCGTCGATGGCGATCTTGGCGATATCCGCGGGGTTTGACTTGGGGGCGGATATCGAGGCGGTCATGTCTGTATCCATGTAACCAACATGGAGCCCAGCCACCCTGATGTTCTGGTCTGCCAGCTGCACGCGCAGGGAGTTGGTCATCGACCATTCTGCTGACTTCGCGGCGCAATAAGCGCCGCTCCGGGGGAAACTGACCCACGAGAGGACAGAATGGATGTTGAGAATCGACCCTCCCCCGTTCGTCGAGATCTTCGGGGCGAAGGCTCGGATTACCGACAGTGTCCCGAAGAAGTGGGTGTCCATCTCGAAGCGGATCTGCGCTTCGTCTCCATTGAGAAGGTCGGTGCCGGTGGATGAGCCGGCGTTGTTGATCAAGAGGGTGACGTCACCGGCGATCTCGGCCGCGCTGGCTACCGACGCCGGGTCGGTGATGTCGAGAGCGACCACCTTGGCGCCTGGCAGGTCGACAGCGTCGGGGCTGCGTGCCCCGGCGTACACGGTGGCGCCCCGGGCGAGCAGCTCGGTTGCGAGATGGCGGCCGAGCCCTCGGTTCGCTCCAGTGACGAGGGCGGTTGATTGGGCGATATTCATGATGTCTCCTTTTGTCTCGGATGTGCAGGTCAGGTTGTGGCTGTGGCTGTGGCTGTGGCTGTGGCTGGTGCGGAGCGGGGGAGGAGGGTGAGGGCCGGAACGATGCCAGCGAAGGAGATCGCGGCGGAGAGCCACCAACCATGGCGAAACGCGTCGAGCGCGGCGCGGTCGTGACCGGCTGCGGTGCCGAGCACGGCCACGAGCACGGCTACGCCCACGGCGAGGCCGGTCTGGCGGATCATATTGATGACCGCAGAGCCGGTGGCAAGAGAATGCGGTGGGAGCGAGGAGGAGGCCGTGGCCATCAGGGTCGGAAGGGTGAGGCCCACTCCGACACCGGTCAAGATCATCCCGCCGAGTACTCCCGAGAGGTAGTCGGGTTGGACGGTGATCGCAAGCGCCCACCACGACACTCCGACGCCGAAGACCAGGCTGCCGAGCGCCATGACTCGGGCTGGGCCGTAGCGGGCGGAGAGCCGGCCGGCCACGACGAACGCCATGAACGGGACCATGATCGGTCCGGGTGCGATGGCCAGCCCGGATCGCAGCGCCGACCATCCCCAGACGCCCTGCTCCCACAGAACGATCGAGAGCAGCATCGCCCCGAAAGATGCGGAGAAGAAGATGGCGACCAGCGACGCCGCGGTGAAACTCCGGGAGCGAAACAGCGACGGATGGATGAGCGGAGTGCGGCTCCGAAGGCAGTGGAGCACGAAGAGCGCGATGAGCGCCGCAGACGCGGCGAGTGTCCAGGCGATGGCGGGTGAGCCCCAGCCCCAGTCACTGCCCTTCACGAGCCCGAAGGTGAGGGCCGCCACGCCGGTGGTGGCCAGTACTGCTCCGAGAGCGCTGGGCCGTTCGCTCGGGTGACCGGGTACGTTGGGCAGTCGGCGCCAGCCGACGATGAAAGCGGCGACCCCGACCGGCACGTTGATCAGGAAGACCCAGCGCCAGCTCGCTGCGACCAGCAGGCCGCCGACGACCGGGCCCACGGCGGCGGACATCCCACCGACCGCCGTCCAGGCGCGCACGGCACCTTGCCGGCGCTCGGGCGGGTAGGAGGCGAGGACCAACCCGAGGGAGGTCGGGGTCAGTAGCGCCGCTCCGGCCGCCTGCACGAGGCGGAAGACGATGAGCATGCCGACGCTCGTAGAGGCGGCACAGGCGGCCGACGCCGCGGTGAAGATCGCCACGCCGAGGAGAAAGGCGCGGTCGCGGCGGTAACGGTCGGCGAGGCGTCCGAAGAAGACCAGCAGCGACGCGTAAACGATGGCGTACCCGTTGAGGATCCAGGACAGCTCGGCCAGGTTCGAGGCCCCCAGGTCCCGGGCGATCTGAGGCAGGGCCACGTTGACGATGAAGAGGTCGAGGCTGGCCAAGACCACTCCGGCGCACGTGATGACGAGCACCTGGCGGGGGGCGGCGGCCTTTGCCTTGATGAGGGAGGGTCCGGGACGCTCGAGCAGTTGAGTGAGTTCCGTCATGAGACTCACTGTAAGGGATTGCGTTCTATCATGCAACCCACTATCTTGGATTCTGTGGAACACAAGAGCTTCGCCGACATGCACTGCTCAGTGGCCCAGTGCCTCGAGGTCGTGGGCGAGTGGTGGTCGATGCTGATTCTGCGAGACGTGTTCTTGGGCGTAACCCGCTTCGACGACTTCCAAGAGCGCCTGGGAATCTCCCGCAACATCTTGAACCAGCGGCTCACTCACCTTGTCGAAACCGACGTCCTCGAGAAGGTGCGATACAGCGATCACCCGCGCCGCTACGACTATCGGCTCACAGACAAGGGCCGTGACCTATGGCCGGTCCTCACCGCCATGCGACAGTGGGGCGACCGCTACGCCGCACCCGACGGTCCACCTCTCCAGGTGACCCATAAGGCCTGCGGCCACATCTCCGACGCGGTCTTCGTGTGCTCAGTGTGTGGCGAGCGCCTCCAGGCCAGAGACGTCCGCGCCGCTCCCGGCCCAGGAGCGGTCGAGCCTCTCGTCGGGACAACGAAGCCATGACGGTCGTCGTTCCCCGCTCGGACCGGCGCACATTCGGCGAGGTGAGCGAGATGCAGCCCGTCGCGCCGGGCCGTTTGATGCCTGATGTCCACCCGGCATGGACCATCGCCCGGAACCCAACGGGCCCAGCAAGCACCGCACATCCGTGTGTCGAATGGACGTACCCGGTACCTTCATGCAGCCGATGAGTAGCTGCGTCACTGAGAACGCTGACATGTGGCAGGGAAAGGTGCCATCGCTGGCCGACCGCCCACAGGGTGAAGTATGCGAGAGCCCCTGAGGCCAACCACCATTGGGAGTGCAGTCCGGCGGCATGTGCGATCGTGACCACGGATGCTCCGAGTAGGCCCGGCACGGCGTAGAGGCCGGTGCGCAGAACTGCGGGCACTTCATGGAACAGCAGATCTCGGAGCACCCCGCCGGCGATGCAACTGACCAGGCCGACGAGTGTCGCTGGCGCCGGAGCCATCCCCGCATGGAGAGCTGTGCTCGCTCCCACGACGCAGAACAGGGAAAGACCCGTTGCATCGGTTATCCGTAGGTACAGACTGACGCCGACAAAGCGTCGCCACAGCAGGAGGCAAAGGAACCCAGCGCCCGCGGCTGTCGACAGGTACATCCAATTCCGGATCGCAGTTGGGGCCACCCCGATGAAGACGTCCCGCACCACACCTCCGGTTAGAGGCACCACCAACGCGATCACCATGACCCCAAATACGTCAAGGCCCCTGCGACAGGCTGCGAGGGCACCACTGAGGCCAAAGGAGAATGTGCCCAGAAGCTCCAACGCCAACATCGAATGTGTCGAACTGTTCCCGCCGGTCAACTTGGGGAGGCTGTTGCGTCCACCAAACTTTGGGGCGCTGTGGCGTCCACTACGGTCCTGACGAACCCAGTCTCGACGTCGTACACGTGGCCGGAGACGGTGGTCCGGGCCGAGATCTGTGGGGCGGCAAGGAGTAGTTCGACGTCAGCGCGAGCAGTTTGTGCAGGGTCGGTGGCCGGTAAGGCGGCGAGCATCTGCTCGTCGTATCCGCTGCGTTCGGCGAACCCGTGTCGGAGCTCCTTGTCTTCGAGGAGGCGGCTGCCGCATTGGGTGTGGTGGATGATGGCCACTTCGAAATACGGGCCCTCCGGAGCCTTTTGCTCGACGAGATAGCCGATGTAGGCGACGTCTTGGATCATGGCCGGCGTTATCCGACCGCCTACGGTGCGCCCGACGATCGCGTCGGCGAATTCCAGACCGAGGAATTCAAAGGGGTCGACGCGCGGGTCGATGCAGGTGATGACGTAGAGACCCTTGTGGGGGAGAAAGGGTAGGCGCGGCGTATTACGCCAATCTCCCTTGGCGGCGAACACCGCATTACGGGGGAGGACTGCTTCCAGTTTGGACATTTCTTCTCGCTCCTCGTGGTTGGTTGCGCATGCGCTGACATCAATTTTGAGCGCCTAACGGCGCGAAGACGAGTGGCAAGAGCGACGCGTATGACAAGGTTTCTGCCGAGGTTGGCCAGAGTACGGCATCTATCTAGGGGCTCGACACTTCTTCCATCATTTGTCCACGTGCGTCCAGCAGCTCGGGGACGCCATGAGCACAAAGGAGTGGTCATGACGTAACCGAGCGACAAGCTCACGACAGCCAGCCGGTGCGAGTCCGGTCCGGGGAGACGCCAAGGTCCCCGGTAGCGAAGCCCCCGGCGTCGGTCGAGAGGCCGGGGTCGAAGCGGGGTGGAGCAACTGGCCGGTCCGCAGCATGAAGCGAAGCCTGCAGCGTCGTCAAGGCTTCCCGCGAGAGCGGGGACAAGAGGGAGCCGAGCCTGTGTGGATTTGGCGAAGGCCATGGAAGGCGCCTGGGATCTTGGAGCGGGCGCCGAGGGACCCTCCGGCGTAGGGGGCGTGGAACGGTCAGAAGGGTGTCGTGGGAACTGGAGAGGCCCTCCTCGGCCCCGATCCTGCGGGGACGGGAGCGCGCCTGCCTATAACCGGTGACCCCGGGAAATGGCAGGCAGCCGAGAGGGAGTCGGAGGGGGTCGTAGTAGTGACGACGGGCAGGACAACACAACCCGCCCCGAGCGAAGGGCCCCTGCTTCATCGATGCACGACGAGGATGGGAGGAACGCTGATGAGTGCCGAGAACTCGGCTAGGTCCGTCAGACAGGCCGATGGCCTGGACCCCGTCCGAGCCCTCCAACGCGTGCTCTACCGCAGTGCCAAGCAGGATCCGACGCGTCGCTTCCATGCCCTCTACGACAAGCTCGCCCGCAGCGATGTGATGTGGCGGGCATGGGTCGACGTGGCCACCAACCAGGGCGCTCCCGGCATCGACGGCGTGACCATCGCCGACGATCGAGGCCGGGGGCACCGAGGCGGTGCGGCCTTCCTCGACGGGCTCGCCGCAGAGCTTCGACCGGTACCTACCGGCCAAAGCCACTGCGGCGGGTGCACATCCCCAAGCCGGGCAAGCCGGGCGAGACCCGGCCGCTCGGCATCCCCACGGTCGCGCGACCGGGTGGTCATGGCGGCGGCGAAGATCGTCCTCGAACCGATCTTCGAGGCCGACTTCTCGCCCCTGAGCTTCGGCTTCCGCCCGAAGCGCTCCGCCCACCAGGCCCTCGAGGCCGTCCGCCAGACGGCCAACAAGGGTGCGGTGTGGGTGCTCGACGCCGACATCAAGGCTGCTTCGACGAGATCGACCAGGACGCCCTCATGGCTCAGATCGAGCGCCGGGTGGTCGACCGGCAGATGTTGAAGCTGCTGCGGAGCTTGGCTGCGAGCCGGGGTGTTCGAGGGCGGGGTGGTCTCCGACACCGGGGCCGGCACCCCGCAGGGCTCGCCGATCTCGCCCCTGCTGGCCAACATCGCCCTCCACGTCCTCGATGAGGCGTGGGACAACGGTGGTCGCCGACTGGGGACGCTGGTCCGTTACTGCGACGACTTCGTCGTGCTCTGCCCCACCAGGGAACGGGCCGAAGCAGGCCCGGGACCTGGCGGCAGAGACCCTGGCACCGCTCGGGCTGCGACTGCATCCCGACAAGACCAGGATCGTCTATCTTCGCAAGGGGCGGAGGGGTTCGACTTCTTGGGCTTCCACCATCGGATGGTCAAGTCCTGGAAACGGCCGGGTCGCTACTACCTCCACAAGTGGCCGTCAGCGGGCCATGGCCTCGATCAGAGGCCAAGGTCCGTGACGCTGACAACCCCGAGTCGAGTCGAGCTGCGACCTGGACGCCGTCGTCGAGGACCTCAACCCCGTGCTGCGGGGCTGGGGCGCGTACTTCCGCTACGGCAACTCGGCGGAAGTTCCACACCGTCGACAGCTACGTCCACGACCGGCTGGCTCGGCTGGCCAGCGCGAAGCACGGACTCCGGGCGTCAACTGGACCGGACCGGTTCACTGGGACTGGCTGGCGAGCCTCGGGATCTACCGGTTGACCGGCACGGTGCGCTACTGGACTGCGCATGCCTGCGGTGAACGGTGTCGGAGAGCCGTGTGCGGGAGAACCGCATGCACGGTTCGATAGGGGGCCGCTGGGGAGGTGACCACGATCCCGGCCGAGATGGGCGATGAAACCTTCGGGCCAGCGCTTGACGACGGGATACCGGGTGACCGAACCAGCGGCCTACCTCACCGTTTTGATAGCTGACTGACGCTCCGCGCGTCCGCGGAAAATGCCTCCCGACGTGGGAAAATGACGGTGCTTGAAGTCGTCGTTTTACCCACACCAAGGAGGCACTTTCTGTGAAGCCAGTATCGCGCGGAATCGACCGGATCGCGGTGACCTTCGACGACCCGAATCTGGTCGCCAATGCCGGCCTGCTGCTCGTCGCCACCTTGGTGCGCAAGCTCGGTCTCGAGGATCTCTGCGACAAGACCATCGGGCTCATCGGTCGCACCGGTGGCTTCCGACCGGGCCGCAAGATCTTGACCCTGGTCCACGCCATGGTGGCCGGTGCCACCCACATCGACCACGCCGACATGTTGCGGGCCGGGTCGACGGCCAGCGTGTTGCCCCACCGGGTGATGGCACCGTCCACGCTCGGGACATTCCTGCGTGCCTTCAGCTTCGGTCATGTCCGCCAGTTCGAAAAGGTGATCGGCGACGCGCTCGAACGTGCCTGGTCCTCGGGGCGGGCCCGGGTGAGCAGTCAGCTGGTGGTCGACATCGACTCGACGATCCGTGAGGTGTTCGGCAAGCTCAAAGCCGGCGCCGCCTACGGCTACACCAAGGTGCTCGGCTACCACCCGATCCTCGCCACCAGGGCCGACACCGGCGAGATCCTCCATGCCCGGATGCGCAAGGGCTCGGCCAACACCCAGCGCGGCACCAAGCGCTTCGTCGAAGAGCTCGTCGCCCGGCTGCGCCGGGCCGGGGCGACGGGCCAGATCATCATGCGCTTCGACTCGGGGTACTGGTCCAACGAGACCATCAAGGTGCTGACCCGCCTGGGGGTCTCCTTCACCATGGCCGTGCGCACGGGCACCAAAGCCATCGACCGCTGCATCGCAGAGATCGACGAGGCGGACTGGGTCGCCATCGAGTACCCCGCCGGCGGAGAGGCCATGGTGGCCGAGAGCACCTACAAGGGACGCCGCCTCGTCGTGCGCCGCACCCGGCTCGTCGGCCCCCAGGCGACGCTTGTGGCCCAACTGGCGGCACTTCGCGTTCTTGAGCGACCTCGAAGCCAGCGCAGTCGAGCTCGACGCCTTCCACCGCCGCCACGCCGTCGTCGAGCTGTGCATCGACGACTGGAAGGAGGGTGCGGGCATGGAGCACTGCCCTTCTGGTGACTTCTCGGCCAACGCGGCGTGGATGTGCTGCGCCGTGCTCGCCCACAACCTGATCCGCTGGAGTGCGAACCTCGGCGGCCTCGTCGAAGACGACACGCTGGTGGTGGCCAGGACCCTGCGGACCCGCTACTTCTCGGTCCCCGCTCGACTGGTGAACCGATCCGGAACGCCGACACTGCGCGGACCGACCCAGTGGCCATGGGCCACTTCGTTCACCCGAGCGCTCAGCAACCTGCGCGCCGTCAGCTTCGCCCCCACCTGACGCGCCACCCCGCGGACCGGCGCGGCCGCAGACGATCACCCACACGCTGACAACCGACGAGCGACAAGAACCTCTGGTCCCTCACGTCCCCGGGTCAGAACTCAGCGCCCCCTGGGCGCTCGGTTACCCAGCGTCGACGGCGTTGGCTCTCCAACCCGATCAACCGGGATAGTCGCCCCGTCGATTACCGAAGCACGATCCGCTTCCGTGTTAGAGCGGAGGCTCCTTAGCCCGGTGCGGATTTCGCTGATCAGGATCTCGGGCTGCTCGAGAGCTGCGAAGTGAGGGGCATCGCCTTCGGATTCTTCGACTTGACGTGGATGAAGTGAATATCGAGCCCGTCGATCGCCGTCAGGAACTGCGGCAGACGGTTGAGTTCCGACTCGAATCGGCGCCAGTCGTATTCTCGCTCCCAGTAGTCGATCAGCGATTTGGCATTCTCCAAGCGGACACCTTGGGACCAGTCGGGGACAGTTTCCGGGTTCGGCCATCGAGTTCTGGATAGTCGCTGTTTCGGGTCGTCGATCTCGGAGTCCGCGATCGCTACGGTGAATGGACGGATGAGGGCTGAGGATGCCGGCGTCGTCGCGGTCATTGCCTTTTTCTCCTGAACTCTTGCTTCTTGGTGCAGCTGTATTGCACGCCGGTGTGCAATACAGCTGCATGAGGTGATTCCTTGAACTTGATCGGCGTGCCCAGCGCGAACATCGGAAAACGGGGGTGTACTGGGACGATAGGTGCGCTCGTTATGCCAATGTTGGCACCTCGTGCACCCCGACCTGCTGTATGAAGTACAGACTGTCTGCGTTCAACCAGTATTCGACGAACTTCCCGTCGACTACTCGCACAATGTCGGTGCCGGTGAAAGCAATCACGCGGCCGATCGCGTCCGGGGAGGAACCGGGAACGCCACCCATGTAGGTCCCCTCTACCTTCCACCGAACCACCATGTAGTGCTCATCGGCGATCGGGCCGACGTCGATGGAGAAACGCATATCGGGAATGAGCGGACGGATGCCGCCGCTGATCCATTCCTTCAACGCCTCGCGCCCACTCGTTTCGCCAACGCCAGGAGCCCAGGGGAGTGGCGACACGTGAGTCACGAAGTCAGCGGCGACGAGCTCGTCCGCCAGACCGATGTTCCCGCTCCACAACTCCGCCCATTGGACTAACAGGGCAGCGTTCTGACCGCTGGTCATGTTGCTCATCTCTTTGGTGCTCATTTTCTGCTCCTTCCAAGTCAGTTAGCTAATGCTGATAACACACACGCAGGGTTTGCGGACGACAGCCCTGGGCCGGTGATCCGAGGCGAGATCTGGCGTACCGCGAGCGCGCTCGACCTGGAGAAGCACGGTGGGGAATCAGCAGCTAAAGGGCGTTATCCGTGCCTCGCAGGAGCCACATACCCATGGCTTCTGAGGGAGCTTCCGGCAATGCATATTGCTCTCGATCTGGAATCACGGTCGTAGCGTTGAGTCGTTCGTCGAACCCATCGAAGACCACGATCTCAATTCGCATGTGGCCACTCTTGCGCCAACCGGCTGAGGAAACCAGCGGCAGGACCGTCCGATGTAGTGAGATTACGGCCATGAGCGGTTTGCCGGAGTCAAGCGTAGGAAGAGCACGTGGCCTGTGTTGCTGCAAGGCGACGTCAGGAGGTGGCCATGCTCGAACTGCGGCCGAGTTGTGAGTGCTGCGACGTCGATCTTCCACCGGGCGCGCTCGATGCAAGGATCTGCAGCTTCGAGTGCACGTTCTGCGCACGTTGTGGCGACGGTCATTTCGGAGGACGCTGCCCGAACTGCAACGGTCCGCTCGTGGCGCGGCCGGTCCGCCTCCCCGCATCGTTGGTGGACCACCCGGCGTCGACTACCCGGATCTACGCCGGCGGATGTCCCGATTCTCCCGCCGCCACTTGAGGCCGTCCGGTCCCAGATCGACCGACGCCAGAGGTGCTGGGGTGCCGAAGCCGAACTGAGACTGCCCGATCAGGTCGCGGCCAGCTCGCCGGCGAGCGCAAGACCTGACTGCCCAGGATCGGGGCGGTGCTCGCCGCGGAAGGCGTTGCGGTAGGCCGACGGGGTCGTTGCCGCGTCTCGGGCGAGGTGAAGGCGCAGGTTGGTCGCGGTACCGAAGCCGCAGCGCCGGGCTACCTCATCGACAGCCAGGTCGGTGGCCTCGAGCAGCCGCCTGGCTTCGAGCAATCGTTGCGCTGAGATCCAGCGCATCGGCGTCATGCCGGTTTCGGCGAGGAAACGTCGGGCGAAGGTGCGGGGGGCGTAACCGGCGTGGCGAGCGAGTTCTTCGACGCTCAGCGGGCGATCGATCCGCTCGAGCGCCCAGGCGCAGGTAGGGGCCAACCCTGACCCGCCTTCGGGGAGCGGTTTTTCGATGAACTGGGCTTGGCCGCCGGGACGGTGTACGGCAGCCACCATCCGCCGTGCGACCTCGGCGGCCGCTACCGCCCCGTGATCGTTGCGGTACATGTGCAGGCAGAGGTCGATACCCGCCGCGACACCGGCGCTGGTCAGCACCTGGCCCTCGTCGACGTAGAGGACCTCAGGACGCACCCGCACTGCGGGAAACCGAGTAGCCAACTCTTCGGCATGCCCCCAGTGGGTCGTGGCGGTGCGGCCGTCCAGCAGGCCAGCGGCGGCCAGCGCGAACGCGCCGATGCACACCGAGGCGATCCGAGCACCGCGCATTTCGGCGGCCCTCAGGGCGTCGAGCACCGCTGGCGGCGGGTCGTCGAGCGGCAGGTACCCGGGGACGATCACCGTGTCGGCCGTTTCGAGCGCATCGAGCCCGGCTAGGGCGCCGATCGCAAAGCTGGTGCTCGACGACACGGCGCCAGGCCGTTCGGCGCAGACAACGAAGTCGTAGCGACCATGCTCTGTACGGTGCCCGAAGACCTGGGCTGGCGTAGCCAGGTCGAATGCGACCACCTCGGGCAGAGCCAGCGCGACGACTCGATGAGCCATGGCAGGACTCTTACCCAATAGGGCGGTTCTGACACACGTCACCGAGTCCAGTGGGCGCGATCCTTCAACTATTGGGGTGAACCGGGTGACGCTGCGGTCCGGCCGACCTCGAGGGAGACCCCGAGCAAGTCGCCGCACGAGCTGAGGAGGTCGAAGACGTGCGAGTAGCGCTTGCGGAGAATCTGAGCGGGATCGACAGCGTGGAGCTGGGCGATCAGCCGGACCCAGCACCGGCGGCGGGACAGGCGCTCATCAGGGTCTATGGCGCTGGCGTCGGTCCTTGGGACGTCGGGTTCCTGAGCGGCGGATTCCCAGGGGTTGTCTTGCCGTTCGTCCCGGGTCAAGAAGTCGCCGGCGTCGTCGAAGCGGCTGGTGACGGGGCCGGCGTCCAGCCGGGGGATCGGGTGTATGCCAGCCTGTTTCCGGCTGGTGGCGGGTTTGCCGAACTGGCACTGGCGTCAGCAGACCGCTTGGCTCCCATGCCCGAGCAGGCCAGCTTCCAAGGGGCGGCCGGGCTGGTGATCGGTGCCGGGACCGCCCACGATGGCCTGGTCGACCGGGCGCTGCTGCAGGCTGGCGAAACCGTCCTCATCACCGCCGCCGCGGGAGGTGTGGGCACCGCCGCCGTGCAGATCGCGGCGGCCATGGGCGCCCGCCCCATAGGTGTGGCCAGTCCATCCAACTACGAATACCTGCGGGGCCTGGGCGCAAACGAAGTCTTCGACTACCACGCCGCCGATTGGGTCGAGCAGGTCCGGGCCGTAGTCCCGAGCGGCGTCGATCTGCTCTTCGATTGCGTCGGCGGTCAGACCATGGACCAGGCCGTGGGTGCGGTGCGCGACGGCGGCCGGGCGATCTCGGTGATCCCCCCATTCGGCCCTCTCCAGCTCGAGCGGGGCATCACGGGCGAATCGTTCGCCGCCAGCGGAGGCCGAAAGCGACTGGAAGCGCTCTCCCGCATGGTCGACGCCGGCCAGTTACGCCCGCAGGTCGAAGCGGTCCTGCCGTTGGGCCAGGTTCGCGAGGCGTTGGGCCGGGTCGCAGGCCGACACACACGCGGCAAGATCGTGCTCCAGATCGGGCAATAGCGCCAACGGTTCGGCGCCGCCTTGCCGCAGCACTCCGGTGTGACTTTGGTGGCTGGTTGTCAACCCTCGGGATTTCGTCCTTGTAGCGACCCGACCAACCATGGGATGCATCGGACGACCCAGGACGGCCGTGCTGAATGCGCCCGCTCAGGCGTTGGGAGGGCCCGGAGCGCGAGCAGATGGGCGGAGCCGCCCAAATGGCCCTCGACCTTCGGGTGCCGAACCCGAAAGGTCCGGTCGTAGTTATCGACGTCGGAATGAACCTACGACCACCGGGATTTGCGGCCTCGTTCGACTCGCAATCGCTCCGGTCCGGCTCAGAGGCCAACGCGTCCTAACTGACCGCCTCGCTCGGAGGACGAAGGCCGTCGAGTGTGGCCTGGAGAATCGGCTCGAGATAGCCAGGATCACCAGGGATCCTGGCAATGGCGACGATCATGTCGGTGATTTGCTCCAGCGGCGAGGTCATTGCGGACCTCGTTGGCGCGTTGTGCGGCCTCGAGAAGTGGCCGGCCTGCGGCGAGCACCCGGGCGCGGCCTTCTCCCAATAAGGGGTTGGTGCCGTCTGAGCGCTCGAGCAGCTCGGCGGCGATGGCTCTCTTTGAGGTGACGAAGGCGAAGAATCGGTGCAGCCAGGCCACCAGCACGGCACCGGGCGTCTCGCCATCGACCATCTCGGCGGCCTTGCAAAGGGCCTCGATCCTTTCGGCGTAGAGAGCCTCAAGCAGCTCTCGGCGGCCGGGAAAGTTGCGATAGAGCGTCGCCATCCCGACCCCGGCGCGTCGTGAGATCTCGGCCATCGACACCTCGGTGTCTGGTTCGGCGAACGCGGCATGGGCGGCCGCCAGGATCTTGTCGCGGTTGCGCTCGGCGTCGGCGCGCTTCGTGAGTGATGGGCTGGTTCCGAGGTCATTGGGACTCTAAGTGGACAGGCTATCCGATAGTCGCTAAGGTGAAGTGGACAGGCTATCCGGTTACTGAGCGTCGATCCCACGACCCGTCACGATCGCTGCGTCAAACCAGAAGGGAAGCTCTCCATGGAATACCGACCTCTCGGACGCACCGGCGTCTCGGTCAGCCAGCTGTGCCTTGGCGCGATGATGTTCGGCGCCTTCGGCAACACCGACCACGATGACTCGGTCCGGGTCATCCACAAAGCGCTGGATGCCGGGATCAACTTCATCGACACCGCCGATGGCTACTCAGCTGGCGAGTCGGAACTGATCCTTGGCAAGGCGCTGTCTGGCGGACGACGCGACAGCGTGGTGCTCGCGGTCAAGTTCGGCCTTCCGATGGACCAGGACCCCAACCATCGCGGGGCCGGTCGACGGTGGATCACCGAAGCGGTCGAGGACTCACTTCGCCGGCTCCAGACTGACTGGATCGACCTCTACCAAGTGGGCGTTCCCGATCCCACTACTGACATCGACGAGACGCTCGGCGCTATGTCCGACCTGGTGCGCGCCGGCAAGATCCGCTCCTTCGGCGCATCGAAGGTTCCCGCCTCCGAGATCGTCGAGGCCCAATGGGTCGCCGATCGCCGCGGTCACGAGCGGTTTCGCACCGAACAGCCTCCCTACTCCTTGCTGACCCGGGCGATCGAATACGACGTGCTGCCGACCTGCCAGCGCTACGGCATGGGCGTCCTGGCCTACAGCCCATTGGCCAGTGGCTGGCTGTCGGGCAAATACCGCAAGGGACAGGAGATCAGCGGGCCGGGCTCCGCCGCTCGATTGCAGCGCTGGCCGGGGCGCTTCGATGCCAGCAACCCAGAAAACGCAACCAAGCTCGACGCCGCCGACGCCCTCGGAGCGCTGGCCGACGAGGCCGGGCTCACGCTCGTGCAGATGGCAGTTGCCTTTGCCGTTCGACACCCAGCAGTCACCTCTACCATCATCGGCCCGCGCACCATGGAACACCTGGACGGCTACCTCGCCGCTGACGGGATCGAGCTGTCAGACGACGTGCTCGACCGCATCGACGAGATCGTCCCACCGGGGGTCACGATCAACGTGGTCGACAACATGTGGGAGGTCGGCACGAGGGCGCTGAATGTTTCTTCGCGTCGTCGCTAGACAGCCCTGACAGGCCGCGGACCGAGGATCTTGAAGAGGCCGAGGTCAACGCCGCATTCGCGATTGAGGCGGGCGGAACGAGCGAGGGCGAGCCGGCGATACGCGCGTACTTCGGCCCGAGCTATTACGCAGCCAACATCGCTGACTTCGACGGCAACCATCTGGAAATAGTTCACAAGAGCTTCAACCCGCCAAGCCGTCAGCATCTCATGTAGACGGCGTCGAAAACATCGCGGTGATCCCGGAACACGGCCACCGGCTAACAACCTCATTCATATCGGTGCGCAGGTTTGTGGACAAAGCGGCGGCGGAGAAGGTTGCCGGCCGCGAGGGGTACTAGCGCGAACGCGTTGCTCCCAGACCCTTCGGTGAGGGCTCGGCTAGCCACCCGGACGAGGTCGTCGTGCTGCTGACTCCGGCGCGGAGGAGGCGCACCGATCCGCCCCGACTCATCATCCTCGGCGACCGCGCAGGCACGAGGGTCAGGCACTGGTAGCGAGGGCCCGGAGGTCGGCGACGTAGTCGCGCATGATGGCGGCGAGTTCGCGTTTGTCGGTTCCGGTGGCCCACTGTTGCATGGCCAGACGAAGTACTGTCATGCCGGTCTCGGCGGCCAGGTTCGCCTGTTGCTCGTTGACACCCCTGTCGCGCAGGGCGGTGGTGATGCCGTCGGCGTAGTGGGCGAGCTTGGCAAGCTCCCGCTCGCGCAACTCGGGGTTCGCAGCGATCACGGCCTGGCGATGGCAGGCCAGGTCCCGGCGAGTTTCGCCGAGCATTTCGGCGGCGCTATCGAGCCCTAGAGACATCGCTTCGAGGGGGCCAGCCACCGGCGGTGCACCGATCACGCCGGCCAAAATCCGCTCCTCGAGGAGGCCAGCTCCACCAAAGAGCACCTCCCGCTTGTCGGCGAAGTGCCGGAAGAAGGTGCGCTCTGTCAACCCAGCTCGCGCCGCGATCTCAGCGGCGGTGGTCTGGTCGAACCCCCGCTCGGCGAAGAGGACAAGAGCCGCTTCTTGTAAGCGCCCTCGACTGTTCGGCTCCCATCGGCCCATGACTTCGGATCCCACTGTTGACAGTTACTGACATCAGTTCTAGAGTGATGTCTGTTCCTGACATCCTAGTCTCATGGAGGCACACTATGAAGATCTTCGTCACGGGAGCATCGGGCTGGATAGGCTCGGCGGTCGTCCCCGAACTCCTTGGCGCCGGCCACGAGGTGGTCGGCCTGGCCCGTTCGGACTCTTCGGCGAAGAAGCTGCAGGAAGCTGGCGCAATCGTGCGCAGAGGCGACCTCGACGACCCCGAATGCCTGGCGGAGGCCGCCGCCGACTCCGACGGGGTCATCCACCTGGCCTTCCAGCACGAGACGGCGTTCGGCGGCGACTTCGCCACCGCCGGAGCGGCCGACCGCCGCGCCGTCGAAGCCATGGGTACCGCCCTGGCCGGCTCGGACCGCCCATTCGTGCTGGCCTCGGGCATGGTCGGCCTGGCCCTCGGGCGGCCGGCCACCGAGAACGACGGCCTCGTCGCCAGTCCCGAAATCCGGGCCAACCCCGCAGGCGTCCGCAGTGCTACCGCCCTTTTGACCCTGTCGCTTCGGGGCATCGGCGTCCGTTCCTCGGTGCTGCGGTTCCCCCCGACGGTCCACGGCGACGGCGACAACGGGTTCATGGCCATGTTCGTCGGCATCGCCCGCCAAAGTGGTGTGGCTGGCTACGTGGGCGATGGCACCAACCGCTGGCCAGCCGTGCACGTGTGTGACGCCGCCCGGCTGGCCCGCCTGGCGGTCGAGGCCGCTCCCGCCGGTTCGGTGTTACACGCCGCGGGCGAAGACGGCGTGCCCTTCTTGCGGATCGCTGAGGTCATGGGCCGCGGTCTCGATCTTCCGACGGGGTCGGTGGACCCGGCCAACGCCTTCGAGCACTTCGGGTTCCTGGGCCTCTTCGCCGGGCTGGACAGCCCGGCCAGCGCCACCCTCACCCGCGAACTGCTCGGTTGGGAGCCCACTGGACCCAGCCTGCTCGAGGACCTCGAGAAGGACTACTACTACCACGAGGTGTGATGTCAGATGAGAGAGGACGTGCGCCAAGCGCTCGCCATCGACGCCTCGTCGACGATGGAGGATCGCACGATTGACATCACCACGACTGGCCGACGTTCGGGCCAGCCTCGGCGTATCGAGATCGTGTTCTACCGGTTGGGTGATGACATCTACCTGAGCGGAATCCCTGCACCCACGACGCGCAACTGGTTGGCCAACCTGGCCGCCCATGCGCAGTTCACCTTCCACCTCAAACACGACGTCGTCGCCGAACTTCCCGCGACGGCCACCGTCATCGTCGATCCCGCGGAGCGCCGGCGGGTCCTCGCCGCTTTGGTCGAGGAGTTCAACCGTCGCCAAGGTCCGGACAGTCCCTGGCCAAAGGCGTTTCTCGATGAATGGGTGGACGGCAGCCCGTTGGCGAAGGGCACCTTCCAAGAGTGATGTCGTCGGTCCGATCAGCTGCTTCAAGCCGCGCTCTGCGCTTGTCAACGTTTAAGGAGGTCTTGTGAGCCGAGCCGTCATCCACGATTCATTCGGGGGCCCCGAAATACTTGAGCTGCGCGAGGTTGAGGAACCGCACGCCGGCCCCGGCGAAGTCCGCGTCCGCGTCGCCGCCGCGGGACTCAACCCCATGGACTGGTTGATCCCCTCATCGGCCGAGTTGGCCCAGGGGTTTGGCTACACCCTGCCGTCTGGTTTCGGCCATGACTTTGCCGGCACCGCCGACGAGGTTGGTGAGGGTGTGGAGGGCTTTGCTGTCGGCGACCGGGTGTACGGCGGCGTGCTCGGCCGAGCCGTCGCCGACTACGCCTTGGTCAGGCCAGATGCCGGCCGGCTGTTCCACACACCTGTCGGCATCAGTGACGTCGTGGCCAGCACCCTCACGGTTGCCGGACTGAGCGCCGTCGCGGCGCTGGACGCGGTCGACCTGCAGGCCAGCGACACGGTGCTGATCGGCGGTGCCGCCGGAGGCGTCGGCGTGTACGCGGTGCAGCTCGCCAGGATCGCGGGCGCGGCTGTGATCGGGACCTGCTCGGAAGGCACGTTCGAGTTCCTGCGGGAACTCGGGGCACAGCCGGTGACCTACGGCGCCGGATTGGCTGACCGGGTCCGGGCGCTGGCCCCCGCCGGGGTGACCGCGGCGACAGACCTGTTCGGCAGGGAGACAATCGAGGCCGCCCTGGAGCTCGGCGTCGCGCCGTGGGCGGATCTCCACCATTATCAGGTGGCCGGACCCTCCCAGCGGCGTGCGCTCGACGGGCGGCGGCGAAGCCGAACCAGGCGCTCTGGGCCGGGTCACCCAGGCCATCCTCGCCGGAACGCTCACCGTGCCGATTGCTGCGACCTTTCCGATCGAGCAGATCCGCGAGGCTGTGACAATGCAAGCGGGACGGCACGTTCACGGCAAGGTCGTAATTGCGCTGTGACCGTGTGGGGCGAGGTCAGCCGGGTTCCGGCCGCCTGTGCGCATCGGGTGGTGAACCCGAAGGTTGGCAGGTGACGCCTCAGATCAAGGGCGGATCTTTCTTCGCTCAGTCCAGGTATTCTGGCCATGTGGCCGCAGCGCGTCCGATCATGACCGGTGATGAGTGGGCGGCCGCTGATATCGACCGCCCGCCAACTCCCGATGACGTGACCATCACCCTCGACGGCCGGCGAATCGACTCAAAAGAAAAGGCGATCGCCTGGCTGGCCGAGATAGAGGCCGACCGTGCAGCCGGCAAGACGGCTGCCGACACCCTTGCCTGATCAGTCCCGTCCGGACGTCCGCCGCATTATCGAGGTTCTCGATCGCCACGGCGTAACTACCTGGTGATCGGGGGAGTGGCGACCCAGGCCTACGGAGCCGACCGACCCACCGGGGATTTCGACTGCCTGGTCCGGCGCACGGGCGAGAACTTCGACCGACTGGCCGCCGCCATGCGCGAGCTGAAGGCACACCTCAGGGTCGAGGGCCTCACCAATGAAGAATCGGCCGCCTTGCCCGTCCAGTTGGACGGCCTGATGCTCAGTCGGTCGCAGATCTCGACGTGGGCGACCGAGGCCGGGCACCTCGACGTGCTGGTCGATATGGTCAACCGCCAAGGCCACCGACAGCGGTACGAGGACCTGGAAGGTACCGCCGAAGAGCTCACTGTCGCAGGCATCCAGGTCCGAGTGGCTGGCCTGGACGACATCATCGCCTCGAAGGAATACGCTGACCGCCCCAAGGATCATGCAGCGCTCCCCAAGCTCTACCGCCTCCGCGACCGCTAGACAGATGACAGCCCACGGTCCGAGTAGCTGATCTTGGATGCGCCTATTGCCGTTGACCGTCTCGGTCGCGCTGCCTGGGGAGCAGATTCTCCCGCTTCACGGGGTCGAAGATGTCTTGTCGCTCGCCAAGGAACGTGATCGTTATCAACAGGGAACAGGCGACATTCGCCGCGCGTTACAAGAGCCTGCCGATCGGACCTGAGTACCGAACCGTGGTCATGCCCCCAGTCCCTTCGGGCGTGACCTTACGTGACCTTATCGAGAGGGAAGGTGAGGGCCCGTGAGGGAACCTGAGGGGATCGAAACGCTGCTATCAGGAAGGTCCTCGGAAAGGACCTGATCAAAAGGCTGAGAACCGTACGTTCGCAATGTAGAGGCCGAGGGTTCGAGTCCCTTCACCTCCACCAAAGGCCCAGGTCAGAGGGCTGAAGTGGTGTCGCCCGCCACGAGCATGGGACCACCTTGAGCTGAGTTCCGCCAGCGAGCATGGGACCACCCTTCCGCCAGTAATGGGACCACCCCCGGGGGTCCACCAGCGCCGGTCGCCGATCCGGTGCACTCGCCGCCATCGGTCAGACGGACCAAGGAGCGGCGATGGCATTCCGGGAGGTGCGGGTGTTCGAGGTTCGAGAGGTGCTCCGGCTGTGGTTGCGGGGCGAGGGACTGCGGGCGATCGAGCGGCTGGCAGGGGTCGACCGCAAGACGGTCCGGCGTTACGTCGAGCGCGGCGGTGGAGGCCGGCGCTCGAGCGTGATGGCGGAGAGGACCAGCTGAACGACGGCTTCATGGCCTGGTGGTGCGAGCAGGTGCGGCCCGCATCGCACCGATGGCCACGGGCGCGGCGTGGCGCGACCCTCGAGCCCCACGCACGAGCAGATCCGGTCCTGGCTCGACGACGAGGACCTGACCGTGGTCAAGGTCCACGACCCTGCTGGCCCGCCAGGGGGTCACCGTCCCCGAGCGGACCCTGGAGCGCTTCTGCGCCGAGCTGTGCGGGCCCCGCCGGGGCCAGGAGCACGACGGTGCGGGTGGCCGACGGCGAACCCGGCGACGAGCTGCAGGTCGACTTCGGGCGCATGGGGCTGCTGTTCGACTCCGACGACGGAGCGCCGCCGGGTGTGCCACGCGCTCATCTTCACGCGCCTGCTGTCAGCCGCTACTGCTTCGTGTGGCTGACGCTTCTCCCAGACGCATGGCCGACGTCATCGACGGCTTCGAGGCGGCCTGGGCCTTCTTCGGCGGGGTTTTCGCTGTGGTGATCCCCGACAACATGTCGCCGATCGTCGACAAGGCCGAACCCGACCGAGCCCCGCCTCAACCAGGCCTTCGTCGAGTACGCCCAGGCCCGTGGCTTCCTCATCGACGCCACCAGGGTCCGCCATCCCAAGGACAAGCCCCGGGTCGAGCGCACCGTGCCCTACGTGCGCCGCTCGTTCTTCGCCGGCGAGCACTTCATCGACCTGGCCGACGCCCAGCGCCGGGCCGAGTGTGGTGCACGACCACGGCCGGACTGCGGGTGCACGGCACCACGCTGTCGACCGGCCGAGGTCTTCGCCGCGCGTGGAGGCGCCCGCTCTCGCTCCCGGCGCCGCGCGCTGCCCTATGACCTGCCGCTCTACGCCACCCCCAAGGTGCACCGGGACCACCACATCGAGGTGGCCAAGGCGCTCTACTCGGTGCCGGGCAACCTGATCGGCCGCCACGTCGAGGTCCGGGCCGACCGCCAGCTGGTGAAGATCTTCTTCCGGGGCCAGCTGGTCAAGACCCATCCCCGCCAGGCCCCCGGCGGGCGCTCCACCGACCCCGGCCGATCTGCCCGCGGACAAGACCGTCTACGCCCTGCGCGACCTCGACCACCTGCAGTCCATGGCCGCCGCCCACGGGCCCGCCATCGGCGCCTACGCGGCGGTGCTGCTCGACCACCCGCTGCCGTGGACCAAGATGCGCCAGGTCTACGCCCTGTTGGGCCTGGTCAAGAAGTGGGGACCCGACCGGGTCGACGCGGCCTGTGCCAAGGCGGCTCGAGGCCGAGGCCTTCAACGTCGCGCTCATCGGCCGCATGCTCGAGCGGGCCACCGAGTCCGACGCGACAGCCGGTGCCGATCCAGGGCCGCCTGCTCCCGGCACGCTTCGTCCGGCCCGACGCCGACTTCGCATTTCCCAGCTCGACGCGGACCCAGAGCCCGAGCTGACCCGATCGAGCCGCAGAGCCGCACAGCGGGAGCGTCGGCATGACCGCCCCCGCCCCCGACCATCTCCGCCGAGCTCAAGGCGCGTGCTGCGCCAGGTCAAGCTCGGCCGCTGCCTCGACACCCTCCCCGAGCGCCTGGCCCTGGCCAAGGCCACGGAACATGGGCCACGCCGAGTTCTTGGAGCTGGTGCTCTCCGACGAGGTCACCCGGCGCGAGACCACCTCGGCCGCCCTGCGGGCCCGGACCGCCGGCCTCGACCCCGACATGGTGCCTCGAGAACTGGGACGAGACCACCAAGGTCAACTTCGACCACCAGGTCTGGGACGAGCTGTGCTCGCTGCGCTTCATCGACGCCGGCCACAACGCCATGATCATGGGACCGGTCGGGGTCGGCAAGACCTTCATGGCCACCGCCCTCGGCCACGCCGCCGTGCGCCGGCGCTACAGCGTGCATCTTCTGCCGCACCGACGTGCTGCTCGAAGCGCCTCCGGGCCTCCCGCCTCGACAACAGCCACGACGCCGAGATCCGCAAGCTCATCCGCGTCGACCTGCTCATCCTCGACGACTTCGCCCTGCAGCCCTTCGACCCCCTCGACACCGCCGACATCTACGAGCTGATCGTCGAACGCCACCGGGCCGCCTCCACCGTGGTCACCTCCAACCGGGAGCCCATCGAGTGGCTCGCCCAGATGGCCGACGCCCTGCTGGCCCAGTCCGCCATCGACCGGCTGCAGTCCGCCGCCTACGAGCTCGTCCTCGACGGCGAGTCCTACCGCCACCGCCAAAAGCCCGGCCTCGACGTCGGCACCACGACACCCCGGACCACCCGACGACGACGCCGCTCTTGACCACTGCACGCCAGCCAGTCATCATCGAGGTGCCGACGCTAAAGACCCCGACAGGTGGTCCCTTCACACTGGCGGAGGGGTGGTCCCATCAAGCTGGCGGGCGAAGTGGGACCCCCTGAAAGTCACGAGGCACTGTTGAGCGCTACGTGGTTTGTCGTAGAGGTCGTTCATGCGAGCCCACCGTCCTCGCCAAAGGCCCTGCTCACAAGTTGACAGCGGGATGTTCATCACGGTGAGAGGTGCAACTGGGCAGAGCGTGTCTTTACGTGTCTCTATCGACAAAGTCTGGTTCTCCAGGAACCGGTGAATTCGGGAAGAGTCGAGGTTGCGTTCGCGACTTCCGACCCGACGGCGTTCCTCGCCGAAGGGGCGCGTATCAGCTGGTGCCAGGTCACGCGGTGTGTGAGCCGGCGGTTGGCGGCCGCAGAACGGGCGCAAGGCTCAGGATGCCGGTCTACCTGTCAGCTGTCGCCCATTAGTCGCTCGACACGGGAGCTGGCTACCTCCCGTGTTCGAGCCGGCAGCGGTGCGTCTATCTGCTTCGCCAAGGCGAGGTAGTCCCGATGTCCGGGAAGCCGGTCGAGCGCATCGCCCACCAAGCGGCGCGCGGTCGCCGGATCACCGCGGTGTCTCGAAAGTTGCGCCTGGAAATAGGCCAGATCCGGGCCGCCGAGCGCCGGGTGAGCGGCGAGCCGGTCGAGGCGATCCTCGGCGCTACCCCCGAAGAGCCGGTCGAGCAGCGTGAGATGCCATCCAGCGAGGTTGCCAGTGCGCCGCTCACGGCCTTGGTCGGTTGCCCGTTGGCGAGATGGTGCCTTCGCCGAGTTATGGCCAGCGACGTCGTCGAGCGCGTCGAGGTAGCGGTCGGTAAAGGTGATCCAGTGGTCCGGGACCGTAAGAAGGCGCTCGAGCACGACGGCAAGCGAGGTCTCCTGCACGCGTACGCGGCCGAAGCCCGTTCGGGTCCACCCGTACTCGGACTCCCACCGGATGAGCTGGGGCGCGGCCGATCGGGCGAACTCGGCGAATCCGAACCGGTCGAGAATCCGGGACCAGAGCAACGCCACCTCGTCTGACACGACGAACTGGGCTGCTTCGATGGGGTCCTCGGACCGGAAGTAGTCGTAGCCATGCATCTCCTGGGCCAGATCGATAATCAGCCCCATCGCCTCGGTGCCGGCTGCGATGTCGTCGTCACGGAGGGCTAGCTCAGTGTCCTTGACGAGCCGCTGGAAGGTGAAGCGCCAACGTGTGCGCTCGCGGGGGCTCACGCGACGATCGCCTGCGAGGTAGGCACCAGACCGGGCGAACGCGACGAACTGACATACCGCGTCGAGCGTTCCGTCGGGATCGGTCGGCTCGGGCTCTTTTCGTCGTGGACGCGGACCGTCGGGTTCGAGCTCGGCCTCGATGCGTTGTCGCACCGTTGCCGTTCCGCGCCAGTACAGGTTCCACAGCGCCTTCTTCACGCGCTCCTCGTCCAGGGCGGCGAGCCGGGCGAAGAACTGCTCGCGGTCCATCCGGTCCATCACTCGCTCCGGTCCCGGCGCGAGTTGGCTGGTATGCCGACCCCATGTTTGATGGACGAAAGGGCCTGATGCAGCAACGAGAAGCGCACCCGCTCTTGCTCTAGACGGATGCTCTGTCCGTGCAGTCCCTCTACGAGGTCACGGTAAAGCGACGCCTCGTCGGCGGTGAGGTACGGAAGGGCCCGGCTGGTCGGGGCGGGTTCGACGACCCATTGCTCGGCGTGGGCGAGGAGCGTGTCTGCGTCCATGAGCATCGACCGGACGGATTCGAAACGACCTCGAAGGCGGTTGAGGATGTCGAAGCCGTGAGTGTCGATGTCCCCCCAGTAGACGATCTCCGTGTCCTGCAGCCACGGCAAGTCCCCGAGTGTGGTCAAAGCGAATCCGGAGCCGAAAACGACGATTGAGTCGGCCACCTCAGGGAAGGCCAAATAGGTCACCTCGTTTTCCACCACGAAGGCGGTGGTGACATCGGGCGCCAATTCGGCCAGTTCATCGGTCCGAAGCATCAGCTCGGTAACACCGGATGGGAATCCCGACAGGTTCCGACCGAGCAGCCGGAACCGGGTGTATCCGGGTTTGGCGAGGAAACCGAAACGACGGGTGAAGTCGGCTCGGGGCCGGGAGTGGTCGATGCGATCGGGTGGCAGAACAGCGGTCAGCAGCTCGTCCAGCAGCTTCCGGTGCCCCTCCACGAATTTCGTGTCCACGCCCGGGACGTCTATCTGGCGCAGGTAGAGGCCACGGCTCTCACGGGTCGTGATCCACTCCACGGTGGTGAGCACCTTGTCCCAGACGTCCCGGTAGTTCAGAGCGACCAGTGGATGACCGGCGACCCATGACGAGGCGGACGGGATGCGCTGTCGGGTCTGTTCGAGGAGGCTGTCGAGGGCCCGAACCTCGCTCGTCCGGTCCAGCAGATCGCAGAGCTGCTCGAAGGAGTCGATCCGGATCCGGGCCGGTATCCGGTTGACGCCCAGGTTGCGGCCTCGGAGCGTCCGGTACTCGACGGAGAATCGCTCTGACCCGGTGCCGCCGGACGCCGGCATCCCGCTCGAAGTCGGCGGCCCACTTCCGGGCCTCGTCGAAGTGGTCGAAGAGGTCCGCCGCGCTGGGACCCTTGACCCGAGGGTGATCGACTCCCACTTCTCATCGGCGGCGTAGGCCCGCAGGTACCGGCCGGTGTCCCACCGCTTCTGCAGTGTCGATACCAGCTGCTCGACGCCGGTCCACGCCTGAGTCGACCATCTCACGCTGAGTCGACGATCTCACGCCCCCAGACCCTGCGCCGCCGGCACGGACTCCGGCTCGCCACCGTCGCGGTCGAGGCGGCGGCGACGGTACTCGGCGATGGTGAGGGATTGCAGCCGGGAATAGTTGCCGTTGGGGTTGTCGACGAAACCGACCGCCGATACGTGTGGTTCGATCACATGGATCTTCTGCAGCGGGGTCACGATCAGCAGCTGCAGCCCGAGCCGGGTGAACAGGCTGAGTGCGTAGCGGGTCGACACCTCCGAACCCCGGCTGAACGCCTCGTCGATGACCACGAAGCGGAACGCCTTGGAGCGCTCCGCCCCCCAGTCCAGCTTGAACTGGTATGCCAGTGACGCAGCCAGGATCGTGTACGCCAGCTTCTCCTTCTGGCCGCCCGACTTCCCGGCCGAGTCGGTGTAGTGCTCGTACTCGCGGTCGTCGTCGCGCCAGCGCTCGGAGGCGGAGAACACGAACCACTGCCGCACATCAGTGACCCTGCGGGTCCAGTTCCGATCTAGGTCGGTCATGCCTTCGCGGCCCTTGAACCGGTCGATGATGCGCTTGACCTGTAGGAACTTCTGCTCCGAGTACTGGTCGCTCTGGCCTCCACCGACGACGTCGTCGGTACAGGCCCGCAGCTCGGTCCGGAACTCCCGCACATCGGTGTTTGGAGTGTGGTCGGGAACGAGGCGGATGTAGCGGCCGTCGTTGTAGTCGATGTCCACCAGCGAGCCGTTGATGGTCTCGATCCGGTCCCGGATGAGCTTCTCCTGCTTGTTGAGCTGGGCGGAGAAGCCGGCGATGTCCCGGATGGTGTTCTGGTTGAGGTAGTCCTTGAACTCCTGCTCGAATCGGGGCAGGTCGTCCTCGGCCACGCGCTGGTGGAGCTGGCGGTACTCAGTCCCGGCTTCGACAGAGACGTCGAGCTCGACCGTTTCCTGCGGATACAACGTCCGGAACTCGCCCATCAGGGCAATGATCCGCTGCCCGACCCGATTCTGGCGTCGACAGCGCCCTCGACTGCTCGTCGCGGAGGTTCGAGCCAACGGCCTGATGAGTGTCGGTCGATCGCCGCCGCGTCGGTAGCCGTCTGCCCGAGCTGTGACGCCACCAGCACTTCGATCGCGTCGAACGTCTCCGCGGCAATTTCGGCCGCCCGCGGGTCGGACAGAATGTGGTCGACCCGGGCCAGCTCCGCCTCGGCCGCCAACTGCTGCGACTCGGCACCGCCCTTTTGCTTCTGCAGATCTTCCAGTGCTGCGTCGAAGTCGCCGATCTGCTTCCTGACCCGCTGCAACTCCTCGGTGAGGGCCGCCAGCTGGTTGGAGGCGGCCAGGATCCGCTCCCTCTCCGAATTGAGGTCGGCGATCTTGTTGACGAGCGACTCCCAGTCGAGGTCTTCCCAGGCTGTGTAGCCGTCGAGGCGGGCGAGCGACTGCAGCCGCCCGGATACCGCCGACTCGGCCTTTGCCAATTCTTCGACGGTCGCCGATAACCCCGACTGGCGATGGTGGAGTGCTTTGGCATGCTCGATCATGGCGTCGATCTTCTGCTGGTTGCTCCAGCCGAGCACGTACTCCCGGCGGTCGTCGATCCGGCGACGGTCGTCCTTCTCGTGGCGTTCCCGGTCCTTGATCTGCCCGGCCCGGGTGACCGCCTTGGCCGCGGTGCGGAAGTCGGCGATGGTGTCGACGCAGGCGTGGTTGGCCCGGCGGCCCAGCTCGCCTGACAGCCAGGTCCCGAACCCCGAGTCGGGCTTGATCTCGAGCATGTCCGAGAGCAGCGGGTGGCCGCGTCCGGCGGTCCGGCGCGGATGCCGCAGCCGTCACCGCAGGCACCCGGTAGTAGACGACCCGAGCTCCGAGGTGGCGTTCGTTGATCCACGAGGCGACCGCTTCGTAGTGCCGGTTGGGAACCAGCAGCGAGAGGGCGAAGCTGTGCAGCACGCGCTCGGCGGCCCCTTCCCATTCGGAGGCTTCCGCGCGGACCTGGATCAGCTCGCCGGCGAAGGGGAGCTCGTCGGGGTCGATGTCAAGGTCGGCGCACAGCCCGGCCCGCAGCTCCAGGCTGCTGCTGGGCAGATTGGTGGGGCGGGATTGGAGGCTGCGCAGTTCGGCGTTGATCGCCTTGGCGTCCTCATCGACTTTGCGCAGGTCGAAACGTTCGCTCGGTAAGACGGTTCTGGACCTCCGCTTGCTCCCGCTCAATCTCGGTCCGGCGGACCGCCGCCTGCTCCCTGGCGGCGGCGAACTGCACGGCGTTGCCGATCCTGTCGAGGCCTGCCCCCTCCAACGACAGCGTTGAAGCGCTCGAGCCTCTCCTGACGGCGGGGTTTCTCCTGCTGGTGGCGCTCGATCTCGTCTCCGATGGCCGCCAGCCGGTCGCCACCGTTGCCGGCGATCTGGATGTTGAGGCTGGTCTCATCGGTGCGCAGCCCTCTCAGGGCGGAGTTCTGCGCTGCCAGTTCGGTGTCGATCTCCTCGAGCAGCGCCGTGAGCTCGTCGATCCGCCGGCCGTACAGCGAGCGGGTGCGCTCGGCGAAGTAGTAGGGCAGGGCCTCCTGCTGGCGGCCGATTTCGGCGAGCCGGTCGCTCAGCTCGTCGTAGGAGTCAAGGGCGACCATCATCGGCTCCAAGCAGTTCGAGCTGGTTGCGGGCCCGCACCACGGCCTCATGCGCCTGGGTGAGGTTGTCGAAGTGCTCGACGAGAGAGTCGATGTGGGCCTTGGTATCGAATGGCTCGAGCATGTGGCTGCGGACGAAGTCGTTGAGGTTGTCGACCGCCTTCATCGACACGGTCTGGTGGAACAGCTCCATGGCCTGTTCGGACTCGATGCCGAGGCGGCGCCGGAAGTCCTTGCCGTAGTCGGGGAAGGTGTCGTAGGTACGCGCACCCGATGTCGCGGAGCCGGCGCTTGAGGCCGGCGAGCTCGGTCCCGAAGTCGGAGAAGTTGGCGCGTGATGGACAGGGCGGTGTCGGCGACGACGAAGAACCGCTCGGGCTGGCCCTGGCTGGCTCCCGGGTCCGGAACACCTGGGCCAGGGTGACCGTGGTGCCGAAGTCGACGTTGGCGAATATGCCGAGGATCACGGAGAAATGGCGGGTGTCACGCAGGCCCACCGGGCGGGACGCTCCGGTGGTCTCGTTGCGCTCGGACTTGTAGTGCCCTTCCACGTAGGACCGCAGGTCCCGCTCTCGCGTTTCGGCGCCGGCCGCCCGGTTGTAGGAGATCTTGTGGGCGGGGAGCAGCAGCGTGGTGATGGCGTCGACCAGGGTCGACTTGCCGGAGCCGATGTCGCCGGTGAGCAGGGCGTTGCGGCCGCCCGATGTCGAAGGTCCAGACATTCTTGTCGAACGTGCCCCAGTTGTAGACCTCGAGCCGCTGCAGCCGACAGCCCGGCAGCCGGTCCGGCTGCATGCCGTCGAGGTCCATGAGGTTGAACAGCGCCGACGACATCAGCCTTCGCTCCCCGATCCGGCCAGCTCGTCGAGGTACTCGTCGAGCCGGGCGTCGAACTCCGCGAGCCACTGCCCGTCGACGTACGCCTTGAGGATGCGGCGGACCTCGAAGAGATCCTCCTGGCCGCGCAGGCGGCGGAGGAACCCCATCTCCACCACCCGGTTGATGTGGGCGTCGATGCTGTCCACCAGGCGGGCCTCGTTGGTCGACGTCCGGCAGGTACAGCCGGAGCATCTCGACGATCTGCTCGCGGCTCAGCACCAGCCGGGTCTCGGAGCTGCTGGCGTCGAACTCGGCCAGCCGCTTGCGCAGCAGGGCCAGGAGCACGCTGACGTGGAAGGACAGGGGCCGCCGGGCGACCAGCCGGGGCAACTCGACGGCCTCGTCGTCGGCCGGGAGGCTGCGCAGGTAGGCGTACCCTCGGCCTCGTCGACCAGCACCTGGAGGCCCGAGCACCGCCACGTAGTCGCCGACCTGAGTGCGCAGGTCGAGCAGGAGGGCCCAGGGCTTCTCGTGGGTGTCGCGGTAGACGGGCCCCTTCACAGGTGGATGACCACGACCGACAGGTCCGACGGGCCGGAGGCGATCCGGCCACGGTCGTCGATCACGAGGTCTCCATCCGGTCGCGGCTGAAGCTGACCCTGCGGTAGCTCGGCGACCCGCTCGACCTCCTCGGCGCGTCCAAGCGATCTGCTCCCGCTGCTGCTCGTCGAAAACGACCGCCAGGCCCGGCTCGGTCAGCGAGAGGTAGCCGATCAGCTCGGCAAGTCCCTGCTCGAGCGGGGCCCCGGCCACGACCTCCCGAGGCCGACCTGGTCCCGCGGCCCCAGCGTGCCCAGCACCCGACGGAGCAGGTCGTCGCGGTCGATGTACATCTGGCTCACCAGGGCCGACGAGTCGAAGTCGTCGAACCCTGCTTGCACCTGAGCGCTGTCGATGGCGTGACAGTCGGGCGGCGGTACATGGGTCGCTCGGTCGGCAGTCCGACCGACACAGCGGTGTCGTCCATCTCCATGGTCACCGGGTTGCGGAGGTCCCGGACCTGCGAGGGCCTTGGCCTCAATGCTGCGCAGCAGGTCGAAGACCCGGCGGTTCTCCAGCCACACCTGGTCGTCGAGGAAGCGGCGAAGCTGCTCGGAGAGCAGCCGGACCGTGGCCTGGGTCCGCTCGCTGGCGTCGATCCAGTCGAAATGGATGCGGGCCAGCCGCTCGTCCTGGTCGCTGATCTCGTCGATCTCGCCGTAGTCGCTCGAGCAGATCGGTCAGCTCGGCTTGGCGCTGGTGGGAGAGCAAGAAGTCGTAGAACGCCTGGAAGCTCGGCCCTGGTCGGATTCGGCGATGCTGTTGCGGCTGCCCAGCGCCTCGTCGAGGAGGGCGCCCTTGGATCCGGTCCAGCCGGCGATCTGCTGGCGCAGGTTGCGGTCGAGGCGCCGGAAGTTCTCCTCTACCTCGCGGAAATCCGACAGCAGCTCGCGGGCCGTGCGAGAGAACTGCTGGTAGCGGTCGCGCTGGCTCACCGGGTCGAGCACCGTCACCTCGCCCCGCTCGGCTCGGGCGATCTCCTCGTCGAGCTCGGCCCGGCGACGCCGCAGCTCGACCAACCGGCGATCCGGATCGTTCTCCGCGCCGAAGACCATCTGGCGGAGCAACTCGAAAATGGTGTTCAGGCGGGACTCGGTACCGATGAACTCCCTGGCGCGAAGGTCGCCCACCCATCGCAGCGCCTTTTCGACCGCTGGGACGAGGTCGAATCGGGCCTCGTCGGAGCCCGGCGGGTAGAACTTCCGCAGCCAGCCCGTGGTCCGGTGAAGCCCAATCGTCCAGATACTCGGATGCCGGCTTCGGGAACCTCTCCTCGCCGAGGCGCTGGTTCAATGCATACAGCTCCTCGTCAAGTTCACTTGCCAATACCGACGCGGCGATGTCTCCGGCGTTGTGGTCCACGAACACGCGCCCGAGGAAGCTCAGAACGAGTGCCGCGTTGTTCGACCGCAGGAGCGCCCAGGCCGGATGGTGCGTACGAAGCTGGTCTATCTCGTCAAATCGTCATGCTTATGCCACCTCAGGGAACTCGGGTGGTGACCTGATGCCCATGCCCGAGTTGCGTAGAGACTATGACCCTGGTGTGACGCCCGAAGGGACCACGTCGATCAAGCGTGGCCAAGCGAACAGGTGATGGGATGTCGATACCGGTTCATCACGATCCGGGACTCCGGACGGACCCGAAGAGATCAGCTCGGACCGGCGGCGGTCAATCACGGCTGAGCCCGAGCCACTTGTGCCCGCCCCCCAGCTTGAGTCCAGCGTTGCCGATGCCCGACAAGAAGCCCCTGTTCGGCACGTGCTCCCTACTGTGGTCTCGCCGTCCTGCGCTGGCCACCCCCCGAGGTTGGCTGGCGGCGCCCCGGCCTGGACTCGGCGAGTGCGTGCCGTGTAGCCGATGCTAATAGCGTACCACGTAGTGGCACGCAGTGGCACGCGCAGTGGTACACTATTGCACATGGCTGATCACTACACCTTGCGGCTCGCACCCGGCACGAAACAGCGACTGTCCGAGCGGGCCCACCGCGCCCATCTGCCGGAGCGAACCCTGGCCCAGCGCTACGTCGAGGAGGGGCTCCGGCACGACATGCATCCACTGATTCATTTTCTCGATGGACCCAGCGGGCGACGTGCCAGCCTGATCGGCCGCGGGCTCGATGTTTGGGAGGTCGTCGCCACCCTCCGAGACAACGACGGGTCGATCCCACTGGCAGCACAGTACTTACAGGTCCCAGCCGGACTGGTGGAAGCCGCCGCGGCCTACTACGGCGAGTACCGCGACGAGATCGACATGGAGATCGAAACCAATGAGTCCGAGTACGAGCGGGGTCGCGCCGCGGCCGCCGCAGGTGAGCAAGCACTTCGTGTGTGAAGGCTCTTCTGGACGAGCAGCTCTCACCGCAGATCGCAGTGCTGTTGCGCGAGGCGGGCTATGACGCCGTCGCTGTCGCCGAGCGCGTCGATCTCGTCGGAAGTATCGACTCGACCATCCTCGAGGTGGCGACGGGCGAAGGGCGCGCCGTAGTCACCAACAACATCAAGGACTTTCGGCCCCTCGCCGCCCAGCAGCTTGCACAGGGACGGACGCATGGGGGCCTGATCTTGGTGCCCTCGACGCGGACCCGCAGTCGCGCTGCCGTCACCGCGCTCGCGGGTGCAATCGAGAAGGTGCTGCACGACCATCCCGACGGGCTGGCAGGCAGCGAGCGCTGGATCGGGCCGCTCCTGAGTGGGTGACGCGCGCGCGTTTCGGGCTGACCGCTCCGACCGCGAGGCTCATTTGAGCGAACGCAGCCGCTGTCCGAGCGTGTCTTTACGTGTCTTTACGATGCGGGAAGGGGAGGGATCCTGAGGGAACCTGAGGGGATCGAAACGCCGCTGCCAGGAAAGTCCTCGGAAAGGACCTGGTCATAACGCCGAGAACCAGACATTCGCAATGTAGAGGCCGTGGGTTCGAATCCCATCACCTCCACCAAAAGCCCAGGTCAGAGGCCTAAGGTGGGATCCCCAAGAAGATCAGATTCTCCCGGCGTGTCTTTACGTGTCTTTACCGGGTCCACGTGACGAGCGAATCGGGGACATGTGAGCTGGCCAAATTTCTGATGAGATGCCCGGTCTCGTCTGGTGATGAATTCAGAACTCGACTCGGAACATGGGCTGGAAGGTCGCCGTCGTTGGACGGATGCCGGCGATGCGGTCGACTCGGTAGCTCCGAAGCTGTCCATGGTCGTTGACGACAAAGAGGATCAGGTTGCCATCTTGGGTGTAGCGCAGTGCGTACGGCTCGACTCGCCGTGATCCCCATCGCCCGTTCTCGGCCCGGTAGTCGATGTCGACCTTCAGCCGATTGACGCCGGCATAGCGGAGCAACTCGAGAGGTACGCCGCGCCTCCACGACGTGATGGCCTTGGGCGCTTCCCAGTCGGGGTCCAATTTGCCGAGCGAAGCTCGGGGTAGCTCAACGATGCGCAGGGTGCCTGCGAGCCAGCCGAAAACATCGTCGAGGGTCGACCAGAAGTCGTCGAAGGGTGGCAGCGGCTGGGGGAGTTGGTGGCCGAGCATGTTCTCCCACTCGCCTTCGATCTCTTCTCGGAACGGCGACGTGCGGATGGTCTCGATGGTCGGCACGTCGATCTCGGCGTGGCTGCACTTGCGGACCAGCACGGTGTTCACCGCTTGGTTCATGCCGATGAGATCTGGGTGGCGGTGCATATGGACCACGTCGTAGAGGTCACGCGGGCGGCAGCGTTCCGCCAGAGCTCGCAGCTTTTCTCCGAACAATTCGGTGAGCGAATAACACAGCACGGCTTCTGCTGGTAGAGGCGCATCGCTGTAGGGGTGTCCAATGAGTCGCAGTTCGGGACGCTCGACGAGGAGTTCATCGGTGGTGATGTCGAGCTTCACTTTGGGTGACGTCGGTTGTGGGTTCGGCCCTTGGTAGGCGATTCTTCCCTGGGTCGTGGGTTTACCTCGCCGGTTCTGTCTGCGTTGGAATGAATGGTCGTCGAGCGTTAGCTCGATTCCTGATTCCTCCCGGAGCCATTCGGCAATCTCCCCGAAGATGCGCCGCAGATCGTCTGGGTCGTCGGGACCGCCATCAATAACAGTGAAGTCAAGGTCTTCGGAGAACCGGAACGTCTCGTAGTAGCACTTACGAAGGCACGTTCCGCCCTTGAATATCCACGTCTCGGCAAGGGCGGAGTGTTGTGCAATCCCCGCCAGCAGCCAGCCGAGGACGTAGTCCTTCTCGATCACGCCGATATCGAGGGTCCATTCGGCGCGGAGCTGTTGGAGGTCGCGCTTGGGGATCACGCTGGCTCCACAGGGGCGAGTGTGACGTTGACTCGCAGACCCCAACGCATCAACCGGCGACCGCCTTTGGGTCCCTGCGGATCGAGGGGAGAGACGCCGGCAGAGACGCGTGCTCGGCAGGCGGTGATCAGATCAGGTCGGTCGCGACCGAGTGCTTCGACGATGTAGCCGAGGCGCTTGAAGACAGCTCGGTTCCCGAGGCGGTCGCCGTAGTCGATGAGGGTGAGGGGATCGTGCTCATTGAAATAAGCATCGGTGATCTCAGCTACGTGGCGGATGCCGCCAGCGAGTCTTGGGTCATCGAGAGCATCGATCACGGTCCGCGCTGGGTCGGCAAAGCGAAGTCGGGTCCCGTCGTGCCACTGGCTCTTGGTTCCCCAGCTCAGGGCGGATTCGGACGCGTGGGCGACCAAATAGGCGTGGTCGAGGAGGCTGACGTTCGAAGAACGGACCCTGGTGGTCGTCTTGAGGACGGTCGTGCGGAACACCTGATCGGTTAGCGCCCAGTAGCTGGCCGACGTCCAGCCGGTGAAGTAGCACGGAGCCCACACCGCAGCGGCCACGATCAAGGCGTCTTCCGACCACGTGGCGGGGTTAGCGGCGTCGACGGGTACTCCGATGTACATGCCGCGGCGGACTCGGCGAACCCAACCATCTGCGGCCCAGCGGGAGAGGCGCTTGGATGCCGAGTCAGCATCGACCCCCAGAGCGTCGGTGACGAGAGCGGGCGTGATGAACCTCTTGCCCGAACCGAGCACAGCTGCGAGCTCGGCGCGGCCCTTCCTCGAGATGCCTGACGCAGATTCCGACATCCTTAGGCCGACACCTCCGAGCTGAAGGGAAGAACTGGATCAAGGATATCACAGCTATCGCAATACCGATACATCGCTCCTACAGAGAGGTGCCGGCCTTCGGGTATCACTCCTCGGGCTAGACCGCCAGCCGGAACCGAAGTGGAGCATGTTGGAGGCGTGACGGAGCAGAACCCGAGCTGCGGGACCGAGTCCTTCGGGCGCCGAACCCGAAGGTGGCGGTCATAGTCATCGACACAGATTTGAAGCGACGTCGGTGAGGGACCCGGTCAGCTGCGACCCGGACTGCTTCCTGCAGCAAGCGCATGCCCCACGTCAGCGGGAGGATCGTGTCCTTTGCCCGGTCGATCTGGGCAGTCCGGGCTGGCAAGAAGTAGCGCCCCGGGCCAGTCGCTTGGACCTTGGCGGATATGCGCGACCCGTGGAGCCCCAGCATGAGGCGGCGACTTTGGTGCCCTTGACTCGCACTCAGAGGCTATCTAATGTCTTATGTACATAGATAAACGACACGTTTCTGGAGGTGCGGCGCATGGAGTTCAGACTGGATCCCGGGTCAGGAGTTGCCACCTACCGCCAGCTGGCGGATCAGGTACGCCAGGCACTCCGTCTCGGCATTCTCAACCCCGGCGACCAACTGCCGACGGTCCGTGAGGTAGTGGCGTCGATCGCCATCAATCCCAATACGGTGCTCAAGGCCTATAAGGAGCTCGAGCAACAGGGTCTCGTTGAAGGCCGTCCTGGCCAAGGGACGTTCGTACTTCGTTCGTTGTCATCCACCTCGCCTTCGGACCAGCTTCGGCTTCGCAAGCGGCTGGCGTCTTGGCTCGCCGACGCTCGGAAGTCCGGATTCGACGAGGACGCCATCAAAGCCCTGATCGACTCGGTGCTCCACGAAAAGAACAGCGCGGCCGAGGGGGTCCGTGAGCAGCACGGCTGCTCTTGAGGCCAACCGGCTTGGGAAGCGGTACCGCAACACCTGGGCTCTGCAGGACTGCTCGCTCCGACTGCCGGAGGGTCGAGTGGCGGCACTGGTTGGACCAAATGGCGCTGGAAAGACGACTCTCCTCCAGTTGGCTGCTGGGCTGCTCAGTCCGACGTCGGGAACGGTGCGGACGTTTGGGCAACCCCCAGACGATGCCCGCGCTCGCAGTTTGCCTGACGTCGGCTTCTTGGCCCAAGACCAACCGCTTTACAAGAACTTTTCGGTCCGCGACCTCCTCCGGTATGGGAAGCACACCAATGTTCGCTGGAACGATACAGATGCAGTGCGCCGGCTCGACGCCCTCGGGATTGCCCTCGACCGTAAGGCAGGGACGCTTTCGGGTGGCCAACAGACCGAAGTTGCACTTTCTCTCTGCCTCTCCAAGCATCCCGGGCTCCTCCTCCTAGACGAACCAGTGAGTCGGCTCGACCCTCTGGCTCGTGTCGGTTTCTTCTCGACGCTGATGGACGTCGTGGCCAGCGAGGGCACCACCGTGGTGCTCTCTTCGCACGTCCTCGCCGACTTGGAACGAGTTTGTGACTTTGTGATCATCCTGTCTGCTTCGCGAGTCCAGATCGCACAGGACATCGAGGAGCTCTTGGCTTCCCACAAGGTGATGATCGGGGCGCACGACGACGTGTCTCATCTGGGAGCTGTAGGCACGGTCGTGCGGTCCAGTCAGACCAACCGCCAGATCACTCTGCTGGTCCGTGAGCCGCCCGCCGTGCTCAATCCACTATGGGACGTCCGAGAGGCCACGCTCGAGGAGATTGTTCTCGCCTACATCGAGGACCCCACCGCCGGTTCTGCCCAGCGACTCCAAGCCCTGGAGTCTTCGTGATCTGGGCCAGCTGGCGTCAGTTCCGAGTTCCGGCGGCGATTGCTGCAGCGGCCCTGGTGGTGGTCGCCATCGCGCTGACCATCACCGGTACTCATCTCGCCCACCTCTACGACACCACGGTGGCGAGCTGTCACGCGACGTCAGACTGTTCAGCGGCCAAGAGCGAGTTCCTCGGCACGTACGGACCCCTACAGAACGCGGCATCGGCGCTGTTGATCGCGACACCAGCGGCAATAGGGATCTTCTGGGGAGCTCCACTCCTAGCCCGCGAGTTCGAGATGGGAACGTGGAGGCTCGCGTGGACACAGGGATCTTCCCGCTCGCGTTGGCTCGGCGTCCGGTTCGCGATGATCGGATTTGCCAGCGTCGCTGTGGCAGGGCTGTTGTCCCTTCTCGTCACCTGGTGGTTCAGCCCAATCGACAAAGTGAACATGAATCGCCTCGTTCCCGCCGTCTTCGACGAGCGCGGCATCGTGGCAATCGGGTACGCGGCATTTGCCTTTGCCCTCGGCGTCACTGCCGGGTTGCTCATCCGGAGGACATTGCCAGCAATGGCGACGACCCTGGCGGCGTTCATCGGTGCCCGTGTCGCCGTCGCATCGTGGCTGCGACCGCACTTCACGGCGCCGGTGAAGAGTGTCATCGCACTCCACGATGTCTTTGGCGCTGGAATTCAACAAACCCCAACCGGCCTTTCCTATGTCCAGCCCGCTGATGTCCCGAATGCGTGGATCTTCGCCAATGAGGTCGTCAACAATGCTGGGCAAGCCCCGACGGTGCAGTTCCTCCAAAGGGCCTGTCCCTCCATGTTCTCCGATCCAGGTGCATCACCTGCGAACAGCGGCGCGGGCGGTACCGGTATTGCCACTGCTGGTCCGACGCGCAATCCAAATGTGAACTTCTCACAGTGCGCGGCCAGGGTTGGCGCCAAATTCCACGAGCTTGTGACCTACCAGCCGGGGAGCCGCTACTGGGCGTTTCAGTGGTACGAGACTGCGATCTTCGTCGGAGCTGCAATCGTTCTTGTAGCCCTGTGCTTTTGGTGGATCCGACGACGGCTCTCCTGATCAGCGCCGACGGCGCATTCCGAGTGTTCATTGACCGTGGCTTTGCCACCGTGCCCCAATCGGGCCGTTCCCCGACAGGGCACAGTTGCAAGCAACAAGGGCGGTCGCAGCGCTCCTCGGCGGATT
>CAVTEQ010000009.1:0-30062 GCA_963733935.1 uncultured Acidobacteriota bacterium
CTAGCATCAACTGTTCTCCATGCCAGCAGGCAAACTCCAAGTCGTGCCCCTGGGAGGTCTAGGCGAGTTCGGCATGAACTGCATGGCCTTCCGCTGGGGCGATGACATCATTGTCGTCGATGCCGGCATGATGTTTCCCGAGGCCGAGCTGCTGGGCGTGGACATCGTCGTCCCCGACATCACCTACCTCACCGAGAACCGCGACAAAGTCCGCGCCATCGTGCTTACCCACGGCCACGAGGACCACATCGGGGCGCTGCCCTGGGTGCTGAGCGAACTGAACGTGCCGGTGTACGGCACCGAGTTCACGCTCGCCTACGTCGAGAACAAGCTGGAAGAGCACGGCCTGCTGGACGACGCCAAGCTGATCGAGATCCGCGCCGGCGAGCGCGTGAAGATCGGGCCGTTCACCATCCACCCCATCCAGGTGACGCACAGCCTGGTGGATTGCGTGTCGCTGGCCATCCACACGCCGCTGGGAGTGGTGATCCACACCGGCGACTTCAAGGTTGACCCCACGCCCACCGACAACCGGCTCTTCGACCTGCATACCTTCGCCGAGTACGGCAAGGACGGCGTGCTGGCGCTCTTCCAGGATTCGACCAACGTCGAGCGCAGCGGCTACACGCCCAGCGAGCGCGCGGTGCGGCGGAAGTTCGAAGAAGTGTTCTCGCGGGCCGAGCGGCGGCTCTTCGTCTGCTGCTTTTCGTCGTCCATCCACCGCATGAAGCTCACCATCGACACCGCCTTCGAGTACAACCGCAAAGTCGCGCTGGTGGGGCGCTCGATGAACGAGTCGGCGGAGATCGCGCAGGACCTGGGATACATCGAAATCCCCGACGGGGTGCTGATTCATCCCGGGCAGGTGAAGGACTTCCCGCCCGAGCGCGTCTGCGTGCTGATCAGCGGCAGCCAGGGCGAGCCCATGTCGGCGCTTTCCCGCACCGCGGTGGACAGCCACAAGCACGTGAAGATCGAGCGCGACGACACCGTGGTGCTCAGCTCGCGCATCATTCCGGGAAATGAAAAAGCCATCTACCGCATGATCGACCACCTCTATCGCCGGCAGGCGGTGGTGGTCTACGAAGACGGATCGCAACCGCCCATTCACGTGAGCGGCCACGGCAGCCAGGAGGAACTGAAGCTGATCATCAACCTGGTGAAGCCGCGATACTTCATACCCATCCACGGCGAATATCGGCAACTGCGGCGGCACAGCGAGCTGGCGGCCTCGATGCACGGCGCCGTCGGCAAGGTGATCATGCTGGAGAGCGGCGACGTGCTGGAATTCGACGAGTTAGGCGCGCGCAAGACAGGAGAAGTCGCCGTAGGACGCGTGTGCATCGATTCCGGCTCGCGCACCGACGTGGTTGAAGACCTGGTGATCCGCGACCGCCGCTTGCTGAGCGAAGACGGCATGGTGCTGGCCATCATCGCCATCAACAAGCTGAGCGGGAAAGTTGAATCGGTGCCGGAGATTGTCAGCCGCGGCTTCGCACCGGCGGGCGCGGAAAACGGTTTCATGGATGAGGCCCGTCAATTGGTCATCGAGACCCTGGAGCAATCGAGCAAAGAAGAAAAAGGCGATTGGGGCGTGATGAAGGAGAAGATTCGCCAGGAGCTGAAGCGCTACATCGCCAAGAACACCTCGCGCCGGCCGCTGATCATGCCGGTGATTTTGGAGATTTGACGGAGAGCAACGATCGTCACCCTAGACGACATTCGGCAGGCTCATCACCGATTGCGCGGCATTGCCGCGCGTACGCCGCTGGTCGCGCATGAAGCTGACGGCCGCCGCCTGTGGTTCAAGCCGGAAAGCTTGCAGCCTATCGGCTCGTTCAAGCTGCGCGGCGCTTATAACAAGATTGCTTCGCTCTCGGATGATGAGCGGCGGCGCGGCGTCATCACCTACTCCAGCGGCAATCATGCACAAGGCGTAGCGTACTCGGCGCGGGCAATCGGCGCGAAAGCTGTCGTGGTAATGCCGCGTAGCGCGCCGGTCATCAAGATCGAAGCTACGAAGGCCCTCGGAGCGGAAGTCGTTCCGGTGGGGCCAAGCAGCGCCGAACGTCAGCGCAAGGCGGAAGAACTAGCGGCGCAGCACGGATACGTCATCATCCCACCATTCAACGATGAGAAGATCATCGCCGGACAAGGCACAATCGGCCTCGAGATTGTCGAAGACCTGCCCGATGTCGAACTTGTGCTGGTGCCCGTGGGCGGCGGAGGGCTGGTCAGCGGCGTGGCCACGGCGGTGAAGCTGCTTCGTCCGCAGGCGAAAGTCATCGGCGTCGAACCCGAGTTGGCAGCCGACGCGCAGGCCAGCCTGCGGGCGGGCAAGATTGTCGCCTGGTCCGGAGAGCAGGTAGGCCGCACGCTGGCCGATGGGTTGCGCACGCAGCACATTGGCGAAATCAACTTCGAGCACATCCGCCGCTACGTGGACGACATCATCACCGTCAGCGAGGGCGAAATCCGCGAAGCCATGCGGCGGCTGGCATTGGGTGCACGCCTGGTGGCAGAGCCCAGCGGCGCAGTCACCTCCGCGGCATTCTTCTTTCACTCGGATGAACTGCCACGTGCCGACAAGACCGTTGCAATCATCAGCGGCGGCAGCGTGGAGGCGCGATTACTTGCGTCTGTGCTTGAGGGCGACTGGCTGGAAGCCACCATCGCGAGCGATTAGAATCTGTAATTCTTCTGACTCGTGACGCAACTCTCGAGGCCTGATCGATGAAGGGTTCATTCCGCTGGGCTGCCATGTGCCTGCTGCTGGTCGCGAGTGCAGCCGCCCAAGTCGTCCCGCAGCGGCGCAGCGTGCTGGCGCACAAGCCCGAAAAGCCGCCCGCCAAGTTTTTTCCTTATCCCATCTACGAGAGAACACTGGCCAACGGGCTGCACATCCTGATCGTTCCCACTCCTGAGTTCAAGGACATGGTGAGCTACACGACGCCGGTGTTCGCCGGGTCACGCAACGAGACGGAGAAGGGCAAGACTGGGCTGGCGCACCTGTTCGAGCACATCATGTTCCGCCACGAGTATGACGGTGTCGCCGGCGGTTATCAGGCGATGATGAACCGCCTGGGTTCCTACAACAACGCTTTCACCACCTACGATTTCACTTTCTACCACCCGTTCACCTTCGCGCAGAATCTGATAGGGCCGGTCGCCACGCCGCAAGGGCCGGCGCCTGGCGTGATCGAGCTCGAGGCTTCGCGCTTCAAAGGGCTGAAAATGGACCAGAAGACTTTCCAGGTGGAAGCGGGAGCAGTGTTGGGAGAGTATCGGCGGATCTATTCTTTTCCGGCGCAGAAGATGATTGAGCAGATGTCGCCGATTGCCTTCCCTCACCATCCCTACGGGCACACGGTGATCGGATATCTCGACGACGTGGAGAAGATGCCGCAGGCCTGGGACGCAGCCTGGCAGTTCTTCCACAACTATTACACGCCCAACAATGTGGCCCTGATCGTGGTGGGCGACGTAAACCCGCACAAGCTCTTCCCAGCGATCGAGAAGGCATATGCCGATTGGAAGCCGGTGCCCACGCCGAAGATCCCAGTGCCAACCGAGCCCAAGGAACACAGGCCGGTGCACGTGGATTGGGACGCCGAGGTAGCGCCGCGGCTAGTGGTGGCGTATCGCACGCCGGCGTTCAATCCCGGCACACCCGAGTCGGCGGTCGCGCTGGTGCTGGACGAACTGCTGACCTCACGCTCGGCGCCCCTCTACCAGAAACTGCGCTACCAGAAACAATCGGTGACCTCGTTCGCGACTTATGTGTCGCCCCTCTCGACCGACCCGCACTGGATGCTGCTGGGCGCCGAGCTCAGCCTGGAGCGCTTCCAGAAAGAAGGCACGAAGTACGTGGACGAGGTGCGCTATGACATCATCGGCGGCACCGAAGCGCTGAAAAATTTCTCCCTGGAGCCCAACGCGGCCAAGACGCTGGAAGTGCTCAAGAGCAGAGTGAAGAATGATTTTCTTGCCGGCTGGGACACCACCGACCATATCGCACAGAGCCTGGCTACTTTCTATCGATTCAACCGGGATGCGCATGTCCTGGATGCGGTGCTGCAGTCGGTTGACGAGCTGCAGCCCGCCGACATCGACGACTACGCCACCAAGTATTTCACGCGTGATGGACGGCTGGTCTGCACGCTGTGGCATGGCCAGCAGCAGCCAGAGGCCGCGCCTAAGAAGGCGGACGGTCACTGATGGGCGCCGAGTACCGAGTACCGAGTGGCGAGTACCGAGTGATGACGGTACTGGCGGTCTTCTTCTTCTTGCTCACAGTTGTGGCGAGTTCCACAATGGCGCAGCAAGCGATTCCGCCGCACAAGCTGTTACCGCCGGCCGAACTCCCACCGAACATCGTCACGCTGGCTTCGCCTTCGCCCCTGTACGAAGTGCAGATCATGGTGCGCGCCGGCTCCGCGGAGGATGGGCGGGGAAAAGAAGGCACGGCCAGCCTGGTGGGCAGAATGATGCTCGAAGGTGGTTTTGGCGACCCCAGGAATCCAGTCACAAAAGAAAAGCTCGCGGAAATCACGCGGCCGTGGGGAGAAGGAGCATATCCGCAAGTTCGGGTGGAGAAGGAAACCACTGTCTTCAGCATGACCGTGCCGCGTGACGCATTTCCGCAGTTTGTATCGGGAGTGCTGAAGCCGATGCTCACGCAGCCGCTCTTCCTCCAGTCCGAGCTGGAGCGTGTGCGCAAAGAGGCGTTGGTTGCGATCCGATCCAATCTACGCTTCGAGCAGCAGGAGCAACTGGGGCTGCTGGCGCTTGATGACTGGGTGTTCCAAGGCACGCCGCTCGGCCATCTCACGCAAGGTACGGTCGCGGGATTGCAGGCGGTGAACCGCAACGACCTGCACGCTTATTACAATATGCACTACCAGGGGCTGAACATGTTCGTCGCCGCCAGCATCACCGAGCCGGCGGCGCTGAGGCTGCTGCTCTCGTCGTTACCCTCGAGCACGGACAGCTTGCCCGGATCTCCGTCGTCACACGCCAGCACACCGGCTGGCCGCCGCCTGCTGATCATCACCCAGCCAAATACCATCGCCACGGGATTGCACCTTGGCTTTCCAATCCCACTACGGCGTGGCGATCCGGATTACTGGCCGCTTTTCGTGGCCAATGTTTTTCTGGGCTTGCATCGCGACGACTTCGGCCGGCTCTATAAAGACATCCGTGAAGATCGTGGATACAACTACGGCGACTACTCTTATATCGAGTATTACGCCGCCCGGCCATTCACGCTTTTTCCGCCGCCGGGCACGCCGCGCCAGCAGCAGTACTTCAGCATGTGGGTCCGTCCGGTGTCGCACCAGTACGCGCACTTCATGCTCAAGGCCATGACGTGGGAGCTGGACAACTTCATCAAGCACGGAATGACGCCCGAGCAGGTGGAGGCGGCCAAGCAGAAAGCGCGTACGCTCTACCTTAATTATGCCGACAGCAAGGGCCGGCAACTTGGTTACCGCCTCGACGACATGTTTTACGGCATGAAGGACCACGGCTATCTGGCGGAGATGCTGGCCAACCTCGACAGGGTGACGCCGGATCAGGTGAACGTGGCAATCAAGAAGTATCTCCAGTCCGCGAATCTCAAGTACGTGATCGTGACCAACGAGAGTGTGGCGCAGAAACTTGCGGACGATATTGCCGGGGACACAAACGTTCAGTCGAAGACGCGCGAGGAGTACCACATCTCTGAGCCTGTCCCGCCGGAAAAGCAAAAGATGCTTGCCCAGGACGAAGAGTGGAAGGCGTACAAGCTGAACCTCGCGCGCGAGAACATCACCATCGTCAAGGCTGAGCAGATGTTCGAGACCGGCGCTGTTACTGGGATGAAGTGATGCATCCACGTCAGAATTGTCATCCCGAGCGAAGTGCGACACGAGCGCAGCGAGAGGGGCGCGAGTCGAGGGACCTTGCGCTTGAATCCCGGTTTTCGAAGCACAAGGTCCCTCGGCTCGCTCGGGATGACAATTTTAGGTGGTTGCTGGTCGTAACGCTGCTGGCGCTGCTTGTCCCACCCCTCCACGCCGCGCCAGCCGAGCGCGCCATCATCGTGCGGGAAGCGTATATCTACATCTCCCCGGACACGGGTTCCACTCGCATGGCGAACCTGGCGCGCGGGCAAGAAGTAGCGATCCTGGAGACGAGCCGCGAGTGGTTGCACATCACGCAAGTGGACGGCAACGTCACCGGCTGGATTTTGGACAAGGGTGTGGTGCGCACTTCCACTGCGGAAGGCGACAAGATCGTTTTTGGCGCGGGCGCAGACTCGGAGGCCGAAGGCAGCCGGCGCTATGGGCGCAAGGGCGCGGACAAGGATGCGATGCGCCTTTACTACCGCATGGCCGAGTACTTTCCACGCTCGCCCTTGGCGGGAGAGTCGCTGTACCGCGCCGCCGACATCCGCTGGCAACTGGATGCGGTCGACGTCAATACGCGCCGCTCCGCCAGGCAGCGCGATCCCCTCATGCGAGCCCAGATCGATGAGGACTGGATGCGTGAGGTCATCAAGAAATTTCCCGGCTCCAAATGGGCCGATCTGGCGGCCTACCATCTGATCGAGAACAAAGTGTGCGGCGACTGGGCCGGCGACACCAAGTGTCCGGAGAAGGAAACAGACATCTACGAGAAGTATGTGCGCGAGCACCCGCAGTCACCCAAGGCAGCCGAGGCGCTTTACGAGGCCGCGTGGCGCCAGGCGGCGCTGATCCAGATGTATAAGGATGATGGCAACGCCAGCCGCTCTGCCGGCGCGAAGAACAAAGCCACCGCCCTGACACACCAGATCGCTGGCCAATATGCACAGACGGACTGGGGCGCGCGAGCCCAGGCTCTGCTGTATTTGATCGAGCAAGACATTCCAACATACGGTAATACAATCCAATGAGCGGTTATCGCCCGGCGAGTGTGGGTTAGAATCGCTGCATGTCACTCTGGCATGTTGTCCTGCTTGCCATCATTCAGGGACTAGCGGAACTGCTTCCAGTATCAAGCTCCGCACATGTGGTAGTAGCCGAGAAGCTGCTGGGGCTTGATCCCTCGTCGCCCCCGATGACCCTGCTTCTGGTCATGCTGCACACGGGAACCATGTTTGCGGTGATCGTCTATTTTTGGAGCCAGTGGCGAGACGCGTACTTTCAGAGTATGGCGGCTTTCAAAAGATTTGCCGGACTCGTAGTCCTGGCGACTGTCCTTACGGGAGTGTTCGGGGGCGTCATTATCAAGATTATTGAAAAAACAGCTTTTCGAGGTATCCCCCACGGGGAAATCGAGAACCTGTTCAGCCATCTCGAACTTATCGCTCCAGCCCTCGCCGCGGCCGGGATCCTGATTCTGATTGCAGGCATTGCCGACAGGCGAAGCACGACCGACAAGACGAATGAACTCAACGCCAAACACGCCGGGATCATCGGGATTGTGCAGGGACTTTGCTTGCCGTTTCGAGGGTTTTCGCGTTCCGGCGCAACTATCTCTGCGGGGATGCTCGCCGGGCTGGCGAAGTCGCGGGCGGAGACGTTCAGTTTCGCGCTGGCTGTCGTTCTCACCCCACCGGTAGTTGCCCGCGAGGCGATGCGGCTGGTGCGTGCTGAGCACATCACCGGAACCGCCGGCCTGGCGTCGGCTGCGTTTCCTAGCCTGCTCGGTGCGGTTCTCGCTTTTTTCGCCGGGCTGCTTGCCTTAAGATGGCTCAGCCGATGGCTGGAGCACGGTCGCTGGTACCTGTTTGGCATCTACTGCCTTATTGCGGCCGCGGCCGTGGGTTATTTGCATTACCTGGGCTACTGACCCTTAGAGGCTCATCTGGTGCCCATTTTGGTGATGTTCGTCACCGAGGCAGGTTCTGTCTTCGGTTAGGATGGCACAGGAGGTTTACATGTTCGAGGGACTGTTTCAACCAATGCATCTGCTGGTCATTGCGGTAATCGCGATACTTGTGTTTGGACCGAAAAAGCTGGGTGACCTGGGCAAGGGTCTGGGCGAGGGAATCCGATCCTTTAAGCAGGCCGTGCGGGACGACAAGCCCGCGCCCGAGAGCAAGGCGACGGACGAAGGCACAGGGCAGACGAAGTAGCGCTCTGTCTGTCGGGTTCGTGATTTCCTTCATTTCTTCCTTACGGTACTTGCGCGTGATGTTCGGGTGTGGAAGGGTACCCAGCAAGGGACACCCTCAGAATCTCTGCTAGTGCCGCCGCGCGGATTTTGGCATAATCCCCCTGCTCTGGCGCGACTCGCGCATTTTCCCGACAGCTCCGCTTTGGTGTGCCTGGTCGCAGTGTGAGACCTGCGCATGTTGGTGTCTGGAAATGCGAAGACGTCACAATGAATCCTTTCTCCCGGGCTTACATGCCCACCAGCAATCGGCGGCTGAACGAGCTGATCGGATTTCTGTTGTTTGTCGCCGCAATCCTCCTTCTCCTCGCCCTGATTTCCTATTCCCCCGCCGATCGCTCGCTGAACACCGCGGGGCCGCCTCCCGGGTCGCACCCGGCGCGTAACTGGATCGGCATTCTCGGCGCTTATGGCAGCGATCTTCTGCTGCAAGGCCTCGGCATTTCAGCCTTCCTGCTGCCGGTGATGATGGCCTTCCTGGGCGTGCGCTGGTTCCGCTCGCGCAACGTAGGCTCGCCCGGAGCCAAGTTCGCGGGAGCTCTGCTGCTGCTGATGTTCGCTCCCGGAATGCTGGGACTCGTGCCCGGACACCTGCGCTGGCAGCGCGCGATCCCCCTCGAAGGCTTGCTGGGAAGAATCGTGGGCGACGCGCTCATCCATTGGTTCAACCTGGCGGGCGCCTACATCGTGTGCGCAGCGGTGCTGGCCATCGGACTCTATCTTTCGACCACGTTCAGTTTCGGTGCGCTGCAGACCTGGGCTCAAACGCGGTTCACGCTTCATCTATGCTGTGCTAGAGCGCTGGAAGGACTGGCGGATGGCGCGCGCCAAATCTCGCGCTCTGAAGGAACTGGAGAGGCGTCGCACGCAAAGACCGACGGTCAGCGTGCAAGAGCCAGAGCCCGCGCAGCCCATGCCTTCACGATCGGCGCCCACCCCTGCGCTTCCGGCAAAGACCGGGATCGAACGCATGGACGAAGATGCGGCCCGGCCAGAGCCGATTGCGGCTGAGCCTGAGGTCGGCACGCGTGCCGACAGCACTACACGCCCCAAGACCACGATGCCCAAGATTCGCGGTACGTACAAGCTGCCCTCGAGCGCGCTGCTGCACCGCTCGGACGAGCAGCAGGGCATCAACGAAGACGAGCTCAAGCGCTTGGCGCAGGTGCTGGCGGAAAAGTGCGCCGAATTCGATGCCCACGGCCAGGTCACGCAAATCAATCCCGGCCCGGTGGTCACAACTTATGAATTCAAGCCGGAGGCGGGAATCAAGTACAGCCGCATCGCCAACCTGGGCGACGATCTCTGCCTGGGGCTGCGCGCCGAGAGCATCCTGATCGAGCGCATGGCAGGGAAATCGACGGTCGGGATCCAGGTGCCGAACCGCGAGCGCGAGACGATCTGGCTGCGCGAGATCATCGAGTCGCAGGAATTCGCCGCTTCGAAATCCAAGCTCACGCTTTCCATGGGCAAGGACATCAACGGGCGCACCGTAACCGCCGACCTGGCTAGCATGCCGCACCTGCTGATCGCCGGCTCGACCGGATCGGGCAAGAGCGTGGCCATCAATGCCATGATCATGTCCGTGCTCTACAAGGCCACGCCGGACGAGGCGCGCCTGATCCTGGTGGACCCCAAGCGGCTGGAATTGGGAGTGTATGAAGGGGTGCCGCACCTCTTTACACCAATCATCACCGAACCCAAGCTGGCAGCCAATGCTCTGCGCAATGCCGTACGTGAAATGGAACGGCGGCTGAAGCTGCTGGCGGAAAAAGGCGTGCGCAACGTCGACCAGTACAACCGCTTGTTCGATGACGAGGAGCCCGGCCTCTTCGACGCGGAAGGCGAAGAGCAACGCCGCCTGCCCTACATCATTATCGTGATTGACGAGCTGGCCGACCTGATGATGCTCGACCAGGGCAACGTCGAAGAGTCCATCACGCGGCTGGCGCAGATGGCGCGGGCCGTAGGCATCCACCTGATTCTGGCGACACAGCGGCCGTCGGTGGATGTGATCACCGGTCTGATTAAAGCGAATTTCCCGGCGCGCATTTCCTTCCGCGTGGCCACGAAGGTCGATTCGCGGACCATTCTGGACGCCAACGGCGCCGAGTCGCTGCTCGGCCGCGGCGACATGCTCTATCTGCCTTCGGGCTCAGCGCGCGTCCACCGACTGCACGCGCCCTTCGTCACCGAAAAGGAGATTGCGGCGGTAGTTGAATTTTGGCGCGGCCAGGCGCTCGCGCAGTACGAAGAAAAATTCCTCGAAGCGCCGAAGGAAGAAAAAGACGATGCCGGCGAACTCGGCGAGGGCTCGGACGCGGGCGAGCACGACGAGCTCTACGAAGACGCCGTGCGGCTGGTGATCGAATTTGGCAAGGCTTCCACTTCCCTGCTGCAGCGGCGGCTGCGCATCGGCTACGGGCGCGCCGCACACCTGATCGACCTCATGGAGAGGGACGGCATCGTAGGCAGCCCCGACGGTCCCAAGCCGCGCGAAGTGCTCAAGAAGCCCGATTGGCTCAGCGAAGTGGAGAACAGCTTGCGATAAATGATCGTCGAGTTCAGCCGATGGCGGTGGGATGCCGCGGCTGGTAAAGACCGATCTGGCCGCCGCTCGGCAGCCGCAGTGTCGTCGTGATTCCCCAACCTGCTTCCGCGATCGGCGTGCACTTGACCTTCTTCGCTTCGAACGACCGGATCATGGACTGCAAATCGTCGCACATCAGATATAAAAGAGAGCCGAGCAGCTTCTCTTCAGCGTGCGCTTGCACGAACTTACCATCTCCCGGATGAACCCCCAGCTCTGCCGGTGGCAAGCCGAAGATCAGCCAGCCTTCGCCGGCATCGACGGCACGGAACTGCAAAACGTCGCGAAAGAACGCGCGATCCGCTTCCGCGTCCGTGCTGTAGAGGAGAACGTGCGCTCCGGTAATCATGCGCGGGAGTCTACCACTCCATCAGCGGTTGGGCATCGTGGCGATGTCTTTGAGCGCAAGAAGCCGCTCATCGGCGGTGACGAGGGTCAGACCTAAGACTTGTGCAGTAGCCGCAAGAAAGCGGTCGGCGGGATCACGGTGCCTCCATGCCAACTGCTGCGCCGCCAGCGCGATCTCATGGGTAAGCGGGGCTTCCCGCATCTTGGCTGTCGCTCGCGGAATCCATACTGCCGGATCCTCATGAAGCTGGATTCTTCCCTTGCCAGCGAGCAGCAGGGCTTCCCATGTGCTCACGGGAGACAGCCAGAGCTCGTTCTCCTCGGAAAGAAGCTCCTGCGCAACCCGGCGAGATAGACGAGCGCGCTCAAGCACCGTCCATACCCAGATGTGGGTATCCAGCAAGAGCTTCAATCGTGCATGGCCTCGATATCATCGAGGTCGATAACGGGAGAAACGATGTCGCCAACGAATCTCGGCAGTCCCCTTCATGAGCCCAACCAATCCCCTTTTGCTTTGCAGGCGAAGGAGGAACAACTTCGGCTACCGGCTTGCCAAAGCGCGTGATGCGTATCGGCTTCTTGGTCTTGCGAACCTGCTCCAGCAGGGCGAGGCACTTGGCCTTGAACTCGGAAATGGCGATTTCTTGCATGTTCCCCTCCCTTAGCTATTGGACCATGGTCAGCGACCATAGTCAACTCATGGCAGCAGGTGGCACAAACATTTGCTCCCATGTACACTTGTGCGCCGCAAAGGGGGTTGAGATGCGAAAGAAGGTAATGTTGGGATTAGTTCTGCCGCTGTTGCTCGGAGTTGTGGCCATCCAGGCGCAGGCGCCGTCGGCGATCAAGCGAAACATGATGGTCAAGGCCGATATGCCGGACATGGGGCCAATGGAAGGATATGTGGTGGAGATTGAATCGCGCCGGGCGGCGAATCTGGCAGGCACTACCACCCGGGACACGATTTCGGCTATCGTGCAGCTCGGGCAAGCGATCTTGGAAATCGATGGCAAGCCACCGAGTCATTTTGAAGCCAGGCATGGGCATCCACATCGACCCGGTGTGATCCACAACGCCAAGAACAACAGTACGACTGTCCCCTTCAAGACCTTGCCCGGTTTACATCATCGAGAAGGGCAAACCGGTCGGCGGTTCCCGCGCCGGCCAGCGTAAGCCAAGTTTCAGATCGCTCGCTGAGTCCCTCAGGTTCATCCCGGTAGAGACGCAGCCTGCTGCGTCTCTACCGCGTCATCCCCGGCTTTTCTCCAACCTGGTCCGCAGAAATTTCCGTTCCCCACAGCCGTGGCTGGCTCTTATACTGGAGCGCTCTCCAGTCGCTTGCATTCGAGGTGTGCGCATGAAGATCGGAATCCTTACCGGCGGCGGCGATTGTCCTGGGCTGAATGCTGTGATCCGGGCGATAGTGCGCAAGGGTACCTTCCACTACGGCGACGAGTTCGTAGGTTTTCTGGAAGGCTGGCGCGGGGTTCTGGAAAACATGACGATGAAGGTAGACCTGTCCAGCGTGGGCGGCATCCTGCCGCGCGGCGGCACCATCCTGCGCACCTCGCGCACCAATCCCGGCAAGCATTCCGACGGCCTGAAGCGCTGCCTGGAGAACCTCTCCCAGCACGGCGTGGAAGCCCTGATCGCCATCGGCGGTGACGATACCCAGCGAATCGCCACCAAGCTGCACGAGCAGGGGTTCAAGGTGGTGGGCGTCCCCAAAACCATCGACAATGACCTCAGCGGCGCGGATTTTTGCTTCGGATTCGATACCGCGGTCAACGTTGCCACCAGCGCGATTGACCGCGTGCACACCACCGCCGAAGCCCACAACCGGGTGATGGTGGTGGAGGTGATGGGACGGGATTCGGGCTGGATCGCCGTCTACAGCGGTATTGCCGGCGGCGCCGACGTGATCCTCATCCCCGAGCGGCCCTTCGACATCGACGAAGTTTCCGAGATCATCCGGCGGCGGCACTCGCGTGGACGCTACTTCAGCGTGGTGGTGGTGGCCGAAGGCGCTAAGCTGGCCACCGACGTCGATCCGCAGCACGGCGCCCCAGTGGTCACCGAGATGGCGCGCGATGAGTTCGGCCATGTGCGCCTGGGAGGTATCGGCAACGTGCTGGCGCGCGAAATCGAAAAGCGCACCGGCTTCGAGACCCGCACCGTCGTGCTGGGCCACATCCAGCGCGGCGGCACGCCCAGCGCCTTCGACCGCGTGCTGGCCACGCGCTATGGCATCGGCGCCATCGACCTCGTCCACAAGGGCGAGTTCGGGAGCATGGTGGCCCTGCGCGGCATCGAGATTGTCGCCGTGCCGCTTTCCGAGGCCATCCTGGCCACGCGCATGGTCAGCGAAGACCTCATCAACGTGGCCCTGGGGCTTCGCGATAAACTGGACAAACCGCAATAGTCCAGGCCCGCAAAGCGCGTGAGACCAAGCCTTCGCCGCCGCGGGAAACCTAATGACAACAAGGAGGGCCGGTCACTGCACGTCCGAAACCTTTCCCTTCAAGAACGTTACCTTAAGATCTTTGTACACATAGATCTGTTTGGCGCCCAGGTTCACAATTTTGTCCGGCTGGCCTAAGACGGCCACCACTTCGTCCGTGGTTTGTCCCAATTGAATGGTCTGGGGCTGCGCGGGCGGCTGGTTCTGAGGTGGTCCGCCCTGGGCCTGGTTCCCTTGCTGGCCGCCGTCGCCGCCTTGCTGGTCGCCGCCGCCGCTGTCATCGATGGTAAAGACCTGGGCGATAGTGTCCATCACCTGCGGCGGGCTCGTCTTTGCAAGCGATCCCTTGGCAAACAGGAAGATCACGTCAGCCTTGTAGTAAGTTGGAGGGTTGGTGTTGTTGCAGGAATCGCACGCTACGATGCCCAAGGTGACCTTGTCGGCAGCCTGGTTGACTTCAACCCTCGAAGGGTAGACCTTTTCCCCGATCTGGAACAAATGGGTCGTCTGCTGCTTGCCGCTGCCGAACTTGGAGAAGGCGTGCCCAATTCCCTTCATCACCACATTGTTGGGAGTCTGGACCTTGCCGTCCTGGTACTTGGTGGGCACAATGCTCACGTCTCCATAGGGCACGCCGAGGATCCCGCCCTTTTGAATCACCAGAATGGTACCCGGCTGGATCACCGCCGGCCCACTGGAGTCGGCGCCCATCTTCACCATGGTGTACTGCGCGCTGAGCTGGTCCGCCAGCGAAACCGTGGGCGGCCCCTGGGCCGCAGACAGGCCCGGCGCGATCACGGCAAAAATCAAGACTGCAAGCTGGATTGAGACCGCAATTCTCCCCCGCATTTCCGAAATCCTCCCTCTCAACGACTGTTCTCGATCACTGCCCGCCGGAGTTTTGTTTGACCTCCGTTTCCAGTTGGTCAGCATCTTTCTGTTGCTGCTGCAGGTCGCTGTCGACCGTGCTGTCGGGGGCAGGCGCCGGGACTTCTCCAGCGGTAGTGCCGGTATCCGGAGCTGCTGGAATGCCGTTCTTTCCGGCATTATCGGCCAGCGACTTCAGTCCGGCTTCGAGCGACACGCGGAACTGGTTGTACATTTCCTGCACGTCATTGGCATCCACGGTACCCTTGGTGCCGACGGCGCAATCGTTCTTCTTGCTGCTTTTGACGACCACGTCCACGTTGTTGTCGGCATCCGGCTGATCGCTGGCGCGATAGATGACGTCGCCCTGCGTCAGTTGACACTCCTGTCCACCGTCCGGGCTAAGGTCCATGTCGCTTGCCACCACAAAATAGCGGAAGCTCGGGGAGAGCGCGGGCGGCACTTCATCTCCGCCACCGGAAGCTGCGTTGGGGTTGGCAGCCGCCGCCTTGTCGAGAGCGATCTGCTGCTTGATCTCCTCCGCCAGCGCGTCTTTGACTTCCTTGCTGATCTGCGGTTGTGAAGTCGCTCCAGCAGGGGCGGCATAAAAAGCGCCGCCGTACGCAAGCTGAAGGTTGCTAGAGATCAGCGGATCGCCGGACCACAGCCCTGCCTCGAGATCAGGCAACGCGAGCAACGACGGCGGTTTGGCTTCGCCTTGTGCCGCCAGTCCAGCCTCGTAGGCGGCCTGCAGTTGCGCCGCCATCATGTAGTCCGTCAGCCAGAAAGGCGCCGCTGGATACACCGGATACGGGGCGTAGTAATACCCGTAAGAGGCATACCACGGATTCCCCGCCCAGCCCCAACTGTAGTAAGCCGGCGCAGGCCACGGGTTATAGGCCCATCCGTAGTAGACGGGATGGTAGTAGTAAGCGGGCGCGTACCCGTAATAGCGATAACCGTGGTAGTTGTAGCCGCGGTATGCGTAAGCATAGCGGTGTCCGCCGGAGTAGTAGGTCCGCTGGTAATAGGCGCGGCCGCCACGGTTATAGTAAGCCCGTTCCGAGTATCCCCGGCCTCGTCCCATGCTGACCACGCGGCGTCCGTTGCGCTCGGTGGTGATTCTCCGGTTGCCGTGCATACCATGGTCAATTCTCATGTTGTGCGCCTGGATGGACCGCACATTGCCACCACGGTAGCTCGCGGTTACATGCGCTCCGGAGCGTGTTGTAATGCTTCTGGACGTCATACCCCGTGCGCCAGCGCCTCCGCGGGCATTGGCAGCTCCGCCACGGGCGTTCGCCCCACCGGCAGCGCCTCCGCGGGCGTTGGCAGCTCCACCACGGGCATTCGCTCCCCCGGCAGCGCCTCCGCGGGCGTTGGCCGCTCCACCACGGGCGTTCGCTCCACCGGCAGCGCCTCCGCGGGCGTTGGCAGCTCCACCACGGGCATTCGCTCCGCCAGCAGCGCCTCCGCGAGCATTCGCTCCAGCTCCGCCCGTCGTTCCGCGAGCATTGGTGCCGGCAGCGCCGCCGCGGGCGTTCGCTCCGCCCGCGGCGCCTCCCCGAGCATTCGCTCCAGCCCCGCCCGTCGTTCCGCGGGCATTGGCTCCGCCAGCACCCGCGGGTCCGCGAGAGGGGTTAGCGTTTGCGCCCCCGCCCGGGCGGCCGGCTGTTGCGGACCCTGTCCTCCCACTGGCGGCCGGAGCATGCTGTCCGCCGCTCGGCGCCGCCGGACGCGCGGCGGGTGCGCTGGGTTTTGCAGGCGCAGCGGATGGAGCCTTCTTGTTCTGGCTGAAAGCCAGAATTGGAATCAGCAGCACACCGGCAATGACGAACGTTTTCCCGACGAAAAGTTTACTTCCCCCTGAGTTCACGGCACCATTTTCCCGACGCATATCTCTAGCCTTCCTTCTTGATCAATACTCCCCCAAGGGCTTGGAAGTGCGCAAAATTGTACACTGGTTCGCCAGCCACGCTGCATGAATTTCTGGGCCGAATTGGGACCTTCTATGAGTTGAACGAAGCAGGCCGGTTGGGCGTCGCGCCCACAGCCCAGAGAGAATGCTGAGCGCCGCCGATGGCGGACGTGGCACGCGCTGGAGGCACGGCGCGCGCCGGGCGCGACCTGTATTCTTCCAATCCCCAAAGACCCAGCAGCAATAACAGCAACACAATAAGGACAAGCAGGCGCGGACTCACCTTCAGGTGCACCCGAAGCCAGCGTCCAGCCTTGGCGGTGGCAGCAGCGTTCCAGTCCGCTTGGAGCGAAAAATGGCACCGCTCGCAGTCGCTGACGGCGGCCGGGTTCAGGTGTCCGCAGACGGCGCAAACCGCCTGATCGGGCGCAGGCGCATATCGCGGGGCGGGGGGGATTACTAAACGGGGCGCAGCAGCGGGCGCCGGTGGAGGAGCGGGCGCGGGCGTCTGGGTGAGATTCGCCTCCCGCGATGCCGGGGCGCAGAGCGTGGCGGAAATCAAATCCGCGACGCGCCGGAGGGTCAGCACATCCCGCCCCTCGAAGCCGCGAGCAGCGGCGTAGAAAACCTCCACCAGGCCGCTGATGTTACCGCGCGAAAACAGCGGCACTACCACCGCGGAACGAAGATTGAGAGCGCGGCAAGCCTCGTGATCGACGCGCGGATCGAGCTCCGTGTCCTCGCAGCGGACGGTCACTCCGGTGCGTACGCATTCTCCCGACAACCCTGATTCCGGCTGCAGTTCGACGCCTACCGGAGGCGCCGCGCCACTCGAGGCCTGGCAAGTCATGCCCTCGCTGTTACCCAGCAGAATAGCGACGCCGTCGGCGCGAGTGAGACTGCGCGCGCGCTCCGCGGTAAGCGCCAGGGCGGCCGCGTGATCGAGATCCTGGCTTGTGATCTCACGTTGCAGCGCGGCGATCTCCGCCACCTTGCTCTCCGTGCCCAAGCGAGGTGGGGCAGCAGGCGCAGCGACTTCCACCGTTGCTACCGCCGCGGGCGCAGGCGCAATGTCCGGCTGCGGCTCTGCCGCTGCGGCCGCAGTTGCGCGTGCAAGTGACTGCGATGCTGCTGCCGAGGCTCCGAGCCATTCCTTCAGGCTCGCCGCGGAAGCTTCGCCCAGGCTCTCGAAATGAATGCCTGCCCGGCCGGTTTCGCCATCCACCCAGGCGACCGTGCCGGTGGCCTCGATACGGGTGGCGGTGTCCGGCAGTTCGAACAGCAGCGCGGTGGTAGCGCCCTGCTTGATGCGGGCCAGCGCCTGCACGGCCAGGCCTGACTCGCCGATGTCGACCATCAGGCCGGCATCGCGGTCGTCAAGGTTGACCGTGACCAGCCGGCGGTCCATGACGTTCCTGCGCGGCGACGATCGCCGCTCAGAAATCCCAGCCGCTCCCCGAGCCGGTAGAATTGGCACAAGCGACATGAGCAGTTGCCTTCCTCGGCGCGCCGGAAGCCGGCAAGCATGGAATTGTATACGTTGCAGGCCCGGCGGCCGCGATCAGGGGCTCCAGCAAAACCGGTTTGTCGGAGTAACGGTCATGGGAACTTCTTCGCATCCCAGGAGGCGCTGTACCCCGCCTGGCTGGGCGCAGACCGCGTCGCCGTAGCATAGGTATTCCCTGCTCCCGGCCGAGGCGTGTACTCAGCGCTCGCCTCTTCGTCGGTAAGCAGTCGCGCCGCAACCCGCAAAGCGTCGATGTCTCTTTGCAACTGCTGCAGCTCCGTTTCTTTCCTTCGGATGACCTCGTTGATGTCTCTCATTTATGCGTATCCATTAAAGGCGGTGGTGTCGGTGGATGGCTCGCAAGTAGAGGCGAGGCGTGGCGTGGGGCCGGCAGACGAAAGGGCGCAAAACGCGGACGAAACGAGCTGAAGAAGCGCAGCGGACGGACCCAGTCCTGCAAACAACCTGGCAGACCGGTGAAAATTGACATGGGCACTTGTTGAGCGAATCTTTACCCAGAATCCGGGAATAGTAAAGCGGGAAAGCTGTGGAAAAGTCGAGCACTATTCTGTTACGCATTCACCTGCCCCGTGTAGATGGCCATGCCGACGACGGCGTCTACTCCCATCGCATCGAGCTGCTCGATCTCGGCAGTGCTGGCGATTCCTCCCGCGACGATGAGTTGACGCGTGGTTCCGCGCCGCAGCCCGCGCACCACATCCAGCGGCAAGCCCTGCATCAGTCCCTCCGTGTCGATGTGGGTGTAGAGGAACGCGGAGCACCAGGGATCGAGTGCCTGCATCATTTCCACGGGAGAGAAGTCGGTCGCTTGCTTCCAGCCACCAATCGCGACTTTGCCGCCGCGGGAGTCCACGGCAAACACCAAGCGGTCGCGCCCGCAGGCTCGCTCGAGTTCTTGGGCGAAGGCGGTATCGATCTGCCCGTCGTGGATCAGCGCCGAGCCGATAATGATCCGCCGCGCGCTCGCGCCGTAGTACATCGTTAGCCGTTTGTATTGAGCGAATCCCGCCGCCTACCTGGCATGGCAGCCGCGAGCAGAACTGCTCCACCAAAGCCCGGTTGCTGCCCTTGCCCATGGCCGCGTCGAGATCAATTAACTGCACCAGCGAATAGCGCGAGAAGCGCTCGATCCAAGCTTCGAAAGTCAGTTGATTCCAGCGCTTTCTTCGAGCCCTGGATGAGCTGCACGATCTTGCCGCCCATGAGGTCGATGGAGGGAATCAGCACGGCCACCTCACCGGGACGCCGGCGGCGCGAAGCTCCTGCTTCAGTTCGGCAACGGAATTCAGGCTGAAGTGGAAGATCGAAGCCGCAAGCGCCGCGTCGGCGCGGCCTTCGCGAAAGACGGTGACAAAATGTTGCGGGCCGCCGGCGCCGCCGGAAGCGATCACCGGAATCGAGGTTGCGCCGACAACGGCGGCGGTCAGTTCGCAATCGAAGCCGTCACGCGTGCCGTCGCGGTCCATCGAGGTCAGCAGGATCTCTCCCGCGCCGCGCGATTCGGCTTCCCGCACCCACTCGAGCGCGTCGCGTCCGGTGGGCTTGCGGCCGCCGGCAGATCGAACTTCCCAGTGCGCGCCGTTCTCGCCCGGACAGGCGCTTAGCGTCCACAGCGACAATCACCGCCTGCGAGCCGTAGCGCTCGCGCAATGCGCGTGATCAGCGCAGAATCCGCCAGGGCAGCGGAGTTGATGGAGATTTTGTCTGCGCCAGCATCGAAAACCGCGGCTGCATCTTCCAGCGATCGGATGCCGCCGCCAACCGTGAAGGGCACGAACAGCTCGCGGGCGGTACGGCGTACGACATCGAGCAGGATGGCGCGGTTCTGGTGCGTGGCCGAGATGTCGAGCAGCACGATCTCGTCCGCGCCGGCGCGGCTGTGTGCGGCCGCCAGTTCGGCAGGATCGCCGGCGTCGCGCAGGTTGAGAAACTTCACACCTTTCACCACGCGTCCGGCGTCCACGTCCAGGCAGGCAATGATGCGCTTGGTCAGCATGCGTTTCCTACCGCCGAGACGCCAAGATCGCCGAGGTCTCTTTTAATGACGTTCCTGACTCGGCGTCCTCGGCGTCTCGGCGGTGAAATCCCTGTTTCATAGCCGGCAAAAATTCTCCAGAATCGCCAGCCCGGCATCTCCGGACTTTTCCGGGTGGAACTGCGCGCCGAACAAGATGTTCGCGTTCCACCGCTGCCGAAAACGCTCCGCCATAATCGCAACACGCCACGGTGTCGGCGACCAGCGGCGCGCGATAGGAGTGCGTGAAATAGACGAACGCACCCGACGGCACGCCGCGCAGCAGGCGCGAGCCGGGTTTGATTTCAAGCTGATTCCAACCGACGTGCGGTGCCTTAACTTCCGGTGGAAAATGGGCGCACTGTCCGGGGAAGACGCCAAGGCCGCTGACGCCGGGCGCTTCTTCGCTGGAGTCGAACATCCACTGCAGGCCGACGCAGATGCCAAAAAACGGCGTCTGGCGCTCGATTGCGTTTGTGATCGCTGCACGAAGTCCGGTCTCGTCCAGCGCTGAGGTCGCCGCAAAGTGTCCCACACCGGGAACGATGACCTTCTCCGCGCGGTCGACCACGGCGGGATCGCAAGTGATCACGCAAGAAAAGCCGAGATGGTCCACAGCCTTCTTCACCGAGACCAGATTGCCGGCGCGGTAATCGACAATCGCGATCATAGGAGTCCCTTCGTGCTGGGCAGCATGCCTGCCAGGCGGCGGTCGCGCCAGCAGGCGGCCCGCAGCGCCCGCGCGAAGGCCTTGAACAGCGCTTCGATCTTGTGGTGGCTGGAACGGCCGTACATCACACGCGCGTGCACGTTGGCCCGAGCGCCGCGCGCAAAGCCTTCGAAGAAGTCCGGCACCAGCTCGGATTGCAAGTCGCCGACTAACCTGGTGCGCACGCGCGTTTCGACCACCGCCGCCGCGCGTCCGCCGAAGTCGACCGCCGCCAGGCCGAGAGTTTCGTCCATCGGCATGAGGAAATAACCGGCGCGCAGGATGCCGCGCTTGTCGCCCAGAGCTTTCTCGAAAGCTTCACCCAAGGCGATGCCCACGTCCTCGACCGTGTGATGCTGATCGACGTCGAGGTCGCCCTTTGCCTGCAATTCCAAGTCAAACCCGCCGTGCCGCGAGAACAGTTCCAGCATGTGATCGAAAAAGCGGATGCCGGTGGAGATTCGGTACTGCCCGCGGCCATCCACGTTCAGCGACAGGCGGATGTCGGTCTCATTGGTCTTGCGGTGCAGCATCGCGCGCCTGATTGAGGCCGTGCGGCTCATGCCGGCACTCCCGTGGCGGAGAGCGTCCGAACTGTTTCACGAAGTGCGACGATCAATTGTTCGGTTTGCGTGTTCGATCCGACGCTGATGCGGACACAGCCCTCGCAGCCGGGATCGCGCGAGCGATCCCGCACCAGGATGCCGCGCTCCCGCATGGCATTAACGAAAGCATCGTGGCGATCTCCAATGTGCACCAGCACGAAGTTTGCCTGGCTCGGCCAGAAACGTAGCTTCAGCGAGCGCAGCTCCTGCTCCAGCAGTTCCCTTCCCTGCTGGACCTCGGCGACGTACTGGCGGACATAGTCTTGATCCGCGAGCGCCTCCGGCAAGCACGCTAGCGCGACAGCATTCACGTTATACGGCGAGCTGACCCGGCGAACCATCGCCATTTGCGTGGCGTTGCCCGCAAGCACTCCGATCCGCAGTCCAGCCAATCCGTATGCTTTCGAGAAAGTACGCGCGACGAATAGGTTCGGGTGGCTTGCGACTTCCGGCAGCATCGATTCGCCGTAGAAATCGAAGTACGCTTCGTCCACCAGCACGGCGGCGTCGGGCGCGGCGCGAAGAATCCGCAGCAGATCACTTTTTGGGACGACCGTGCCGGTGGGATTATTTGGATTGGCGATAGCGATCAGGCGCGTGCGTTGCGAGATGGGCACCAGCACTTCTCCGGTGGGATAGCTGAAATCCGTCCCGGCGGGAATGGCGATCACCTGCGCCCCGGTAGCGGCGGCATAGATCTCGTACATCGAAAACGTCGGCACCACGATCAGGACTTCATCGCCGGGCTCTAGGTACGTTTCACAGATCAGGTGGATGGCCTCATCCACGCCATTCGTCAGCAGTAGCCCGGCAGAATCGACTCCAAAATGCGCTGCGACCTGGCGCTCAACGCTCTCACGCTCGGGATAGCGGGCAAGCTGATCAAACTGCAATTGGCGCAAGCGTTCGAGCACGCGCGGCGAACAGCCGACGGTGTTTTCGTTGAAGTCGAGGCGCAAACCAACGCGGCCGCCGAGCGGCGGATGGTACTCCTTAAGTGTGCGCACGGCCCCACGCGCTTCAAGCATGGGCGCACCTCACACGCACCGATTCGGCGTGCGCCTGCAATCCCTCGGCTTCAGCCAGGCTGGTGACCACTGGCGCGATTCGGCGCAACGCCGCCTGTGAGAGTTCCTGCACTGTGATGAGCTTCACAAAATCAAGCACACTCAGGCCGCCGCGATAACGCGCTGCTCCAGCCGTGGGCAGCACATGGTTGGGACCAGAAGCATAATCTCCCACCGCCTGCGGCGAATAATCCCCGACGAAAACCGATCCTGCACTGCGGACCGAGGCCACATCCCCACGCGCCACCGTGATGTGCTCCGGCGCGATCAGGTTCGCCCACTCCAGCGCCTGTGCGTGCGAAGCAGCTATCAGCGCTACACCATTCGCGGCCAGCGACTGGCGGGCTATGGAGTTTTTCTCCGCAGCTTGCTCTGCACACGCCACGACTTTCTCGGCGAGCCCGCGCGAGGAGGTGATGAACACAGCCAGCGTCTCGGGATCGTGCTCGGCCTGGGCTACAAGGTCCGCGGCGACGAAGGCCGCTTCCCCGCGCTCGGCCACAATCACCACTTCCGTCGGCCCGGCGAGAAAATCAATGGAACAATCGAACGCCACCATCTTCTTGGCGGCGGTGACGTAGAGATTCCCGGGACCAACAATCTTGTCCACGCGCGGGACGCTCTTCGTGCCATACGCCAGTGCAGCAACAGCATGCGCGCCGCCGACACGAAAGAACTCGGTCACGCCGAGCAGCGCCGCCGCCGCCAGAGTCTCGATCCTCGGTTTTGGCGAGACCACGCGAATTTCGCTCACTCCCGCCACCTGCGCGGGAATCACGGTCATCAGCAGCGTCGAAGGCAAGGGGTATCGTCCACCCGGCACGTAGCACCCGACCGAGTCCAGCGGCCGGACAAGCTGGCCGAGCGAGATGCCGTCGTTCTTCCGCATCCACCTTGCGGGCTTCTGCCATTCGCAGAAGCGCCGGATGTTCGCCGCCGCTCGCTCGAGCGCGGAGCGCAGATCAGGACTGGCGGCCTTCCAGGCAGTGCGAATTTCCGTCGGCGCAACGCGCAGTGGCTGGCCAGGCTGCAGGCTGTCCCACTTGCGGGCGTACTTCACCAGCGCGCCATCGCCGCTTCGGCGGACGTCGGCGACGATCCTGCGGACCTGCGGCTCGACCGCATCCAGGCGCGATGCTCGTGCCGCCAGCTCCCGCACGCGCTTCGCCGCCGCTTTGCCCGCGAGCACGCGCATCACATCACCACCTTATTCAGCGGATACTCGACGATGCCGGTCGCATTCGCCGCTTTTAGCCGCGGAATCATCTCCCATGCCAGGTGTTCGTCGATGATCGTATTGACCGCCACCCACTCAGGATCGCTGAGCGTCGAAACCGTGGGACTGTTCAGCGCGGGCAACACGGCCAGCACCGCCGGCAGGTCCGCCTTGCGCACGTTGAGCATCAGCCCCACGCGCCCTTGCGCTTCCATGGCGCCGCGCAACATCAGCGCAAGATTCTGGATTTTGCATCGGCGCTCGGTGTCCGCCCAGGACTTTTTATTGGCGATGATCTGAGTGTTGGATTCGAGGACGGTCTCGATGATGCGCAGGTGATTGGCGCGGAGCGAGCTGCCGGTCTCGGTGACCTCAACGATGGCGTCCGCCAGCGTGGGCGGCTTAACCTCGGTCGCGCCCCAGGAGAATTCGACGTTCACGTTCACGCCCTTGCGCGCGAAGTAATCACGCGTAACGTTCACCAACTCGGTGGCGATGATGCAGCCGCCCAGATCTTCCGCACGCTGGTAGTTCGACTCTTCGGGAACAGCCAGCACCCAGCGCACTTTGCCGCGGCTTTGCTTGGCATAGATCAGGTCGGCGACAGTGACCACCTCCAGACCGCTTTCCGTCACCCAGTCAAGTCCGGTCAGGCCGGCATCGAGCGCGCCGTGATCGACGTAGCGTGCCATCTCCTGCGCGCGGATGAGCATGCATTCAATCTCGGGATCGCCGGTCGTAGCCTGGTACGAGCGGCCGTTGGTGTAGACCTGCAAGCCGGCGCGCGCGAACAACTGCAGCGTGGCTTCCTGGAGGCTGCCTTTGGGGATGCCGAGCCGAATCTTCATCGCGCGCCTCCTTGGACGGCGAGCGGCTCGGTGAAGCAGGAGCGCGTGCCCGTGTGGCACACCACGCCGTCTCCCAGCACGCGCACGCGCAGCAACACGGTGTCGCGGTCGCAATCAGTCGCGGCCGAGACCAGCTCGAGCCGATTGCCGGAAGTCTCACCCTTGGTCCAGAGCTGGTTGCGGGTGCGGCTGAAGAAAGTCACAAAGCCGCTCGCCAGGGTCTTCTCCAGCGCCTCGCGATTCATGAAGCCGAGCATCAGCACTTCCCCACTGGTTGCGTCCTGCACGATGGCGGGGGCGAGGCCGCGCATCTTGTCGAAATCGATCTCTATCATCCCGGCTCCTTTCCGAAAACAAAAAGCCCGCTGACCTTTCGGTGTCAGCGGGCTGAACTTTGCGATGATTACTGTACTAAGCGCAAGCCTCCGCTGACACGTTGGCGCCGTGATGGTGATGATGGCGATGGGTCAGCGGGGTCATGAACACATAGGCTACGGCAGCGGGGCCGGGAGTGTCAAACAGAATTTTCGGGGCTAATACACTTGACCGACTACTTGATTCTGCCCCGTCGCACCATCCGTGGAAAGTTAGTTTGGGACTTTGTTCTTCCAAACGCTCTCGACTTTCACTAGCATGCGCGCCCAAAGGACTACACGATCTTTCCCTTTGTGACCCAGCCTGTTCGCTAGCCTGAAAAAGCCGTCTCCAGGCATGTGACTGTCGGCGCTGACCATGAAGGCAGTGAGCATGCCGCGGCCAGCTCTGTCTTCGGCGGTTGACACTTCTCCCTGCATCCGAGCCATGGCTTCGCTGCCTGGAAGAAACGCTTCGTCATCTTGGGGGATAGCCGTGATTTTCCTCCGTACCTGTTTGTAGCTCGGTTACTTCGTCCGGCGCATGGTGCGCTGGGTACTCGCGAAGTGCATCGCCAAATAACCGACTACGAGACTTCTTAGTCCGCCGAGCCAGGTGCTCGGCACGCTGATAAAGGTCGGCGTCGATAGATACTGCTATTCTCATCCGAGGAGCTATTTTACTGAACCTCCGCCCTCCAGCGGCTGTCATGCTGAGCGAGTGCGGGCCGCCTTTGCCCGCACGAGTCGAAGCACCCCTACTTGCGCTACATCTTTCGAGTAGGGGTCCCTCGACTCGCGCGCCAGAGTCGGGCGCACTCGCTCAGCATGACAGAGAAACACTGTGAATCGGCGGGGCGCAATCGCGGCCAAGCGGCGCGCCGGTGACCGGCTCGGAGCCCGGCGCGGAACGCTGGCTTCACAGCGACCTCGCAATTGCCCCGCCCAGCGCGATATGATTACCGCCCGCAGGCGATCTGCGCGAGGAGTGAGCCATGCGATCCACGATGATGGATTATCCGCTGACGCTGGTGCATTTGCTGGAGCGGGCGGGGCGTTATTTCCCAACGACCGAGATCGTTTCCCGCCTGCCCGATCGCTCGCTGCACCGGTACACCTACGGCGATTTCTATTCCCGATCGCGAGCACTGGCGGCCGCGCTGACTCGCGCGGGCATGAGCAAGGGCGATCGCGTGGCCACGCTCATGTGGAACCACTACGCGCATTTGGAAGCGTACTTCGGTATTCCCGTCGCCGGAGGCGTGGTGCACACGTTGAATCTGCGCCTGTATCCGGACGATATCGCCTACATCGCGAACGACGCTGCGGACCGTTTCCTGATCGTGGATGATGTCCTGCTGCCGCTGTTCGAGCAGATCAAGGACCGCGTCCCCCTGGAACGGGTGTTTGTGGTTCCGCTGACGGGAAAGCCCATACCCGCGGGATACGAAAACTACGAAGAGTTGCTCAAGACCGGAGAGGGCGCGTTCGATTATCCGGAGCTCGACGAGAACGATGCCGCCGCGATGTGCTACACCTCGGGCACGACCGGCCGTCCGCCGGGGGTGGTTTACTCGCACCGCTCGATGGTCATCCATTCCCTGTGCATCAGCATTCCGGACGGCTTTGGAATTTCGCAGCATGAAGTGGTGATGCCGGTGGTTCCCATGTTTCACGTCCTCTCGTGGGGAATGCCACACGCCTGCGTGATGGTTGGCGCCAAGATCGTTTTGCCCGGGCCTCATATGGACCCGCAAAGCTTGCTGGACCTATGCGAGCGCGAGCAGGTGACATTGACCGCCGGCGTCCCCACACTGTGGCTGGGAGTGCTGCAACTGCTCGACCGCAAGGAGCGGGAGTACAGGCTGGCCCCGGGCCTGCGTATCGGGGTGGGCGGCGCGGCGGCGCCGGAAGCCATGATCCGCGGTTTCGACAAGTACGGCATCACGGTGGTCCATGCCTGGGGCATGACCGAGACGTCTCCTGTGGTCACGCTCTCGAAGTTGAAGCCGCATCTGCGCAACCTCCCCGAAGACGAGTGTTATGCCATCCGCGCGCGCACCGGATACGCCCTGCCATTCGTCGAGCTGCGGGTTATCGGCGATGATGATCATGAAGTGGCCGCCGACGGCAAAGCCATGGGCGAAATCCAGGTGCGTGGTCCGTTTGTCACCGGCAGCTATCACAACAAGGAGCGCGATCCAGCGAAGTTCACGCCCGATGGCTGGCTTCGCACCGGAGATGTCGCGACCATCGACGCCGAGGGATACGTCAAGATCTGCGACCGCACCAAGGACCTGATCAAGTCGGGCGGCGAGTGGATCAGCTCGGTCGATCTGGAAGGCGCGATCATGGGACATCCGGCGGTGGCCGAGGCCGCGGTAGTGGCGGCTCCGCATCCCAAGTGGGGCGAGCGGCCGGTGGCGTTTGTCGTCCTCAAGCCAGGCGCGGCAGCCAGCGCGGAAGAGATCGCCAAGTTCCTTGAGCCGAAGTTTGCGAAATGGTGGCTGCCCGACGACTACATATTCGTCGACGCTATCCCCCGGACTTCGACCGGCAAGTTCCTCAAGCGCGAACTGCGGGCAAAGGTTTCCGCGCGGAAAATGGCCGAAGCGGGTTAAGAGAAGCGAACCCACGGGCTACGATTCCGTGCGCTGCTGCTCAAGGGGCGTGGCTTGGCTCATCCATCGCTGCATGAGCACGGCTGCGATGATCAGCAGCACGATGATTCCCCCAATCAGAACAATCCAGCCCACATAACGCCCGGGATGGCGAACCATAGTGACGAAATGGCGTCCATAGTGGTCCGCCGCCCATGCCAGCAGGCTATAGCGGAGGGCGCGTCCTAGCGCCACCGCGCCCAGGTAGCGACGGGTGGGATACTCCAGGGTCCCGGCCGCGGCGAAAACTACGGTCGCGGGGAATGGCGGAGGCAGCAGCGTAGCGACAATCAGCGTGCCACCGCCCCATTGGCGTACCACTTCGAGGATGCGACGGACGCGGCGTGCGCCGAACTTGCGGGTGAGATAAGCCTCCCCGGCCTTGCGCCCAATGGAATACGTGATGAAGGACCCAATCACCCCGCCCACCGTGGCGATCAGCGCATAGTAGTACCAGGGCTCCCGATGGCGGGCAGCCAGGATAGCAATCACCAGGTCGAGCCCGCCGAAGGTGGGCAGCGGAGAACCGTCCAGGATCGCCAATGCGAACAGGCCCACCCCGCCCAGACGGAGCAGCGTGGATTGCCAACTCCGGTGCGCCGGTGCGCGCCGCCGCGCAGCCTGCCAGAGCACGGTTGCCATGAGGTCGCCAGGAGAGTCCCTTCAGCACTCTCCCCAGTTTAACGGCAACCTAGCTGGCGCGGCACGGAGGGACCGAAGAAATCATCGCGATCTCGATTTTCATTTTGTTTCAGTTCAGTTTGCCCGTTTGCCCAACGAGAGCAAGCTACTTCCTGGCTTCGAAATGCGCAGGCTTCGCGATGCCCTTGGCCTGGTCGCGCAGCTTGAATTTCTGCAGCTTGCCGGTAGAGGTCTTAGGCAAAGGTCCGAAGACCACCGTACGCGGCGCCTTGTAGTGCGCCAGGTGCTGGCGGCAGAAATCGATGATCTCCTGCTCGGTCGCGGTTGCACCTTCTTTTAAGGTGATGAACGCGCATGGGGTCTCGCCCCACTTCTCGTCCGGACGCGCCACCACGCCGGCTTCGAGCACCGCCGGATGCCGGTAGAGGACCGATTCGACTTCGATGGTCGAGATGTTCTCGCCGCCGGAGATGATGATGTCTTTGGAGCGGTCTTTGATTTGGATGTAGCCGTTCGGATGCCAGACGCCGAGGTCTCCGGTGTGGAACCATCCGCCCTCGAACGCTTCGCGCGTGGCCTTGGCATTCTTCAAATAGCCGCTCATGACGGTGTTGCCGCGCATGAAGATCTCGCCCATGGTGGCGCCGTCATTGGGCACAGGCTTCAGGGTCGCGGCGTCGGCGACCATCAGGCCTTCCAGCGTGACGTAGGCCACGCCTTGCCGCGACTTGCAGACGGCCTGCTCGGCGATGGGCAGCGCGTCCCACTCATCGTGCCAGGCACAAACCGTAACCGGCCCGTAAACTTCGGTGAGGCCGTACACGTGGGTGACGTGGAAGCCGAGGCTTCTGCATCTTCTCGATGACGGCAGCGGGCGGAGCGGCGCCGGCGGTCATTACTTTCACTGGCTGCGGCGGCTTGCGACGGACGTCATCAGGCGCGTTCACCAGCATGCCCATCACGATGGGCGCGCCGCACATGTGGGTCACGCCGTGGTCGGCGAAGGCGTCGTACATCCCCTTGGGCGTGACCGCGCGCAGGCAGACGTGCGTGCCCGCCATCGCTGTCACAGTCCACGGAAAGCACCAGCCGTTGCAGTGAAACATCGGCAGCGTCCACAGGTAGGTGGGAAAGTGCGGCATGGCCCAGGTGAGTACGTTGCCGATGGCATTCAGATACGCCCCGCGATGGTGATACACCACGCCCTTGGGATTGCCGGTGGTGCCGGAGGTGTAGTTGAGCGCAATCGCCTGCCATTCATCGGCCGGAAACTCCCACGCGTAGCTAGGATCACCTTCCGCAAGAAACTGCTCGTAAGTCAACTCGCCCAGCCGGTCGCCGTTCTTGCCGAGCGGGTCGTCGATGTCAATGACCAGCGGCTTCTTCTGCAGCATGCTGAGCGCTTTGCCGATCACCGGCGCAAACTCGCGGTCGGTAATCAGCAGCTTGCTCTCACTGTGCTGGAGCATGAAGGCGATGGCGTCGGCATCGAGGCGGATGTTAAGCGCATTGAGCACCGCGCCGGTCATCGCGATGCCAAAGTGGCATTCCAGCGTCTCCGGGATGTTCGGGCCCATCAGCGAGACAGTATCTCCCAGGCCGATGCCGCGCCGCTTGAGCGCCGAAGCCAACCGCACGCAGCGGTCGTAAGTCTGCTTCCAAGTGCGCTTAAGATTGCCATGGATCACTGCCGTGCGCTCTGGATAAACGTCCGCCGTGCGGCGGATGAACGTCAGCGGCGTGAGCGGCACGTAGTTGGCCGCGTTCTTGTCGAGATCGAGTTGGTAGGGATTCGGGCTGGACATAGCAATCTCCCTAGAATGGCTGTGAACGCAGGATTGTATGACAGGCTGGCTCGCCTGTGTACAGCGTCAGAGAGCTTCCGGAAAACGTCGGCGAAGCCAACGGAATTGCCTTCGCCTCCGCGGAAAAATCTGTTTTGTCCGGCGACGCGCCCGGTCTGTACCCCAACGATAACCCCACCCCCCCTTACCCCCCTTTAATAGAATCATCGACTTACGTACGGTATACCGTGGGCCAACCGATGAGAACCGATGAAACAAAGGACTTACCCGCAAAAACCGTCATTCAAAGGAC
>CAVTEQ010000010.1:0-36535 GCA_963733935.1 uncultured Acidobacteriota bacterium
TTCAAAGTCGCCGAGCAACTTCGATTGTGCGAAACGCTGTTCTCGTCTCCTCGGGCCAGGTCGGGATCAACGCATGAAACGGATGATCCGGCATGTCCTTGATTTGTTCCAGGAGAGGAGGTTCCTCGAATCCAGCGAATCGCGGAAAAGGCAGCCGTGATCCACTTGACGACCGTTTCCCGATCACCAAGCGGCTTGTGTTCGGCGCACGAATCGTAAGCTCCCAAGGCATCAGTAACCTCGTCGCCGAAAGCCCACGCCGCTCGGAAACCCGTGAACCTCGAAAAGCCGTGATGTCGCACCAGCAGCTTCAGCCCGTTGGTTCGGCCGGCTACCCTCTGTCGGTGACCCACCCCAATCCGCTGCACATCCGTACACTGCATCCAACAGGGGAAGGGGGGCAGCAGTTTTCCATTGCCCGCACAAAGCCGACAGTTCAATGCGCCTGCCGGGTACCACGTGGCGACCACTCGCCCAGTTCGCGGCACACGCTCGGCGGCGATGGCCACCCCGCCGACCTTGCGCGGACCATCGGCCACCCGTTCGACCGTGTCATCCAGGACACACCACGACCATAACTCACCTTCTGCGTCCAGGAAATCGCCGCCTCCCGGCCCACCCCAGAGAGGAAACCCAAGGAACCGGCTGTTCGGGTCCGACTGCTCCGCGCGGGCCATCTCGACCAGGTGTCGGACGGCGCCGCCACCGCGTCAGGCATCGGGCCAAGCAACAGCACAGCATTCACCCTGCGGCAGCGAACTGCTGATTGGATGGAATTATTTCCGTATCCGGGGCACAAGTACCCGGATAAGCGTTCGTCTTCAGACGCAGCTTATCAGCCCAATATTGCGAACGCAAGAAGCGACTGGCGCGAGTGGTACTTGCACCTGACGCCAATGCTCCCAACACTGGCAACCTGGCCAGAACCGATCACCTGCCTTCGCTTTCCCGTGCTTCCGCTGGTGCCGGCTCCGTTCCTTCTGGTTTGCCGATCGATGCTGGTGCTGGCGGTGCTGGCTTTGGCTCTTCGTCGCTGCCCTCGGCTTCACGCTCAACTTCTCGTCGATACTCGGCCCAGATCGTGATCGGCAGCGTCAGTGTGTCGCCCACGAAGCTCAAGGCCGGCTCCGCAACCATAAAGGCCAGGATGAAAACCGCCCCATACGCGCCCGATGTGCCCGTCCCTTGGCTGGTTGAGTCGTTGCCGGATTGCTTTCGCTCCACCGCCTTGGTGAAGAAGTCCAGGTCCCGCTGCACACCACCGTAAACCTTGGGTTCCTCGTCGGGATGAACGAGACCACCAGCGAGATTGCAGACGGTGCCGCAGCCAATGGCTAGGAAGCCGATCGTCAACGCAGCCAGCCCAAGCAGGCCCAGCAGCAGCCGTTTGCCCATGCTTCCCTGCCTATGGCTTCCGTGACCGATCGTTGGTGCAGCTTGCTTCTTGCCGTGGCTGGCGGAAAATGTCAAGCGAGTTGGAAGTGCAGATTTGCTGGGGTTTTGCTATGCACTCTGGCAAGCGGACGTGCTTGGTGCAATCGACTTCCCCAGCAAGGTTTGAACCGCTATTTCCGGTGGCAGCGTGTCAACTCGGCGAACCAGCCAATTCTTGACGACCGTGTCGAAAAGCCAGGAGGAGCGTAATGCGGTACTTGGTCCTGGCCTCCCTGCTTCTGCCCGCCGGGTCGTGTCTCGCACCGGAAATCACGCCCGAAGCAAAACCAAAGGCATCAGCCGTAGACGGCCGGTGGAAAGTCGTGCGTGCCGAGCAAGCCGGTAAACCCATCGATGGGGCTTATTCCAAGGAATGGTGCTTCAGCGGTGGTTGGTTGACCTTCGGGTTTGAAGGGAGTTTTGCACAGCCATCCCGCTACCGTGCGACTGGCAACGAGCAAGGTCGGTTGGAGTTTCAGCTTCCAGGCAAGGGCCGATGGACTGGCACCTATTGCCGCAACGGGCAACGGCTCACGCTCACGCCGGATGGAGAAGACCAGCTCTTCCTTCTGCTGCAGAATAACAGAAAAGGCTTTTGACCGAGGTCCTGGGAAATGTCAAGCTGGCACCAGGCAAGGGAAGACGGGATAATGCCAGAGAAGCGGTTTGGCAACGAGAGCCGGCGACATTGCAGGTGGGTTTGGGTGTCGCTCTTGTCGCCAGCGGGAAGCACGGTAGTGGCGCACTGATTTCTGACCGGTTTGCGGCAGGGATTACGGGGAAGGGCACAGCCTACGTACCCTGAACGCTATCCTCGATGCCTTTAGCGAATACGCCAAGGGGCGGCCTTGATGGTCTTGTATCGAGCCTTTCTTGAAGAAAGGAAAGGAGGAATAAATGGACCGGAAAAAGAAGAAACCCGACATGACGGAATTTAACAAATGCGTAAGGAATATTGCCGGGTACATAGCCGATGGCATAGGCGCAAAGTTAGGCAAACGGAAATGGCTATCCGCTTATCTCGATGTAAGGAGTGAAGAAGAAGCAGATTCCCGATTAATGAAGCTGAGAATCGTGGGTGGAGACGGAAAGATCATAAAGACCGTTGATCCGCCACCGAGCGTGCATTCACCGCTCGCGCAGATTTGGCAAGAAAAGGATGAAATTTTCCCTGAGAAATGGTTTGGCCTTAAGATAACTGTTTTTCCGGACGGCAATTGCGAAACCCAGATTAACTATGATCCGGACTGTGTTAGTGATCGGTCATTTTTCGATATTCACGACTAATCCTGTAATACGGATAGTTGTCACCTTTTCAAAACATAAATGGTGCACAAATTCGGCCTCAGTCCATGAATAAGTCGGGCGGATAGTTCGCCCCTACCATCTTCCCAACCATGGCTTATACCGCAGCTGCTCGCAGATGATTTTCAGCTGGTACGCCTGGCAGCCTCGCCAGCGCATCGGAATCGCGAAAGCAGCCCAATGCCCATCGCGGTGCTGCGACCTCGATTTGCGCCAGTGAGGAAGTTTGAAGCGTCTGCCAGCAGAATCGCTGGAGCAGGGAGTGTTGGAGCAGGCGCCGTAGGCAGCTCTACCCATGACAAGTACCCGACAAACCGACAAATGACCCGCTGAAGTCACAACCCATGTGTTTGCAATGGGTTAAGTCGAGCGAATTTGTCGGGTAACAATCCGCCACTTACCCGACACACCCGACAATTACCGGTGCTCGAATTTGACTCAAAATCGAAAGGACCTGCGATGTGTCGGGTTAAGTCGGGTTGTGTCGGGTATGCTTACCCGACAACTAAAATAGTCGTAAGTTGTTTATCAGTATGTGTTTGCGTGTCTCATATTCGATGTGTCGGGTTGTCGGGTGACAATGGGGTCCCAACGAGGAACCACCGTAGGCTGCGTGATTTTTGACGTTTTTCAGCACGTGGCGTTGCTGAAGCCTGGAGGTGCTAGGACGCGCTGGAAATCGAAAATGGCCACAGGTCCACCTAGCCAGTTTGGACCTCACCACGCGCCGTTTAGGAGGTTAGGAAGGCTATCGCTGCCCACGTCAGGAATCGCTAAAGATGTTAAAGTCGGCGGCCAATTCTGCCGATAAATGAAGTGGGAAGTTCCGTGTGCGGTCTTCTCATCGAGCGGAGGACGACGAGTATGCTACGTGCACTATTTTGGCCTCTGCTTGTCCCCGTTTTCTGCTGTGGCTGCTCATCTCAAGACAGCCTGACTCAAAGGCCTAACGATACACCACCCGCTGGCGTCTGGAGAGACTGGTCATCTAGAGAAGGCCTGACTCAAAGCCCAAACGAACTGGCTCCGCCTAATGTTTCGAAAAGTTGGCCGTTCGGGTGGCCAATGAGGTGAGCGAAATCGGCAGGTGCAGCGGGAACGAGCGAAATTGGAGATTTGCTGAATAACCTTCCCTGGTAAAAAGCTTCACCCCGCAGCCAGCCGTAAATCGGCCAGCGCATTGACCGCACCAGCAGCAGACCGCTGAGCAGGAGCAGCAATGCCAGACCAACCAGCAGAAGACGGCGGCGTTTCATGGCGCACTCACTTTCGGCCCGTCAGCATATCGATCACCCAGCAACCTTTCGGATGTCCTTCTTCCTTCTCGAAGTGCTCGGCCAGCTCGGGATGACCTGCTTCCAGCAAAGCGTCGTGCAAAGGTGCCAGACAATTATCGCCTTGGTACGCAGCTTCTGCCAGGGCGACAACGGCAGAGGGCCAAGAAGCAGGAGCAAGGTAAGGACGGAAGTGTCGATCGCGGTCAAAAAGAGGGCCAGTTTCGCGGCTTGAGAGGGGGCCGGTAGAAGTTGCCCGGCGAGGCAGATAGGGCGCGGAGGAGGGGATTCGTGGTATGGGTTAGTTGTCGGTCGGTTCTTCGCTGCCACGATGCACGCGATAGGATTTTCCCTTCAGCTTTACGATCGTCGCTCCATCGACCACGCGGTCCAGCATGGCCATCGCCAAGGGAGCGTCGCCAAGGTAGTCGGCCCAGGACTCGAAGTCGATGTTCGTAACCAGGGCGGTGCTGGCGCGCTGGCTGCGAGCGTCGATGATCTTGTACCACAAGCTGGCAGCTTCGGGGCAGACGGCACGTTCGGTGCGATCGAAGCCGAATTCGTCAATGATGAGAAGGCTGAACTTGGCATAGAAGCGAACGCGGTCGTGGATGGTGTGGTCCGCCAACGCGGCGGTGAGGTCTTCGAGGAGTTCGCCACTGGTAACGTAGCGGACATGCTGTTCGAGCATGCACGCGGCCAGGCCGATGCTTTGGATCAGCCGGCTTTTTCCCAAACCGGATTGGCCGACGAAGACGACGTTCTGCTTGCGGCCGATGAAGTCGCCTTGGGCGAGAGCTTCGATCTTCAGTCGGGGGATGCTGGGATTGAAGTTCCAATCGAAGCTGTCCAACGGCAGGGCCTCGCGGAAGTGGGCATCCTTGATGAGGCGTTCGATGCGGCGCTGGCGGCGCAGGCCGGCCTGGTCGGCGAGGAGCCGATGGAGGAACTCCAGGTGCGACCAGCCGGCGTCCTGGGCTTGCTTCAAGACCTCGTCGAGCTGGTCCGCCGTTACGGGGACGCGCAGGGTCGCGAAGTCGGCAAGGATCCAGTCACGCAGGTTCGGCGTCTGGGGGCTTTTCTTCGGACGGCGTTTCATCGGCTTCCTCGGGTGAGAGTAGATGCTGATAGTCGCTGGTCGGACGTGGACCGATCGGTTCCTGACGCAGGCTCGGATCGAGGGTGTCCTTGTGCAGTCCGGCAAGTTCATCCAACAGTCGCTTGGGCCGGGCCTGAGCAGCCAAAATGCGGCGAATGGCAGCCAGGGAGAAGGCGCCGAAGCGGACGGCCCGCTCCAGCGCCCTGAGCACATCGTCACGCTGGTAATGCGCCACCAGGGCCAGCAACTGCTGGGCCTGGAGCTTGCCCTGAATCTGCTTGGCCAGCAGGCCGTCGAGGAACTGGACCGCGATCGGACCCAGCTCGGCAAAACGCTGTCGCAAGAGCACGATCCGCTGGTTCGGATCGTCGGTGGGATGATGGCCCTTGACGAACTGCCGCACGCCGCTTTGCGTGCCTGGCACAAGCCGATGCCGGGCGATCTCCTCCAGGCCGGTCGAATAGACAATCACCTCGTCTGCGGTGACGCGCACCGGTAGGACCTGGCCGATGTACGACCACGGCACCGAGTAGAAGTTGAGCCGATAGGTGACGAAGCCTTCGACGGTGACATGCCGGTAGAGGACCAGGGCCGTGTCGAAGTCGCAGGCCGGCAGCGGCAACAAGTGGGGCTGCTCCCGTGCGTGCCGCTGGCGCGGCGATTCCTTGAAGTCCCGCAAGACCCGGACATCGGCAACGTTGACCAGCCACGCCTGGGTCACCGCGTTGAGATGTTCCAGCGTGTCGAAGGTGCGGCCATTGAGCAGGCTGGTTTCAACGTAAAAAAACTTTCGCTCGACCTTGCCTTTGGTTTGAGGGCGCCGCACGCGGCAGGCTTGCGGGCGGAAGCCATAGTGCGTCGCGAAGGCGAGGAACTTCGGGTTGTACAGCGGGCCGTCGGCGTCGTGCCAGAGCACCACCGCCTTGAAGTTGTCGTACAGGCAGACGCGGGCGACGCCGCCGAGGTGATGGAACGCATGGACGTGCTCGCGCAACGTCGTCAGTAGATCCATCGACTCGACCCAGCGCAGATACTGCCGCCGGGAGTAGCCGAGGAGGTAGCTGAACAAGTAGACGCGCCGCCGGCCTTCGCGCGTGAAGTCGAGATCGTAGACACCATAATCCATCTGGGCCTGGTCGCCCGGCCCGGTCTCAAAGCGCGTCACCGGCGGGGAGGGCGGGCGCGGCCGCGAGCGCCGGACGCGCTCCCGGACGGTGGTGTAGTGGCCGCGAAAGCCGCGGGCTTGCAGTTCTTGCAGGGCCCGCTCCACAGTGAGATTCGGATAGCGGGCCAGCAATTCTTGGAGAAGGGGCTCGTAAGCGTCGAGGATGCTGCCTCGCCGGCGCGGCCGAGGCAACGGCGCCGCCGGTCGGTCCCGCTGGGCTTGCACCTGTGCGAGCACCCGCACCACCGCTCCGCGGGAGATACCCAACTCCCGAGCGATGGACCGGATCGACGCTCCCGCCTGCTGCCGTTGCACGATCTCATGACGCAGCGCTTCATTCATGCCATCCCCGATCCCGGTCGAGTTACCGATCCCCCGTCGGCCCCAGCACCAACTCCGCCACCACGCTGGCCTGGTCGCCGACGCGGAGCAGGAGCGGTTCCAGGATCTCCCGATCGCGTGCCTTCAACTCCCGCTCGCCCGGTGAGCGCAGCCAGTTCTCCGTGCGCGTCAACGCCTCCAGCGCCTGCGCCAAATACTTGGCCAGCCAGTTCCCCGTCCGGCTCAAACGCGGGTCGCGCAGCGCGGTCGGCAGCGGCTGGGCACGGGCCAACGCTTCCCTCGGTTGGGCCAGCACGAACGCCGCCTGCTCCGGGCCGGCCCCTTGCAACAGGTCGATCACGCCGCTGACCTCCTGGGCGGTCAGGGTTTCGCGTCGCGTTAGGGCCAGCACGGCGGTCTGGTTGCCCGCGGGCAACCGCGTCAATTGTCGCGCCAATGCCGGGCCGACCAGGCCCAAACGCAGGTCCTCTTTCACGTCCGCGCTCAGCCTCTCCAGCAAGGCCAGCCGGCGACACACCCAGCTCTTGTGCTGGCCCAGGAGATGGGCCGCCTCCACTTGCGTCAGCCCATCGTCGCGCACCAGCGCCTGCACGATCCACGCTTCCTCCAACTCCCGGGTCGCCCGTTGCCCTCGGTTCAGGCCCAGGATCGCGGCCTTCGCCGTCCGCTCGTCTACCTCCAGCACGCGCACGCTCAGCGTCGTCAACCCGGTGATTTGCTGCGCCGCGGTGGCCCGCTTGAAGCCGTCGAGCAATTCCAACTGCGGCCCGCGCCGGCAGGCCACCACCGGTGCCAACTGCCCCCAACGCCGCAATGAACCGGCCATCGCTTCTTCGCCCGGCGGATCGGCCAGGCGATAGCGGCGATAGCTTTGCCCCAACGCGGCCAAGGCCACTGGCTGAACCACTCCCTCATTCCAACTCATGACGCACCCTCAGCGACCCCCGTTCCGAAGAAAGGAAACGGGGGGACGAAATCGCTTTCGTGCCCGCCCGCTCCTTCCTCCGTTTGGGGTCGGGGGCACTTTACGCGGTCGTTGACCGGCCTCCTACGCCGAAAGACACGCTCAGGACGTGTCCGGCCGCTGACAGCGCCGGCTCGGTTGTTGCCGACGCCAATGCCGCCGCCGTTGCCGATAGTGGGCCTCGCGATCCAGCACGCGCCGGAACGCCAACCGGCACAACGACGAACAAAAACGCCGCTGCGCCAACGAGGCCGCGACCACGAACACTTCATAACAACCGGGGCGATCGCACGACCGCGTCGAAAAATTTTCGTCGGCTGACGCTGGGCGCTGGCCCTCGCGCGACGGCGGCGTGTCAGCTGGCGACGGACGGTTCGCTTCCTGCCGCTCCCGACAGCGTTGGCGATAGCGGCATTGCTGAGCGCGGCGTCGTTCTTTGCCGTGGGGGCTGGCTCGATAGCGTTGGCTGGCCTGCCAACGTCGCCAGACCCGTGCGGCCTGGCGACAGGCTTCACTGCAATAGCGGGCTTGGGGGTGCGACGGCGTGAACGACCGCTCACAGCCTTTGAGCAAGCAACGGCGGCCGCGGCGTGGCCGCCACGCCTCTTGCCGCGTTCGGAAAAGAGGATGAAATGAGGATGGGCCCACGGGAGGCTTTGTCCCGGACGGTCAAGTCTCGGAGCCAAGTTGGCGCTTGGCTCCGAGGCGCTTGCGCTGGGACGCGCTCAACGATCCTTCCACCCTACCACACAACGCGATCCGACGAGGGCAGAGTGGCCCGGGCCACCCTGCCATTGTGGCCCCGGGCTAAACCGCTGCTGACACAGTATGTTGCTTCACCCGCATTCCACACGTCGTTTCTGCCGAACGACAAGGACGAGACCGGCATCCACGGGCCGTTCGTGGCGGAGCGGATCACGGCGGCCGACTTCGTCCCGATTGGGGAGGCTGAACTCGGACAGTACCTGGAGAGCGTCCAGTTCTCGGATACCCCCGGCGAGGATGTCGCGGAGCGGGCAAAGATGCTGTCCCACCTCCGCGCCCCGTTTGAGGAGAGCCGCGAAAAATAAAAGGGGTCAGGTTTATTTAATGGCTGCCCGTTCGGCCTTCCGCGGCCGACTATGTGGGTATCGGCGGCTCGATTGAGCACATCGGAGGCATGCCACCAAGCTAACTGGCGCGCCCCATTAGGTCGATTAAAAAGAAACCTGACCCCTTTTGCATTGCTCGGAGTTAATCCCGATGGACGATGATACCATCACATTGCTGGTTATTCTGCCAGTCATTGGCTCGATCTTGTTGGCACTTGCGGTCGGCAGCGTGCTGGTGGTGCGCAACACCGTTCAAAAGCGCGGGAATTGGGGCATCAACACGAAGCCAGTCCGTTGTCCCGGTTGCGGCGAACCGGCACCGGTCGTTCGAGCACCGAAGAACCTGCCAAGCACTCTGGGGCGGTTGCACGTGTGTCAGATGCGGAGTTGAATTCGACAAATGGGGCCACGCAGTGGCAGAGGTCGACCGGCCCGACCAGAAGGACGATGGACCGGACACCCGAATTCAGCCCCGGCATAATTAGGCGGCCGGCCCCGTTAGCCTCGCCGGTTTGGTGAACAGGTACCCAAAGGAGATTCCGATGCTGCTCAAGCCCTTCGTCGCGCTCGCCCTGGTGCTTTCGTTCTCGCTGGCCGCCAGGAGCGGCGACGCCAAGGACGGCGACACCATTCAGGGCACCTGGCTGCCTTCGACGGCCGAGCTTGGGGGGAAGATGTTCCCCGACGAGGTCCGCAAGACCATCAAGCTGGTGGTCAAGGACGACAAGTACACCGTGACCGTCGGGAAGAGCGTCGATCAGGGGACCGTCAAGCTGAATCCGGCGGCGAAGCCGAAGGAAATGGACATCACCGGCACCGACGGCCCGAACAAGGGCAAGACGATCCTGGCCATCTACGAGCGGGACGGCGACACGTTGCGGGTCTGTTACGACCTCAGCGGCAAGAGCCGTCCCACGGAGTTCAAGACCAAGGAGGGCACCCAACTGTTCCTCGTCACCTACAAGCGTAACAAGCCCTGAGGGCAGGTGTCGGAGACCTTCAAGGGCGGCTGAACGGCGGCTTCAATGCCTCCGGGAGCTTTGCAGCCAGAGCTTCAAAACCTGCTCGCCCACGGTGAGCAATTGCTGCACCACCTTGGTGGCCTTGCCCGCGTCGGCCTCCGCGCAAGCGGCGCAACAGGGCGACCGCGCGGGCCTCGCCGAGCAGTTCGGCCAGGGTCGGCAGAAACCATTCCTCGATCCCGTAAACCCGACCCTCCGCCGTGCAAAGCGGGACCGCGCCGGCCAGGTGGCTGCCCAGCTGGTCGCGCAGCGCGGCGAGTGCTTCGTGTATCTGCACTTCTTTCGGCCGACTTGGCTGCTGCCAGTTATAGGGCGGCGACCATTCCAGACTCGGCGACAGCAGGTCGATGTGCGTCATCACGGCCACGATGGGTGGCACCTTCAGGTCGGGCCGGCCGGCGAACCATTGCCGTAATGCCTGGAGCATTTCCAGGTCGGCCTGCGCGCCGGATTGCGGGCGTGCAATACCAGCACCAGTAAATCGGATTCCTGGGCCGCCTCGCGAGTGGCCCGAATTTGGTCCTCCTTGGGACCGGTGTGCCCATAGCCGACGGTGTCCAACAGGACCAGCCGGGTGGGAAGGTTTGGCAAGCGCAGCTCATAGCGGGTGACTTCGTTGGTCGTGGGGACCACGTCCGTCCGGGCACGCTGCTCGCCCAACAGGGCATTGATGAAGCTCGATTTGCCCATCTTGACCTGGCCCAGGATCGTCAGGGTGACCTGGTGGACCTGGGTGGCCTCATCGGCGGGACGCGGCGGTTCGGCTTCGTCGAGCGCGGGTCTCCCGGTCAAATGTCGATAGCGGGCGGCGCCAACGCGGAGCCGGCCGCTGTTCAGGTCGATCAAGTATTTGCCCAGGCGGTGGACAAAAGCGGTATGAAACCAGGCAACCAGGTCTTGTTGAAAAAGCTGCATGGGGCGAGTCATGCCGGCCTGCGAAGCGGCGTAACGTAGGCCGGTGTCGATCGGCGAGAGGACCGCCGATGCCAGCCACCAGACATTGCTCGCGGTCCGATACCAGTCGGTGGCCCGCAAGGCCGCCTGCTTGGCCCAGCGCCAATCGCGGATGGTCATCAGGTGGCCGCCCGGCACGTTTTGGTCCACCAGCTCGGTCAGGTCGTGGGACGCCAGCTCGACCACTGCCAGGATCTCCGGCACCGTCAAGGAGCTGAATGGATCGCTGGCCGTTGGATGATAGAAGCGGGCCAGCTCCAGGGCCATTTCCTGGGAAATGGTGGCATAGAACTGGATTTCGTTGAGCTGCATCAGCTCCAGGGAAGCCACTGCCTTGGCACGCTCCTCGACCAGCTTCCAAACCTCGCGGTCGCGGTCGGTCCAGTGGATCGGCACCTCGATCTCGGCCGGGCGGATCAATTGCTTTTTCCGCAGCCAGTACCAGCCGAGATAGTAGCCCAACGCCAGGCAGCCGGAAAGGGGCCACCAGACGTAGAGGCCAAGACCCAGCTGCCAGAGCCGGTACGAACCCAGGCCGACGAGGACAACGAGGGGCACGGCCAGCAGAAGCAGCAAGAGGGCGATCCGCCATCGGCTCATGGGGCCTCCTCGGGAGCAATGGGCGGCTTGCTTTCCGACCCTGGAGTTGCCTCCGGTTCGACGGCGGCTTTTTGCCGCATGCCCCAGGCGCTCGGCCAGGGCCAGTTGCTCCCGGTAGTAGCGGCGCAGCTCTTCGGTTTGGGAACGTGGCCCTGGTGGACGGCGCTGTAATAGAAGCAAAACGCCTTGCCCAGTGCGTAAGTGGAAGCGCCGGCCAGGGCAGCCCCGGCGACGGATCCCACGTAGGGGATGAACTTGATCAGCCCGCGGACCGCTTGCCGGGCCGCCATGCCCACACCGACCGAGCCCGCCACTTCCAGGAACCGCTTGGCGCTGAGCGGCTGGCCGTAAAGGCGAGCCAGGTGATAAACCATCCGCGACTGGATGCCCGGAAGGAGCAGCAGGTCGAGCCAGGGCACCGGGATCGCGCCGGCCGTTGCCGCCAAGGTGCTGTACCCCAGAATGTGGGGCTGGGCGCGGCGGGCATAGAGGTCTTGCAGCTCGCGGCTCGCCTCGTCCAGCGAGAGCAAGGTTTGCCGATAAGCAGTGGGAAGCACGGGAAAAAATCGGCGGCGCCGTAGTAGAGGTTGATGGTGTCTCCATCGGATGCCACCGTATAGCCGCAAGGAAACACAACGTCTTGCACATCGCCATGACGCTCGTAGTCCGCTTCAGGCGCAAAGATCCAGGAATCTCCCCGCATAAGGCATTTTTCGGGTTGTTCCAGATCAAAGAGGGCCAGGCCAAGACGATAGATGGAGCTGGATGGCGTCCTTCGGACACCGTGATAGAGCATCAGCCATCCCCGAGGCGTTTCGATCGGCGGAGGCGACATACCAATCTTGTTGGCGTCCCACCAAGCGCCTCGTCGAGCTTCCAGCATAAGCTTGTGACTGCCCCAATGCCGCAAGTCCGGCGAGTATGAAATCCAAACGTGAGCGCCCAGAGGGGTCATCGGCCGATGAATCAACGCCCATCGTCCATTGATTCTCTTGGGCAGGAGAGCTGCGTCTTTGTCGTCTGGCGGCATGATGACGCCAAGCCTTTCGATAGGCGCGGAAATCTTTGGTGAGTGCAAGGGATACACCAGGGCCGCCGCGCGAATAAGACGTGTAGGCCACGGCATATTGCTCTAGTTCCGGCATATACGTGATGCGCGGATCTTCGATGCCCCACACCTCCTCGGGGTACCGTTCGGGGTCGGGTAAGAGTGTCGGTTTGCTGTCGATCTGCCACCCATCTACGCCGTTTGACGAGCGCGCCGCGCAGAGATGTGAGAGGCCGCGGCGATCTTCCACGCGGCAAAGCAAAAGGGTGGATCCGTCGGGTAGCAGAGTGGCGCCCGCGTTAAAAACACTGTTCATGGAATAGGGCCAATCTTGAGCGGTCAGGATCGGATTTCCAGGGTGCCGGCTAAACAGATGGTCGTTTTGGGTCATTTTATCTTTCGAGATCAAGTTGATGGCCAGAGACCGCGAACTCTCAATCGGGCAGCGAGAAGATTGAGCGTCGCTCAGGACTTGCTCTCTGTCACGGATGATTCTTCCAGCTCGTGCATTTCCAGCAGCGCCATCAGGAAGGACAGGGTCGATTCCGCTCCCTGATTCTCATTCGCACGGTCGGGATGCAATCCGTCCCGACACCCGCCCGTGCTCGGATCGTACAGCGCAATCTGCAAGTCGTTATCGCCGAGAAACCAATTGAAGGCCGTCCACGCCTCTTTCCGCCAGCGGTCTTTTCCCGTGGTGCGGTAGGCCTGCAGACAGGCCGAAACGGCCGCGCACGCTTCGATGGGTTGCTGGTCAAAGCGAGCTTTTTCCGTTTTCTTCGAGTAAAAGCCGTGCGACCCGATGGGCACGAAGTGGCCCTTTGTTTCGCAACGCTGAACCCTTACCAACCAATCCAACGCCTCGACTCCAGACGCAACCATCGCATCGTTATCCGTGCGCTTTCCCGCTCGTATGAGCGCTTGCGGCAATCGAGCATTGGAGTATGCGAGAGTCTGCTCAAACCATTTCCAATCATTCGAACTGTTGGCGCGGTAGGATTCGAGCAACCGATCCGCCAGCGCATTGGCCGCATTCACAGCGGCTCGATCCCCGGGGAACGCTTCGAGATATTCGTCCAGTCCCAGCAAAGTGAAGGCGCAAGCCCGTGGGCTGCGGAACTCGACGGCTGCGGGAACGGCCAGCTCAAACAGACGCCCTGCCGCGCCGCGGAGTCCAACATCCTTGGTTCTGCCGAGAACGGTGCCTAAGCCCCACAGGGCTCGCCCGTGGCTGTCTTCCGATCCTTCCGGCTCTTGCCACTGGCGTTCGTAGCTCAAACAGTTGCGGAACCTTTTAGTCGTGTGATCGAAAGCCAGCCACAAGAAAGCTAAATAGCGCGAGGCAAGGTCCGTGAGAGCCCGCAGGAAAGTTGATCCCAAGTTCTTCCAGCAGAATCGCCACAATCAGCGCCCGGGCGTTGTCATCGGTAGAGTAACCTTCCGGGTAGTTCGGGACGACGAAGACCGCGTGCTCCACGATTCCCGTGTGGTCTGTCATCCGATACAAGTGATCCAGCTTTACGTCCGGAAGCCGGTCGAGATTCTTCTCCGTATTCTGAGCCGAGAACGTCGCACGCGGCTTCCGCAAACGTTCGTTGTAGACGCGTTCAAAGCTTCCCATGTATTGCTGAGCGACCTGGTCCCAAACCATGTTCCTGGCGTAGAGGTATGCGCGCTTCCTCATGGCATGGCGCGCGGTTCCATTGTCCAACAGTTCGATGGTTTTTGCGGCAATGGCCTGCGGATCGTCGAAGGGAACCAGCACACCGCGTTCGTTGTCCAACAATTCGATTGCGTGTAGATAGGGAGTGGAAATGATCGCCTTCCCGGCGCTCAAGGCATAAGCGAGGGTGCCGGAGACCACTTGCCCTTTGTGCTTGTAGGGAGTGATGTAAATATCCGCAGCGCCGATCAGTTCGACCAACTCTTCCGCGCTCACAAAGCGGTTTCGAAAGATCACGTTGCTCTCAACTCCAAGATCTCTCGCCAGCTTTTGCAAGTACAGCCGGTACGTATCGCCCTCTCGTCGCAGGATATGCGGATGCGTGACACCCGAAACCATATAAACGACATTGCTGTGAAGGGACAGGATCGCGGGGAGGGCCTGAATGACGTTTTCGATCCCCTTGTTAGGCGAGAGCAAGCCAAACGTAAGCAAGACATCCTTGCCTTGCGTCCCGAACACATCCTTATAGAAATGGGGGTCGGTGAAAGGCAAGTCGGGAATGCCATGCGGAATCAGATCGATCTTGGAAGGCGGAACGTGAAACACTTCCTGCAGAATTTCCGAGGATTGCCGGCTCATGACCACGAGTCGGTCCGACAGGGTCACAATCTCTTCCATCACCGCGCGCTGATCTGGATTCGGATCGCGGAGCACCGTGTGCAACGTCGTGACGACCGGCATGTGAAGGCGGCGCAAGAGCTCCAAAATGTGCGCGCCCGCCGGTCCACCGAAAATTCCGTATTCATGTTGCAGGCAAACCAAATCGATGTTGCTGAAATTCAAAAAGTCCGCAGCCTGGCGGTACGACGCTAGCTCATCTTGCGCAAGCTCGAATCGTACTCGGGCAGGATAGCTGTAACCCTCCGGTGTATCGTTTACCGGTAACGCGAGTAGCTCAGTAGCACCATATTCGGCATGAATCGCGTCACACAAGTCCGTTGTAAACGTAGCGATTCCGCAGCGCCTTGGTAGGTAGTTCCCGACGATGGCAATCCTGCTGGGCAGCATAGGCCGTGGATGCACGGACCTCGGAGGTTGGAGCGTTCTCTTGCAGAACCGGCAAACAAAGGTCGAGCACTTCCGGAGCGTAGGAGAGTTTGATCTCCCCATGAGCGTTCGCCACATCGAGAGCGGATTGGTTCTTTGATTGAGGGATCGATTTCCGTTGCGACATTATGCTCCTGGTCGTGAAGCCATGTGAAACGAAGGCATCAATACCCGCCTCCATGGCCTGCGCCCACGGCAATCACTCCAGCTTTGATCAGCACTGTCATCTTCGAATCCTCCGTTGAAATCGCCTTAAAGAGTTCGCAAACAATCTCGCCGTGGCGCCGGACTCGTCTTAGGGGCGAAGCGTCTCGATATTCTTCTGCCGGTCCACTTCCAAATCTTGGGCTTCTTTTTTCGCGCGGGCGGCTTCCTTCTGCGGAGCCTCTTGTTGCTCTAGTTTTATGGATTCGGCAATCGAGACCGCAGCTTGGGCATCCATTTGTTTCGTAAACAGGACGAGGGCGTAGCTATTTGACGAAGAAGATCGAACCAGGTTCAACGAATCGTTAGAATCTTCCCAGCGCGCGATTACCTTTGCGGCTTCGCTATACCGAGGGTTCGTCGGGAAGTTGATCTCGGCGACGGGCCGTGCCGCTTCCCCGTACTTGCCGGAAACCACTCGGATCATATCTTCATCGGTCAGCCCCTTGATCGCAGCGGAATCGTAGGTCACTACGATCCGATAGAGTGCGCCATTATAGAAAGAGAAGAGAATCTGACTGACCGGCTCGGTTGGACGGGAAGCGCCGTACCCCTGTGGCAACCACCAGGTCAATTCTTCGATCCGGGCCGGATGGTCGTGGATCACCTTCACATCCCCCGGTTTCGCGTCGATCTGCTTGGAGAGATCGGGCAAAGTCATTCCGAGAGAAAAGTTCCGGTACCTGGAGAAATCCTGCCCATGAATCAAAGGGACGGAAAACAGAAGTATCATAAGAAAACCAACCCCACTGCGCATGATCTTCATTTCGAAATCGCCTCCACAGGAATTACCGGCTGTTTTCGGTCACCTGCTACAATTCGCATTCTTCTTCGTCTTTCCCAAAAGCTTGTTCCTTGCCCCTTGTGGGCGCGGGGCGTCGATTCAGGCGGCAGCGAACCTTTGCTTGACGTTCTCGAATGTCCGTGGGCCAGAGCAGGAGGAGGTCTTCCTGGATACGTCGCGAGCCGGCGCAGACAACCACAAGACGACTCGCATGACGGAACGACCTGATTAACTTGAGACTGAGAACTAGAAAGGATCTTTGTCACTCGGGCCGAGTCGACCTCACTGCGGCCTCAATTGCAACATCCTATTTGGTCTGCGCAACCAGCATTCTGGGTTCTTGCAGGGCCGTTAACTGTGCAATAGTGCACACATTGGCATTTCGTTCCACCACGCGAGCACACAGGTCATATTTTTTACACAGCCGGCCGACACTGAGGTTTGGTCATTGTGCCAATTTGCCTGGTGTTGGGGATGGCAATTTCGAACGAATTAAAGCTTCCACCTGATCCCAGACCTTCGGATCGCATTCAATTTCGGTATGAGCGTTTACGAACAGCCGGTCCCACCAGGGATACTGGCTGCAACTGAGTGGGTGCGCCCCATAGTCGAAACGAAAATTCCCGATGATCTCGGTGCGTGTCGCGTCGGCCGCGCGAATCTCAGGATGGCCGTGGATGAATCCATTTGATTGGTAGAAATTGACGGCTTGGGCCACGTTCGCGGGGATAACCGTATCGTTCTGGCCGATCTTGGAGACGCTATCCACCTGAATTGTGAGTAGAACCGGGATGCCGTCCCTTGCCAATTGCCGCGCGAGCACGATGCTTTCCGAAGCGCCCCAGCTATGTCCGTAGATGATGATGCGGGCGTTCTGCTTTTCTTCGGCCGTTAGCCTTCCGTCATGGTTGCTGTTCAGAAGAAGCATGATTTCCTGGTGGGCCATGCCTTCTCGATGATTCTGAAAAGCTTCCACATACACATCCGAAGAGTATTCCTGACGAAGATGCGCCGCGACCTGAACCTCGGCGTGAACGAGGTCTTTGGATCCCACGAATCCGCCCACGAAGCCGATGACGATAGCTGGCGACACCGCAGGTGTACTGGCCGGGGCGATAGAGCTCGTTGAGACTGTCTGCCCAGCGAGGGCCGACACGAGAAGCGAAAGAGCGCGAATCCAGCTAAACATCTAGTTGGACCCGGATTGCGATTGCAACGCCGGGCTGCTTGCCAGAGTCGGCCCAGGACTCACCGACTTCAACTGATCGAGCGACGCCAGAACGCTCTGCCAGCGAGCTTTGTCCTTCTTGGTCTCGATCGGGGCGGAAAGGTCGGAATAGAAATGCAGGATATTGTCGCGCAGGTCGGCCGTGGTCAGATCGAACTTCCGCTGCGACAGCCTCGCCAGCAACTTCGCATAGGTATTGTCGGTCAGCGAGTATTCCGCTGCTTTGGTCTCGTTGCCAGTGTCAAGATCGCAGTTGGGAAGCACCAGTGAGTTCGTGCGCACTTCTTCCAGAAAGGCCCGGTATTGATCGACGGTGGTATTAATGCTCTTGAAGTACAGATCCTCCGTTTGAGGGGTTGGGTTATTGAACGCCAGCGCCTTGAAAGGGCCCACTTTCGGCATGTATCGCAGGAGTGTTGACAACACGCGCGTGCCGAATCCCGGCTTCGCGTAGTCCTTTCCCCATTCCTTTTCATAGTCGGAGCGTGAAAGACGGTAGAGGAACTTTCGTTTTGCAAGATCGGGCGTCTCGCGCATCATGTCTTTCTTATGGGTCTGCAGCGCGACCTGGGTCATCTCCGGAATCAGCCGGCTGACCGAGAAGCGATAGGACCCGATCGCGAGATCCTCGTGCGACAGCACGTCTTTCAATTCCACTCCATAGACAACTGGAAAGATCCGCTCCAGCAGTGGCTTGGAGACCTTGAACCCGATGAAATCGTGGTACTGCTGCGACGCATAACGATTCTTGGCGACCTGCACCATGTCGAATCCGAACTCCGTTTTCAAATGTGCGGTTTTGTCCTGCGCGTACCTGACGGAGTTGCCGAATTTCGCTCGCAGCTTGGGATATTCGATCGCCACAGCCTGGTTGACCGCCGGGTGGCCGGCAATATCCGACGCATAGTGTGCTAGCGCGCCCAGGGCGAAGGCGTACTCATTTGCGTCCTGGCTCTCCAGCAGCAACTCGCGAACGAAATCTCCGCTGCGAACGTAATGCACCAGGTCGCTGAACTCCGCTGCTGCCGAACGGATAGTAGCCGAGATCCTGGATGACGGCGCCGCCATAGGCGTACGCATGCGCCTCGGTGAGTTCGTCTTCCGACAAACCCGGATATCGCTGGAGCAAGAGAGGCCGAAGCTCCGAAGTCCATACCAGATCCACGATTTCCTCGTGCGTCAGGACGGAGTATGCGCGCGAGCTGCCGTTGAACATTAGGAATACAAGCAGGAGCACCAACACGCGAATTCACAAGAGACCCCAATCTCGGACGGTGGCGGCTGGAACTGGCAAGGCTCTACTTTGCATTTGTGGATTCATTCACGAGCTTCCTGGCCTCTTTGCATTTTGTCTTTGTAGAACGCCGGTCCTATCAAAACCTCTTTGTTCCCTAGACGCACCCGCTCTGCTCTGCCCCTCTCCGTCAAGAACGAGAGCAAAGCCATGTACGTCTTGAGTTCCCTTTGCAAAAGGTGACCTACTCGTCGCTTCGCCATCTCCGTTCCCCCTCCGGCCCGATAATCGCCCCGATTCGAAACAACTGCATTCAGCCCTCAGCGCTCCTGAATGCTGCTAAACGAGATTTCGAAGCCTGCAGATAGAAGCAGCAGACTGGCAGCGGGAGTTAGAAATCACCCTTCCCACTTACCTCAGAGGCGGCCGATCAATAACAGGATCAGGACGATCACGAGAACGAGACCCAACCCTCCGGTCGGGAAATATCCCCAGTCCCGGCTATGCGACCACCTTGGCAGCGCACCTATGAGCGCCAGCACCAAAAACACGACGAGTAGAGGTCCAAGCATTGTTGCCTCTCCTTATGGGTTGCGAAAGCGCGCCCATCCCAAGCCAACCTGCGGGCCCAAACCCCGGCCTATTTACGCTCCAATGTGTATCCGCGAAAGAGAATGAATGACTCCAAATATGTTCAGGAGCCACAAAACCACGCCGATCACCACCACGGCGTTCAAGATGGACTTGATCGATCCGGCCATCGGTATGAAGTTATTGACCAACCAGAGCAGCACGCCTATCCCGATCAAAATTACCAAGATTTGAAGTAGTGGCATTGTCTCTTTCCCTCTTTTTTCTTTTTGGGCGAACATGCTTAGACTCGGCGAGATTTACTACGCTGCCTCAAGCCGAGTCCGAAAGACGTCATTCGATCTGGCGTTGAGAAACTTTGATTCTTTGCCGCTAGGGTTAGAACTTGCGGGATGGCGCTCGCCGCGGCCCTTTTGTACTACCCCACACTCACATCGTAGAAGGGTCGAAGACCGGAGTCTGTTCACTTACGCACAGTTCCGTATTTAGTCCGCGCATTCGGCCACTCGTTTCCGAAAGGGCTCCATGCTTCACAATCTCGCCTGTGAAACGAGACGCCGGAAAAACGCGGTCGCGGAACGCGACGCGAAGCCACTCCAGGTCGCGGCTCGACTGCTTGCGTACCACACAAAGAAGACGCTAAGAACTACGAGGCTCAGCGAGAAAAAGACGAAGCTAAAAAGAGCGAACTGGACCAGCAGTTCCTGCACATAGTAAAAGTGCAGGCCGAGTGCCGCGATCGCCGCGGCCGCGGTCCATAGGTAGTTGCTCACACGCGCCAAAGCGTGGGTTGGCGCAGCCACCGCGTGGGCTGAAGAATCGCCCGGATCCATAATGGCGTGTGGCGAAAGGGCAATGGTCGGAGGAACAGCAAGAAGTGGCGCACTCATTCGGTTCGGTGTCGTGATTTGGCCATTTGTGGCAACACGTTAGAACGTCTCGCTCCGGATAACTGTGCGTTTTTGAACATACTCATCGATGGCATTGTGCTCTACTGTCCGGTACTGTACCGTAGCGTACAGCGGCACATACCTGAGAAGCGACTCGTTCGCTCCGCCTCAAGTCAATTCGGCGTAGCGTTCGCGTGAGCGCTGGGTCTCCAACGCGTGAATAAAGCCATACGCCTCAACGCTGAGCGGATCGAAGGAATCATCAGTCGGAGCAATATGAAAGCAACCAAAAAGCTCAACAAAACCAACGGCGCTCCGTTCGATGCGCAAGCCTTTCTGGATTCGGCTGGCGTGGCGCGAAAGATCGTGGAGTTCAAAAGAAAAGAGACCATCTTTTCTCAAGGAGACGCGTGTGGCAGCGTCATGTACATCCAAAGAGGCGGCGTAAAACTTTCCGTCGTCTCGAAGACCGGCAAGGAAGCCGTCGTGGCTATTTTGGGGCCGGGCGATTTTGTCGGCGAGGGGGGCTTGGCCGGGCAGCCGTTACGCATGGCCACGGCCACGGCCGTCACGCCTGACCATCCTGCTGGACATCGACAAGAAGGAGATGTTCCGCGTGCTCCATGCGGAACACGCGCTCTCAGACCGCTTCATCACCTACATGTTGCAGCGCAACATCCGGACCGAGGAGGACTTGATCGATCAGCTCTTCAATTCCAGCGAAAAGCGGCTGGCGCGCACCCTGCTGCTGCTGGCTCGTTACGGCAAGGAAGATAAGCCCCAGAGGGTCATTCCCAAGATCTCGCAAGAGACGCTGGCGGAAATGGTCGGCACCACGCGCTCGCGAGTGAATTTCTTCATGAACAGGTTCCGACAAATGGGCTTCATCAAGTACAACGGCGGGCTGCAGGTCAATAATTCCCTGCTCAGCGTCGTCCTGCACGAGTGACCATCTGGGGCGACGATCCGGATCGGTTATGCTCCGAATCCCGGATCACCCGGAGCCAATCTGCCGCTCTTTCCTGACGTTTCATCTCGTAAAGTGCACGATCCGCCGCTTTTCAGTAGGGCTTCGACGGTCGGACCATTCTCAGGGTAGACTCCCACACCGACGCTGACGGAAATCCGCGGCTCCTCATGATCGTCTGGCCAGGCAGTCGCAAATTCGCCGCCCGGCCAGGCCCGCTTCTCTCGCGCTCGTCTCCGGGAGAACAATGGCAAATTCATCGCCGCCATACCGCGCCGGGGTGTCGATGGAGCGGCAGGAGAAGCGGAGAATATTCGCCAGACGCTCGAGTGCCCGGTTTCCTGTTAGATGGCCGTGGGTGTCGTTGATCCGTTTCATCCCGTCCAGATCGAACGCCAGCACTGCAAACGATCGTCCGGTGCGATCCGAGCGTTTCATCTCCGATTCGAGGGTTTCGGCAAGCTTGCGGTAGTTGCCCAGGCCCGTGAGTGCGTCCGTCGCCGCCAAGTGCCGGAGATGATCCTCCGCAGCGCGCTGCGCGGTGAGGTCCTCGGCGATAATTTCGCAGCTCTCTTCCGGCGCCCCTTGCGGGTCATCCACTCTCTGGCCGCTGAGCCGAACCTTCATCGGCGTGCCATCTTTCCTTTTCCATTCAATTTCGATCGGATCGACGCGTCCCGTGTTCCTGTAGGCCTCGAACAGTTGAGCTCGCTCGGCCGGATCGCGGATGATGTCCGTGGCAAGGTTCCGCGCCATCAATTCGTCTGTCGATTCATAACCAAGCATGGTCGCCAGCGCCTTGTTGACGGTGAGAAACTGGCCGCTCAGGTCAAACCGGAAGATGCCGTAGTGCGGGTTTTCCGTCAGGGCATGGTAGTGCGCTTCCGAACGCCGCAACTTTATTTCCGCGCGATCCCGCTCTTCGCGCATGGATCTTTGCTCGATGGCGATGGCCACGGCAATGGGCAGTCGAGCCAGTCGATTCCGATACACGCAGTCGGAGGCGCCCTTTCCAATGAACTCCTCCATCGCATCCTCCTCGAAGTCAGTCCCCAGGTAGATGAACGGTGTGTCCTCATCCTCCAGCCTCAAAGCCTCCAGGACCTGCAGACCCGTCCAATTGGGCATTCCGCCGGTCGCCAGGACCACATCATACTCCCGGCTCCCGCAGCCGGGCGGAAAATGTTTCCGATGTCTGCACCACCTCTGCGGAAACCGCGAATTGCACTCTCTTCAACTCCTGCAGCCACGGCTCTACGTCGGCCATATGATCGTGAGCGATCAGGAGCTTCACGATTCGCCGTCGGTAGGTGGCGACGACATGCGGCTGCCAGGGCTTGATGGACTTGACGTGTTTCATTTTGTCGGGGCTGCGGCATAGCACAACTTCCTTCGAGTCTTCGAGAGCTTGCGACGATCTCCTACGCTGGGCTCAGCAGACTCCGAGAGACGTGTCGCCCATACTTTGCGTCCCCATGCGTATCTCCGCCTGTTCAATACAGTACAAATGGCGGGAATGTGCCGTTTCGGACACTGGGGCCCCGGCTGCTTCCGTCGGCATCCTGCGTACGCTTGCGATCGGCCGCAGAAACGACTCCCCTGAATGACGCCTGCGCCCCGCGTTGGAGTATGGAATCTGCGGCGAGGCTGGAGTCGCTTTTAGCGCTCTTAACGGTCTCTTTTTCCGCCTTCATTCTTGCTTTTCGGATGCTGCGCGCAGACGTGCGCGGCAAACTCTTTGTCGCGCAGGCGTTCGTAGTTTCGGCCATCTCGCTGATCGTATCACCCTGCGGCGGATCAGCATCATCAAACGCCCAGCCGCATTCAGAGCACGCCCAACCTCTCAACGGATTTGACCCAAATCATTTGCCTCATCGATGTTCCATAGGCAGAAATGCTTCTCTCCGCTTCGAAGACGGCAACGCGGCTTCACGGTCGAGCACCGGAAACAGCGTGGGCTAGATGCCCGAAGTGATCTCTGCCACCGTCGTGGCCTTCTTTAAAACTGTCTCGGCAATTTCGACCGGAACCTGCTCAAAATATGTTTTCCCTTTTCGCATGGCAGCCTCTTCCTCGGCTGAATCCACCGTAACAGCGCCGCGGTCATACGGGGAGAATCTATAAAAGCCGCTCGCGCTAAGGGGGCGTTCGCTTCACGCGATTTGGACGGGAGAAGCGCAGCCGAGTTGATTTTTCCGGCATGGCTCGATTGCGGGGGGGGCACGTTTTTATCTCAGCGTATTTCTATTGTACGCGACCGTACATCTATGATACTAATACTATGCGTTAGTTGTACTTTTGCAATGCGGGAGGCACGTCGTGAAAACCAGCCGGGTAGTGGCAAGTTTTAAGACGCTGGATTTGGGGGATGTTCCGCATTCGCGAAACGGCAAACACAAGACGATTGTGACCATGATTCTGCGGGACCTTGACGACTTGAAGGAGGGTGCAGCCCTTCGGGTGCCTTTGGCCGAATTGGGAAGCACCAAAGAGAACGTCCGTTCTGCACTGAACCGCGCTACCCGAAAATCCAAACGCAATGTGGCGACCGCCACGGATGAAGGCTTCTTGTACGTTTGGAATGTGAGCAAAGCCCGCAGCGCCTAGAAAGGCGCCTCACCTGAGGTTGCGTCCGCGCGCGCGCCAGCCTGTTCCATGCAACGTGGCCAGCACGCCCTTCCCGATTCACGAAAACCGTCAGACGAATGTCACGCGGTCAGGAAGCCGTGGCTGGCATGATGGCAGAAGGAAATGTCTCGTAAGCCTGTCGGGTTTCATCAAGACGGGAAACGATCTCCCTGAATAGGGGCATGATCAACGCCACCAGGTCCTCCTCGCTTCCTTGCGCGGCGGCGATCCGTGATTTCATCTGGCTGTTTTGCTCAAAAACGAGTTTCGTGAGAATCGCGGCGGCAGTTTCCACAATCATTGTTAAGTCTCCCTCGCAGATCTTCGGTAAGAGGTGTTTTCGCAAGCAGATGGACACCTTCCTTCGAACCCATCTCCCGACGCAGCCATCAAATCCGTGCTGCGGCGTGACATTGCCTGATCGATTCGAACCGCTTCGATTTCCGATTTCGAAGATGTCGGCCACAGCTGCCTTCCAGAAGACCTGACGGATCGTAACTTACAAGACTTGGGGCGAGTTGGCTGGGCCAGTTCCGGGTGATGATTTCAACGAACTTTGGCATTGATTCCAGGTGATGGACTCTCCAACCCCGAGTTCAAATGTGTCCCTTTGTGTACAGCAGCGCCTTTCTGCAAAGTCTAAGATGACGTCGTAGATCACGTGCTGTTGCAGACACACCAGCTGCAGGGGCAAGACCTCCTGATCGGAAAAACCATTCAGCCGCGGGCGAACTGGCCGGAGGTCAAGAGATTCACCGAAGAGAATGAATTGGCAGTGTGCTTGTGATCGTGAATTCAATTTTCGAGGGAGATAAAAATGTTGAAGCGTCTTTTGATCGTCGCAACACTCGCTTTAGTTGTAGCCCTACCTGCTGTCGCCTCGGACCGCGAGGATGATGTGAACCGCACCCATAAAGCTGCCGAGGTCTTCAAGGAGATCATGAACACGCCAGACCAGGGTATCCCTCAGGATCTGCTGGCATCGGCGAAATGCATTGCCATCATTCCAGGAGACGTGAAATTCGCATTCATCTTCGGCGGCAGCTACGGCCGAGGGCTGGCAACTTGTCGCACCGGGCATGGCTGGAGCGCCCCTATGTTTGTAGCCATTGATGGAGGGAGCGTCGGTTATCAAATCGGCGGCTCTTCCACGGACCTGGTCATGCTCTTTATGAACGATCACGCCTTGCAGAGTCTGCTCAGCGACAAGTTCAAGCTCGGAGCCGACGCCTCAGTAGCAGCCGGGCCAGTGGGCCGAAGCGCCGCTGCGGGCACCGACCTCAAACTGAGTGCCGAGATTTTGTCTTATTCACGATCCAAGGGCATCTTCGCCGGAGTGAGCCTGAATGGCGCCGTGATGCAAGCTGACAAAAGCGGAGACAAAGCCATGTACGGCCACGAAGTAGACCGCCATGAGATCCTCAGCGGCAAGGTTGCGGTTCCGGCATCGGCGCGACCGCTGCTACACGAGCTTGGCGGATATGTCCAGGTGGCTAAAGGCTAAGTCGTGAGCGCAAGTCACGGAGCACTAAGGTGCTCCGTGGCGCGCTCGGTGTGAGCCCGGCTAGCAGAAACACACTTTACAGATTGTTTCGGACGTCTGCCTTCACATCTGTGTGGAGTGGGCAACACCGCCATTACGTCCGCCGCGACCGCTCTCTAACGGTGTCTAGAAGTTCCGATGCTCGTTGAGCCACACCAACAACTCCGCTGGATTTATCCGCCATCTCGCCGAGTATGCGCCAGTGCCAAGAAGCGGTGCGCGGGTCGTGCCCAAGGCTACTTCCCAGACCTGTGCCGCTCCCACACCTTGATCGCATCTGCCGGGTCGATCTTCCATTCGTTCCCCATCTTGTAGGCGGGCAAGCGGCGGGTCCGTATCCAGTCGCGCACCGTCCATGGTTTCATGTTCCAGATCGCGGCGAGTTCCTCGGTGCTGAGGGCGCGTTCAAACGTTGCGAGTCGTTGGGAAATAGTGTCCATCCTAATTATTACCGCCGCACCCAGAAGATCCCAATTATTGACGGTTGGAGCTTGGGTACTCCAAAAATTAGCACTAGCTTTCTCGAAGAAACGCGCTATGGTTTCGGCCACGGGTTACGTTTTTCGTCCGTAACCCGACTGAGAAAGCCATTTTTCGAGCTTCGTGGTCCAATGTTTTGAGGTTGTTTCGGGAGATTCGAAAGAGGCTTAAACGTAGGAAAAATCAGTAGTTTGTGGTTTTTTGTTGGGTTTCAGGCAACGTTGCGTTAACGTTTCCCGCTAGCGCTACCAACTTCCCGCCGTCAGGCATTTCACTCCGACGAGTCGTTCTCGGCAAGTTGCGGACCGGCGCGCACAGTCGCGTAACGGCAATTGGACTACGCAGCTAGAACGGTAACATTTCTACCCAGAGTCCCGCGCCCAGCCCCTTGTCCGCGCCACGAACAGCGGCCTAACTCCCAGCGAATCCTGATGTTAAAGGCAGCTCATGAGTGGTCTCCTGAGTGCATTTCATGGTGCCCGGATGAAGCACCGCGCGGATCATGGGCGCCAACGAAAGAGCAAAGTGAGCATGGGCAGAATGGCAAAAGCGAAGCACGCAAGACAAGTGAGTCGCGGGCGAAACAGTGCCGCGGGCTTCACCATGGTCGAGTTGGTTCTCGTCCTCGTGGTCTCTCTCATACTCACCGCCATGGCAATTCCCAAATTTTCGAGTGCGGTCGCAACCTACGAATTGAACGGTGCGGTGGAGAGCGCGGAGTCCGCAATCCAGGGAACCCGGTATCAGGCGATCATGCACGGCTACCAGTACGAGGTGGCTTTCGACGCCACGCAAAACACCTTCCAGGTGTTAAGCGAAATTCCGCCGGCGACCTCTTTCAGCAATGTCGGCAGTGCCGTGCCGCTCTCCGGCGTACCCATAACTGTTAGCGCGGCGACCACGTTTCTCGAAAAGCCCAATGGATCGGTTTCAGCGACCGTGGGAGCGATGAGCTTTACCATCTCTTATAAAGGCACGACAAAAACATTGACGGTGTCCAACTATGGCTCAGTCTCGGTTCAGTAAGAAAACAGCGTCCCGCACGAAAATTGCGGGCGATAAAAGCGGTTCTCGAGGCTTCACGATCATAGAGGTCCTTGTGGCCTCGGTCATTCTTCTGGTCGGTTTGGTGGCCGCCGCGGGCGTGGTCGGGAGCCACCCTGGGCAACACCTCGCGCAGCGAGTACATGACGCAGGCTGCAACGCTGGCGACGGAAAAACTCGAGGACCTGAATCGCTTTCCGCCCAGCGATGCCAACATAGCGGTTATCGGTGGCACCTCGGCAGGCAGCCTTACCTCGGACGACCTGGAAAACGTCACCGTCAACGGCGCTACGCAAGCAGTGAATTACTACGATGAGGTTTACTTCTCGCCCGCGGAAGGACCCTCCAGGAAGCCACCACGAGTTTCGATGCCAATGGCAATCCCCAATACACCACCATCAGCTACACCCCGGACGGGGTCATGTCTCAATCGGCGCCTTCGTCCACGCCGCCGAGCGGCGCCGGCTCGATCTCGTTCAAGCGCCGTTGGGAGATCGATCTGAATCAGCCCGTGACCGGAGTCCGCCGAATCACCGTTCTCGTGACTTTGGAAAATCAATCTGTGCAACCGCCCGTCACATTTCAGATGAGCATGGTGCGCCCATGAACGTTTCCCTGGAGAGCCCTTCGTCGTCCCGTGCAGGCCATGGCCGGCCCTCGGCCGGATTCACACTCATCGAATTCCTCGTCGCGATGGCGATGTTTATGGTGGTAGGCGGTTCCGTGTTCGCGATGTTCGCGAAACAACGCGCCCTACCTCAACCGGCAAGAGAGCTTGGCGTCGGTCAACATCGGGATTCAGAACGTGGTCTCGCAGATGCAGCTGGATTTGGCCAACGCGGGCACGGGCTATTATCCCGGAACGCTCATATCCAGCTGGCCGATTGGAGTGACCATCACCAACCAACCCTCGGGCGCGCCGGCATGCAATGATCGCGGCGACTTTTACGTACACCGCGGGATGTTTCGACACCCTCAATATTCTGACCGTAAATCCGAATATACCGCGCAGCCCATCCGACCGACGCTACGGGTGGTACCGCATCGACGGTCTGCAGCCAGATAACCGCTTCTCCGTTTTACATTCAGCCCAACCCCGGCCAGACGCCGGCCCAAACGGCGGCGGGTTATCACATAGGCGATCAATTGCTTCTGATAACCACCGGTGGCGGCACCCACAGCGTAACGGGACCCACGGGTGGGAATGGGTCGACTGCTTCGAGCGGCACCCTCGTCAACTCGTTCGTGATAACCGCCGCCCCTACGGTAAATGCAAACAATGTGGCGCTTACATTCGTTCCGGCGGTTGTCGATGGAGTGACTGGCAATGCTTACACCAGCGATCCATTAGGCATCTCGACCGATAGCTCCACGAACCTCGGGCAAGGATTCTGTACCGGAGACTGGGTCATGAAATTGGAGCCGACGACCTACACGGTCGACGTGAGCAATCCTCATGATCCAAAGCTGGTGCGGCAACAAAACGGGGCTAGCGACACGATCGCCGAGCAGGTCATCGGTTTCAAAGTGGGCGCGGCGACCTGGAACATTGCGCTCGATACCAGCACCCCCACCTATAGCTTCTACGCGCCGAACGCGTCGGGGGCTACTCCGCCAGGCTATGGCGGCAATTTTCAACTTGTCCGCTCGGTGCGCGTGACTCTGATCGGCAGGACAAACCCCAATCCCGATCCCACTTACACGTTTCGGAATACTTTTGACGGGGGTCCGTACCAGGTGGTGGGTGCCACCGTGGTGATCAATCCGCGCAATCTGACGATGAATGGCAACTAACGAACGAATGAGCGGCAATTGAGGCCTATCCCATGAACAAACACACAGATCGATCAAAGGCTGTCGTCCTGCTCGCCTGCCCGCCTCGTCTATCTCGAGCGTCCAGGACGGCCGAACGCGGGGTCGCATTGGTTATCACCCTGCTCTTTCTGGCTCTGCTCACCGTCCTTTCGCTGGGCATGGTGATAGCCCTCAGCTCACAGACCTTGATCGGCGGTTACTATCGTAATTATCGCGCCTCTTTTTACGCCGCCGACTCCGGCCTCAATATCGCGCGTCAACAGTTGCAGGCCCAGATTCTGGCGGGAGTACCCGGCACTTGGAGCAACCCGCCGATCGCCGATCCGGCCGGCCTGGCGGCCACTGCTTCCTCCGCCATAAATTCGAGTTATGGCAGCTCAACCACACTGAATGCCGGCACCGCCGGGCAATCTTGGGCGGAGAATTTCCAAGTCACCAACGTCACATTCGGGCTGGCTTCCAATTCACCCACGATTACCTCTTACAATACGAGCTCGGGCGGCTGCACGCCCGTGCTTCCATGCCCCACCGGGTTTCAATACGTCTACAACTATTCCCTCTCCGTCGTAGGGGCCGCTCAAGGCAGCGAGCAGCAGACTGTAACCGAATCGGGCACGATGACCATGAACGTCACCGGCCAATCGGGCAGTAGCAGCCAGGCTTTCTCGTTTTTTGGGGCGTTTGTTGACGACTATCCTCTTGGTATTGGGCCGTTGGTCCCCGGCACCATGACCGGGCCCATGTTTACAAACCAGGCGTGGGAATTCATGGCCAACCAGCCTCCGTGGACTTCGCCTTATATTTTTACAGACCCGGTCGGGCAGGTCCACGGCACGGTAGACTATTGGGACACGGGATGGGGCCAGCACTGGGTCGCGGGGCCCAGCTACGGATCGGGCGCGAACTTAATTGCGCCGACCTTCGATGGAGGTCTCTACCTAAATCAAACCGCAGTTGCGGAGCCCACAAACACCTTTAACCAAGAGGAGGCCGTAATCGACGGCAACGGCCAGGCCATGACGCCAGCCCAGACAACAGCGGCGCTCACCACGCTCCAAAATCTTGCTGGCCAAGCTTATAGCGGAAGCCAGGGCGTTTATATGAACGCATCGACCTCCTGCGGGACCGTGACCCCACCTTGCATGGCCGGTGGCGGATTCTATGTTAAAGGGGCTGCAGATGTGCAACTCATTCCCGGCTCTGGAAGCACTGCTCAGATTTACAAGATCACACAGAGCGGTGTGACAACGACGATTACAGTCGATCCCGCCGCGAACAGCGGAGTGGGAACAACTGTGATCACCAATGGAACTACGACAGAAACATTGAACGGCGTGCCCATGAACACCCTCGCGTCGCAAGCCCAAACGATGGTGTACGTGGACGGAACCGTGACCATACACGGTCCCGGAGAAGGTCAAGGCGCCGTGCAAGACAACTCCATGATTAGCATAACCGCCAACGGCGACATCATTGCTACAGGCGATGTGCTATACAAGACCGAGCCGGTCACCATTCCGCAGGATGCCCTCATACCTTCGGCCGAAGGTATGAACCAAGTATTGGGTCTCTTTACCGCCACCGGAAATTTCATCACCCAGGACGCTCAAGCGGACCAGAACATCGAAGTGGACGCCAGCATTGCGACGATTTCGCAAGCGGATATTAACAACGGTTGCAGCGGCCAAGGCGGCCAATTATCCTACGGGCACATCAACACTTTCAATAATGTCGGCGGAATGGCGCAGAGCTGCATCTATGCCGCGGACGTCAACACTGAAAACACCTGGTTCGATCGCCGCTTTACCTCCCGGCCTAATTTTGCGCCGCCGTGGTTCCCTTCGACCACGGTGACAACCGGCGGCCCGCTGCCCGTGAATTCGCAACTTCAAATTCAGCGCGTGCAATGGCTGAGCACTTCCTCGGACTAGACCGTGGATGCGGCGAGTGCCACGGCGGCATGGCGCTCGCGAAAGAGTTCATCCAGCCCGTTCGCATCTAGCTGGATGCCCCGAGCGGCTCCGACCACTCCCCCCGGCCGGAGCCGCTTAACTTTTTGGATCGGCGCTCAAAACAGCAACTGCCCTTGGGATGAGTTGTCTCTGTTGGCATCCTGAATATGGCGCGATCCCTTCACTTGGCGGGATCGAACCTGTAGCTCGCCACTTCAGTGGCGAGGATTTGCTCGGCGATACGCAGGAAAAACCACGCGCCTGAATTGTCTGTGTGGAACTAGAGTTCGCGCACCTGTAGCTCAAGTCTTCCCGGAGCTTTTGCCGGGCGACCCGAGGCCTTTTTCATTTCGCGCGATGGCGACAGAAAGCCTCAGGTCTCGCACGAACCGCGACGACCTGAGCTACACCAATTGCGAAATCGAGGTTCCCATACAAGCTCTGAAAGACGCGGCGACAGCAATTACGAGGATAACGGAAGAGCGCGTCAACACCGCGCGACGAGTCTTCTTCATGGTCCTGCGCGGAAACGCGTCGAGAAATCGGTGATTGCCGCCGGCGTGATGCATGCGAACTGCGCCGGCCAGCCAGGATCGGTCAGCACGTTGCGGCAAAGCGTGGTTTGCTCGTAGGCGTCGCTTGGATACACGGGACCATCCAGCGGCTCGGCATATACCCGATACGCTTGGCTCGGCCCGGCGATGAGTCCTTGTATGAGGTAAGAACCGTCGAAGACCGCCGGCCCCGGGTCGCTGCAGGACCATCCCGAAAACGACGCGCCCATCACCGCTCCAGTGGCAGTGTCCAGCGCCACTACTTGCGCGCCGAAAATCCCACTCGTTCCGGCGGGCTCGCCGGAAAGGATGAGTGGATTCGCAGGCAAGATGCGCCCGCCGATCGATCCGACATACACCGCATTGGATGGATCGGGATAGAGCGCGCGCACGGCAGCGCGATCGTCGTCGGAGAGTTGCGCGTCCGGGGTTTGCGCCGTGGGACGCACGCCCAGGAACGTGCCCGCCGGCGGAACGTAAGGGAACATCACTGCGCGCCACACCGCCGAATGTCCAAAGCCAAAAGTGTGCCCGATCTCATGCGTAAGCACCGACGCGAGATCGTACGCCGCGGGATTCGCGGAGAGCGCCGCGGGCGTCGCGAAAGTGATCGTTGCGTCCGCCGGACGCACCAGCACGTCGGCATCGAGAATCTGCCCCACGAAAGTCGATGGCGGCGAGCCGGCGGCAACCTGCTCACCGATGATGTCGGCGACTACTACGCGCGTAAAGGCCAGCACCCCCGTCGCGAAAGCCGGATCGGATTGATTGAGGCAAATGGTATTGAGACCGTCGGCCGCGCAGTCGTTCTGTACCGCAGTCCGCCCGAGCGGCGCCAACGCGTTTGGAGTGAGCGCGGACCCGGCGACTCCGCTCCACGCGCCGAGCGCTTCCGAGATGGTGGCCTCGATCTCATTGAGCTGTCCGGCCGGAGTCTGATTCGCCGTGAGAATCGTCGTCGGATTCGTACCCAACGAAGTGCTCCATTGCCGGTTGATGCCGCCGGAAATATTGACGTTCAAGCGCATCCTTTGCGGGCAGGCTGTCGGCCCGGATTGCGCCGCAGGCTGCCGCATATCGGCCACCACGTAGTTGAGCCCGTAAGCCGCAACCGGAGGCGCAGCGACAGCATGCGCCAAAAGTAGCCATGTGAGACCTATGGCAGCACGTCCAGTCATGCGCGCGCGACCTCTATTCCGTCTATCTTTCACTCTTTTACGCGCCGTATTTCTCATTGCACCGCTCATCGTTTTTCGCCTGCGGCTGCCGCAGCCAGCGCCGCCGCGAGCCGTTCGCGGAATTGCGCCACCGGAAGGCGCCGTACGCCCTCGCTGCGGAAGCTTCGCGTTTCGCCGTCGAACACGGGAAGGCCGGTCGAGTCCTGAGTCACCGTGGCAGCGCTTCCATGACCAGCCGGCTTCACGCGGAAAGTGCCTTCGGCCCAAGCGGTCACCGCATAGTCTCCCGCGCGCGTTTTTTCCAGAAAAAGAAAGCCGTCCTCGCCGGGCTGAAATCGCGGTACCGCTTCGATGTTGGTCGCCAGGTGCCCGACACGTCCGCCCGGCAATCGCACCACGATCCGCTCGGGCGGCGCGCCCTTCAGCGTCTCGATTACGTCGAATCTCGTAAACGTCCAGATCGCGCCGCCATCCCAACGGCTTTCGACTGAGACGCACCGCGCTCGCACCACGGTATCCGCCGCGCGCGCCATCTGTTCCAAACTCAGCCGCGCCAGCGTGGTGGCCCGAGCGCCCGGCGCAGCGCTAGCCGCAATTAGCAGAACGACGACACTGGCCACCAAGCTCGTGCTTTTTCTCATCTTGCTCCCATCCTTTCGACTTGCCTGCTACTCCGCGCCTGCTTGCTACCTTTTCCGATCCAGACGAACGAATCCAATTCAGCTACAGCAACCATTTGGTCGCATCACGGACTTGCCTGGGAGCGCCATTCTCCCGAATGGCGTCGTGCGAGCCGCCAATCGGGAGATTGGCGATCCCAGGAAAATCAAAAAGTCACAGCCTCTCGGGATGTGAGGACACGCCCAGAAAGAGGTTCCAGGGCGCCCTGGCGAGCTCTAGCGGATCGCGCAAGAAAGCCTGCAACACTGTCGTGGATCGCGACAAGCGAACTTCGTGTGGTCACTGTAATCGCCGCGTCATTGCACATCGATGGCCCCACTTCCTGCGGTCACATCCAGGTTTGCATTTTCGATTAGTAGTGATCGTGCTCCCGCCTTAGCCGACGCCGGAACCTCCAGCGTGAGATGAATGATCCCCAGCCCCAGCGGTTCCGCGCCGACAATTGCGATGTCTCCCGGTGAGGGGCCGCTCAGCGTGTAGAGCAAGGAGGGATCCAGCCCACTGGTCGAAAACGCGCAGAGATCCTCGGTCGCCGTCCCGGACGCGGGCGGCGTAAGTTCCACCGGCCCGCCTCCCAGCGAGCACGATCCGGTGGCCGGCACAAAGATGCCGATCGCCGCGACGTTCAGGCTCACGTCCGCGGCCGGCGCGGCAGCGCCATCGGTGCTCAGGTCCACGACCACGATGTCCTGGCCGGTCGCCGAGGGCGCGCCGGTCGTCACTGGAATGTCCGTCGGCGCACCGTTCGCAGGAAGGATCACAAACGCGACGCTGTTCGACGCCATGCCGCTGGGATTTTGCACCACCACGCTCAGGCTCTCGGCGATCTGAAGATCGGAAGAGGCCAGCGTCGTCGTGCAAGCCAGCGCCGTAGCGCAGACGGTGTTGCGCGCGCTGCCCGAGATCAGGATCGTCGAACCAGGACCCGGACTCGACGGGGTAAAATTCGCGCCCTCGACTTGCAGCGTAAAACCGCCGGCGGCGCCTGCCGTCGCGCTCGATGGCAGCAGGGAAGTAATCGTTGGCGTGGTAGTGATGGTTACCGCGGCGAATGCCGTGCGCGTGGTGTCCGCCGAACTCGTAGCCATCACGGTGAGGTTGTTCGGCGCGGGTGCCGATGCGGGCGCCTGATAGAGCCCGGTGGCGTCGACGGTGCCGCAAGGCGCATTTGCGCCGCTGCAGGCCGTGCCCGAAACCGTCCATGTCACCTGTTGATTCGCGCTGCCCGCCACGGTCGCGCCGAAGAGTTGGCTCGCCCCCGGCGCGAGCGTCACGCTCGGCGGCAAAACGCTCACCACCACGTGCGGCAGAATCGTGATCGTGCTGCTCGCGCTTTGGGCAGTGTCGGCTTGGCTCACCGCTGTCAGAGTCACCGGATTGGTCGAAGGCACCGCAGTGGGCGCGATGTAGTCCACGCTTCCGGCAGCGGCGGACGATACGGTCTGGCAAGGATTCGAGTTCACCACGCAGATCTGACCGAGCCCCGAACTTCCTCCTGAACCCCCGCCTGGGATGCCATTCACCTGCCAAGTGACGTTCGTGGCCGTCGCGTTCGATACCTGCGCGGTAAACGTTTGGCGCTGGCCGGCGATCAGCGACGCGGCGGCCGGAGCGAGAGAAACCTGAGGGGCAGCCAGGGTAACCTCGGCCGTCGCCGTCGCGCTCGGATCGGCGTTGCTGCTTGCACGCACGCTCACCGGATTCGTTCCGGGCATTGTTTGCGGAGCGGTATAGGTGGCCGCGCCGCTGTTACTCGGACTCGCCACAATCGTGCCGAGGGTCGCGTTTCCGCCGATGACGCCGTTGACGTCCCAGATCACACTCGCATTGCTGTTGCCGGTGACCGTGCCGGTAAAGTTCGCCGTCGCGCCCAGCGCGACCGTGGCGGTGGTCGGCGAAAGCGTCAGTGCGGTTACTGGGAGCGGCGTGATTGTCACTTGTATGGCCTGCGCCTTGGACGGGTCCGCGATCGGCGTCGCGGTAATGCTCACTTGACTGGGAGATGGCGCAGTCGCGGGAGTCGTGTAGCTAGCCGTCGCGCCCGAGCCCAGAGCTGCGATGCTGCCGCAGGCAGCTCCCGAACAACCGGCTCCCGAGACGCTCCAACGGATCGAGGAAGATGGATTCGATCCGGGAATCGGAGTGAGCAGCGCCGCAAAGTTCGTGGTCGAAGAGACTGTCGCAGAAGACGGGCCGCTGATCGCAAGGGTGAACCGGCTGGTGACGCTCACGGCGACCGTTTCCGCCTTCGACGGGTCGGCGCCGCTCGTCGCGGTGACCAGAACAATCGCCGGAGACGGCAAAACCTGCGGCGCGGTGAAAACGCCGCTGGGGCTAATAGCCCCGCAGGCGTTCGCGATGCATCCCGCTCCGCTGAGGCTCCAACTCACGGCGGCGCTCGGCTTGCCCGCGGAAGTGATCGTCGCTTGAAACGCCTGCTGCGATCCTAGTTCGGCGCTGCTGCTTTCCGGCAGGACGCTAATTCCAATGTCGCTTGCGATCGTGACTGTGGCCGTAGCCGATTTAGTTGCATCGGCCACGCTCGTGGCTGTCACCGCAACGACGGCCGGTGTCGGCAACAACTGCGGCGCCGTAAAGATTCCCGCCGAGATCGTCCCCACCGGGCTATTGCCGCTCGGAACGCCCGCCACGCTCCAGGTCACCGCAGTATTCGCGGTGTTCGCGACCACGGCCGACAACGTCATGGTGTTGCCAAGCAACACCGAACCGCTCGGCGGGCTGACCGTCACGCTCACCGGCACCGGAGCGGACGCAGTTGTGGATGCTGGAGCTGTCGCGGAGGTGAGTCCGCACCCGCTACCGAGCGCAGCCAGGAAGAGCAACAGAGCCGTGGAAGCGCGCAGCGGCCGACTTTCACGATGCGCGCAGTCTGGCTGGCCGAAGACCATGCCGCTTGCAAAAGCACGGAGAGGGCCAAGCGCGTTTCTCGTCGAGGCGCGAGCCGCGCTCTAATTGAATCCGCCCGCCAGACCGCCACAACTCATATGCCCATCAGAGGGTTAGCACGCCGTCAGCGTGAATCTCCTGTCGCTCGCGTGAAAAAGCACATGAGAAGACACCTCGGCGATCCCCGCGGATTTGTTCCCTTATGGGACTACGGCTCAAGAAGCTGTTTCAAAGTGAATCAGTCTGACGCCGTGTTCGCACCGAGTTCGCACTGCGGCAACACCGCGCTCGCATTGACATCATGGTCCGCCGCGCAGAATAATTGCTTCATGACGCGTCCCGAAGCCGTCCGCAGGGTGAAGAGCTACTCGGCCGCAACCGGTTACGTTTATCAATACTATTTTTACGAGGTGCAGAAGACTCGCCACGGTTTTTCGTCCGGAACCGAGTACGTCTACATGGTTTCGGTCGACCGCAAAAAGGTCTTCCCGTTGCGCATCTTTGTGCGCGCGGACGCAGTGGAAAAGTGGAGCCGGGGCGCCGGGCGCCCCCTCTCGGGCACCGAGGAGTACGCCGCCGCGAAGATGAGGTTGTTTCAGGCGTTTGATGAAGTTGAAGATCTAGAATCCCGCCAGCCCGAGCTCGTCATCGACGATTCCAACCTCGCCGATCTGCTAGCCCAACTCGATCTATAGGCATTTTCTCCGGCAATCGCTTCCACAGCACCTAACCCGCAACTGACGCCGAAGTGGTTGTGTAGCTCGGGTCTTCCCGGCGCCATGCT
>CAVTEQ010000011.1:0-109681 GCA_963733935.1 uncultured Acidobacteriota bacterium
GCCGAGGCACTGGTGCCTCTCTTTCTTGTTCGCTACGCATTCCTGGGTGGCGAGTAGATTTGATGGCGAGTTGATGGCGAGTTGTTTCGGCTCTGGTGGGCGGCCAAAGCGGACTTGTTCCAGTTGCCGAGTGGGCGACTACCAAGGGACCGGACAGATCGGTAAACAGTTAGGGTTTCACTGCCCCAGATTGCGGTGCGGTACAATCCGTCCGCATGGTCACCTGCTCCGGCTGCGGGGCTGTATCTTCCGACAAGGTCCGCTTCTGTCCGTCATGTGGGCGCGCCGTTGCCATTCTCGACACGCCGACTCTGGATCCGGATGAGATTGCGGTCGTGCCTGCGCTCGCTCCCGCCAGATCGCACCCGCCACAAAGTGGAGGATTCTCGCCGGGCACTGTTCTCGTCGAGCGGTACCGGATCGTCGCTCTGCTGGGGCGCGGCGGCATGGGCGAAGTCTACCGCGCGGAGGATCTCAAACTTGGGAACGTTGTAGCGCTCAAGTTCCTTCCCGCCTCACTCCAGAAAGACGCCGCGGCTCTGGCCGGGTTTCATGCTGAGGTACGGAACGCTCGCCAAGTTTCGCACCCGAATGTCTGTCGTGTCTATGACATCGGGGAGGTGAACGGCCAGCACTTTCTCACCATGGAGTACATCGACGGCGAGGACCTTGCATCGTTGTTGCGCCGCATAGGCCGCCTGCCCGCGGACAAGGCTTTGGAAACCGCGCACCAAATCTGCGCTGGGCTGGCAGCCGCGCATGATTGCGGATTACTGCACCGTGATCTGAAGCCGGCCAACATCATGCTGGATGGACGAGGGCGGGTGCGCATCACGGATTTTGGGCTGGCCCTAAGCCACGACGATGCCACCGGCCGCAGCGAGACTGCGGGCACTCCGGCCTACATGGCTCCAGAGCAGATTGGAAAGGGCGAAGCCAGCGTTCGCAGCGATATCTACTCGTTGGGGCTCGTCTTCTATGAGCTGTTCACTGGACGCCTTCCTTATCAGGCAACCACTCCTATCGAGTGGCGGCGGGCGCATATGGAGTCATCTCCCAGGACGCCGTCGTCGGTGGTCAAGGACATTGATCCGGTCGTGGAAACCGCGATCCTGCGCTGTCTACAGAAAGACCCAGCGCTCCGGCCGTCTTCGGTACGGCAAGTGGCGGCTGCGTTTCCGGGAGGCGATCCGCTCGCCGCTGCGCTTGCCGCAGGTGAAACGCCGTCTCCCGAGATGGTCGCAGCTTCGGGAAAAACCGAAGGCCTGCGCCCTCTCGTGGCTTGGATTTTGCTGGCAGGAGTCATGGTTGGGGTCACTGCGGCGATTCTCTTGAGTGCACAAACGATGGCTTACCGGCGCGTGCCACTCGAAAAACCGCCGGAGGCGCTTGCCGAGCGAGCGCGGGATATTCTGCGAAGCGTCGGCTACTCCGAGCCGCCGGCGGATACGGCGATAGGGTTCTACGAGTCGGGCCTGTTCCTGCGCTATATCGCGGACCACGACAAATCAAAGACGCGCTGGGATAACCTCGAAACCGGGGCGTTCGTGTTTTGGTATCGCGGCAGCCCCCGGCCGCTCGCGACTGCGAACATGTTCTCGTCTTCGCCCGGATTGGGAATTGTATGGATGGACGACCCGCCGCTCGATAGGTCTGGGATGACGCTGGTAAGGCTCAATCCGCTCGGTCGCCTTACGCAACTCATCGTAATTCCTCCGCAGATCGAGAACCCGGCAGACGCCGCATCGTCACCGGACTGGGCAACGCTGTTCTCTGCCGCGGGGCTTGATCCTTCCAGGTGGCCGCCAGCGCAGCCGAAGTGGACACCTCCTGTTTATGGCGACGCGCGAGCAGCGTGGACAGGATCGCTGGCTGAGCGCCCCAATACCCCGATGCGGATCGAGGCTGCGGCTTACCGGGGCAAGCCTGTCTATTTTGAGCTGATTGGCCCTTGGACCCGTCTACCAATGCAGCCGTATCAGCTAACACCCGCCGAACGAGTGGGAATGGTGATTTTTACTGTTTTGTTGCTTGCGCTCCTGGTCGGCGGCGCTATGCTTGCCCGAAATAACCTGCATCAGGGCAGGGGTGATCGCCGAGGGGCTTCTCGTCTGGCCGCTTTTGTTTTCCTGGCTTGGGCGGTTGCGGTGTTCTTTGGTGCGCATCACGTTCCGAACTTCGGCGAACTTGAACTCTTCCTGCAGGGTTTGGCCTGGGGGTTGTTCTTGTCCTGCTTTTTCTGGGTCCTCTATATTGCCTTAGAGCCTTACGTGCGCCGCCGATGGCCCGCCACGCTGGTCTCTTGGAGCCGTTTGCTGGCGGGAGGCTTCCGGGATCCATTGGTGGGGCGCGACGTGCTTGTCGGCTGTCTCCTCGCCACATTTGGCGCCGCAATCGAAAACCTCGGGTGGTTCGTTTCCTCCTGGCTCGGTCACCTTCCGGCACGGCCATTATCGGGTCCAGAGTCGCAATTTCTAGGCGCGCGCGCAATAATTGCCGGTATTTCCTACGGCTTTATCATTGTGGTTTTTTTCCAGCTTTTGCATCTGTTTGTCCTGTTCTTTCTCCGGGTCTTGCTGCGCAAGCAGTGGGCGGCAGTGATCGCGTTTGTTCTTTTGTTCACGGTCCTTTACTCATCGACAAGCCAGTTTGCTCCCGTCCTCTTGGTGAACAATCTGATCCTTACCGGTCTGACTGTTTTTGTGCTGATCCGCTTCGGCTTGCTGGCTTTGGTGGCCACATGGGTCTTCGTCGGACTCCTGAACTTTCCCCTGACGACTCAAGGGTCCGCGTGGTATGCAAGCATCAGTCTAACCGGAATTCTGCTCATGGCCGCGATGGCGCTCTATGGCTTCTACACATCCCTGGGCGGCCGACCGGTTTTCGGAGGCGCCGTGATCGAGGAGTGAGCTTGCCGTGGGAGCTCCTCACTTGTCGCGAAGTGTAGAGCTTAGTTGTAAGGATTTCCCACTTGGCAACGGACGGGCTATCCGGAACTACGAATCTGAGCGGACGGTCAGTAACCTAAAACCGTCTCCGCATCTAGCTTGTCCGCATTCGAAAGGTCCTAGGCTCGGGAACCAGCGACCTGCCCTGCTATTCTTCCATTAGATCGAATTTGGAGATGACAGTTCCCTTTGCCTCCCATCCTCAATGCCCAAGGAGTGTCGAAGACATTCGGAGCGGCGCCTTTGTTTCAGAACGTCTGCTTCACCGTTGGCGAAGGCGATCGCATCGGCTTGATCGGGCCGAATGGCGCCGGCAAATCGACGCTGCTGCAAATCCTGATGGGGCGCGTGCCGCCGGACAGCGGCGAGGTTGCCGTCCGCAAGCTTGCCCGTCTCAGCGAGGTTGCGCAGGAATCGCAATTTGCCCCGGGCGAGACCGTCCGCTCGATCATCGAACGCGCGCTGGTGGCGGCTGGCGTGCCGCACGCTGAACGGGAAGGCCGCGCCGCGGAGACGCTGGGCCGCGTGGGATTCGACGACTTCAACGTGGACACTGCGTCATTGTCTGGCGGCTGGCGCAAGCGCCTGGCGATCGCCGAGGCACTGGTGCAAGAGCCCGACGTTCTGCTGCTGGATGAGCCGACGAACCATCTCGACCTCGCAGGCATCGAGTGGCTCGAAGACTTGTTGCAGAGCGCGCGGTTCGCCTGCGTGGTCGTCAGCCACGACCGCTACTTCCTGGAAAACGCCGCGACCTCGGTGGTCGAACTGAACCGGCTTTATCCCGAAGGCGTTCTTCGCGTCGCGGGAAACTACAGCGCATTCCTGGAGAAGAAAGAGGAATTTCTGGAAGCGCAGACGAAGCGGCAGGAGGCGCTGGAAAACCGCGTGCGCAACGAGATCGAGTGGCTGCGGCGCGGTCCCAAGGCGCGCACCACGAAGGCGAAGGCGCGCGTCGACCGGGCGCAGGAGCTCATCCGCGAACTGGCGGAAATGGAGGCTCGGGGGCGCAGCGCGTCCGCGAAGATCGATTTCTCCGCCAGCGACCGCAAGACCAAGCGCCTGATCGAAATTCAGCAGGCGAGCTTTCGCATTGGCGACCGCACGCTGTTCGAGGACCTCGACTTCATTGTCGCCGCTGGCATGCGCGTGGGATTGGTGGGGCCGAACGGCAGCGGGAAAACCACCCTGCTGCGGCTGTTGCGCGGCGACCTGCCGCCATCAACGGGAGAGATTCGCCGCGCCGACTCGCTGCGCATCGTGCACTTCGATCAGAACCGCGAGATCGATCCGACACTGACGCTGGCGCGTGCGTTGGCGCCCGACAGCGATTCCGTGGTGTATGGGGAACGCGTGATTCACGTCGCCTCGTGGGCGGCGCGGTTTTTGTTCACCGGCGAACAACTCCATCAGCCGGTGTCGCGGCTTTCCGGCGGCGAGCGCGCCAGGATTCTCATCGCGAACCTGATGCTCGAACCCGCCGACGTGCTCCTGCTGGATGAGCCCACCAACGACCTCGACATTCAAACGCTGGAAATTCTGGAGGAGAGCCTGCTTGAGTATCGCGGCGCGTTGGTGATGGTCACGCACGACCGTTACCTGCTGGACCGCGTTTCCACCGTGGTGCTCGGACTCGACGGCATGGGCGCGGCCGGGTGCTTCGCCGACTACTCGCAATGGGATGAATGGCAGAAAGCTCGCAGGCAGTCAATTGCCGCTGAGTCCCGGCGGAAAGATCCCACTCAAATCCCGCGCGCCGCAACCTCGTCGGGAAAGAAGAAGCTTTCCTATCTGGAGGCGCGTGAGTTTGCGACCATAGAGCAACGCATCGCCGACGCGGAGCAGGTCTTGGCGCTCAAACGCGGTGCTTTTGAGCACCCTGCCATCGTCTCCGATGCGCAACGCCTGCTGGCCGCCGAAGCAGAGATGATCGCCGCGCAGAAAGTGCTGGACGACCTTTACGCCCGCTGGGCAGAGTTGGAAGAAAAAAGCGGCTAGTCAGCTTAGCAACCACGGGTCATGCGACGAGCCTAATGGCCTCTGGCTTGTTTCACGATCCTCACGGCCTGACTGAAGTCCTCGGGAGGCGCTTTTTTCTTCTTCGGTGCTGGATGGCGGGCCTTCTTTTCGAGTTGATCGGCCTGCCGCTGCGCTTTGTCGCTTTTGGTTCGTTTCTCTGCCATGCCCAAAGCTTACGCCCCTGCCTGATTCCAGCGCTACCCTGTGAAACTCCAAACGGCACCACTACCCAGAAGAGTCTCGGGATTGCAGCACCATGGGGCGTATGGGAATCGCAAGCCCGTTCGGCTAGAATGGCGCCGCAAGGTTGATGTCGAGGCGCAGCCATGGCGAAAGTAACTGCGAAGAAAAAGACGCGCGCGGCCGCTAAAGCGAAGAGAACCGCGCAGCCGAAGGCGAGGAAAACCGCGCAGCCGGCGAAGAAGGCGCCTGCACCGCAGCCGGCAGCGGAGGCGGGCGGCGACAAGCTCAGCTTCAATCACGCGATGGTGTATGCCAGGGACGTGCAGCGCGCGCTGGGCTTTTATCGCGACCTGATGGGATTCAAGCTGGTGGACGAGTTCCGCCACGAAGGCAATCCGGTGTATGCGCGGCTGCGTGCGCCCGGCGGCGACGGCACCATCGCGTTGCACCTGGCGGGGCCCGGGACGCCGCTGGCCAGCGACGGGGTGCGGCTGTACTTCGAGATTCGCGAACTCGACGACTTCTGCCGCAAGCTGCAGGGGAAGGGCTTCTACATCACGCAAATGCCGCGCATGATGCCGTGGGGGTGGCGCCATGCCTACCTGAACGATCCCGACGGGCACGAAATCAGCCTCTACTGGGCCGGCGAGAACCGGATGAAAAGGACCGTCATGCGGGCGGCGAAAGAAGTGGACAAGGCGCCGGTGGCGAGGGGGCGCTAATCGAACCCAGCGCCATGGGGCCTATTAGCAACCCGGCGAGGCGCCGCTATGCCGTGTCCAGGCCCTCGGCCTCGGCGGGTCACTCCTGGCGTTCGTGATAGGGCGACGCGCCTCAAAGCGACTTCCGCCTAATGGGAAAGCTTGTCGATGGGGATCATTGACTAGCTCCGTTTTTCGCGGTCAGTTCCTGGAAAAACTGGCGGCATGCGGCACATAGTCCCACAACGTCCTCTTCGATCGCCTGTCCACAGCGGGCGCATCGTTCTAACAGCATCTTGGCTGTTTCTTCGCGCGGGTTCCGCATAGTGTGTCCTTGGGTGGTCCTAGCGGGGAAAATCCGCATCGCTATCCCGTCCCGCAATGATGGAACCAGTGATCGCGAAAAGGTGGCTGCTACCCCCAGCCTGCCCGCGTTCGTACCCGCCTCCACCCGCACCACCCTGCCTCGACACACAGCGCGCACGCTTTCACTGAATGTGATTTCCGATGGCATAAGCATCGTGAGCTCACTAGCAGAGACCGGCAGCGGCCAATCATCCACATAGAAGAACACATCGCCCGAGCTTAGATCTCGAGTAACTCCCCGGATTTCTCCGTACGTGGTAATTATGATGATTGGGAGGTGATTCGGAAATCGCTGCCTCGCCCTTCTGTCGTGCTCCAACCTATCGGCCGGCTCCCTCGCTGGGGCGGCTGGCGGCGGCAAGCCTCCGGTCCTACGACCGAAGTTCAGGTATATTACATCCCCTATAAGAATCAGAATCGCTATCGCCTGTCTGAGCCAGTCGACGATGAACATCGAGCATCTCCAAATGGTGCCTGCTCGCAAATCGCCGTATCTCTTTGGTCGTATTCGCGTTGTATCGTGTGGGGAAAATGTCATCACTGCGCCTCCCGTCCAAAATTTCGCTAGCGCGAAGTGCGCGGCGCTGTTGAGAACTCCCTTCGTGGCGTAACCTCGCCCTGAGATCATGCGGGCCGTCAGCTAGGGTAACTGGCGATGACAGGCTTGTGGTCCCAGGAATGAAGTTGCGGGGCATCACATCCCATATAAGAATCAGAATCGCTACCGCCTGACTAAGCCAGTCGAAGATGAACATAATCGGCGGCAAGCCGCACACAGTTTGATGACGCTCTCTTCGTACCAAATGCACAGTCCATGGCGCTCCAATTTTTCACCGGGCACCTATTGCTGCACCGCACATGCGGATTTCCCCACCTACTAACTGATCCGGAAAATTGCGGTGCCACAGCTCGAACACTAGCAGCATCCAGATCTCGCCGGCGTGGTTACGCACGCCGGAGAAATGCTCATCCAGCAACTGGCGAACCCTGCCAGGCCGGAAGTAACCGCGTTGAAGAGTTTGAGAATCAAGCAAGGTTTCTTGCGCCAGCTCGCGAAGTCCGGCGCGGAACCAGTGCTCGAGGGGCATCGCAAAGCCTCGCTTGGGACGGTCGATCACTGCGCCGGGTACACCTAGCTTTCTTGCCAGACGTTTTAGCAGGTACTTGCTTTGCCCCTTTCGCAGCTTGTATTCCGGAGGCAAGCTGGCTGCCCATTCCACCACGCGATGATCGAGAATCGGAGGCCTCACCTCGAGCGAGTTCAGCATGCTCATACGGTCTATCTTGGTTAGAATGTCGCCCGCAAGGTAGGTCTTCGTGTCAAGATAGAGCAGTCGGCTGAGTAGATCACCAGCCGGGGCACGATCGAAGTAGGCGCGGAACCGTTCCAGCGGCCGCAGGGTTTCGATCTCGCGCAGAAATTCCGCGGAGAAGATGCCACAATCCCGCAGCCCCGCTGGGAACACCGCGATGGAATCCAGGTAACGGTCAAGGAACGGCAGGGAAACATTGAAGCTAAACTTGCGGCCACGCAAACTTCCAGGCAAGCGAGGGAAGATGAGGTCTCGGTATATCTTGCCTGCAAAGGAGGGGATCACTCCGAAGATCCGGCGTCTCATATTGACGCGGTAACGGTCATACCCGGCAAACATCTCGTCTCCGCCATCCCCGGAAATAGCCACCGTGACATGGCGGCGAGCCATCTGGGAAACGCAAAAGGTCGGGATCATCGAGGAATCTGCGAAGGGCTCTTCCAGTGATGACGTTAGTTTGTGGGTCAGATCGACGATATCTGGCTCCAGCACGAGCTCGTGGTGGTCCGTCCCAAAAACCTGGGCAACCTCGCGCGCATAGCATCTCTCGTCGAAATCGCTGTGTGAAAATCCAATCGAGAACGTCACCAGTGGCTGGTGAACCGCCCGCGAGGCCAACGCGACCACTACTGAGGAATCCACTCCGCCGCTCAGCAGCGCCCCAATGGGAACGTCGCTAATCAGGTGAGACTTCACCGTCTCATACAGAAGCTGCTCCAACTCTTCCAGCAACTCTTCTTCGCTGCACCTGCGATGCGTGGCGTATTGCGGAACGTCCCAGTATTGTTCCACCCGCATTCTGCCCCGCTGGTAAATGAGCCTGTGCCCCGGGGGCAGCTTGAAGATATTGCGGAAGCAAGTGTTGTCGTCGTCCGGGATGTATCCGAAGCAGAAGTAATCAACCAGGCTCTGGGGATTCACTTCCTTCAGCTCGGGAAAGACCTCCAGGAGGGACTTGATTTCGGAGGCAAATGCGATCCCTTGCGCGGTCGGGGCATAGTGCAACGGTTTGATACCCACGCGGTCGCGCGCCAGCAGCAGCAATTCCTGTCGCTGGTCGTAAAGCGCAAATCCGAACATGCCACGCAGATGCTGCACGCAGTCGCTGCCGAATTCCTCATAACTATGGACGATAACTTCAGTATCGCTGCGGGTATAAAAGCGGTGCCCCCGCGATTCGAGTTCCCGACGCAGCTCGGGAAAATTGTAGATCTCTCCATTAAAAACCACCCAGACAGTTCGGTCCTCATTATGGATGGGTTGTTGTCCGCCTTCCACGTCGATGATGCTGAGGCGCCGCATCCCCAGGCCGACGTTGCCCGCGACCCGCACCCCCTGAGCGTCCGGTCCCCGGTACACGATGGCGCCGCACATCCGCGCCACCAGGTCTGCATCCACGGGATGGTCAGGACTTCGATTTACGATTCCGGCAATTCCGCACATGAACTGTTTGCCTTCCAATCTCTGCGCCAGGGTCGACCAGGGACTTCCGGCGCCGCGCCGCGCGCTCCGCAAAACCTCGAGCGCACATCCGTACTAGAGGATGACGCCGGCCGCCTGCAGTAGTAGTCTGGTGTTTTCATCGCGCTTCCAGGGCTGATGCCCTGTTGTCCGATGGCAGGACGAACCTCGGTAACCTGTGATTTGAACTGTAGATCGGTTACCCTCTAAATGCGCGCCTGCGTCTCTTGGATTTACCTCCGCAAGACTAATACGGGAGTCATAGATGAAGTTTGTGTTCGCGGTACTGTTGCTGACGGGCCTTGTAGGTTTATCGAACGCTCAAACATGCGGACTGACCGATAAAGGCGTCCATCTTCCACCTAACTATACAACCATGACCCCTCCGGCCTACGGTCACAGCTATACCGACCCCGTTTTCGGGTGCCAGATCACTCGTCTGGTCAATGGAACGCATGAATACTCGGAGATGGCTGCCATCAACGCCAACGACACCAAGATCATGGTGGGCATCAACGGGATAGTGGGCGCCAGCATCATCGACTTCAGCGGCAACCTGATCTGCAGTAGTTCCTCTGTTGGCGGCACGTCCGAGGCGCGCTGGGATAAAACCGACCCCAATAAGATGTGGTATCACGACGTTGGCGGCAACCACATCTATACGTTGAATGCCACCACTTGCGCCAGTACCCTGTATGACACGGTGGCTGCGTATGCGGGTTCCGGTCTGACGTTCTGCAAGGGCGAGTCCGACATCTCCGCTGACGGCGATCACTTCTGCCTCAGCGACACCACACCAACGGCACCCAGCGTCCGTCGCTATACCATCAGCACCAAGACCGTGGGCGCTGCCATTACCGGGGGCCACGTGGCGACCTCGGACATGGATTTCGGCGACATTACCCCGGTCAACAACAACATCCTCATCAATTACGGCTCGCCGCGCAGCTTCGAGGTCTACGACGGAACGACGGGAGTATTCATTGGGCAAGTGGCCAATTGGTCCTCCCATAGCGACCGCTTCGTAGCGTCGAACGGTCACGAGATGATCTTCACCGGGAACGGAAACAACCCGGCTCCTGGAGCCTGCCCAGGAACATCATTTGTGACTTTCGACTTGGCCAACTATGGCGCGGTCGGCTATGCGGGCGCTCCCAACTGCGTTGGCATCGACACCGGCCAGTACCTCAGCGCCCACGTCTCCGCGAACAACGAGTATGCAACGCTTCCGCCATCGCGGCAGACGGTGGTCATCTCAATCGAAAACGACAACACCGCCTGGCCCCCCGCAAACTGGCAACCAACGTGGACGGCTTTCTCCAACGAGATAATCATACAGAACACGGACGGCACGGGACTACGGCGACTGGCCCACCACCGCTCGATCAACACTGGCGGCTATTACTGGAACACAACCCGTGCCTCCATGAGCCGCTCGGGAAACTGGATCGTCTACGACAGCAATTTCGGGCGCAGTAGCGCGGTTCCAGATGACGCCTCTATCGACGTTTACCTGCTCAAGGTGGGTCCCTCGCCGGCCGCGCCCCTCGCAGGACCAAGTGCGCCTACCGGAGTGACAGTGGTAGTACGGTGAATATCGCTGCTGTCTAAATTTGGCCGGGCGGATGCAACCGACTCCCTGGGGTCATCGCTCCCGAACAAACAGGAATTGGTTGCAACCGAACCCCCCGGCGCGCGTGCTCAGGCCCTCGAGGCGGAAGCCCCGTGCCCTATAGAGCTGGAAAACAGCCTCCGGTTTGGCCACCTCAAAGGGATATCCGCCCACCCAATCGACAAGATCGTGCCAGGCCGACATTCCCCGCTTGGCGTTGTAGTTGTTCCACGTCTTGAGGGGATTCAGTCGCAGCGTGTCTCGGACGAAGGTCAGGCCCCAAATACCAAGTAACGATGGCAGAAGTATAAGAAAGCGCAGAGTGCGAGGCAGCCGGTTATAGACGACCTTCACCCGGGTCCACCACCGGGAGGCTCGGCCCTGATCGTTGTAGATAGAGACAAACAGGCAGCCGCCGACGCGAACCGGGCGGGCAGCGAGTTCCAAGGCTTTCCAGAGATCGCCGGTGTGGTGCAGGACCCCCCAGGAATACACCACGTCGAACTGGCCCAAACCACGGAGGTAGTCCTCGTCCAGTACCGAGCCGCGTTCTACCGTCCACCGCTCGTCGGAAGGAAAAAACTTCTCCCTCAGGGTTCGCGTGCAAGCGACGGAGGTGGGATCATAATCAAACGAGTGCACGCGCGCCCCCAATCGGCGTGCCGCCAAAGAGAACAGACCGCTGCCGGAACCGATGTCCAGAAAGCACTTCTGAGCTAGATCTTGCACCTGCAAGGCTTGCTGGAGTGAGAGTTCCGCCTCGTGAACATGGGCCTCAGTGACGACCTCCAAGAAGCGAGCCCAATTCTTGCCGAATTCGAAGCGCAACTCATCGCCGATGGCCTCCGAAGCGCTGCGAGCGATCTCTGCCGTGGGCATACCAAACCTCCTAAAGACTGAGAAGCCCTGACTTGTTTAAGTGCCGCGAAACGGGATTATTGTGATTTGGGAAAATATCAGTGAACACGAATGACTCTTGGGGTACTCGGAGAATGGTCGAGTATCTCGGCAATCATCTGACAACCCTAGTCTGCACTGGGTGCGGCCGCCGGCTGAGTTTGCCAGGAGTGGCGCACTCGCGAGAGAACGTTCAACACAACATTGCGTTCCTCAACCCTAGGAATGCCCAGAAGAAAAACGGCGACGATATACACCACGAAGAACAGAGTTCCACAGCCAGCCAGCACGACCAGGGGCTTCTGGCCGGCGAGCTGACTATGCAGAACCGCAGTTACTGCGGCTGCGATGGCCGAGGCGATGGCGAGTTTTCCGACATCGTGAAGCAGTCCCAGATCATCCAGCTTTACGCCCAGAACCCGCGCCATCTTGGCTGCCGTGACCAGCTTTTCGGCAAGGACGGCGATCACCACAGTTGTGATCGCACCTACCATTCCAAACCACGTCGTCGCGAACCACAACCCCACCAGCAGCAACACCGTCACCAGAATCCTTAGCCACAGCACAAAGAAACGCACATGAGCGAACCCCCTGCAAAGCGGATCCAGCATCAAGCCGCAAAAGGGCAGCACGGTCAAGTTGATGGCGAAGATCGGCCACGCCGAGACGTAGCGGCTGGTGAATAGAAACGCGATGAATTGGGAGCCGGTGATCATTAGCAGGCCGTACAAGGGAAAGTACACGGCCGACAATTTCCGCAAGGCATTCGCTGTCAAGACAATAATGTCCCGATGGCGCGCCTCTTTTTGCAGCAGGCTAATCTGCGGGATGGCGACCGATGAGACCGACTCTGTAAGGATCCCAATCAAAGGCAACTCGAAACATCCGATCGCATAAATCGCGAAGGCTGACGGTCCGAAGCGATGCGAGACGAAGTAGCTGTGCAAATCGGTCTGCATTGAAATCAGCAATGCTGCTGCTCCGATGGGAAGGGAATAGCTGATCTGGGTGCGCATCAGCTTCCAATCAAACTCGCGCCAGAATCCGGGAAACCGGGTACTTAGATACTTCCACAGAACTACGAACTGGAACAGGGCTTGGATTCCAGCCGCCACAATCAAGGACTTTACGGTTCCGATGAACCAGACCGCGCCCACCATCAGAAGGGTCTTGGACAACTGTGTGGCCACGATGAAAATGCCGGCGCGCTTCAGATCCTGGCTGGCCAGCGCAGCGATTTCCAGGAAACTGGATGTTATCCACAGCAGTGCGACCACGCCCATCAGCGCCGAATAGCGTTCCAGTTGGGGCGAACCACACAGGACCGCGACTAAGTCAGGCTTAAGGACAAGGACCAGGCAGGCTATAACTCCAGCAGTGAAGTTGTACAGAAAAACGTTGATAACCACCGCACCGGGCCGTTCGCGCTCCCGGGGCAGGAAATACATAAGGTTCCAGGCAAACCCCAGCGGAAGCAACGTGTTTGCCGACCCGATCACCATAAACACTTGCTTGTAAAGGCCGAAGTCCACCTGCGAGAGTCGCCGCACAACCACGAGCGGCAAACTGATGCTGAGGATGAATGCGGTCAGTTTGGCCGCACCCACCCACGCCGCCCGGGAGCTAAGGGAACGCGTCTTCATAGTTATCAAAAACAGAAGAAATGCGGGCCTGTCCTATCGAGGCATATGCGGTCCGCGCTACCACCCCTCGGGTATTTCACGACCCACGCATTGTCGTACGATGGTTTCGAGCCTGGGGGGCAATTTGTGAAGGGCTTCTCTGCCCCGATCGCGCACAGCCTCTTCAAAATCGTGCCGCCGTAGCCAAGTGCGATCCAGGCGATATCGAAGAATCGGGACAATCGACCCACCCGCGTTCCGGTGAAAACGATGGGAGCCACCCAGGGAATGGCGAGCAAAGCCCTCACTGCAGGCCCACTCGATGGCCCTCCAGTAGACAAGGTCGTTAGCTCGCAAGTGCAAGAACTCCGCTAAGGAGAAATTCTCCGAGGCCTCAAGCAAGCCGTGGGGATAGAACCGGAACGCGGTACAGGCAACGATTTTTCCGGAATGGCGGGCAACGAACAGTCGCCGGTTCCCCGTAAGCTGGTGCATGCTCGCGAACACCGCAAAGGGGATCTCTGCCCCATGGATATCTTGCTTGGTGTGGTACCAGTGGTAATAGACGTCATAGGCCTCCCGCACATCCTCCGAGGTTGTCGCCTGAGTGACCTCGACTCCATATTTAATGGCGGTGCGGATGTTCTTTCGCCGCTGGTGGGAAAACTGCTTGAAGAGTGCGTCCGGCCCCTGCGTCAAGTCGAGCATCACATTGCCCTGTAGCTGCCGGGAACGGAAGCCATAGCGATGAAACGCATCCAGCGGAAGTGAAGGCCAGGTGTAAACGCTGATTAGTTTTGCCGGGCCAGCTTCCGCCAGCAGGCCCTCGCCAGCGCGTCTAACGTGGTGTCAGCATCCTTGGTGCTATCAACCCAAATTTGAGGCCGCGAAGGAAGCCCGCCGCTGATCTGATCGCCTTCGTGAGTCCCGGTCAAGACTCCGGCCACGGCACTGTCGTCGATTGCCAAAACTGCAAAGGCATTCTTGCCAGCCCAAAGCGGCTCTCTGAAAAATTCCGGAGCATCGTAATGAGAGGGCACTTCGACACGCGTAAGGCCATCACGCCATGCCTTCTCCAGATCCGCGGGAGGAAAATCATGAATAATCATGAAGTTCATCGGGCCGCGCTGGACCTGAGGCTTCCCGCGGATCTCTTGCCCTTTCAGAACGGAATACATGCGCGTCGCCGCCGCCAGCATATTGATATTCCTACCGCTTGAATGTCGGTGTTCCTCCACGCACGCCAACCCCCAACGTTCTCAACTGGTATTCGAGCTCTTGAAACCGCCGCACGGTCGTGTGGAGAACCAGGCCAACGGCCATCGTCATCATGCCTGAGAGAACAAGTCCCACCGCCAACACGGCAGAGGGCAATCGTGGAACTAAGCCAGTTCTGAAGAATTCAGAAATTACCGGCACACCAGTAACCAGTCCCGCAGCCATGACCAACAGACCGAAGCTGCCAAAAAACGTCAGGGGCTTGTAGTCACGAAAAAGAGACAGAATTATCTTCAGGATCAGCATTCCATCCTGGACGTGCCGGATCTTTGAGAAGCTCCCGTCCGGCCTCGAATTCAGGTGGATGGGAACCTCGACGATTCGATAGTTTCGCTCCAGGGCCTTGATTGTGAGCTCGGTCTCAATCTGAAAACCGCCCGCGAAAAGTGGGATGTTCTTAACAAACTCGCGGCTGAACACGCGGTAGCCGGATAGAATGTCTGTAAGCCGAACGCCGAAAATGGCATTCAGAACGCCAAGAAACATACGGTTGCCAAGCCGGTTGAATTTCCTGAATTCACTCTTCGAGCTGTTATGAAGCCGCGAGCCGACGACCATTTCCGCTTCCTGATCGAGGACCGGCTGGAGGAGCCCATGAACCGCGGCGCTGTCATAGGTGGCATCACCATCGACCATGACATAGACATCCGCATCGACACGGCGGAACATCGACTGAACGACATACCCCTTGCCCTGCCGTCCTTCCCTCATGACGATCGCGCCGGCGGCACGTGCGTGCTCGATGGTTCGATCCACCGAGTTATTGTCGAAAACGTAGATCTCGGCATCCGGCAGTTCCGTCCGGAACTCGCGAACCACGGCCCCAATCGTAAGTTCCTCGTTATAGCAGGGAATCAAGATCGCAACCCGCGGTTTCGGAAGCGATGCGGGCAATTTGCTCTGAGCGTTGTCGGCTAGAGTTGCTTTAGGATTACGATTCATTGCGCGTAAATCCTCTTTCCTACGGAGAGAAGTAAAGCTCTCTTCGCATCTAAAGCGATGTTTGGTTGGGCATGCGTGAAAACGGCGAATCAATAGGTAATCTGCCCCGACATTAGCGTGTGCGTGAGTAGCCGCACTGATGTTTCCGTGCGAATCAGTTGCACAAAACCATCGTCTCCGCCAATGGAGTTGCCGGTATCCAGTTGCGAGAAGAAGCTATCGAAATCGCTCCATCCGACGTGCGCATCATCTCCTTCGACCCACTTACACGGTCCGGGAACTGAAGTGCGCAAGCACTTGACCAGCCACACATCCCCGCCCCGTTGCCACGTATCCAGCGCCATCGCAGCAAAATCAGAACGCCACAGATAGGAATTGCGATTGCCAATCTCGACGACAAGATAGAAATCCAACTTTTCCGCAGCACTATCGAACAATACATCGTTTTTATACGCACGCAGTGCATTATGCGGTTCGACAACTATGCGGCTCTCCGGACGTATCAACTCCGTAAGAAGCTTCGCTTGCCGCGCCGGCTGTTCATTCTTTCGTGCTAGTGCCCTCCGCGAGAAAGCGACCGTATTCGTCACTACGGTCACTGCCACCAGCAACGCAAGTACAAACGATGGCACCGTTCGAGGTGCAACCTGAGTCGCAGCCACCCCCAAGGCGAGCACGAGTATCGGGTACAGTGGCAGATAACGCTCAAGATCTCCACCCTGCCAAAACGCTCCGAATGCCAAAACCGGCAGCCCGGCGAGACACAACAGCACCGCGCAGGGCCTGCTCTTGGCTCGTCTGAACAGCACAACGGTGGCAAAGCCCAGAGTCCCGTAAAACAAGCCCAGCTTCCACAGTGAACTGCGAATCAGCTCTGAAAGCGGGACGGGACTGATGGGATCGTGGAGCAGAAATCGCTTGAAAACTGCTCCATCCGATCCCATGTCAATCACGGATCTGGCGAATCCGAAGCCCATTCGCGAAAGGCCGTTTATTCCTTCGATACCATGGCTCGAGGCGGAAACCCATGCTCGGAAACCGGCCACGCTGTCAATGCCCAGATGAACCATGACAATGCCCAAAGCCGCTGCCACAACGAGACCGCACGCCAGGCAACTTTGCAGCAAATCATGAAACCTCTGCTTCGACGGTCCCAACAAAACCAATGGCAAAAGCAGCACAGCGGGAACGCTCCACAAATAGACGAGCCAGAAGCAGATGCTTAGTCCCGCAAAAGTACCGCCGATCCATATACGCACGGTACTGCGGCTTTGCTCATCCGGCACTGCAAGAAAGTACAGAGCAGCAGTCAAACAAAATAGTCCAGGAATATAAGCATTGCCGGTCCGGTAGTAGTTCAGAAAGGCATTGCCGAACACGAATGCACAGATCGCTACATCTGCAACTCTCCTTTTCGTGAATCGCAGCAGGACTGAATGCATCAATAGCACCGTTCCCAAACCTGCGATCCAGTTAACGCCAACGAGCAAATACACAACCCGGCGTGCCGCGTCGGGGCCTTGCAGCCATTCAGGCAGGGAGGGCAGCATTCGGAACAAAACGTATCCTAGCGGCCGCCAGAGCAAGTGCCCGACATCCCAAAAGTCATGCAAACGACCTTGGTTAAATTCGATCACGTCCTTCGCGAAGGTATTCGTGTCGCCGCCATAGTGCGAGCCAGTAAGAATGCTCGCCAGTACGAACACCGCGAGTGCCACAGCGTGCCGCCGCAGGAATGCATTAAGGGCGATATTCGCCTCTCGTACCAGAACTCGAGGACCAGGTGTGCCAACCATCGAGCGGGAACTCTCAGCGGCAGTCGCGGGCGCCATCACAGGCCTCCTTCCCCACTGCATACGTCTCCCAGCTCGCTCCGTGTCCAAAGCTGTGGTTCCACAGATCTAGCATGACAATTGCCCGGAGTTGGGCGGAGTGATTACGTCGACCGCTGTTATGTTTCTCGAATAAATGGTCGGCACATGTCATGCGACAGTAACCGCGAGTGGTTGTAACTCTATCTGTCACCTCTGCCGCATGCGGTTCACTCAGTTGGCACTGAAGCCACGATTACGACAAATACAGGTGCCCCCGGCTCGCAAAAACGTAGTCGTCCAGGACTACCTTTCGCCCTGTCTCAATGTGTATGACATCTTCATACCCATAGTCGCGCAGCAGACGAAGGATTTGCCCAACATTGCTTATCTTCTCTGATTCGGTCGCGCCGTGCATTTCGAGATACAGCCGGGGATGACGTTCTCGAAGAAATGATTCCCCACCCCGCAAGGCAGAGATTTCCATGCCTTCGACATCGATCTTGATGAAGTCCGGCTTCGGCAAGCCTCTCCTGATTTCATCATCCAAGCAGGTAGTTCGAATCTCAACGGATAGGTGCCGGCGCGCAGTTTCGCGGATCTGCCCGCTGATGCTCGGGTCCGCACTTCCGGCGCCAGGCATCAACGGATCGTATACCAGAGTCATGCACGATTCCCGTTCGCCGATGGCTACGTTCCGCACAAGCACGTTCGTAATCTCATTAAGCCGAAGATTCTCCAGGATACGATCATAATTTGCGGGATTTGGTTCAAACGTGACTACTTGTCTGGCGCGGCGGCTGAAAAACAGCGTCAAAACACCCACAAAACCGCCGATGTCATACACCACCGCACCGTCCAGAGCGAGCTTGGAAAGGAATGTAAGCTCAGGAGTGTCCTCCGCCGAACCCACAAGAAACGAAGGCAGAAAACCCAATCCTCCCTTTCGGCGCATTCCCTTGATAAGGCCGTGCCGCGAGGTGTAGACAGTGTTGCCGAAACAGCGACTGAGTGACGCCATCATAGTATGCCGCAGTGTGAAGTGCAGTTTGTGGTAGTTGGTGGCCACGATTTGACGCTTCTTCCATGCAGCCAGAAGTCACCCGGCTCCTGGCTTTGTTTTTTTCGGTTTCTTGGCGTTAGACTGGCGGCGAGATTCCGCTTCCCTTACTATGTGATGGCCGGTGAGCGCTCGCGGGAAAGATTCAGCGGAAGCCATGACTTTCTCCCTGGCCGCGGCACCAGTGATCCAATTCCTGAAATCCAAGCCTCAAATTCGATGTGTGTCTGCATGGATGTATCGACGAATCGGGGAAGCAGCAAGGGATCCCCGTCGGGTGCAGCGATGCCCGGATCGCAGGTGGTAGCCGATGCGATGCCCAGCGACGTTAACCAGAGCCGCGCTTCTGCCGTGTATTCGCCACTGGGATAGCAGAAATGTACCGGCTCCTGTTTTGTGATATTTCGTATCATGGCCCGGTTGTCCTCAATCTCTCGAACAAACCGGCTCTCATCCTCCGGCAATCTATGCCGGTGGGTGTGCAGTTGGAAATCGAAGCCTCGCGCCGCCAGTTCCGCGACCTCTTGCGGGTTCATAATGTGAAGCAATCTGCTGTGGATCATTTCATCGAAGTCGAGCTCCAGAAGTTCGGCCAGCCTCCTGGAAAACTCGCCCTCGTCGGAGGCTCTATAGCGGTCGCCTTGAAGTACAGAGTCGATGCGAGTAAGAATTTCCCGCTGACTCGCAACTGTCCTCAGATCCAGCCTAGGACCGAGTTCCATCTGCGTTCCGAGCGAGCTCTCCAACAGGACTCCGGAGCGCTTCCACAGCATGTAAGAGCACAGTAGACGGAACACCGGACGATTGTGCTCGCAATAGTACGTTGTCAGATAGACGGTTGCGGGATACCCATACTCCGCCAGGATTGGGGAGACGACAGCAAAGAAGTCGTAGCCGCCGTCATCAAACGTGAGCACCACGCTGCGCGGGGGTAACTCACCTGCATAGAGGCTGGAGAGAGCTTCTCCTAAAGGCAGTACCATGTAGTTGTTGCGCTGCAGAAACTGCATGCGCGACTCGAACATCTCGCGCTTCATGTAGAGAGCGGGCCGCCACCGATACTCGTCCCGAAGAGCGATGCCATGATAGCAAAGGATCAGCAAACGTCGATGTCGCCACCTTGAGTTGCCGACTGCCTGCGAAAGAGAGCAAGCATTCAGTCCTGCATAAATACCACGTTTAACAAATTTGAGCATTGGGCTGTCGCTGTTTCATTCAGGCTTTCCCGGGTCAAACGACCTGTCGTTTCACAGAGTTGGCGATGAGGATACCAGTTCGGCTCCATCTTGTTCACGCTGGCCGCCAGTGCTCCACGAGTACAGCTGCTCTAACCGCCGTGTTAGACACTCAAAGGTGAACTCGTGACGTGCTTTTTCCTGGGCCGCGTATCCCAGGCGGCGCCGGGAATCGGGATCTCGCAGTAATCGGATGACTGCCGTTGCCAACGCGTCCGAATCTGCAGGTGGAACCAGAATGCCGCTGTGGCCATTTACGATCAGTTCCGGGACTCCGCCTTGGCGGGTTGCAATGATGGGTAGTCCCGCAGACATATACTCCAGCACCGAATTGGGCAATGCCTCCGCCAAAGAAGGAAGTAGGGCAATCTCGCTACATGCCAGCAGTTCTGCGACATCGCTCCGGCATCCCAGGAACACAAACGCCTCACTCACTCCACGATCGCGCGCCTGTCGTTCAAGTTGCGCCCGCAAGGATCCGTCCCCCACAAGAACGAAGCACGCTTCGGGAACAGCTCGCAGGATTTGCGGCGCGGCATCAATGAGGTAGCCGTGCCCTTTCGTCGCGGAGTACATGTTCGCCACCACGACGACGATTCTCTTGTTTTCCACGCCGGGCAGCAGATCCGTTGGCCGCGCGCTAACATTTGCAAATCGTTTCCACTCCACGCCGTTATGCACGACCTGCACCTTCGCGGGCGATAACCGCTCCCGCGAGATGAGCAGATCGCGAACCGCTCCAGCATTGGCAAGGACCAATGTGGCCCGCTTCTGGAGAAATCGCAGGACCCTTCCTCGCCATGTCGAGAACCACTTCCCGTCACCCAGATTGCGCCGGCTAACGATGACTGGTATCCCCGCAGCACGGGCGGAGGGAACCGCCAGCAGGTTGGACCACAAGTCGTGCGCATGGACCAAGTCAAAATGATGGCTCCGCAGAAACAGCGCCAGGCGCACTGAATGGGCAAGACCAGATAGACTGAGCAGGCGGCCCTGCGACGACAGGCTCATGACCGGCACGCCAGCCTGATGGAGCTTCTCGAGGAGCGGCCCCTTCATGGACAAAGCGCCAACCGTGACCTCATGGCCACGGCGATGCATCAGAACGGCAACCGCCACCGCCTGCGATTCCGTGCCACCGACCTGAAACGAGTCGACGATGTAGAAGATCCGCTTCCGACCCGATGACATCCGTGACGTCATCGCAACGTCCGTGGACCGAGCAGGGACGGCGGCTCTTGGAGAATACTCGGAATTGTTCCTCATCGTGGAGATCATGTCAGAGAGGTTGTATGACGCCAGGTAATTTCAGGCGCATCTTCCCAAAGGCCCGCAGTTCGCCATCACGACTGCCATATCCCGGGGTGGAGCGTGCGATTTGCCTAAGAGCGACGGAATACGCGATCAAAAGATACGGAAAGAAGTGATATGCCACGCTGGCAAAGAACGCGCCCACTGCGAATGCACAGAGACTAGCCTGGCTCGCACCTGCGATGAGATAGAGGGAACCGCTCCTCGGACAGATTCTCCGGACCGCTCGGTTGTTCGTACAAGCGCGTTGCAATAGCCACAGAAAAATAAATAGGGCGGGTAACCCTGCTTCGGAACTGAATTGTGTATACGTGTTGTGGGTCTGACGCCACACACCCGACAGCGATTCGAACATCCCTGGACCAACCCCTACAAGCGGGTGTTGCAGCGTCAACTCGATACTTCTGTTCAGCAACAACCGCCGTTCTTGTGCCGAACCTGTCCGGTCCTGATCGGGATCAACAATCGTCGCAAGGCGTTGGCCGTAATCTGTTGGCGAAGCGAACAATACTATGACTCCAAGCGTAGCGCATAAGAGGATCAGGGCAGGCCGTCTTATCAGGCTCGACCGATAGTAATATAGGCTGGCCACCGCAGCAGCCAGTAGCGCGAGAAATCCGCCGCGCGAATAGGTAATCAGCGCCGTATAAACGAGGACAACAGAGGCTGCTCCCCAAACCGCCCGACCAACGAGTCCGCGCGCGGTCAGGAAAAACATGATGGCAAATGGAATGGCGAGTACCAGGCACAAAGCGAGGTCATTAGGATTAGAGAAGTCTCCCCCCACTACCCCGCTGGCGCGCCCGCCACTATATTTCCAGCTTGATAATACCGCCATCAGCCCCATGGCAATGGTTTGCACCAACAAGAGTTTCCGCAAACGGGACTCCGAGTTAACCGTAAGCATGACAACCAGACTGACTAGAAGAACCTTTAAGAATATCCCCGTTACAAGTTCGAAGCTGCCTGTGCGAGAGTATGCGAACGGGATAGCCAGGCATAATTGCCCGAACAGCCCTAGCATCAAAAAGGCCTCTTGGGGTATTGCGGAGACTCTCAACTGGCGGAAAGCTGACACGATGAAACTCAGAATTGCGATCCCGCCCGCGATCTTGGCCAATGGGACAGAGTGCAGACCCGGAACCCAGTCTTCCGGACGGCCAAAATAAATGCCGACAAATAAAAGAAGCCCTGCATAGGCGAGCGCGGTCTGCCGCCCGGGGGCTACATGGAGCCGCAATCGAATACGAGGGCTCCGATGCGCGATACCCTCCAGCTTGCGTTCATAGCCGGATGGGGGAACGAGAGCTTCGTAATTCATGCCGTTGCCGCCAGCAGCGGGAGATCGAGCACATGAGTCGTGCCGACATCTAGCGATCCGACTAGATCAATGAGCACCCGCTTCCCATCATCATCCTGAAGCAGGCTCTGTTCCTCTGGCAGCAGTTTGTGACCTACAACGATCAGATCTGACTGTTCTAGAAGTTCTCTGAACGAAGGCACGAGGAGCTGGGAAACGTGAGGAAGATGCCGCGCAAGATACTGCAGATTGCTACCGTAGATCGATGCTAACGAAAAATGCCGGTCGTAGATGGACAGATGCAGACCTTTTCCATGGATTGCCTCCGCCAACTCCACGAGAGGACTCTGGCGCAAGTCATCGGTGCCCGGCTTGAAGGTAAGGCCAACCAGGCCGACGCGCTTCTTCCCGCTTTCCAAAATGGCGCTCAGCCAAATCTTGAAGTGGTTTTCGTTGCTGGGCAGGATGGCCTCCAGCAAGGGCAATCGCAGGTCGTCCCGTTTCCCCTCATAGATGAGTGCCTGCAAGTCCTTGCATAGGCATGAGCCTCCGAAGGCGAAACCCGGCCTGAGGTAGGCGGGAGAGATATTCAGGCGATGGTCTTTACAGACCGCCTCCATGAGGCTGAAAGGATCGATTTGCTGCATTCGGCAAAGGTTGCCTATTTCATTGGCAAAGGCAATCTTGAGCGCATGGAAACTGTTGCACACATATTTTATGAGTGCCGCCGCCCTCAGATTGGTCTCGATGATCGGCGCCTCGATACCTGCATAAACTTGCTTGACGAGCATACGGCTGCGGGAGTCCTCGCCTCCCAGCACAATCAGCGCGGGCGAATCGAAATCGCGGACGGCGTTGCCTTCCCGCAGGAACTCCGGGTTGTAGACAAAGCCCACATCTTCCGGAACCCGTTTCCCGGAGGTGCGCTCCAGCTCGGGCAACAACTCCTTCTCCACCGTCTCCGGCAACGCAGTGCTGCGGACGGCAACCACGCGGTAGCCGTCGAGATCCTTAAGATGCCGAGCCACCTCCTTAATCGTCTCCAGCAGGCCGCGAAAATCCGGACGACCGTTCCAGCGTGCGTACGTGCCTACACAGATGAAAATAACTTCGGCATTTCTTATGGCTGCTTCTGCGTCGGAGCCGCAACTGACCAGCCGATTTTCGCAACCGACTCGAAGCTGCTCGGCCAAGCCCGGTTCGTGAAACGGGCTCCGGCCGGCGTTGATGGCCTCGACCTTGTAGGGGTCGACATCCACTCCATATACGGTGTGGCCCCGGGCGGCCAGGCCGCCGGTTAATACCGCACCAACATATCCCAAGCCGAAAACCGCTATCTTCATCGCTTGACACCCTCTTCCTTGTCGCTCGGACGGCTTAGAGCAGACTCCAGAGCCGCCGACAGCTCAGCGCCCACTATGTCCCACGTATGGTGACTTTGAATTTCCTGCAAGGCATTCTCTGCGAGGTGTTGCCGCAAGCCCGGATTCTGCAGCAAAGCTATGCAGGCATTAGCAAAATCGATGGGGTCATCTGCCAAGATGATGTTCTCACCGGATGTAACCTTGAGACCCTCGGCTCCGATTGTCGTGGACACCACCGGGACGCCACTCGCCATTGCTTCATAAATCTTCAACCGGGTCCCCCCGCCAATACGAAGAGGAACTACGAACGCGGTTGCGCTATGAAGAAACGGGCGCACATCTTCCACGGAACTCATCAGCTTGACTCCGGTTGCGCTGCGGGCCAGAGCGCGCAGTTGAGCTCCAGCATTGCGCCCCACAATCAGGAATTCAGTTTCGGGAACAGCTGCCCGGATGTGTGGCAAAATGTGCCGGTAAAAGTTCACGATGGCGTCTTGGTTGGGCCACCAATCGAGGGTCCCCAAGAACAGAAGCGTGTTGGAGCTGCGAAGCGCTGCGGGAGGACGCTGGAAGAACGAAGCATCTACGCCCGTTCGGATAACCTGGATCCGGTTCTCCGGCAGGCATCCGGCAAAGTATTGCTTGTCCTCTTCCGATACCGTCCAGAGGTATTCGAAGCGGCGCACCTGCTGCCGTTCGCAACCACGCATCTTCCAGAATTCGATTTGGGCGATAGCCCGCTCCAGCCAATTTCCAGCCTGTCGCCGCCGCTCCCAGATCTGCGCCTCCACGTTGTGAGCAAATAACACCCAAGGACATGATTTCCGGACCGGCACGTTGAGAACCGGGGAAAGAAAATCACAAACGGCCAAATCGAATTGTTCCTGGTTCAGCAGCTCCGCGACTTGCCGCGCAACTCCGGCATTCTGAAATCGGCGTAACTGAAAGGGAGTGCGGGACCACAAGCTTTTCGCATAGCTAGCATAGAAAGCGGCAGTGGAATGAACGGGCTCACTGGAAGGTAGGGCAATCACGCGGCTCAGCAGCCGTTCCAGCGCGGCATCACAAGCGGCCTCACCTTCATCGAACCGGTGATAGCTGACCAATGTGACCTCATGGCGCTGGGCCAGATACCGCAGCAGGTTGTAGGTACGGATCTTGCCCCCGGAGTTTTGTGGGTGCAAGCCTCCGGCCTTAAGCCAGAGAAGCTTCATAGCTCGTGATTTTCCCCAGGGACATGTTCGTCTTCCCCAAGATGTCATGCCACGAATCGTGGATGAGCTCAGAGTCGCCGTCGAGAAAGATTCGGCACCAGAGCTCGAAGTTCATCAGCGTCCAGAGACGGTCGGTATTGTCGCGCGTACCGTCCCGGTGCTGTGCGAGGAGGGTGCGCACGTACTCCGGGTTGAAGTACCGCCGGCTCAGAAAGGCATCGCTCAACAGAAGTTGCTCGAGCGGTTCGTACATTTGGCGGCGCAGCCACTTCCCCAGGGGAACGGGAAACCCGCGCTTGCTGCGTTTTCGGATCTGCGCGGGGATCATGGATTGAAAAGCGGAGCGCAGCAGGTATTTTGTGGTGGTCCCGCGGATCTTCATGCGGGCAGGCAGATGCCATACAAAGTCTGCCCAAATGTGGTCCAGGAAGGGTACGCGAGACTCCACCGAGGCTGCCATGCTCATCTGGTCCTGCTTCATCAGCAATTCCACGAGATAGGTCTTCGAGTCCAGATAGAGCAATTGGTTGAGCAGCGACTCGCCTTCGCCGCAGTCCTTCAAGAATTGCCACTCGTCCCGGTAGGGTGGATGGCTTTCGAGGAGTTCACGGCCGTAAGGCGACAGAAGCTTCGTCTGCTCGGTCCGTGAAAAGGTGGCGAAATTATCGAAATATAGGCTATCGAGGTGCAGGTCTCGGGCAAGAAACGTACGCGACAAAAATCGGGTCGCGCCGGTAGTTCGGCCCTCCATCCGCTCGCGGATAAAGCTTGCGGCTGCCTCCGGCAAGATTGCGTTGTAAGCCCGCCCCAGCCGCCTGTTCCACAGGGTTACGCGATAGCGATTGTATCCTGCGAAGAGTTCGTCACTGCCTTCGCCGCTCAGCACAACCTTCACCGAGCGCTGCGCCAACTGGCTGACAAAATACAGCGGGACACTGGACGGGAAAGCAATCGGCTCGTCCTCGTGCCATAGCAGGCGAGGCAGAGCGCGGAAGAAATCCTGGGCCGTGACTACTCGTTCACTATGAATCGATCGAAAAGCACGCGCGGCGATCCGAGCGTAAGGCAGTTCGCTGGATTCGGCTTCTTCGAACCCCACCGCAAAAGTCCGCACCGGCTCTTTCATCAGCCCACTCATCACGCTCAGGATGATGGTGGAATCGATCCCTCCACTCAGAAATAGCCCGACGGGCACGTCGCTGACCAGGCGATAGCGGACGGCGGTTTGCAGTTGGGCTCGCAGCTCTTCCTCTAGATCCTGCGCAGGATTCCGATCCTTGCGGGATTCTTGCCGCAGGTCCCAGTAACGCCGTATCTGGATGGCACTCTCCAGTTCCTCCGCTCCGTGATCCTTTGTGCTCAGCTTGAGGTAGTGACCCGGCATTAATTTGCGGATGCCCGCGAACAGGGTCTCATCACTGGCAATGAACTTCTGCGCCAGGAACTCAGGGACCTGTCGCTCGTTCAGCTTCCTGGCAACGCCCGGAACCGCCAGAAGGGCTTTGATCTCGGATGCGAACAGGAATCGTGAGCCCGCGATCGTGTAGTACAAGGGCTTGATGCCGAATCGATCCCGCGCCAGGAAGAGCGTCGCCGAACGCGTGTCCCAGAGCGCAAACGCGAACATCCCGCGGAAGAGCGACAGGCAATGGGCGCCATGTTCTTCGTAGGCATGGACGATGGTTTCCGTATCACTCTGGGTGCGGTACCGATGGCCTTGCCGGATCAGCTCTGCCCGCAGTTCCAGATGGTTGTAGATCTCTCCGTTAAAGGTGATCCACAGGGTTTCATCTTCATTACTGAGCGGCTGTTTACCGGTGACGAGGTCGATGATGCTCAGCCGGCGATGAGCCAATCCGGCGCCGCGGTTCAGGAAGATTCCGGAATCATCGGGGCCGCGGTGCTGGAGCGTGTCCGCCATGCGCCGGAGGATTTCCGGCTCCACCGATCCACCATCTCCGCGGATGATTCCTGCAATGCCGCACATGGCTATCGCAACTCCGCACAGCCGGCTAATGGATTGACATACGTGACTGGATCCATCGGCACCGCACCATCGTGCTGCCCGTGCGGCGCAACCCACTTCCATCCGTCTTTTTGCAGGGAGGAAAGACCGATGCCGTACGCACGCCTCATCCCATCCGCCTGCTCTGCGACCAGCGCAAAATCTCCTTGCATCGACCATCCCTTCCAGGTGAGCGGTTGGGTACTGAAATTCGATAAAAGCACATAAGTTGTTTCTCGGTAGAAAAAGCTCGCGCTTTGACTGCAAGCCAGGGTGGAGTTGCTCAACGTCTGGCGCCAAGCGGCCGTGTCTACAACTCCCGTGGCTGGTAGCAGCACAAATCCCATGTGCGCCGGCAGGCGTGTTCGTCTCTTGTAACTGAGCACCGGGGCTGCTTCTCGTAGCCCGTATTCCGCGGAATACCAACCTTCTCTGGTGTGGCTGTCTCCGTTTACGCAGGCGAGTTCCCATCCCTCTGCGCACAAAGGGATTACGGTCAAACGTCCGCCTTCCAGCGTGTCGAGCTCGGTGGCGTTTGAGCCGGGCAGTACTCGCGCGTGGCCGGGAGCGCAATGAAAAAGCCATTCCAGCGTGTGCTCGCCCGGCCCCTCGATCCAGTCATGCACGAACCAAAAATCGCCCTTGAGAAAAACCACCCTTCGGCGATGCCGGAAGGAAAAATTCTTGGTTCTCGCGACCACACTCGCTTGAGCGTAATCCAGCTCCGGACCAAGATGGATTTTCTCGGTGTGCGGCTCGGCTCGCGTCTTCCAGCGAAATGGCTGGCTGTCGGGCTCGGAAGAACCGCAACCGTCCAGCAGGACGCGGCTATGGCTTCCGCCTCCCCGAAAACGGTTCCGCCAGCCGCCTGCAACCGCGTAGCTGCACGTGCCCGGATCGACTAAGACCGGGATGCCCTCGGCGGCAACAGCGATGCTGAGCTCATCGGCATGAGCATGGCCAGCCGGGTGCGGCTGCCGCGTACCCACGTTGAACAGCAGGAAGTTTGCGTCTTGCCGATTACTGTCGCGGAAAGCATAAAAGCCGCTTTGCGGCAGACCCTGGGAGCAAATCGATGGGGTGCATTCGCCCGCCCGCCAGAACGCTAACGCCGCTTCCGCACCGAGCAGCCACAAGGTCTCTTCGCGCAGTTGTCCCGCCCGTGAATGCAACAGGGCGTCCGCGAACAACGCTGCTCCGGTGGAAAGCAGCGGACGCAGGTCGTCGGGCTTCTGACCATCCAGATTCAGGAGCAATCCGCCATCACTGTCGCCGCACTTCACAGTTTCGCCATTGGGAAAGACGAAACAGGTTGCTGCCTCCATCAGGCCACGCAAACGTTGCAGAAAGTCCGGCGGAATGGCAATACCATTTCGCCGGGCCAGAAGATAAGCATGCAAATAGAAACAGGCGGTGTATTTTAGATAACAAGCCGACCGCTCAAAATGCATGCAATCCGCCATCACCTGGCGGCGGGATTCCTCCACCAGGATGCGCCAGCCCAGGGTCCGCCACTCCTCAGACGCGGGTAGTTCCGGAAACAAGGTGCCCACGTAGAAAAGGCCAAGCGCCTCTCCGGTAAGGTGCGTATTGGGGCTGAAATGATAAGAAAGATGCGTAGCCACGTGCCGCATTTGCTGGAAAACAGATTTCAGGAGCGCGAAATTCACCGCGGCTGAGTAAGCAGAGGCATCGCACAAAAGATGCACCGCCCACGTCCAGGAGATGCAGCGCAACGCCAGTTCCAGAGAGCTCGTCCAATTGACGCCCAGGTACGGCGGGTTGTTATGGATCCAATCCACCAAGTGCCCGGCGAACACCTTGGCGTATTTTTCGTCGCCGGTGAGCGCATATGCCTTTCCCAGCACTGGAAAGTGGAGATGCCGGTTCAACTCCCAAATGATCTTGGAGTCGCCCGGGGCAGCGCTGGAAAGGGGATCGATTGCCGCCCAGAATTTCCGTGGCCATTCGCGCCCAGTGATGGGATCGCGATGCCAGCGGGGAGGACTGCCAACATCTATGTCAGCAAACCCGAGCAAGCTGAGCTTCCCATACTCAGCCCGGTCTGCGCGCTGGCAGCTTTGTTCCACTGATTCCGGAAAGAGCTGCCGCACCGACTCAGCAACCCTCAGCAACTCATCCCGGGAAAGGAAGAAAGATGCGATGCGCCGGCGGCGCCACGCCAACAGCTCAGAAGCGAGGGAGTCGATATCCTTCCGCCGCCACTCCGGCCGCGAGCCTGACATATAGGCAGCAAAGGCCTCGTCGGACATAGGGCGCTGCCACCGCTCACCCCATGTGGCCAGCCGTTGTGCGCCCCGCTCGCGCAGCTCCCGCGGAGGCATGTGCAACAAGCGGCCAAATTGATGGAGATTGGTCACACGGTCACGCGGTCGTCTTGTGTAGATTGCGGTGCGAGTGTCGTCGCCGGCACCGGGCCTCCCGGCTGGGCTGTCAGCAATTCTCGATATACCCGGAGCCACTGCTGTTCCACCGTGCTCCATGAGTACTTTGCGCACTCTAAGCGAGCCCGGGCAGCCAGGCTGCTAGCCAGCTCAGGATCATCCAGCAGCCGGATCATGTTCGCGGACAATTGCGCCGCGTTGCCTACGGACGACAACAAACCGGTCTTCTGATCCTCCACGATGAAGGGAATGCCGCCGGCGTTCGTGCTCACCACGGGAAGCCCGGCTGCGAACGCCTCCAGGATGGATACCGGCATGTTATCGATCGACGAAGCATTGACAAAGATGTCGTGGCGGTCGTACCAGGCAGGAATCTGATCGTGCGGCACTGCGCCAGCGAATGTGACATCTCGCAATCCCAGCCGCAGCGCCAGCGCGCGGAGCTCGGCTTCCTGCGGGCCTGTACCGACCAAAGTGAGAATGGCTGCCGGGTATCTCGCTTTCAGATACACAAATGCCTTCAGGACGTCCTGAATTCGGTAATGAGGTTCAAAGCCTCGCGTGCACAGCAAGCGGGGAGCCAGAGGCGCGCGCAGCCGGAAACGAAACTGGTCGGTGTCCACGACGTTCGCAACCACTTCCGCCTGCTTGCCTAATTCGGCAAAGCTTTGGCAGAGATAGCGGGAGCCAACCGCAATGCAGTCGGTGTAACGAAACACCCAACTCACGAACCACCGCCAGCGCCGGAAGTGATCGTCCGCTTCGCCACTGCGGTAATTGAGCAAGACCTTCTTCCGAAACAGGTGTGCCACCAGGACGGCTGGCGCCGGCGCCAAGAGAAAAGACCAATAGGAAGCCGAGAAGATATGCACCACATCGGCCCGAGGCACTTCTCTCAGAAGGCTGAGCAGGTACACCAGGGTACGTACGAGAGTCCGAAGGTATCGGACTTTCACGGTCCATCGCATCGAGCGCGGAGCTTGCGGGTCCACCGGCAGGAACTTCATCGCGATGTCTTGGGCGCCCTCCCAGCAGCGACAGAGTATCTTGGCCTGGACGGCTTGCCCGCCCACGTACCGCGACGTCGGCGCCACCAGCAGGACCCGGATGGGCTGACAACCGTTCGTCCTACGTTGGACAGTGACTTCGGTTCTGGCGTCTAGCGACTCCACACAGACTTCTTTCCAATCACGAAATTCAGAAATGCCACCAGCGCCGCTGCATTGAGCGTAAGGAAGGTAAGCACAGCATTGGCCGGACGGCTTGCGACCCCGAGCCAGGGATGCATTAACCCCAGTAGCCCAAAACCGTAGAAGAGGAGCTGCGCCAGCATAGCCACCTTGTAAAAACTGGAATGCAGCAGCAGCGAGCTGCAGAAAATTCCCGCCAGGGCAAAGGGAACCGCCAGCCGCAGGAGTTTGTGGCTCACGAACCGAAAGAGCACCGGATTGGATGGCGAGAGTACCCAGGACGCCGACTGCAGCATCTGATAGTTGCCGGTTAGGGTCCGAGTCTTCCGTCGGAACTCTTGTGCGAGGCTTGCCGGCAGGTTATCCCAAACCCGCGCTTTCGCCTCAAATACAACTCGTGCTCCCTGGCGCGCCACGTGCATTGGAATGTACACATCGTCCAACAGCGTTCCTTCGGGCAAGGGCACAACCAAGTTCCGACGCGCGGCGTATAAGGCTCCGGAGGCCCCGACCACCGAGCCGCTCAGCGACTCCCAACGTCTTATTTGTTTCTCTATCCTCCAATACAGTCCCGCACATTCTCCCAGGCCTTGTTTAGCTCTTGCAAATATTAGCTCAGCGCTTACACAGCCTACCTCGGGGTCGGCGAGGTCTGCGGCCAGGCATCGGAGAGCATTGGCCTCGATCCTTTGGCGCGCGTCGGTGAAAACCAGCACTTCGCCTCGCGCCGCCTCAATTCCGTGGTTCAGCGCGATCGCCTTGCCCTTGTGCTCCGGGAGTACAATCGCCCGCAGCTTCACGTGGGCACATTGGCGGAGCAGTTCGTTCGTGCCGTCGGTTGATCCATCGGACACGATCACGATTTCCAGGTGATCCTCGGGGTAGTCCAGTTGCGAGAGGTTGTGCAGCTTATCGGGCAGCGTATGAGCCTCGTTGTAAACAGCCATGATGATCGAAATGGGGGGGAGATTTGCAGCACTCCGCACCGGACGTGCGCTCCATCGGCTGCGCAGGCAGAGTACGAGTGGGTATCCCAGGTACGTGTACAGGACGGTTCCAACGGAAATCCAGAACACCCATTTCATGGTGCTTGCTTCCTTCTTACTCCCGGATGAAACTGCGAATCATCCGTCTGTCAATGACGCACGCTGGGTGCTGTCGTTGCCGTCACCATTTGATCTCCCGCCTCCTGCCGCGGGCAGCTCCCTTTGGCGAGCAAGATCGTTTTGATGGTTTTAAAGATGATTAACAGGTCCAGTGGCAGCGACCTGTGCTTGATGTAGTACAAGTCGTATTGCAATTTTTCTTTGGCGTCCTCGACCGAGTTGCCGTACTGGTACCGCACTTGTGCCCAGCCCGTGATGCCCGGCGGGACCGTATGCCGCAGATGATAATAAGGAATTTCTCGATTCAGCCATTCGACGAATTCCGGACGTTCGGGGCGAGGACCGACAAACGCCATGTCGCCGCGCAGCACGTTCCACAGTTGTGGGAGTTCGTCCATCCGTGTCAGCCGCAGGAGACGCCCGATGCGCGTGATGCGAGGATCGTCGTCGCGAGCCCATGTCGGTCCGGTGTCGGCTTCCGCATCCTTTTGCATGGTGCGGAACTTGAAGCATGTAAAGATCTCTCCATTTTTCCCAACCCGCTCTTGCCGATACAGTACTGGTCCCGGAGAGAAAGCTTTGATCAATAGCGCAACCAGCGGGAGCAGCGGGAAGGACAGCGTCAACAGAACCGACGAAGCCAGCGCCGACACCGCGCGGTGCAGGGAAAGACGGGCATTAAAGCCGTCACAGAAGATGAGTCCGCTGGGGTAAAGGCCATCCACCCCGATTTTCCCGGAGGTCTTTTCAAGAACTTCGGTGGCGTCTTGGACCTTGATTCCCTTCAGCTTGAGCTCGAGCAGCGCTTGCACAGGGATGCTTCCACGCCGATCCGACGGGGCCACAATCACACGATCAACGGTGCGGTTTCGCATTCGTCCGGATGGCCCCCTGACCAGATCGAAAGTCAGGTCCGAAGTTCCGAGGGTGTCGCTCCACCCGACAATGTCCAGTCCCAAGTCACATCTGTCACGGATACCGTGGACCAATTGCTCGGCCAGCTTCCCCGTACCCAAGACATACACACGTTCTCTAAGGACAGACAGTTGCAACAGCCAAGAATATGTCGAACGCCAAACGATCAATGACGCAACCATGATCAGCAACCCGGCGATCAGGGATCGTTTGCCGAGCATAACTCCAGGAAACAAATACCCCGCGACGGCGAGAATAATGGAGAGCCCCCCAAGTGCGGCAAGAAGGCGGAAGTAAGTTTCCCGGTTTGTCTGCAGTCGCTCAGGCTCATAAAGGTCGAAGTAGTGCGATAACAGTAGAACCAGCCCCGTAATAACCACAACCTTCTCGAGGCCGTGTTTATAAGTTAAGACCAGGTAAGAGTCATGGCCGTAATTGAGGAGTATCCCAAACAGCAAGGAGGCGCAGACGAGAAATAGATCGCTGGCCAGCAGTATCAATATCCGTCGCGGGTAGTAGACGTTAAAAAGGCGAACAACCATGACCACTTCCAGGTTTAGCGGAGGTGCGTACCAGCAAGAGATGTCGGTTGCTGGGAGATCACGTTGGGTCGGAACTACAAGCCAGTTTTCAGCGATGAGTTGCGCGGCGGTTATTGAGGCATTGCGGAAAGGTGCGGACTACCCATTAACCGGATGGCTTCAGCGGACTCGACGTGGTCGGATTATGCCACCCACCAGGACCAAACCGGAACCAAACAAAGCCAAGGCAACAGGTTCCGGCGTGTCATCGTCCCTCTTATCGGCAACGGCCGTAACGACTCGGTTGGCAAGAATGGAGGTCTTGGTTCTTTCTGTGCTGGCTACTCGCGCCGATCCAGTGTTTAATGCGAGTAACCCACAGAGGATACCTGCCCAGAGCAGCGTTCTCCGCAGACTCCACATTTTACGCTCCATGGTGGCGGTTTCCCTCCACGCAGTTCGGCGCCGGATCTGGTCGTACATTCCATAACCGAAGCATAGGTTGCTGATTAATGCATAAGGACATCATGTGGCTTATCTTTCCAGGGGATAGGTGATCCAGGAGAGCGGGGCCTCCTAATTCGAAGCACATTCGTGCTTTCTTCTTGATGTAATGCTTCCTAGCTCCTAGTCACTTCGTGATGATAGGAGCGATACCCAGGCGCGCAGCCAGTCTTCCTTGGGTCCCATTCGTTCAAAACGGTTCCCAGCACACGCGTTCCGTCTTCCATCAGCCGCTGGCTCGCCGCCGCCGCCTCCTCCCTTGTCGTCTGGGTTGAACGCACCACCAGAATCACGCCATCGGCGAGCCGCCCGACCACCCGCGCGTCCGGCATATGCAGCATGGGGGGCGTATCGATGATGACGGTATGGAATTCCTCCCGCACCCGCTTCAGAAACTCAAACGCCTGCGGTGAGTAGAGCAGAACGGAGATGCTCGAGGCGACGGATCCGGCGGGCAGCAGATTCAGGTTGGGGTAGCTTGTGCCCATAACCATCTCGCCATTTTGGGGTGGCTTTTTCCCTTGGAGCAGGTCGCTCAGCCCCCAGGCATTGGACACCTGGAAGATTTCGTGCAGCCGCCCCTTACGCAGATCGGCGTCGATCAGCAGGACAGGCCGGCCGATCTCGGCCAACGCCAGCGCCAGGTTGCTGGCCACCGTCGTCTTTCCCTCCCCGGGGTTCGCACTGGTGAGCGCGAGGACGCGCGGCCGGTTTCCGTTCTCTCCAACGCACAGAATCGAGGTCAGGGTGGCCTGGAAGGAGTCGGCCAAAACGGAATGTTTTCGCGAGGTAATCAGTTCCACGTGCCCGGTACCGTTCTTCTCTGCATTGCCCTCGATGCCCCTTCCCTTTTTGTAGTATGTGAAGTACCGGCTCCGTTCCGCATCCGCCGCAGGGATCACCCCCAGTTCCGGCAGGTCAAGGTATAGGGGCGCCTCGCCGGGAGCTCGAATGCTTCGGTCGGCACGCTCTCGCATCACGACAAAGATCATGCCCAAGAAGGCTCCGCCGAGAAGGCCAAGCGCCGAATTCAAAACGAGATTTGGCTTGTAAGGACGTGCCGGCGGTTTGGCGGAATCAACCACGCGGATGTTGCTTGCGCGCAGGGCGGAGTTCATGCCCGCTTCCTGGACGTTGCGCAGCAGAGAGTCGTAAAGCTGGCGGTTCGTGTCCACCTCGCCTTTCAGCATGTTGTAGTGCGCCACCTGAGCCGCCTGCTCGGACATAACACGGGCCTGGGAGGAGTAGTTCCCAGCCAGCAGATTCTCGCGGCGTTGGGCGGACTTGAATTCATTCCAGATGCGCTGCATGATGCTGGTACGTTCCTTCTGCAAGGCCGATTCCAGGGTTGCCACCTGTGCCTGGACTTTTCTTACGGTCGGGTGGGTCGGGGTCAGGGAAGATGACAACTCGGCAAGTTGGCGGCGCAGGTCGGTGAGCTTGACCTGGTACTCCTTTAGAGTTGGATCATCGAGCACTTCGGGAAGGGACTCCGGAGACGCGGTTAAGGCCAGCTCGTATTTGGATTGTTTGGCAATGCGATCGGCCTGGGCCTTGGAGAGTTCCTCCTGAAGCTGCCGGAGTTTCTCCTCGACGACGTTGTTTTTCTCCGAAGTGAACAGTAGGCCAGAAGCCTGAGCATAGCTCTGGAGCTGGTCTTCAGATTTCTCGAGCTTGACCCGGACGTCTTGCATTTGGCCGGCAAGCCATTCGCCCGTTTGCTGGGCAGCCTTCCAACGGACCTCGAGATTGTTCTGAATGAACTCTGAAGTTATGGCATTGACGACGTCGGCAGCCAGCTGCGGGTCGGTGGAATCGTAGAGAATTTCGACAAGCCGCGTGTCGTTCTCGATGCGAACTTTCAGGTTGCTGGTAACCGCGCGCAAGGCCTGTTCGCGGGTCAGGGCGGGCAGCGACTCGCGCAGACCTAGAGAGCTGCGCCAGGCAGAGAGGCGTCCCGTGTTGTTCTGCAGAGAGAGCCTTCTCGCGAGATCCAGCTTGGCAACGACCCGCTCCAGGACGGATTCGCTTTGCAGGATCTTTACCTCTGTCCGCAGATCAGATTCGGGCGAAGAACTCCCTTCACTTGCGGTGGGGCTCACGTCGTGCATATTCAGGAAGTTCTTGTTGAGGCTCTGGATTTCGAGGGACGCACGGGCCTGGTAGAGCGGTGTCTGCGGAAAGGTAAACAGAAGTGCGGAGAGCAGGCCCAGGAACGCGATCAGGACGATGGTGCCTTTGCGACGTCGGAGGATGTCCCAGTATCCGAGCAGCAGGCTGGAGTCCGGATCCTCGATTACCTCGGGAAACATTGCTTCCGGGTACTGCGGCCGCACCCGCAGACTGGTCCCGGCATTCCTTGCTTCGTGCGGGTCCTCGCCGGGGCCTGCCAGTTGTCGTTGGTTTTCCATAAAAACCTCAGTAGTGGTAGATCGCAGCGGACACCGCGGCGGACACCGTGGTGGGAATAAACCAGGTCGCAAAGGTTTTGCTGCCGCTCGAGGGAACAACGAGAACATCTTGGGGCCGCATCCCAATGTCCTCTGCTTTTCCCTCGAGTATCTGCTTGATGTTGACGGCGATCTCCTGTCGCTTCAGCTCCCCCGGAGCATTGCGAACGATCCTCGCCTTCGCCGGCTTTGCCGTACGCTCCAGTCCACCCGCCAGCGACAGCGCGTTGAGAACAGAGAGTTGTCGCCCGCCGAGAGCGAATGCACCTGCGCGCTTCACGTCGCCGACGACGTAAATCATGCTGGAGTTTGCCTCGGAAACGGAGATAACGTCGTTTGGCTTGATCTCGATATTTGCCGCCGGGTTCTTTCCTCCAAGTATCTCCTGCACGTTCAATTCAGCTACGCTGAACTGTCCGCTGGGGTCGATCGTGGCATTGGGTAGCGGGATGTCGCCGTTTTCCCGGCGGCGTGTGACCGTGAGGTTTGAGCCCGCGGTGTCGCGAGGGCCGCCGGCCATCGAGAGGACTTCGTAGAGCGTCTTCCGGCCTTGCAGTTGGACCACTCCCGGCTTGTTGACTGCACCGAAAACCGAGACCGGGTGGCTCCGACTCTCGACCACCGTCACCGAGACCTGCGGTTCCCGCAGGTATTCCCGGAGTCGGGTGTTCAACTCGGTTTCGAATTGCTCGACGGTCAGGCCGCCCGCCTTGACTCGTCCGATCAGCGGCAGCGTGAGGTTGCCGTTGGTTCCGATGAGCATGGGCTTGTCGGAAATCTCCGGGGCGTCGATCGCACGGATCACAATCTGGTCATCCGGCCCGAGGACATAGCCAGAATCGGGTTGCGCAGCGGTCTGCGCTGGCTGCTGGGCGCCCGCGCAAAGGGCAGCCAGCAGCACCATGAAACATCCCGCTGCGGTTTTCTTCAATGCGCTCTTCATGCTGCTTCTCCTGATGACCGACCTCAGCGGGAAGCCGTGAGAGGTCTCTCCCCGCCAGTCACTTGACTCGGCATTGAGTCCTTGGACTATCCCTTGGAGTCCACGAATGGCTGTCGCCAGCTGTCGCCAATGATTACCGGCGGCGCCATTGCCAACGCGCCACCCCGGGACGGGGCGCCGGGCTAAATCGCAACGCGGTCACCGCGCAAGGGGGGAGGGCGCGCGGTCAGATAGCTTCTACGTCGTAGCCGTCAATACGGACGATCAGCGATCGTTGGATCGCTTCAATGGAAACCACCAGGCTGTGATCCTTGTTCTCGGAAATCAGGACTCCTTCCAGCCCGTCCAGGCAGCCACCGCGGATTCGAACCTTCTGCCCGATTTTGAGGAAGGGGTGCGCTCTACAGGAGATCTCGTTGGCGAGGAGGCGCCGCACGTCCTCGAGCTGCTGCTCCGGAACAGGAACTGGGGAGCCGTTCATCATCACAAATCCGTTTACCCCAACGGTCTGGAGGACTCGCAGCAGATGAGCCGGAGAATCCGAGACGCGGACAAAACCGTAGCCGGCAAACAGCGGCACTTGGACAATCTGGCGTCGGTCGCTCCAGCGATGGATCTCCTTCACCAGGGGCAGGAAGGTCTCGATCCCTTTGTTTTGCAGCTGAGTGGCAGCTTTCTGCTCGAAGCGGCAGCGCGTCTGGATCGCGTACCAGCAAGCTTCTTCCGCCGTGTTCTCGACGAAAGGTACGCGCGGCTCAACTGCCCACTCTACTCGTGCTGTCGACATAGCTCCGCCCATTTAGTCACATCCTGATTCCCCAAAAATTTTGTTCTCCCAGTTTCCGCCGACGAGTCGTCTACTGACTTCCACCTGCAGCTTCCGGTACAGCCTCTCCGGAATCGGACATACAAGTTATCCAAAAGAGCGGTTTAGCCGTCACTGAACCCTCCTTGAACCGAGAACGGTAGCGGCATCGGAACTTTCGGTTTGGAACACCACGGCGGCAGCGAAGCCTGACTCCTTGGCTCCTCGTGCGCTTGTCCTAACTACGGTGCCTTCCCCGTGCAACTGCGCTGCTCGGGCTGTCCCAGTCACTGCGGGCAGGTGCACGTCCAACTCCACACGCCGGCCGACGAGAGGCAACTCGTTCGCAAGGATGAACACACCTCGGTCGCAGATGTTGAGTGTGATCCCCTGCGCTTCCTGCAATGTTCCATCGGCACGCTCCCACCAATAAAAGGCAGGCGCACTTACAAGGTAGCGTGTGGATTTTCGAAGCTCCATCAGTACCCCCGTGCACTCCTTAGTAGTTGTGATTGGGCTCGACAAGGGGTCCGCCTCCGCTAACACAGCCGAAACCCTACCCGCCCGGGACCATTTGCACAATGGACGCGATGTCTCTCAACCTCTTATCTCAGTACGTGAGTGCGCAGGTCCATGAGAACATTCCCTTAACGGGTGAGAACACCTTCTCACCCGAAACGGCACTGCAAAAAAAGGCAGGGGTGTTCAATTTTGACCATACTGGGCATCGCTTCCGAAGGTTACAATTGCCCCCGTTCTTGGGGGCGAAGGAGCGCCGGATGGCGGCGCAAGTTTGGGAGCAACATATCCACGCCGCCCGACATCCAAGCTTGCAGCGTAATAGGCCAATCGGCTCCTCAACAGGCTCCTCAACAGGTTCCTCGGCTCTTCAATAGGCCCAAAACAATCTGGAGGTTCGACGTGCGACTCTCCCGCCAGCCCGGGAAAAAGCCGATACCGATAATCGTCGCCGACGCTAACGTGATGGCTTCCCGTTTCGTTTGCGCGGAACTCAAGAGACACTCGGAGTTCGACTTGGTTGGCTGCGCCGCTACCGTGCGGGAACTGCTCGAGTTGTTCAAGCGCCGCAAAGCGGAGGTAGCTTTAATTAGCGCTACCCTGCAGGACGGTTCGTTGAGCGGCCTGGCCATCTTCCCGCAGCTCCGAGAGAAATACCCGGACGTTCGTCTGATCCTGATGATCGACCACCCGGACCAGGAGCTGGTGGTGGAGGCATTTCGGGGAGGCGCCAGGGGCATTTTCACCTGCTACGAGTCCCAGTTCGATGTCCTCTGCAAGTGTATTTCCTGTGTGCACGACGGCCAGGTTTGGGCCAATGCGCGGCAGCTAGACTGCTTAGTCGATGCGGTGGCGCAAGTGCCTACCGTACGTCTCATTAATGCCAAAGGCTTCAACCTTTTGAGCAAGCGGGAGGAGGAGGTGGCGCGGCTGGTCGCCGAAGGCTTGAATAACCACGACATCGCACAGCAGCTGCGTCTGAGCGACCACACGGTAAAGAACCACCTGTTTCACATCTTCGACAAGCTTGGGATCTCCAGCCGGGTAGAACTAGTGTTGTACGCGGTGAGCAACTCCAAGCGGCCACCGGCGTCGACTCTCGCTGACGATCCGCCGCTCGCCATGGCCGCCAACTCCAGAACCTGATTCCGGATCTAGACAGTGATGTTAGCGGGATTCTACGGATGTGACATTCTCACGGGGGAGGAACTCATTCGAGGCCATTGCGAATGTCGCGATGCTTGATCATCGTTATCTGTCGCACGATACCAAGACCGAACACAGCAAGCCCGATCACCGCCCACCCGAGGCTGATAACACCGCGTGCGTAGGATAGTCCTATGAGCGTCTCCACCCCGGCGCAGATGCAGAGCAGGGTGATGTGCCAGCCTATGGCTGCCTTAATTCCTGCCTGTTGAACCATCACGAGGATGTACCAGTCCTCACTTCGCAGCGCTCTTAGAGCATCTTGCCACTCATGTTCCCGTCCCAGTTTGGCGTCGTGCTCGTACGCCAGGCGGAGCAACCGAGCGATCTTCGCCTCATAGGCGTCGGTGTCGTACTCGCTGTCAAAGTTCTCGACGGCCTGAATGCCTGCTGCCGAAACCGAACCTTCCGAGAAGTTGAGCATCCGCTTCTCAAGATCGGAAAGCGAGACACCCTCGCTATCCGCCTGTCTTAGCACTTTCGAAATTAATAACTGTTTGGCGGACTCCGCGGGTTGAGATGCTGACGGCACCTGCGGATTTTATCCTGACCTACTTAGCTCTCGGGGGATTCGAGGCTCAGCACCCCGGTCCCGAACCAGTGTAAGCGCGAAGGCAACGCTGCCCACGATCCCAAGGGCGCGTCCCTGGCGGTAAGAACAGATTTGCTACCATCGCGGGGCATGAATGCCTCCGCGGCACCGACGGGTTTCTCCTCACCGAAGCACTACCTGGCCTATGGCACTCTTTGCCTGTTGTGGGGGAGCACCTGGATTGCCGTGCGGGTGCTGGTGCGGGATGTGCCGCCGTTCCGGGCAGCGGCAATCCGCTTTGTGCTGGCGGCGGCATTGCTGGGCATCGCCGGCGCGGCGCTGAAGTTGCGACTTCCGCATTCCGCCCGCGAGTGGCGCAACCAGGTGATACTCGGCATCACCATGATGGCCATTCCCTATGGCGCTGTGTTCTGGGCCGAGCAGTACATCAATGCCTCGCTGACCGCGCTTCTGTTTGCCTCGTTTCCGCTGGTGGTGGCGATCTGGAGTCCCTTCTTGACGGGACTGGCAGTGCCTCGGCGCGCGCTGCTCGGCATCGTCGTTGGATTTGGCGGAATGGCCGTCCTCTTCTTCCAGGGCGTCCCGTACTCGCGGCTGGGGCGCCTCAGCGCCCTGGCCGTGCTGGCCGGTGTGGCTTCGGCCGCCTGGGCAACCGTCACTGCCAAGCGCGAAGGCTCCACCACGAATCCGCTGGTCAGCACCGGCCTGCAGATGGCCGTGGCGGCGGTCTTGACCGCGGCCGCCAGCCTCACCTTCGAACGTGGTCAGGAATCGCATTGGACGGTTGCATCGCTGTCGATGCTCTTGCTGCTCGCGATATTCGGATCGGCGGTGGCGTTTTCCCTCTATTACTGGCTGCTGCGCGACATCGCGGCCTACCAGCTAGGGACAATCGATCTGGTCGTACCGCTGGTTGCGACCCTGGAAGGAGCGCTGCTGCTGGGGGAGATCATCCCACCGCTGATGATCGCCGCCATGGTGGTCGTACTGGCTTCGGTGCTGGTAGTGATCCGCAGCGAGGGCCCCGAACAGGCCGATTCCCTCTCTGGGCGGATTGAGACCTGAAGCCGAGATGCTGGGACGCAGGATCGGCCCCCCCATCCTGCCCGGCAATTCACCTGAAGCGCGCGGGCGCTGCCGGCATCGAAAGAGATGGTGCTCATCCCAAAAGGTCGTTCGCCGAAAGTGATTTTTGTGCTGCTGGTGTGCGCCGCCGTCGGATTCGCAGAGGGCGCGAGTTCCGAGTCGGCGGCGGCGGAGCAGGAACTGTTTCGCATGATCAATCACGAGCGCGCTCAGGCCGGGGTTGCGGAATTGCAGTGGAACGAGTGGCTGGCGCAGGCGGCGCGCAAGCATGCGGAGGAGATGGCGCGGCGCGGCCAGCTTGCGCACCAGTTCCCGGGTGAGCCCGGCCTGCGCGAGCGGATCGCGGCTACCAAGTTGCGCTTCAACGCCTCGGCGGAAAACGTCGCCTTCGGGCCAACCCCGGCTGGAATCACCGACGACTGGATGCATTCTCCCGGCCACCGCGCCAACATCCTTGATGGCCAATACAACGCGATCGGCGTGGCCGTGGCCCGACGCGGCGATGAGCTGTATGCGGTCACGGACTTCGCGCACAGTGTTCCGAACCTTTCGGCCAGCGAACTGGAAGATGCGGTCGCCTCCGCCATCAATCAGGCCAGGAAAGCGCGCAGTCTTCCCGCATTGCCGCGCCGCCAGGACCCCACGCTTCGGCAGTTTGCCTGTGAGATGGCGAAGAACGACCGCCTGGACACCAGCGCAATTCTTGGCCGCGGGAACGTCAGCGCCAGCCTGGCTTTCACCGATCCCGACCCGGCGAAGTTTGGCTCTCACTTTCGAGATGTGGCGAACGTTGCAACTTCCAAGGCCTTCGCCGTTGGCGCCTGCTACGCCCGCAGTGACACCTACGTTGAAGGGACCAACTGGGTGGTGGTCGCGTTCTATTGATCGCCGGGATTCACGGCGATCCTCCGTGCTACCCTGCCGCGGATGGGTGAAGTGCGCATCGGCACCGCCGGCTGGTCATACAAGGACTGGGAAGGGATCGTCTATCCCGCTCGTCTCAAGAGGGAGCAACATCCTGCCGAATACCTGGCGCAATACTTTGACGTGATCGAGATCAACACATCGTTTTATGGTCCGCTGAGGCCGGAAGTGGCGAAGCTGTGGTGTCGCAAGGTGGCGGCCGTCAATCCTGAGTTCCAGTTCACGGCCAAGCTTTACAAGGCATTCACGCACGCGCCCGGGGGAGCGGTACAACCGACCTCGGCGGCCACGCTCTCGCCCACCGAAAAGGACGAGCTGCGACGTCAAAGAAGGGCTGGCGCCGCTGGCAGAAACCGGAAAGCTAGGCGCGCTGCTCTTGCAGTTCCCGATCTCGTTCAAGAACACACCGCCGAACCGCGACTACCTCAGCGAAGTGCTGCGGCGCTTCCAGGAATATCCGCGAGTGATCGAAGTGCGGCACGCAAGCTGGAACAGCGAAGAGATTTTGCACTCATTTGCGGAGAAGGGTGTCAGCTTCTGCAACATCGATCAGCCGCTGCTGGGACGCGCCATCGCGCCCACCACCCACGCCACCGCCGCCGTCGGATACGTGCGCCTGCACGGGCGCAATTACGAGCAGTGGTTCGAACACGAAAAGCCGCACGACCGCTACAACTATCTTTACAGCGAAGGCGAGCTCGCCAAGTGGAAGCCGCGTATTGAGGCGATTGCGAGCAAGACCGAGGTCACATTCGTGATTGCCAACAATCATTTCGAAGGCAAAGCGGCAGTGAACGGGCTGCAGTTGAGGCACATGCTGACCGGCCGCAAGGTGAAGGCGCCGCCGACGCTGGTGGAGCGCTATCCCGAGCTGCGGGAGATCAGCGAGATCGCCTAGTTATGATTGTCATCCCGAGCGAAGCGCGCGCGAGCTTGCGAGCGCGGCGCGAGTCGAGGGACCTTGCGTTTCAAAAGTCACGGAACATTTCTCCGCCCCCCGCCGTACCTCTGATTGCAGTGGGAAATAAGCGTTGCTAACCACGGGGCGCGTTCCACGTCAAAAGAGAAGAAAGCGAGAGGTGGATCATGGGACCGAAATACAACGAACTGATGGACAACATGGCATTTCGCGTGTCGCTAAACGTGGCAGTGTTTGCGGTGTGGCTGGTGGCGGCGTTTACGCTGCTCAAGCTGGCCTGATGGCCGCTTATCCCAATTCGGAAGAACAGGTGAAGGGGCACGGCTTCAACCGCAGCCTGTGCGCCGCGTTTGAAGGCGTGCCCCTTCACAAATCCGTTTGTAAATCTAGGCGCTAGACCGGCGCCGTCGCTTCGCTGCGTTCTGCGTAGTGGGACTCCACGTACTCGTTCAGGATGTCGATGAACTGGGCGACGATTCTGTCTCCCTTGAGCGTGGTCAGCAAGCGGCCATCGACGAACACCGGGGCTTTCGGCTCTTCGAATGTTCCCGGCAACGAGATGCCGATGTGGGCATGCTTGGATTCGCCCGGCCCGTTCACCACGCAGCCCATCACCGCAACCTTCATTTCCTCGATGCCCGCGTAGCGCTCTTTCCACAGCGGCATCTGCTGCCGCAGGTAGGACTGAATCTGCTCCGCCATTTCCTGGAAGAAGGTGCTGGTGGTGCGTCCGCAGCCGGGACAAGCCGTGACCTGCGGGGTGAAGCTGCGGATGCCCATCGATTGCAGGATCTGCTGCGCGACGATGACTTCCTCGGTACGGTCGCCGTTGGGCGCGGGCGTGAGCGAGACGCGGATAGTGTCGCCGATGCCTTCCTGCAGCAGCACGGAAAGCGCCGCCGTAGAGGAGACAATTCCCTTGGCGCCCATGCCGGCTTCGGTCAGCCCGAGGTGCAGCGGATAGCGGCAACGCGCGGCCAGCGCGCGATAGACGTCGATCAGGTCCTGTACTCCGCTGACTTTTGCGCTGAGGATGATCTGGTCTGACCGCAGGCCGTACTTCTCGGCGCGTTCGGCGGAATCAATTGCGCTGACCACGATGGCTTCAAGTGTCACGTCCCGGGCGTCGAGCGGCTCGGCTCGGCGCGAGTTCTCATCCATCATGCGCGTCAATAGCGCCTGATCGAGCGATCCCCAATTGACTCCAATCCGCACCGGCCTTTGATTCTCGATCGCCACTTCAATCATGGTACGGAAATTGTCGTCGTCCTTCTTGCCGATGGAGACGTTCCCGGGATTGATGCGGTACTTGGCCAGCGCGCGGGCGCAAGCCGGATGTTTCTTCAGCAGCAAGTGTCCGTTGTAGTGGAAGTCGCCGATGATGGGCACGCGCACGCCCTGCTGTTCCAGTTCTTCGACGATGTGCGGCAGCGCGGCAGCGGCTGCGTCGTGGTTCACCGTCACCCGCACCAGCTCGGAGCCCGCCCGCGCCAGGTCGGCCACTTGGCGGACGGTCGCGGCGACGTCGGCGGTGTCAGTGTTGGTCATCGACTGCACCACTACCGGCACGTCGCTGCCGACGCGCACTCCGCCTACGCTCGCGGTGACGGTTTTTCGGCGCTGAATGTTTGCCATCTGAGGTTCAGTTTATCAAGATTGTCATCCTGAGCGAAGCGAAGGACCCGCTTTTTGATTGGGTCCCACCAGCAGGTCCTTCGCGCGCAAACGCGCCGCGCTCAGGATGACAAATCAGGTGGCCGTCTACGGCAAGAACTTCGCCAGCCCGGGCAGCGCCTTCCCGATGTCGTTGTAAATCACGACCACGGCGAACAGGATGAGGAAGACAAACGCCGCTTGGTAGATGCGCTCTTTGATCTTCATGCTGATGTCGCGGCGCATCACGCTCTCGATGGCCAGCAGCAGGATCACGCCGCCATCCATGATGGGAATCGGAAAGAGATTGAAGATGCCGAGGTTCAAGCTGATGGCGGCCATCAGCGCCAGCAGCGGCATCCAGCCCTGGCGTGCGGCTTCGCCGGAGGCACGCGCGATGCCGATGGGCCCATCGATCTGCTTCATGGAGACTTTGCGCGCAGCCAGCTTCCGCACCAGTTCCAGGATCAGCAGCGAATATCGCCGGTTCGTCTCGATGGACTTGGCAAGCGCACCGGTGAAGCCAAGCTTGTCTACGTGCACCGGGTTGGAGATGAATCCCATGCGCCATTGCTCGCCACCGTGGGTGTTGTGCGAGAGCACAGGGGTCACGGTGAAGTGCAGTTGCTGGCCGTTGCGCAGTACGGTGACATCCAGCGGCTTGCCCGGGTTCTGCTGCAGGTAGCTGATGAGCGCCCGCATGGAACGCATGGTCACGCCATCGACCGCCACCACTTCATCTCCCACTTTCATGCCGGCCTGGGCGGCGGGCATGCTGGGCTCGATTTCGGTGACGATGTTGGGCTCCTGCGGCACCCAGCCGCCGAGCGCGCCGTATTCTTCCTGGCCTTGCTTATCGGGGACGATGGTCTTGGTCAGGACCTGCCCGCCGCGCTGCACAGCGACGTCGAGCGGCTGACCCGGATTCAGCATGACTTGGGCTTCAACGTCTTCCCAGGTCGGCGATTGGTTGTTGCCGATGCGCGCGATGCGGTCGCCGGCCTCGAAGCCGGCTGTGGCCGCCGCTGAGTTCGGCAGCACGTAGCCGATCACCGCGGGCTGGTCCAGAAAATAAGGATGCTCGTAGCGCACCATGAATACGCCGGTGAGCAGCGCGATCGCCAGCAGGATGTTCATCGCCGGACCCGCTAGCGCGATGATGAACCGCTGCCAGCGCGGGTGCGAGAGAAACTCCGCCGGATCGCCGGTGCGCGCCTCCATGGGATTCTCGCCCGACATCTTGACATAGCCGCCCAGCGGCAGGGCGCTGATGCGGTAGTCGGTATCGCCTTTGCGCCACCCGATCAGGCGCTTGCCGAAGCCGATGGAGAACACCTCTACCCGGACCCCGAAATACTTCGCGGCAATAAAGTGGCCCAGTTCGTGAATCAGGATGAGAATGCCGAGAACGAGGGCTACAGCCCAGAGAATCGTGAAAGCGTTATACATGTGGAAAACTGTCCCGCTCTATTTTGCTACAACGGGAGGCCGAATGCCTGCCTTTCTGGATGAGAATTCTTCGACTCGGTGGCGTGCCAGACGCCTGGCTTCCGCGTCCATGGCCAGCACCTGTTTAATAGATTCAGGACGCTTGCCGGCAGTTTCTTTAAGTACGTCACTGATAATGCGGGGGATATCGTCAAATCCGATCGCTCCCCCAAGGAACGCGGCCACCGCAACCTCGTCGGCGGCGTTCAAGGCCACCGTCTTAGCGCCCCCGGCTTCCGCCGCCTCATAGGCCAGGGCCAAGCATGGAAACCTTTGCATATCCGGCGGGCGGAAATCCAGATGACGTAAGTCATTGACCGAGTAACGCAAGTCAGAGGGGATGCGCTCCGGCCACGTCAGCGCATAGAGGATGGGCAGGCGCATGTCGGTGACCGAGAGCTGCGCCAGGATGCTGCCGTCCACGAACTCAACCAGCGAGTGTATGGTGGATTGCGGGTGAATGATGACTTTTACCCGCTCTGGCGGCAGGCCGAACAGGCGGCAGGCCTCGATCACCTCAAAGCCCTTGTTCATCAGCGTAGCGGAGTCGATGGTGATGCGCGGTCCCATCCTCCACGTGGGATGGTTCAGCGCCTCTTGCACGGTGATGCGCGAAAACTGCGAGGCAGGCGTGTCCAGGAACGGCCCGCCTGAGGCCGTCAGCCAGACGCAATGGACTTCCTCCAGGCGGCCGCCCCGCATGCACTGATGAACAGCGTTGTGCTCGCTGTCGATGGGCAGGAGCGGCTTGCCGTGTTTCTTGGCTTCGGCTGTGATCAACTCGCCCGCGGCCACCAGGCATTCCTTGTTCGCCAGGCCGACGCTCTTGCCCGCGCGCACCGCTTCATAGGTCGCTTCCAGGCCGGCGACCCCCACGATTGCGCTGACTACGAAGTCAACGTCAGGATGAGTCGCGACCGCCACCGATCCCGCGGAGCCTTCTACGACCTCGATGTCTTCTATTCCAGCCGACTTCAGCTTCCTTCGTAATTTCTCCGCGGAGTCGGCAGTGCTCATCGAAAACAGACGCGGACGCCAGCGCTGGGCCTGCTCGAAGGCGGCTTCGAAGTTATTGCCGGCGGCAAGCGAGCCGATGGAGAACCGCTGCGGGTGCGCTTCTACGACGCTCAGAGTGCTCCGCCCGATCGAGCCGGTGGAACCCAGGATGGCAATGCGCTTCATGAAGACGAACTATGGGGAACCAAAGGTGGAGGCAATCTGCGCATAGTACCACAGCACTGGAGCGGCGAAGAGCAGAGCGTCGATGCGGTCCAGCATGCCGCCGTGGCCGGGCAGGAGCGAGCCGGAATCCTTCACTCCCGCTCCGCGCTTGAGCATGGACTCCACCAGATCGCCCAGTTGCGCCGCCACATTGAGCGCGGCCGAGAGCAGAATGTAAACCCAGATTGGCCGCGTCGGCGGATACACTCCCACGCTCAAGATGCTGCCCTGCTGCGCTTCCAGCAGATTCGAATTGCGAAGAAAGCCCACGATGGCGTTCGCATGCGCCAGGATGATGGTCCCCAACGCGGTAGCGCCGGCGAGGGAAGCCGCGGTTCCCTCCCAGCTCTTGTTGGGGCTAATGCGGGGCGCCAGCTTGTGTTTGCCGAGCGATCGGCCCACAAGAAACGCGAGAATGTCTCCGGACCACACCACCACCAACAAATAAAAGACGAAGAACGCCCCCGCCACGCGGGCCCGCACGTAGATGAGCAGCATCAGTGGCAGGCTGACGTAAGCCAGCCCTAGGGTCGACGTAGCGGCACCCGCCAGCGAGGTGCGCAGGTCTGCGCGCCGCATCATCGCCACCAGAAACACAAAACCCGCCAGCAGCACGCCATCCCTGGCGAGCGAAGTTGCGCCGAACGCGAAGAACAGGTACGGATGCTCCTTCGGGAAGACGCCGCGCAGCAAAGTGGAAGACGGCAGCTTGCTTACGGCCACTTCCACCATGAACGCCGCAACCACGCTCCCGAACAAAATCAGCGTAAACAAGAAGGTGAGTATTCGTGCGGGCTTGGTTTCATAAGCATCGGCCAGCCCCAGGTACTCGCTGGTGGTGATCAGCGCAATCAGGCCGACCACGCTCGCGAACACCCACATCGGCGCCCGAAACACGATCAGCAGGACGATGGGAATGAGGATGACTGCGGTCGCGACGCGCTTCATTTAGAAGGCGCCCGCGTGCGCGTGCCCGTCGTTCAGTCCGCCGTAGCGCCGCTCGCGGGTCTGATATTCCGCGATGGCTTCCAGCAGGTGCCGTCCGCGAAATTCCGGCCAGTGCGTAGCCGTGACGTAGATCTCCGCGTAGGCCACCTGCCACAGCAGGAAGTTCGAGAGCCGCATCTCGCCCGAGGTGCGGATCACCAGGTCGGGATCGGGCAGATGCTGGGTGTAGAGATGGCGATCGATGAGTTCCTCGTCGATCTTGAGGTGGCGCAATCCGCCGTTGTTGGCGGCTGCGTGCACGATGGCATTGAAGGCGTCCACCAGTTCCATGCGCGAGCCGTAATTCAGGGCCAGGGTGAGCACCATGCCGGTGTTGCCGGCGGTGGCCTGCTGCGCCCAGGCCATGCGCTCCTGCACCGCTTCCGGCAGCTCGTGGCGGCGGCCGATGTACTCCAGGCGAACATTATTTTTGTTCAGCGTGGGGACTTCTGCCTTCAGGTAGCGCCGCAACAGGCGCATGAGGAAGTCCACTTCGGTGGCGGGGCGCTTCTTCCAGTTCTCCGAAGAAAACGCGTAGAGGGTGAGCGCCGGCAGGTGGATGCGGGCTGCGGTCTCGACGGTGGAGCGCACCGACGCCACGCCCGCGCGGTGTCCGGCGATGCGCGGCAGGTGGCGCTGCCGTGCCCAGCGGCCGTTGCCGTCCATGATGATAGCGATGTGTCGCGGTAGGCGCTTGGTATCGAGCCGGGAGTAAATCTCAGACTCGTCGCGGTCCAGGCCTGCGGGAATGGATGTGTGCAAGGCTACCTCAGACTCCCATAAGTAGCATAGCTCCGTTCTCTGCGCAATGAAAGCGGCTAGAAGAGCGCACAGCGAAACTGCGACGGTGCAGCTCCCGCGCAAGAATCTGTGTCACACTATTTGCGATGCTACAATTTCGGCGACTTTTCCACAGCCGGTTTCTAGGAGCAACCTGCAGAGCTTTGCCCGGTATATCCGCCCGCCGCTTAAGCGCGTTCTGCCAAACGTCTCGTCAGAATCGGGCTGGCGCTGAGCGATGCTCAGCCCGCGATATCGCCGCATGAGTACGAGGACAAGCATGAAAAAGCTGAGTATTTCTCTGTGTGTGCTGGTGGGATTGAGTTTGCCTGCCTGGGCGCAGCAGTCCGGGAATGCGCCGGCCGCAGCCCCATGCTGCGACGCCATCGAGCAGCACCTCAAGGACATGGAAGATCGCATCATTCTGCTCGAAGGGCAAGTGCGCACCCTGAAGGAACAACTGGCGCAAGGGCAGGGCGTGCAGCCCTCGCAGGCGCAGGCCACGGGTGCAGCTTCGGGCGGGGAAACAACTGCGACGGCTGCCTCGGCTAGCGCGTCCGGAGGGCAAGCGATGCCCACCGCAGTCGCCGAAGGCGGCACGCAGTTGCCCAACTATGGTGGGGCCGGCGCCGCTGCCAAAGCGCTGAACCCGGACATCAGCGCCATCGGAGACTTCATCGGCGCTGCCGGCCATTATCCGACGCCACCCGGCAGCGTCATCCGCCAAGCCGGCTTCCAGTCGCTCACCATGCACGAGTCCGAACTTGGATTCCAGGCAATCATCGATCCCTACGCGCGCGGCGACTTCTTCCTCTCCTTCGGCGAGGAAGGCGTTGACCTCGAAGAGGGCTACGTTACTTTCACCGCGCTGCCCGCCGGACTCGTTGCCCGTGTCGGCAAGATGCGGGCTGCCTTCGGCAAGGTCAACACCATGCACAATCACGTGTTGCCGTGGGTGGACCGCCCGCTGCTCAACGAGAATCTGGTGGGCGGCGAAGACGGCATTGACGACGCCGGCTTCTCTCTGCAGCGCATCCTGCCCGCGCCCAAGGGAATCTTCCTTGAAGCGACGGGGCAGGTCTTTCGCGGCGACACCGGCACGCAGACATACTTCCTGCCGAACGGCGCCACCATCGATCAAACCGTGTTCACCGCGACTCGGAAGACCGACGTGAGCACGGTCGAACACCTGCGCGCGTACCGGGACATCACCGAGTCCACCAACCTCGACCTGGGCCTCTCCTACGCGCGCGGCCACAACGAACTGGGCAGCAATTTCCTGACACAGCTCTATGGGATCGATGCCACTCTGCGCTGGAAGCCGCTGCGCCGTTCCATCTATCACTCGTTCGTGGGCAGGACGGAGGCAGTCTGGAGTCAGCGCCAGCAGCCGCTCACCGCCGGTGGCGAGCAACGGAGCTTCGGCATGTACGCCTCCGGCGACTACCAACTCGGAAGGCGATGGTTTGTCGGCGGGCGCTACGACTACGCGCAGCGCGCCCGCGACGACCGACAACTGGACCGTGGCGCCGCCGCAATCCTGACCTACTGGCCCAGCGAGTTCAGCCAGATCCGCGGACAGTATCGCTTTACGCGCTATGCGGAGGGTATCAACGCCAACGAACTGCTGATGCAGGTGCAGTTCTCCCTGGGAGCGCATGGCGCGCACCCGTTCTGACCGCTTGAGGAGAATGTGATGAAGCACTTAGGGATTGGTTTATGGGCGGCGCTGAGCGTGGCCGCGCTCATCGTCGCCATGCTGGCGTTCCCGCCGGCGTCCGCAGCCAAGAAGCTCAATGTCGTCACCTCAACCACCGACATGGCGTCGCTGGCCCAGGAGGTGGGCGGCGACAAGATCACGGTCGAAGCCATCGCCAAGGGATACCAGGACCCGCACTTCGTGGAAGCCAAGCCCAGCTTCCTGCTCAAGCTGAAAAATGCGGACTTGCTGATATCCGTGGGGCTGCAATTGGAGATCGGCTGGCTGCCGCCGCTGGTCACGCAGAGCGGCAATCCGCGCATTCAAGTGGGCGCGACCGGCTATCTCGACGCCTCGCAGTTCGCCGACATCCTCGACATCCCCACCGGGCAGATCACCCGCGCCATGGGCGACGTGCACCCGCTCGGCAATCCGCACTACTGGCTCGATCCCAACAATGGGCGCCGCATCGCTCGTGGCATCGCCCAAAAGCTCGGCGAGATGGATCCGGCCGACAGCCAGTATTTCCAGCAACGCTTCCAGGATTTTGACCGCCGCCTGACCGCTGCCGAGAAGAACTGGGACGCCGCCATGGCTCCGTACAAGGGACGGAAAGTCGTGACTTATCACACCTCCTGGTCGAACTTCGCCAAGCACTTCGGGCTGCAGGTGGTGGGGTACATCGAGCCGCGGCCGGGCATCCCGCCCACACCGGCACACACGCTCGAAATTATTCAATTGATGAAGCGCGACAACGTGAAGGTGGTCGTGGTCGAACCTTATTTCGACCTGAAGACCCCTATCAGCATCGGCAGCGCCACCGGCGCCAAGGTGATTGTGCTGCTGCCCTCGGTGGGAGGCGAGAAAGAGGTGACGGATTATTTCAAACTTTTCGACTACGATATCAACCTGCTGACACAAACCTTCAAGGCAACGCAATGACCTCGATGCGATAAGACCATGGAGATCCTTCAATTCCTCATCCTGCCGTTTCTGGCGAGCCTGATCCTCACCGGCATCCACGCCTATCTGGGCGTGCACGTGGTGGAGCGCGGCGTGATCTTTGTGGACCTGGCGCTGGCGCAGATCGCCGCCCTGGGCGCCACCGTTGCGATCCTCGCGGGCATGGACCCCCACGGCGGCGAAGCCTACTGGATCAGCCTGGGATTCACTTTTCTGGGGGCATTCCTGTTTGCGCTGGCGCGCATGCGCAAGGCCCACATTCCGCTGGAGGCCTTCATCGGCATCACCTACGCCGTGGCCTCAGCCGGCGCCATCCTGGCCATGAGCAAGGCCACCGGCGAGACCGAGCACTTGAAGGACATGCTGGTGGGCAACATCCTGGCGGTCTCGCGGCACGACGTCATCAAGACTGCCATCCTCTACGGCGTCATCGGCCTGTTTCACTACATTTTCCGGCGCAAGTTCCTGCTGATTTCCATCAACCCGCAGAAGGCCGAAGCGGAAGGCGTGAGCATCCGCCTGTGGGACTTCCTCTTTTACGCGTCGTTCGGATTTGTGGTGACCTCATCGGTGGCGATCGCCGGCGTGCTGCTGGTGTTTTGCTACCTGATCGTTCCGTCGGTGGGGGCAATGCTCTTCGCCGACAAGATCGGCAAGCGGCTGGCCATCGGCTGGACCATGGGCACGCTGGTCTCAGCCTTGGGCGTGTATCTCTCAGTGGTGATCGACCTGCCCACGGGCGCGACCATCGTCTGCACCTTTGGCGGAGTGCTGCTGTTGATGTTCGTGCTGCACCTATTCATTCACCACCGCAGGGGCGGCGCAACTCCGGCAACAGAGGCGCCGGCGGGCGAGCGTTCGCTGGAATACCGGCGATAACGTAGTCCCGGCCACCGCCCCCACCCCAACACGCCAACAATGGGCGCGTTGGGGATCCCGGTCCCGGCTGGGCGGGCGAGCAAAGATCGCCTGTTTCCTACGCGTGCCGGCGCGGACGCAGCGTCAGATCGCGTACCTGGGCCATGATGCTGGCCTTCTGCATGGCATCGAGGGTTGCGAGGAAAGGCACCAGTTGAGCCACGAAGTCGTCGCGCATCAGCTCGCAGATTTCGTCCTGACGGGCGCGGTCGCCGCCGCTGAGCAGGTCAGGCACTGTGACCTCCAGCGCGCGCGCCAGCCGCTCCAGCGACGACAGCGTGGGCGTAGCTTTTTCATTCTCGATCTTCGAGACGTAGGTACGCGGCACCTGCATGCGCATGGCCAGTTGCCGCTGGCTCAGCCCGCTCCGCTGGCGTAGCATGCGGATGGCGGAAGCAATCTGCAGGTGGGCGCGGCCATTGCCGCTGCCGGTCTCGGAAATGGGCGCCACCGGCGCCAGCAGGGCGGGCGGTTCCTCGGCGTCCAGCGAGGTGCGGCATTTTCTGCAGAGATTAGTGGTAGTCCGGAACTGGACCAGGTGACAACGGTCGCAGCGTACTACCTCTCGTGAATCAACCGGGGCAAGAGTGGTTGCCATCAATGGTACGCGAGATGCCAGAGCCGGCACTTCGCCTAGCGGGCCCAACAACTCGCACCGTCCCTGGGTCAAGTACTGAGTGACCCAAAATTGGTGCACATCCTGATTCGTACTCTGGGGGAGGTCTGCTGTGGAAGTCAAGGAAAATTTGGATAAAAAAGGTACAACTTAGCCTGCTGGCCGCACGTCATCAGGTGAAAACATGAGGAGACGGGCAAAATCCCATGACTGACCGCCAGGCCGGGTGGAGTTTACTAACTGAGTTCACCGCCTCGGAGAATTTGCGCAAGCACGCGCTCGCCGTCGAGGCCTGCATGTGCGCTTACGCCCGCAAGTTCGGCGAAGACGAAGCTCTGTGGGGCGTCACCGGGCTGATCCACGACTTCGACTACGAGAAATATCCCACGCCCGCGGAGCATCCCTTCCTGGGCAACAAGATCCTCGAAGAACGCGGCTGGCCGGAGACCATCCGCCGCGCCATCATGTCGCACGCGCAGTACTCCGGCGTTTCACGGGACAGCAAAATGGAGAAAGCCCTCTTCGCCTGCGACGAACTCGCCGGTCTGATCACTGCTACCGCGTTGGTGAAGCCGGGCAAGTCGCTAGCCGAAGTGGACGCCAAGTCCGTTCGCAAAAAAATGAAGGACAAAGCCTTCGCCCGCAGCGTCAGCCGCGAAGACATCATTCAGGGCGCGCAGGATCTGGGTATCGACCTCGAAGAGCACATCACATTCTGCATCGAGGCGATGAAGGGGATCGCCGGCGAGTTGGGGCTAGCGGGGAACAGTGACGCTTAGCCCTGCCAGCCCCTTCCCCAAACCCTGTAACTCTGCGAAAATCATTGGATTACGCCCTCTATGGCACCAGACCGCGACCCCCAGGCAGCCTCGGAAGGCACGCAACTTTCGTCCCGCCAGAGGGTTAGTAAGGGTGTGAGCAGTCTAGCGCTCAGCCAGGAATTGCCGGCCGGCGCCGCTGCCCGACCGAGACTGGCCGGAGGAGGAGAAACGATGGCCGCAACCCCGGCGGCCTGGCAGCTGCTCAGCGACGCCGAGGTCATGCTCCGGGTAGCGGCGGGGGACGACACCGCCTTCGACTACTTGGTGGAGAAGTTTCGCCGTCCGCTGGTAAGTTTCATGTATCGCATGACGCACAACCAGGGAGTAGCGGAAGAGCTGGCGCAGGAAGTTTTTCTGCGCGTGTACCGCTCGCGGGCCACCTATGCGGCGGACGCCAAGTTCACCACCTGGTTGTACCGCATCGCCACCAACCTGGCGGTGAACCACGCCCGCGATACCAGGGCCGAGCGCTCGGGCACCAGCCTGGATGAGCCCGATCCGCAGACGGGGTTGAGCATCGACGTGGCCGATCCCGAGACTACCGTGGAGCAGAAGCTGCTGCGGCGAGAGCGGCTGGCGGCCATCCGCAAGGAAGTAGAATCACTGCCCGAGCGGCAGCGGCTGGCGGTGCTCATGCACAAGTACCAAGGTTTGGATTACAAGCAGATCGCTGACGTGCTCAAGCTGAGCGAGTCTGCCACGAAGTCACTGTTGTTCCGGGCTTACGAGACACTCAGAGTGAAGCTCGAGAAGTTTTTGTAACGGGGGAGTTATGACGTGCAAGGAAGTGCGCGAACACATGCTGGATGCGGCCCAGGAGAACTCGGCCGCCGGAGTCGATGAGCACCTGCGCGGGTGCGCCAGTTGCGCGAAGGAACTGGAGTCGATGCGGCAGACCATGGCGCTGCTGGACGAGTGGCAGGCGCCTGAGCCTTCTCCTTACTTCGATTCCCGGCTGCGGGCGCGCCTGCGCGAAGCCGCGGCCGAGCCTCGAAGCTGGCTGGCGTGGGCCCGCGGACCCGCCATCGCCTTCGCTCTGGCGATTCTGATGATGGCGAGCATCATGCTCTTCCGCAATGCGCCCAACCATGAAGCTCCGATCAATGCGAAGTCCACCCCCGCGACCGTAGTGCAGACTGGAACGGCGGTTAGCGACTTGCAGGAACTCGAGCACGACGGCGATATGTACGCCAATTTCGACATGCTGGATGATCTGGGAACGGAGGCGGAGACGGCGAATCCGTAACGAACGTGTTGAAGATCAAATCCATTGCGACGCTGATTCTTGCCGCCCTGGCGCTGGCAGTTGCTGGCGAGCCGTGCGCCTTGGCGCAGCGGCAGGACAACGACCGTCAGGATCGCTGGCGAGACCATCAGCGCATGCAGGGACCTGGGCCGCATCGCGGAGAATGGCTGCGTAAGAACCAGGGCCTGCCTCCTGCCGAGCAGGAACGCGCCTTGCGGAACGATCCCAACTTCCGCCAGCTTCCCGCCGAGAGACAGCAGCAGCTTGTCAATCGGCTGCGCGATTTCAACAGCCGCCCGCCGGAGCAGCGGCAGAGAATGCTCGATCGCATGGAAACCTTCGAGCACCTGCCGCAAGACAAGCGGCAGCAATTGCGCAATATGTATGGCCAGATGCGCGACCTGCCCGACGACCGCCGCTTTGCCGTGCGCCAGGCCGCGAGGCAAATGAGCGGGATGAGTCCCGCCGAGCGCGAGCGCTGGATGAACTCACCCAATTTCCAACGCCGCTTCTCTCCGCAGGAGCAGAACCTGGTCCGCGGCCTCGCCGACATGGAACCGGGACGTTAATTCTGTCGTCGGTCGTCGGCTTTCGGTCGTCGGCCGTTAGGGTTCATTCCCGATAAGATAATGTTTGGTCCTTGCGGATTCTCGCAACGCGCTGGGAATGCACTTCACGGCCGAGGGCCGACGACCAAGATGACGACGACGGCGCTTTTAGTTCATGGTTGCCATCATCCGCCGCAGCGAAGCGGCGGTTTGGCGGATTTCGTCGGCATCGGAGGCCTCGGGCAACATCTTCAGATAATCTTCTAAATCGGCGAGCGCGCCGCGGTTCTGCCCCAGGCTCCAGCGCAGCATGGCGCGCTGCTTCACGTCCTCGGGAGAACGTGGATAGATGGCCAGGATGAGGTCCACAATCGGCAGCGCCTTGCGGAAATTGCGCCCCGTAAGATAGATGGACCTCAGATTATTGAGCATCCGCACCAGCACCTGCCGCCGACTGACGGCCATCAGGAAGTCCGGCTGCAGGCGCATCTGACCGCCATAGAGTTCGTCCAGACGCTGCTGGCAATCCTTGGCCGTGAGGATGCTGCCGCGGTTGAACGGGTCGATAAGGATCTCGCGGCCGTCCACGTCGTAGTGCTTGAGCAGAAAGTGCCCGGGCATGCCCACGCCCACCAGCGGGAACCCCACGCGGCGCGCCACTTCCATGTAAACCACCGCCAGCGTGATCGGGATTCCGAGCTTGCGATCGAGCACATCGTTCAGCAGCGAATTGCGCGGGTCGTAATAGTCTTCCCGGTTGCCGCGGAAACCCTCTTCCTCAAACAGCACGCGATTCAGCGCGGCGATCGACTCGGAGGGATCGCCCAGATCGGGCGCCAGCCGCTTCACCCGGCGCGCCAGTTCCTCGATGCGCGCGCCATAGCCCTCGAAGTCAAGATCGGGATATTCCGTCCGCGCGATCGTGAGTGCTGCGCGAAGCAGATCGATGCGCTCGTCCGCGATCTCCTGCCCGACCAGAGCTGCTAAAGCCTGCGCCAGCGCGGCTGAATCGCTGCGGGACATGAGGCATGTTAACAGAGAAAGCAGTCTGGATTGGACATGACCAACATGGTCATGTCCGCGTATAATCATTCTGTGAAGACTGTCAACATCAGCGACCTTAAGGCGCAGCTCAGTGCCCACATTCAGTATGTAAGGAATGGGGAAGAAGTGCTGGTCTGCGAGCGCAACAAACCGGTGGCACGAATCGTACCCGTCCGGTTGGCCGAACATTCCGAACTGGAACAGAAGCTGGTCGCTCGCGGAGTCCTTAAGCCTCCCTTGAAAAGGCGGCGTTCCGCTGTCTCGTGGCCGGAGCCGCCGGGGAGTGTTTCCGACGACGTCATGAAGCGGTTATGGCGTGATGAGCGAAGAGGCCGCTAGTGCGTGCAGCTGCTTTCTGGGACGCAAGCGCGCTGGTTCCGCTCTGCATACGGCAGAAAATCACTCCCAAGGCGGTTGCACTTTACAACGCTTACGAAGCGATCATATGGTGGGCCACCCCGGTAGAAATTGCGAGCGCGATCGCCCGTCTGCTGCGCATGAAACAAATCAGCCCAAGCGATTTTGCAAAGGCGCGCAAGCTTGCGCACAACCTCGCGGATACCTGGTCTGTGATCCAGCCTTCCGATGCGTTGCGCAGCCGCGCTGTTCAATTGGTAGACCACTATGATTTGCGGGCGGCAGATGCCCTCCAGTTGGTAGCGGCGCTGGAATGGTGTGACGATGCTCCCCAGGGAAGAATATTCCTGACGGCCGACGAGCGACTGCGCGAGGCAGCGTTACTGAGCGGGTTTGCTGCCCAGCAATTGTGAGTAGAGCTGCGCTGAGGCAGCCATTACCGTCGCAGCAAATTCCTGGCAATAAAGAACACATTCGCCGGGCGCTCGCCCAGCCGGCGCATCAGGTAGGGATACCACTCGGTGCCAAACGGAATGTAGACGCGCATGCGCCAGCCGTCGCGCACCAGCTTCTGCTGCAGGTCGCGGCGGATGCCGTGCAGCATCTGGAACTCGAATGCGTCCGGCGGGATTCTTCTCGGCGCGCGCGAAAGCCTTGGTCGCCTCGATGATCTTCTCGTCGTGGGTGGCGATGCCGTGGTACACGCCGCTCTTCAGCAGCAGCTTCATCAGCGCGACGTAGTTCGCGTCCACTTCTGATTTTTTCTGGAAGGCCAGTTCGGGCGGCTCTTTGTAGGCGCCCTTGCACAGGCGTATGCGGATACGTTCAGCCAGCAGCGCGTCCACGTCGCGCTGACTGCGGCGCATGTAGGACTGAATCACCGCTCCGACCGCGTCTTCGTGGCCAGGCACGCGGTGCAGCTCGCGCACGAAGTCGAGGGTGCGCTGGGTGTAGGGCGAGCCCTCCATGTCCACGCGGACGAAGTTCTGGCAGCGGGCGGCGTGCGCCACCAGGGCGCAGACGTTCTCGCGCGCCAGTTGCTCGTCAACGTCCAGGCCCATATGCGTGAGCTTGACGCTGACGTTCGCCCGCAGGCCGCGCGCGGTGATCTCATCCAGCAGCTTGTGATAGAGGGCGGCGCTCTGCCGCGCTTCCTCGGGATTGGTTACGTTCTCTCCCAGATTATCGACGGAGACGGTGAGGCCAAGATCGTTCATGGCGCGGGTGGCCGCCATCGCGTCCTCGACGGTGGTGCCGGCGACGAATCGGCTCGAGGTTCGCTGCCCGATCGCGGAGCGCTCCGCTACCGCGCGCAGTGCGCGATTCTCGGAAAGCCAGACAAACAGAGCCCTCAGCATTCGGCTACCCGCCAACACATGCAACCTTCCACAAGCACTTTGTAGCACATCGCAGGCGGTTGCTGCTGCCGGTGTGCAAACCGTACAAGCTCGCGTCAATACTGCCTGTCAAGACGCTTCGCGGGCATTTGTTGATGGGTTTATTCACAAACTTGTGGAAAGGGTTCTCGATTTCGCCACGGGTGTGCCCGACAAATCTCTTGACGCAGAGGAACTTCTCAAGCATGTTGGCTTTGAGGGATGGAATGTCGGATCTAGTCGCCTATATAGACGGTGGGTCGCACGGAAATCCCGGGCCGTCGGGAATCGGAGTGGTGATCGAGCACGCGGGCGGGCGCAAGATCCGCATCGCCAAGCGCATCGGCCACCAAGACAACAACGTGGCCGAATACGTGGCGCTGCTGGAAGCCCTGCAGTACGCCCTGGAGCAGAAGGCCAGCACACTGCGCGTTTTTTCCGATTCCGAAGTCGTGGTTCGGCAGATGAGCGGAGAGTATGCTTGCCTGAGCCCGCGCCTTTATTCCCTGAACTGGACTTGCCGCAAGCTGGCCCGCTCCCTGGAATTCTCCATCACCCACGTTTCCCGCGAGAGCAACAGCGAAGCCAACTCGCTGGCCAACGCCGCGGTTCGCAGCCCCGCCCATCCTGCGCTTGGTAATCCGCTGCCCCAGGTTTAACCTATACGCGAGACTTGCGTCCCCATGTCCGGAGAATCCGGGCGTTTCTGGACGGCGCGAACCCTCCTTAATATGGCTACCGCAATTGAACCTGCCCAAACGCCCACGCCGCCTACTTTCACCGCCTCGCCTACTTCGGAAAAGCTGAAAGAGGAGTTGGGACGCATTGTGGCGCCCTCGCGTATCCTCACGCGACCCATCGACCTGATCGCGTTCGCATCCGACGCCAGCTTTTACCGCCTCATTCCGAAAGCAATCGTCCTGGCAGAAGGGATCGCGGAAATCCAGGCGCTGTTCCGCTTCAGCCACGAGCGCAAGATTCCGATCACTTTCCGCACGGCCGGCACCAGCCTTTCGGGACAGGCGGTATCGGACGGGATCCTGGTCGAAGTCGCCCGCCACTGGAAAGGGCTGACGGTCGAAGACAATGGAAGAAAGGTCCGAGTGCAGCCCGGAGTGATCGGCGGATACGCCAACAGCGTACTGCGGCCATATGGCGTGAAGATCGGCCCCGATCCGGCTTCGATCAGCACCTGCATGATCGGCGGAATTCTCTCCAACAACTCCAGCGGCATGTGCTGCGGCGTCAGCCAGAACGCCTACCACACGCTGGATTCGCTTACCTTCGTGCTGCCCTCCGGCACAGTGATCAACACCGCGGATGCCCGCTCTGATGAGGACTTTCGCGCGAAGGAGCCACGGCTGGTCGAAGGATTGCTGGAGTTGAAGCGGCAGATCGAGTCCAATCCCGCGCTGTATCAGCGCGTCCGCGCGAAGTACCGCACCAAGAACACCACCGGGTATTCGCTGAACGCATTCATCGATTTCGAGCGCCCGATCGACATCTTCGAGCATGTGATGATCGGTTCGGAAGGCACGCTGGCCTTCATCGCCGAGGCGGTGCTGAACACCGTCCCCGATCTGCCCGTGAAGTACACCGGTCTGCTGCTGTTTCCGACCCTGCACGATGCGGCCGCGGCCATCGTGCCCCTGCGCGACGCGGGCGCAGCGGCTCTTGAGATCATGGACCGCCCGTCGCTGCGCTCGGTGGAGGACCAGCCGGGCATACCGGCGTCTATCCGCAAGCTGCCGGGCGAAGCCGCGGGCCTGCTGGTCGAGTTCCAGGCAGCGAACGAAGCTGACCGCGCCGAGCTGGAGTCGGTTGCGCGCTACGCCATAGACGGACTAAAGCTGCTGGAGGCTCCGCTGTTCACCCATCAGGCGGCCGAGCAGGCAGCGTTGTGGAAGATCCGCGCGGGAATGTTTCCGTCTGTCGGAGCGGTGCGCAAGAGCGGCACCACGGTCATCATCGAAGACGTTGCCTTCGCCATCCAGCATCTCGCCGACGCTTGCGTCGACCTGCAGAAGCTCTTCCTCAAGCACGGCTACGACAACGGCATCATCTTCGGCCACGCCAAAGACGGCAACCTGCACTTCGTGATCACGCCCTCCCTCAACGATCAGAAGGCGGTCGATCAGTACGCGCGCTTTCTCGACGATCTGATCAAGCTGGTGGTCGAACGCTACGACGGAGCGCTCAAGGCCGAGCACGGCACCGGACGGAACATGGCGCCGTTCGTCGAGGCGGAGTGGGGCGGCGACGCCTACCGCATCATGAAGCGGCTGAAGGAGCTGGCGGATCCCGAGAGCCTGCTGAATCCGGGCGTGATCATCAACTCCGATCCCAAGGGGCACCTTGCCGACCTGAAGCGCATGCCGGTGGTCGAAGACGAGGTCGATAAGTGCATCGAGTGCGGCTATTGCGAACCCAAATGTCCGAGCCGGAATCTCACCACGACGCCGCGCCAGCGGATTGTTGTGCGGCAGAGAAATGCAGCGCCTGAAAGACGCAGGTGGGAATGGCGCTCTCGCCGCGCTGGAAGCCGATTTCCCCTACATGGCGCTCGATACCTGCGCGGTGGATGGCTTGTGCGCTACCGCTTGCCCGGTTTCGATCGATACCGGGCAGTTAACCAAGCGCTTCCGCCGGATCCGGCATTCGAAGTCGGCACACCAGCGCGCCATGAGCTTGGCGAATCATTTCGCGTCGCTCGAGCGCTGGATGCGGCTCGGACTTCGCGTCGGCCACGCAATGCAGTCTGTGCTGGGAACGGGAGCGATGGTGGCGATTACCCGCGCTATCCGTTCAGTTGTCGGCGAATTCCCGCTGTGGAGCGCGGACGTGCCCCGGCCCGCAGATCCTCGCCCCGCGACCGAGCGCGCGAACGCTCAGGCAATCTACTTCCCCACCTGCATTTCCCGAGTGCTGGGCCGCCTGCCGGGAGAAACCACCGAGCAGTCGCTGATGGAGGTGCTTGTCACTCTCGCCCGCCGCGCCGGCGTCGCGGTCTTCATTCCAGCGGATGTGGAGGGCACCTGCTGTGGAGTTCCGTTCTCTTCCAAAGGTTTTGACCAGGCGCACGATCTGCTGGTGAATCGGACCATCGAGAAGTTCTATCAGTGGACCGATGGCGGCAAACTGCCGGTGATCGTTGACACCACTCCGTGTACTTACGGCGTCGTCACCTGCCGTGCTCAGCTCACGCCGGAGAACCAGAAGAAGTTCGACAGCTTGAAGATCCTCGACAGCGTCCAGTTCGCGCACGATCAACTGCTGCCCAAGCTGACCGTCAAGCAAAAGGCGGAGTCGGTAGCGCTGCATCCCGTGTGCTCCGCTACCAAACTGAATATTGTGCCGAAGCTCGAGGGTATCGCGCGAGCCTGTAGTGACAAGGTGGTGGTGCCGCTGAATGCTGGCTGTTGTGGCTTCGCCGGCGACCGCGGCTTCCTCTATCCAGAACTCACAGAGTCGGCCACGCAGGCCGAGGCCGCCGAACTCAAGCCCGCGCCGCAGGACGGTTATTTCTCCAGCAGCCGCACCTGCGAGATCGGGATGACCCGAGCCACGGGGCAGATGTACGTGTCCTATCTGTATTTGTTGGAACAGGCGACACGCGCATGAGTTTCCGTCTCGTATAGATCGTTTTCCACATTTGCACTGATTACGGGCATTGACGCCGTCTTAACTCGCGTTTAATGTAAATCCCGTCGATGGCTGAAAGGGTTGGCAACTTAAAAGTAGCCGGTCCAAAGTAAGCTGGGTGATCAGTCTGGCGGGGTGACCCGCAGAGACTGCCAAACCCGAAAAAACCGACGGCTTTGCGAGAGGCCGTTGGGGTTTGGAACCGCGAAAGCGGTGATCGCATCAGGGGCTGCGATGGTGCATGCATCCACGTCGTCGAACTCCCTCGCCGGAGTCGGCGGCTAGAGCATAACCAATGTCGCAGCCCTTCCTATTTTCTGCGACAACTTCCACCAGCAAAATTTAGCGATGCGGTCGGGATTGGTCTCTGGCAAGGGCTCGTCTCGGTGCGGAGAACCGGCTGGGCGGGACACGCGGGCGGAAAAAGCTGTCGGCCGGTACCGGCGAAGAGCGTGGGTCGCTATCGGCGGGACCGGCCGTCATGATCTTGTTTCGGTGCCATGCAAATCCTTTCTTGCAGGCTCGCTGGGCTCCTTAGCCACCCCATACTGCGCTGCCAGCCTTGCTATTGGTCTTTACCGTCATGGGAGCTCTCCTCTCTTCTGAAGTCTTCAACTCTCTCCCTACCACCTTTGCGACTCTTTGCTTTCTGTTGGTTGTTCGCTTACCCACCCCATACTGCGCTGCCGGCCTTGGTGTTCGTCTTTACCGTCATTTGAGTTCTCCTTTCTTTTGAATTTGTTTTCTGCTGCTCTTGGTTTGTCTTCCTGCTTACCCACCCCATACTGCGCTGCCAGCCTTGGTGTTCGTCTTTACCGTCATTTGAGTTCTCCTTTCTTTTGAATTTGTTTTCTGCTGTTCTTGGTTTGTCTTCCTGCTTACCCACCCCATACTGCGCTGCCAGCCTTGGTGTTCGTCTTTACCGTCATTTGAGTTCTCCTTTCTTTTGTGATCTACCGCGTTACTTTTGTTTTTCTTTATTACGTCGGACACCTTGACATATAGCAAGGCCCGTGCCAGAGCGCGGAAGCGTCCGTCGGGCAGACCGGCAAACATGTTAGTTATTGAAAACAAGGAGGTTATTGTCGGCCCGCATTTGGCGGGCGGGCAGCGGCTGCCGCCCGGAGGGGTTCCGACCTAACAAGCCTGTTTGGTCGCCTAACATTTCTGTTAGGTTTTTCACCGCGCAGGCAGCTTGGAGCACGTTGATATACTCGTCGCGTGGCTAGCAATCCCAATCCGCAAGCCGCCCCGGAAGCGGCATCGCCGGGCTCCAGCCAGGCAGAGGTCCGCCTGGAAGCGGTAAGCGGGCCCCTGGAGGGCCAAGTCTTTTCGCTGCAGGAAGGCGAGCTCTCCATCGGGCGTGAGCCGACCAACCGCATCTCCTTGCTGGATCCACTGGTCTCGCGCCGGCATTGCGTGATCCGCCAGGTGGAAGCCGATGTCCGCCTCGAGGATCTGGATAGCCGCAACAGTACCTTCGTTAATGGCGTGCCGGTAAAAGAGCGGGTATTGGTGCATGGCGATCAGGTGCGGGTGGGCAGTTCCGTCTTCGTTTTCCACGGTAGCCCCGACGAGGCGCTCCCCGGCAGCGGTTCCCTGCGCCTGGACAACTCGGCGACGCCCAGCGGACCGACGGTCATCTTGCGCAAAGAAAATGCCGTGTATTTGCAGCCCTCGCAGGCAGGGCTGCCCAGCTCGGCACGCACTGTCCGCGACCTGAACGCCCTGCTGAACTTCAGCCGTACGCTCAGCTCGGTCCAGGACCTGGCCACCTTGCAGCAAAAGGTGTTGGACGCAATCTTCGAGGCAGCCCCGGCGGACCGGGCGGCGGTCCTGCTGCTCGAGGCAGGTGCGGAGGAATTTGCTTCGGTTCTAGGACGCTACCGCAACGCGGGCCCGGAACAGCCCATCCAGGCAAGCCAGACGATTCTCCGCCAGGTTGTGGCCGAAAATGTCGCTGTGCTGTCCAACGACATAGTCGAAGATGAAGCCTACCGCGCGGCCGACAGCCTGGTTGCGCCGCGAGTGCGCTCGGTGCTGGCGGCGCCCATGGAAGCGCAAGGCAAGCTGGTGGGCGTGCTCTACCTGGATGCCAGCACACCGGGTGTGCAGTTCGACGCCGGACTGCTGCAGCTGATTCTCGCCCTGGGCAATATCGCAGGATTGGCGATGGAGAATGCGCGCCACCTGGAATGGCTGGGCGGCGAGAACCGGCGTTTGCAGCAGGAACTGATGGCCGATCACGGGATGGTAGGCGAAAGCCAGCCGATGAAGGCCGTCCTGGATTTCATCTCCAGGGTCGCTGGACGTGAGTCCACGGTGCTGGTCTGGGGGGAAAGCGGCACCGGCAAAGAACTGGTCGCTCGCGCAGTCCATGCCAACAGCACCCGGGCCGACAAGCCCTTCGTGGCCATTAATTGCGCGGCCATCACCGAAACCCTGCTGGAGAGCGAGCTCTTCGGACACGAAAAGGGAGCCTTCACCGGCGCGGTCTCGCAGAAGAAAGGGAAGCTGGAGATGGCGGAGGGCGGCACCGTGTTTCTCGACGAAGTTGGAGAGCTGGCGGTGCCTTTGCAGGCCAAACTGCTGCGCGTGCTGCAGGAGCGCGAGTTCGAACGCGTGGGCGGAACCCGGCCCATCAAGGTGGACATCCGGCTTATCGCCGCCACCAACCGCGATTTAAAGGAAGCCTCCCGCGCCGGCAGCTTCCGCCAGGATCTGTTCTACCGTCTGAACGTGGTTTCCGTGCGCATGCCGGCGCTGCGCGAGCGCAAAGAGGACATCCCGCTGCTGGCCAACTTCTTTGCCGTCCGCTTCGGGGAGAAGGTAAAGCGGCGCGTTGCCGGAATCTCTCCCAAAGCCCGCGCCTGCCTGCTGCGCTACCAGTGGCCGGGGAACGTCCGCGAACTGGAGAACGCCATCGAGCGCGCCGTGGTGCTGGGCTCGACCGAACTGATCCAGGTTGAGGATCTGCCGGAATCCATCGTCGAAGAAACTGCCGAGGAAGGCGAACCGGTTACGGCGCTGCACGAAGGCTTGCGCCAGGCTAAGAAGGAACTCATCGAGCGCGCTATTGAACAGGCCGGCGGCAATTACACCGAAGCCGCCGGTATCCTGGGAGTCCATCCCAACCATCTTTTCCGGCTGATCAAAACCCTGAACTTGAAGCCCAAGCGGCAGCGGCAGGCGTGAGCAAGTCACTGTTTCTTGAGGCTCAAAGGGTAGGCGGCCACTTGCGGGCGGCATGGAAGACACGCAAGATTTCAACCGTTTGCTCGCGTACACGATAGGGAAGAATGTAAGGCGTACCCGGCACCACCAGCTCGCGGGTGCCGTCTACCCGGCCCGGCCTTCCCGAAGCCGGATAACGCGCCACCACCGCAACGGATCGCTCGATGGCGGCCACCACCCGCCGGGCGGCCTCTGGGTTGTCGCGGGCGATGTACTGGGCATGAGCCTCGAGATTGCTCAATGCCTTCTGCAGCCAATGCACCCGCAATGGGCTATCCGGCACGCTTTGCCCGCGAACGGCTCGTCCACTTTTTCAGTGTGCGCCGCACCTGATCCTCGGTGGCAAAGTCTCCCCGATCCGCCTCCTCTAGCCCCTTCTTGATCTCTTCAATCTGCCAGGCGTTGACCGCGACGTATTCGCGAATGGCTTCGGCGGCAACGAACGAACGACTCCGGCGTTGCGCCCGGGCCAGGTGGTCGAGTTTCTTACGTAACTCCGAATCCAGACGCAACGTGATGACGGCACCCATAATTCACTCCAAATACAACCTACTACAATGTATTCTAACAGAGAGAGCTGAGACGTGGGGCAGTCTTCGGCTGAAACTAGCGTTCTACTTCAGCCCCTTCACCAAATACAGGTTAGCCAGGTCGTGCTGGAAGGTGACGGCCACGGCTTTGCCATCGGCTGAGAGCGCGACACGGCCGACGAATGCCGCTCCGTTCTCCGGCGATTTCACCGTGCGCCAGGGCTCGCGTTTTCGCGACGCGACCTCTAAGCGGGTGAGCTTGAGAGTTTCGGCCTGCTCTTGCGCCAGGAACAAATAACGTCCGTCCGCGCTCCAGCGCACAACGCTCTCACCCGGCTGCAGATCGGCGATCGCTTTAGGCTCTCCCCCGCCGAACTGACCCAGCAACAGCCGGCGCGGATCGACTACAACAAAGCTGTGTTGATCCGGCGAGACTCGGGTCGCGCGTACGCCCTCTGCGGTAATGGGTTTAGGCTGGCCGCCTTCGAGGTCATACATCCAGCTACGCACCGGATGCCCGGGCTGGTTCCCGGTGAACAGGATTCGCTTGCCGCCAGGGAACCATTCGACGGACTCGTAATGCATTTCTCCAACGTCAAGTGCGCGCAACTCCCCTGGCCCGGTGGGCAGCAGGAGCAATTGCGAACGCGATGGCTGGTGCTGGATGCTGACTACCCACTTGCCATCCGGGGAAAGCGCCGGCCAGTTGCCGTATCCCAAACGCACCGCCGGCGAGCCGTCCGTCTTGCGCAGGTAAATGGCGGCATTGCGGCCTTCACCGGCAGTGAGCTCGACGAAGACCAGGGATTTTGCGTCTTCGGAAAGGTCGTACGCCAGGGAAGCATCGAACCAGGCGAGATCCCGCGGCGCCGAACCGTCACTTGGAGCGTACAAGATGCCCAGGCGGGAATTCACGGACGTTATCAGTACGTGGCCGTCGCGGGCCACGTCCCACATCAGGATCCATCCTGGCGCCTGGGAGACGAATCGCTGCTTGCCGGAAAGGTCCACGGCAAACACCGCCGGGTCGGCGCCGGCCTGAGCGCCAGAAAACCAGACCTCATCGCCGCGTGGTGACCAGCTCAGCCATCCCGTGCCGCGCCACCCTCTGGAAAGTACTTGTTTGGGATGTTGCGGGCCAACCAGGCAGAGGGAATAATCTCCAACTCCACCGTCATAGTCCAGGAAAGCCACCAGCTTGCCGTCAGGCGAGACTCGCGAGTAAGTCGGCGGCCGCGGGCCCAACTCGGTTTCGTAAAGCACTGTACCCACCGGGTACTCCAGCCGGAACTTTCCGCCTACTTTTCGCACCACCGCCAACGAGTCTCCGTCCGGCCCCCAGTCAGCGTAATAGACGTTCTCCAACACCTCTCGCGGCGCGCCCCCGCCGAAAGGCACTCGGGCGAGCGTGCCGGGTATGCCACTGCCCAGCACCACTGCCATCTCCCCCGTAGCGGATACGGACATCACTCGTCCGTTCGGCAATTGCAATGACCGGCCTTCGCGGTTGCCGGGCATGACGGAATAAAAAGTGGATGGGGCGCCGTCCCACTCTGCGCTGTAAACGATGGCGCCGCCCGGAACGAACTTGGCTGAAGTCACGTCGCCGCGACGAAACGTCAGTCTCTGAAACGTGGGCGGCTCCGAACTCAGAAGTTTGGGAGCGAAATAGGCCGCCAGCGCCAGCGCCAGCACAATCCCAGCCAGCCCGCCCATTGCGATCCAGCGCCAGTCACGGCGACGGGCGGGCGCCGGTTTAGCCACCCGCGTTTGAACAACCGTGATGCCGCTTACATCCACCTCGTCGCGCAGTTCTTCCAGCGCGACCTTCACGTCGGCCATGGTCTGCCAGCGGCGCTCGGGCTCCTTCTTCAAACAACGCCCGATCAGCCGCTCCAGTTCGGGATGAATGTCAGGCACCACCTGCGAGATCGGCTCCGGTTCCTTGTGGAGCACAGCCGAAAGCGTCGAGAGCTTGGAGGAACCGGGAAAAGCCTGGTGCCCGCTGACCATCTCGTACAGCACGGAGCCAAAGGAGAAAATATCGGAGCGGGCGTCGATCTTCCTGCCGTCAGCTTGCTCCGGCGACATATAAGCGACGGTTCCAAGAACCGTTCCTTCCTCGGTGTGCGGGGAAGCCTCCGCATGCACCGTTTCGGCATAGGCATCGGTGTCGAAGGGGCCGGTCAGCTTGGCGAGGCCGAAATCCAAAATCTTCACCAGCCCCTGCGGCGTGACCATGATGTTGCCCGGCTTCAAATCGCGGTGCACAACACCGGCGGCATGGGCGGCGGCCAGAGCGTCCGCGATCTGGATGGCGTACTTCAAGACCTCGCGCATTCTCAGCCCTTTGCGCCCGATCAGCTTGTCGAGCGTTTCCCCCGCCACGTACTCCATGGCGATGTACTGCACCGGCTGGCCATCCACTTCCTGGGTGTTGATGTCGTAGATGGTGACGATGTTGGGGTGGTTCAGCGAGGACGCAGTCTTGGCTTCCTGCACGAAGCGCTTTTGCCGGTCGGCGCTGGCAAGCGCGTTTGCGGGCAGCACCTTAAGGGCGGCCGGACGGTCGAGGCGCGAATCTACCGCCTTATAAACAACGCCCATTCCGCCGGCGCCTATCTTCGACTCAATGCGATAGGACCAGAGCGTTGTGCCTACCATTTTGGGGACCCCTGGGCCTGAGGGAAACACATTCTATCCCAATCCGGGAAAATGTCACGGGTGTGCAATCACCATCACGGTCGATGCGCGGTTCACCACGCAATCCAGCGCCAGCCGCAGGTTCTCGGGATCGAGGGCGGCAAAGCTCTCATCGAAAATGAGCACGTCGGAGCCCTGCAGCAGAGCGCGCGCGATGTAGAGCCGGCTGCGCTCGCCGTGGGAAAGCTGCCATCCGCTTTCACCCACCATCTGCAGCATTCCGGCGGGCATCTTCTCCAGTAGCGGACCGAGACCGAGTTCTCGGCAGATGGTTTCAGCTTCCTCGTGGTCTTTCTCGGTGAGCCAGCCGTCCTTGCCCATCAGCAGATTGAAAGCGAAGGTGCCTGTCAGCACGTGGTTCTCGTGGAACTGGGGGGCGGAGGCAACGCGTCGCAGCCAGCCTTTAGTCCCCAGCGTCTGCCGATCCAGGCCGCGGGCCAGCAGCAGGCCGGATTCCGGCCGCAGCATCCCGGTGAGCAGCGAAGCCAGCGTGGATTTGCCGCCGCCCGACGGCCCTTCCAGCAGCAGCCGGTCGCCGGCGGCAATGCTCAGGTTGCAGCGTTGCAGCACCGGCTCGGATTGATTGGGATAACGGAACACCAGGTCGCGGGCTTCGATCACGGCCTCACGGTCGCTCGCCGAAGACATGGTGGCCAGCGCCGGCGAGCCGGGCGTTTCTTCGCGAGCGGCGGCCTCGAACAAAGGCGCAACCTGTTTCCAGGCGATGGCCGCCTCGGTGAGGTTCCACATGCCGGAGGAGAGACGCCGGAATGCGCGATACGCCAGCAGCAGCCCGCCCACGCTGATCGCCAGCGCTGTCGCTGGACTTCCGGAAACGAACGCCGGCGCGAGGCCGAGGATGCCGATCACCAACCATCCACGCGGGACCATCGCCATCAACAGCGCCCCGCGCCGGTCTACAGCCTGGGAAATGCCTTGGTAACGCTCTAGACTCTGATCTTCGGAGTCGTGCCAGTGCTCCCGTGGTTCCTGCGCCAGGCGCGTGCGATGGCCGACCATACGCTCGACCAAGTCGTGAGTCATGCCGATGCGCGACTCGGTCCAGCGACGTTCTTCCTGGAAATAGCGCCAGCCCAGAACCGCAGCCATTGCGCCCCAGAGCACAAGCAACAGCGCGTGTCCCACTCCGCCCGCCCCGGCGCCCAGCACCACCGCTGCCAGCACTAATTCGATCACCGAAACCATCGCCAGAAAACCACCGCTCAGCGCCAGCGACTCCAGCGCTTCGGATTCGATCACGCGACCGAGCAACTGCCCCGCGCCTTGATTGACGGATCTCATCCGGCTTCAGGCGAAGCGCCCCGCATAGCAACCGCTCTTTCAGAATCCCGCCGGCAGTGATCGAAACCAATCCTTGCAGCCAGGTGATGAAGCCGCGAATCGGAACCAGCGTCAGCAGGAGCAAAGCCCAGGCCAGCAGTAAGCCGCGATCGAGCCGTCCTTCGAGCGCGCCCACGCCGACGATGAACCACGCCGCCAGCCAGAGCACGTATTGGATCAGGTGAGCGCCAGCCAGCATACCCAGCCGCTGCGGAACCTGCGCCAATTTCAGTTGCAGGGAAAAGCTGGAGCCGGGGGGAAGTCTCAGCAGCCAGGCGTGGCCGACGCGGGCACCGGCAAGGCGCTCCCGCACCAAAGCAGCCCGTACTCTTTCCCGACGGCGCATCGGAATGGCCGCTGCCTCGAGCAAGTCGTCCATCTCGCTGGAGAGAGGCGTTTCGACGTCGGCGCAGAGCTCGGCGCGGATCACCTCCGCGCCCAAACGATGCAACGCGAGATCCGGCCCAAGGACCGTTCTCGCATCCAGCAGAGCCAGCAGGCGGCCATCGGAGCAGCGTATGAGCGCCGGTGCAGCCAATGCGAGCTTGCGTTCGACCTCTGAATATCGAATTTCGCTGGGCTCGGCCTCCACGCCCAGAGCACTGGCCGCGGACTCAATCCAAAGTCCGAGCCGGCGCGGATCATCGGCAATCCCTGTGGGAGGAATCGGCAACTCGATGGACTTGGGACGCAAACCGCTGCGCAGCGCCAGGGCCTCCAGCGCTTCCGCCAGCCGATTTGCCGGCCACGCAATCACTAGGACGCTCCCTGTGTGCGCTGGCGCTCTATCGGCGCCGAGCCAAGGTTGCCGTTATCCAGGAACAAACGCCGCCAGGCGCCGCGCGACCATCCGCTGAGCTGAACGGCGCGCTCGGCGTCGAGCAGAGCGCGATAGCGGGAAGCCACTGTATCGGCCAGCGCCGCGGGATGGCCGTCTTCGGCAATCTTTCCGCCCTCGATCACCAGCACGCGATCGAAGGCGCGGGTTTCACTCACGTCATGCGTAATGCACAGCAGCGTGACATCGCGCCACACGCGGCGCACCCTCAGCAACAATTCGCGGCGCTGCTCGCGGTCGAGGCCCCGGAATGGCTCGTCCAGAATCACAAGACGGGTGCCGGCGCGCAGCAGGGCACGCCCCAGGCGCACGCGCTGTCCCTCACCGCCTGAAACCATTCCCCCGCCTTCGCCGAGTTGAGTCTCGAAACCTTCGGGCAGCCTCTCCAGCACGCGCCGCAATTCGGCGGCCTCGATCACCTGCATCATGGGCCGGGCATTGCCGTTGCTCGATCCGTAGCGCAGATTTTCGTAGAACGATCGGTTCCATAGCTGCACCGCGGGATCGACCCAGGCGGTGGCTTTGCGTAGTTCTTCCAAACGTCCGGCGAGCGGCTCGCCGTCCACCAGCACGTTTCCGCTGGCCGGCCGCCACCAGCCGAGCAGCAATCCCACCAGACTGGATTTGCCGGCGCCGGAAGGCCCCACGATCGCGACGTGCGATCCGGCAGGAACATCGAGATTGATGTCTTCGAGGATGGTGTGCCCGGCGGCGCGGACGCTCACATCCTCCAGGCGGATGGCCGCAGCCGCCTGCGAAGCCACGGGCGCAGGACCTTCGCTGGGTTCCGCTGTCTGCTCTTCCAGCGCCCCCAGCGGCTCCAGTAGACGCAACGTCATGTTGCGATACGCAGGGTACTGCCACGCCACCTGCGCGATATCCTGGCCGAGCACCGGCAGGTTCAGCGCCCAATAAATGAGCAGCAGAACCGCTCCGGCTTCGCCGCTGCGTCCGAGATGAGCAAACAGCAACCATGCGCCCAGCGCGAAGCCGACGGCATACTGCGTCGCTTCCACCCACACCACCACCTGCTGCAATCCGATGCCGGCTTGCGCCCAATCGAGCAGCAGTTTGCCGTGCTCGCGGCGCACAACTCGCTGCGCTCCGTGCACGCGGATGGGAACCAGCCCGAGCAACGCGTCGAGGTAATAACGACACAGACGCGCCAGTGTGAGTGCGGACGCGCAGGTCTCGTTCCATCACCACCGGCTGCACCGCCAAAGGCAATGCCAGCGCAACCACAGCGGCCGCGATGGCGATGGGCGCGCTGCGCGGATCGAGCCAGACGATGCCCGCCGCAGTCAACGCCAGCTCAAAGGTGCTGCGCAGGAGCTGGCCGCCGAGATCAGGCAGGCGGCGGATGCGATGGATCATGTGGCTGCGCTCGGTCATGTCCGACTTCAGCCGGCTCTGGAAGTAGCGGTCGCCGAGGCGCGGAATCTTTTCCAGAAAAGCCCGCCGCAGCCGCGTTTCCAAGTGCCGCCCCAAGCGCAATAAGCTGGTAGCCAGCGGAAATTCCAGGAACAGCAGTCCGACAAGGAATAGAACCAGCGCCGCGATCGCGCCCATGCGCTGGCCCGCGAGGCCCAGGTCGCGCCCCAAGTCGAAAAACCCGCGGAAAAGAACAGCCTCCAGAATTACGCCGGCGCTGGCCGAGAGCAGGGCCAACAGCAGCAAGGATGGAGTGAAGATTCCGTCCTCGCGCAGAAGCTTGAGCAATTCGCGGCCGGGCCTGACCGGCTTTTCCTGCAAGGCGGCAACGAGTTCGGGAGAAAGCTGAGCCGTTTCGTCGGCCGTCTTCTCCAGCACTCCGCGCACTCGCACCAGTATGGCGCCGCGCAATTCGAGCTCATCTTCCTTCTTGCCTCGCGGCCGGACTGACCAATATTCGGCGGGAATCAACCTGTCATCTTCAACGAGCCTCTCGAGCAATCGCCGCGCCTGCCGCCCACGCTTCACGCCTCCCGACTCAACCATCGAATCCAGCAGGCGGATGCCGGCATCCATCGCCGCCAGCTTGCTCCAGGTCGGGTCGGAGAGCGCCGAGTCCAGGAGCGACCGCCGGCGTATGCCGATTTTCTTCAGTCGATGCCCTATGGCCTTGAGCGACGGCTCCGAGCCGGCCCACTCGCGCCAGCCTGTGGCCGGGACCACGGTCTTGCCGACGTAAACGTCCTCAAGAAAGCGCTGGCAGGTGATCCAACGCCGTCCGGTGGCAGGATCCATCAATTGCAGCAACGAGCCATGACGTTTCCACACCACGACGAAGTGGGTAATCCCGCTCGGCAGAACCACGATAACAATGGCAGGCAGCGCTTCCGCTTCGGGGAGCAGGAGGTGGTCGAGCGGCAACATGATTTGCTCGGCATCGAGACCGAGCTGCCGCGCCACTTCTTCCATGGTGTCGATGGAGGTGCCGTCCACGTCGGTCTGGCAGGCCTCGCGCAGGCGGCCGTAGCTGGCACGAATCCCGAAGCCTTCGAGCAGGCTCTTGAGCGCCGCTGGACCGCAGTCCATGGCCGACGCCTGTACCGCTTCCGGCACCAGGAAATGACGCTTCATGTGCAATTACGGGGTTGGAGCAAAAACACTGCGCGGACGCGTAATCAATTGCCCGGCGGTGCGCAAGGTCAGCGCCGCGGGCGAGACGCGTTCGACTTCCACTTCCACCGCACCGGGAAGCCCGTGCTGCAGGGGAACAGCGAATGCCGGGCTGCCGGCGATGCTCAGCTCGACGCGCACTCGATTGTCGCGAATCTCGCTGGCCACCATGGAAACCGTGGCCGCAATGCTGCCGTACTGCGCCCAGGGAAAACCCTCCAGGCGCAGACGCGCGGGCTGCCCCGGCCGGATGCGTCCGAAGGCGGCGGGAGGAGCAAACTCGGCGATGACGCGCAGCCGTCCGGGAGGCAGAATCGCGCACATGCGATCGCCTTCATTGACCACCGCGCCCGTGCGCAACGTGGCGGCGATTTCGCCCACGTGACCGGAAATCGGCGCGCGGATCACCCGCCGCTCCACCTCGTAACCCAAACGCTCGACGCTGGCGGCGACCGTCGTGCGGTCTCCTTCCAGCTTGCGGATCTGGCTTTGGAGATTTTCCAGTTGCGCGCGGCGGTCGCTTTCGCGCGTGCGCAGGTCGCGCTGGATGCGGTCGGGCTCGAGCTGCAGGCTGTCGGCGGCATGCCGCAATCGTTCCGCCTCCATCTTGCCGATGTCGTATTCGCGCCGCGGCACCAGACCCTCGGCGGCCAGCTTCTCCAGACGATGCGACTCGTGATCGGCGGAGCGTGCCAGGGCGTCAGCTTCCTGATATTTCGCCGCCGCCTGCTCGATCGCGACCTGTGCCGTCTGTTGCTCGCGCGTCCGCGCCTGCTCCAACTGCGCGACTTGCGTCTTCAGCGAACCGACCTGCGATTCGAGCGCCCCCAGTTGCGTGCGCTGTTCCGCCACCTGCAGCCGCTCTGCGTTGGCGTCCAATTCCACGAGCACGTCGCCGGCCTTCACTTCCTGGCCGAGCACCAGGTTGCTTGAAACCACGCGTGCCAGCACCGGCGATTGCACCGGATGGGTTTCCTGGTCGACTTCCAGACGTGCTGCGTCGGTTACCTCATAGCGCGCGACCTTGGCCAGGAAAAACCACGCCAGCCAGCCGCCGAGCAAAACCATTACGCAGGCCAGCGCCAGCAACGAACCGCGGAACCTATCCGCCTTAAGCGCGCGCAGGGTGCGTGAAAATGGCGTTGCCATGGTGCCTCTGGGAGACGCGGACACAAAGGCTACGAGAGCTCAGAGCTCCCACAAAGCTGGTTGCCGGTGCGCCGCTTGTTGGCTAAGGAGTATACCCCACGGAGAGCGGTTGGAAGTCCCGCCAAATGGGTTATTGCAGCCAGTGACCAGCGTGGTTCGAGCCTGCGACAAGGCTCTCCGGCCGGCCCGGTCTCAACTCGCGAACGCAATCAGGGACGCTTGAAGTTCAGGGTAATGGAGCTGTCGACCTCTACCGGCGCTCCGTTCAAATAGGAGGGCTGGTAGCGCCATTGCTTCACCGCATCTAGCGCCGCTTGCGTGAGCAGGGGATGTCCGCTGACCACATTGACCTTCTTGATCTTGCCGTCGGTTCCGATGGTCGTAGCCAGCACCACCGACCCCTCGATTCCCGCCCTCATGGCAGCTTGCGGATAGACCGGTCTCGGCTGGCTGATTGCCCGCCCGCGTTCTACGCCCCCGGACTGTTGCACTGGGCTGGACGGTGCGACCAGAGTTGGCGTCGGAGGGGCAAGCACCGCGGTTACAGGCGCCGAGGTTGCCGAATTGGCCGGTTCGGGCAGCGATGGCGCCGGCAGAGTACGCAAGCTCAGCGACGAGCTGTTTGCAGACGCCATGGACTCCAATTTACCCGCTTTACCCGCTGGATGGGACTTCGGCGGGCGCGCGGCGGATTTGGCAGCTTGCGGCCGACGGTTTGGCCGGACGAGTGGCCGCGTCGCCTTAATGGCCTTAACGGGATCGCTTCCGATCGCCAAGGGTTGAGCCGCGGGGGCTGCCGTCGTCGACACCGGCGTGAGCGGCGCATTGGTTGGCAATGCCGCCTTGCTGGGCTGGGGAATTTGAACCATGGTCCACAGCAGCAAAGCAGTGGTAAGCAGCCCCAGGCAGCCGATGGTTCCGTTACGCAGGAGTTTGGCAGAAGATTGAGGCTGCTCGTCGGCGGCATCGAGCGGCTGAGTGGCTGTCTCTGGCGCCGCTTCGATGGCGGCGTTCGCTGCAGCTTCTTCCGCTTGCAAGCCGGCATCAGCGGCCATAGCTGGGTGGTTATCTGTCTGCTCGCTCTGCCTTCCGGGAGCAAGTTCAGGACTGTTCGTGCCTGCGCCTTCGGCCTCGGCGGCGCGCTGGTTCGGCTCCGGAGTGGCTCCCGACGCCGATTCAGGCGATGGCGCTGCATACAGATCCGCCGGGTTTGCACTCTCCTTCGCTGCCAGGAATGCCGCGACCAGTCCCGCAAGGTGTTCCAGAGTGGCGACGTGGGCGTCGGTAAAAGCAAAGGGGCGGGAAGAAAGCACCTGGAGGACGCCGCGTGTGGATGCGTTCGCCCGGATCGGCGCGATTAAGATGGAACGCGACTGCAAGCGTTGCGCGGCCGCGGAGTTCACTCGGGAATCGTTTTCCACGTCATCGCAGCGAACCACTTGTCCAAGGCGGAAGCACTCCGCCGAAAGACCGGAGCCAGCACGCATGCGCGATCCCACCGCCGGGGCGCTTCCGCTGCTCGCCCGGCAGATGAGTCCTTCCTCCCCGCTCAATACCAGGGCGGTGCCTTCCGCCTGGGTCAACACGCGCGCCTGGACTACGATCCGCGGCAGCAGATCTTCCAGGGTGTCAGCTTCGGCTGCGGCGGGCGCCTGGGGCGCGGGTGAAGCGGGCTTCGGCGGAGCTGTATCCACCGGGTGCGGGGCTACGAGCTTTTCGATGGTTGCAGCCAGGTCTGCATAGTCGGACGACGCCGGAACGGCTTCGTCCATCACCGCGCAGGGAATGCCGCCGGCGGCAGCGTCTGCCATCACATCTTCGGGCTCGGCCGCGTGTAAGGTGAGCCAGTTCTCCAAGCAGCGCGCGTCGCTCTCAGCCAGTGGAAGGAATTTCAGCCCCGCCTCGCAATTGTTGCCGACCCACACCATGTCGCAGGTAGCACGAATCGCGGTCTGGCTTGACGGCAGGGAGAACTGCACGGCAACACGGCTGCCCGGCGCTAGTTGGGCCTGGGCTTGCACCGAGATCCCGCTTGCCGAGACGGTGAGGAGCAACCCTCGCTCGGAATCCAGCGAGACCACGACCAGTTCGCCGAGTTCGGAAAGCACGCTCTTGCGCTTATGACGGCGGCGTTCGCACACTCGCTGCCCGTCTAAGGCAAAGGCGCCCATCTTGCCCAGGTTCGACACAACCTACCCACCAGCTTGGGAATTGCAGTTTAGGTTTGAGAACGCAATCGTTTGGTTTACGGGAATTCGCTCCCGCCGTTGTTCGACCCAGACTTGTGGGTACGGCCGGCTGCCGCAAATGCCTTCGGACTCGCGCCCGCCATCGCGGGAAGGTTCTCCGTCGGTTCGCTTTCGCTTTCCAGCAGACTGTCGATGGTGGACAAGGCTTCCTGCAAGGTCTTGCGCAAGCGCACCAACTCGAGTTCCTTTACCCGAACCGCATCCTCGAGTGCTTGCTGGAGTTCCAATTCCTTCTGGCGTATTACATCATTTATGCTTTTCATGCCCCGTACTGCGCCCCCTGTTTCTGACGTCCTACCTTCCAGAGCAATCTGGAGACCACGCCCAATCTGCAGAAACGCAAGGACATTTTCGATTTTTTCTGTTTTTCCGGCAGAAACTTGCGTTTTTTATGCAATGACTTGTCGTGGGAGCGGTAATCGCCCCAACGATGTAGCCACGGCGGCGATGGTTGTGGCCGAAATGACCGCGACCCAAAATGTGACGGGTGAACTTTGCGATGTGACATAGAGCCCTCCCGTGCTGGCCTTTGGAGGCGTAGACTGATGAGTTTCGCAACATGTGCGCATTTATTGAGGAGGGCCGGCACTCATGAATCCCAAGAGATCGATGGTCACAATCGATGGCAACGAGGCCGCCGCCTATGCCGCTTACCACACCAGCGAGGTGATCGCGATTTATCCGATCACGCCCTCGTCCAATATGGGGGAATTCGCCGATGAGTGGGCGGCGAAAGGGCAGACCAACATCTGGGGCGTGGTGCCCACAGTGGTGGAGATGCAGAGCGAGGGCGGAGCCGCGGGAGCGTTGCATGGCGCCATTCAGGCCGGCGCGCTGGGAACGACGTTCACGGCGTCACAGGGCCTGCTGCTCATGATCCCCAACATGTACAAGATGGCAGGCGAACTCACGCCTGTGGTTATTCACGTGGCCGCCCGCACCCTGGCCACGCACGCGCTTTCCATCTTCGGCGATCACAGTGACGTTATGGGCTGCCGCCAGACCGGCTTCGCCATGCTGTCCTCCAACTCTGTGCAAGAGGCGATGGACCATGCTCTGATCGCGCACGCCGCCACGCTGGAAGCGCGCATTCCGTTCCTGCATTACTTCGACGGCTTCCGCACCTCGCACGAGGTGGACAAGATCGAGCAACTGACGGACGACGACATGCGCGCCCTGATCGACGAGGAACTGGTGCACGCGCACCGTCTGCGCTCGCTCTCTCCCGACCGTCCGGTGCTGCGCGGCAGCGCCCAGAATCCTGACGTTTTTTTCCAGGCGCGCGAAGCCATCAATCCCTTCTACCTCGCTTGCCCTGCAATCGTGCAGAAGTCGATGGACAAGTTCGCGAAGATCGTCGGCCGCCGTTACAACCTCTTCGACTACGTCGGCGCGCCTGACGCGGAGCGCGTTCTCATCATGATGGGCTCCGGCGCCGAAGCGGCTGAGGAAACCGTGGAGCACCTGAACGCACGCGGCGAAAAAGCTGGGACTGCTCAAAGTTCGCCTCTACCGGCCGTTCTCGGCGGAGCACTTCCTGGCCGCCCTGCCGGCGAGCGCCAAGTCGCTAATGATCCTTGATCGCACTAAGGAACCGGGCGCCGGGGGCGAGCCGCTTTACATGGACGTGATTACCGCGCTGAGTGAAGCGCTTGGCCACCGGCCAGGGCCCATTCAAGGCGATGCCGCGGGTGATCGGCGGCCGCTACGGGCTCTCCTCGAAGGAATTCAATCCCCCGATGGTGAAGGCCGTCTTCGACGAGGTGAAGAAGTCGCAACCCAAGAACCACTTCACGGTCGGCATCATCGACGACGTCACCCGCACCAGCCTGGATTACGACCGCGAGTTCTCCACCGAGAGCGCCGACACTGTGCGCGCCGTCTTCTACGGCCTGGGGTCGGACGGCACCGTGGGCGCCAACAAGAACTCCATCAAGATCATCGGCGAGGACACCGACTTCTACGCCCAGGGCTACTTCGTCTATGACTCGAAGAAGGCCGGCGCCATGACGGTGTCGCACCTGCGCTTCGGGCCGCGGCCCATCCATTCCACCTACCTCATCACGCAGGCGAATTTTGTGGCCTGCCATCAATTCTCGTTCGTGGAGCGCTTCGATGTGCTCAAGCTGGCGCAGCCGGGCGCGACCTTCCTGCTCAACAGCCCTTACGGGCCGGATGAAGTCTGGGACCACCTGCCGGTCACGATGCAGCAGGAGCTGCTCGACAAGAAGCTGAAGCTCTACGTCATCAACGCCGATCCGGTGGCCGAAGAAGCCGGCATGGGGCGCCGCATCAACACCATCATGCAGACCTGCTTCTTCGCCATCAGCGGCGTCCTGCCGCGCGAGGAAGCCATCGCAGCCATCAAGAAGGCGATCGAGAAGACCTACAAGAAGCGCGGCGAAGCCGTGGTGCAGAAGAATTTTGCCGCCGTGGATGCCGCCCTGGCCCACCTGCATGAGGTCAAGCTACCGGCGCAGGCGACCAGCAAGCTCCATGTGGAGCCGCCGGTATCCGCCGCAGCTCCCGATTTCGTGCAGAAGGTCACCGCCCGCATCATCGCCGGCGAAGGCGACCTGCTGCCGGTAAGCGCGTTGCCCATCGACGGCACCTTCCCTACAGGCACGGCGCAGTGGGAGAAGCGCAACATCGCCCTCGAGATTCCGGTGTGGGACGAACAGCTCTGCATCCAGTGCGGCAAATGCGTGATGGTGTGTCCGCACTCGGTGATCCGCGCCAAAATCTACAGTCCTGAACTGCTGGCCAAGGCGCCTTCCGGATTCAAGTCCACAAAGCCCAAGTGGAAGGAATTCGAGAGCTCTGCGCTATTCGCTGCAGGTTGCGCCCGAGGATTGCACCGGTTGCACGCTGTGCGTGCAGATCTGTCCGGCCAAGAGCAAGACCGAGGTGAAGCACAAGGCCATCAACATGGAAACGCAAGCCCCGTTGCGCGCTGCCGAGCGCGACAACTGGGAGTTCTTCCTCTCCCTGCCGGAGGCCAATCAAGAACAACTGAAGACCGGGCAAGTGAAGGACGTGCAGTTGTTGCAGCCGCTGTTCGAGTTTTCCGGAGCCTGCGCCGGCTGCGGCGAGACGCCCTACCTCAAGCTCATGACGCAACTCTTCGGCGACCATTTGGTGATCGCCAACGCCACCGGCTGTTCCTCGATCTACGGCGGCAATCTTCCCACCACGCCCTACACGATAAACGCCCAGGGCCGCGGACCGGCGTGGGCGAATTCGCTCTTCGAGGACAACGCCGAATTTGGCCTGGGCCTGCGCCTGGCGCTGAACAAGAAAGAAGAGTATGCACGCGACCTGGTGCACCGGCTGGAGGCGAAGATCGGCGGCGAACTGGTTGCGGCGTTGCTGACCACCGACCAATCCACCCACGCCGGCATCGAGCGGCAACGCGAGCACGTACGCCGCCTCCAGGACAAGTTGAAGGGCGTAGATAACCTCGAAGCCCGCGATCTGCTGGCCATCGCAGAATCCCTGGTCCGCAGGAGCGTCTGGATTGTGGGCGGCGACGGCTGGGCCTACGACATCGGCTATGGAGGCCTCGACCACGTGCTGGCTTCCTCCCAGAACGTCAATGTGCTGGTGCTGGATACAGAGGTTTACTCCAACACCGGCGGCCAGCGTTCCAAGTCCACGCCCCGCGGCGCGGTAGCGCGCTTCGCCTTCGGCGGCAAGGAAACCGCCAAGAAGGATTTGGGGCTGATGGCGGTCAACTACGGCAATGTGTACGTCGCCCGCGTAGCCATGGGCGGCAGCGACATGCAGACCCTGAAGGCATTCGAAGAGGCTGAGGCTTACGATGGCCCTTCGCTGATCATCGCCTTCTCCCATTGCGTGGCCCACGGCTACGACCTGATGTACGGCATGGACCAGCAGAAGCTGGCGGTGCAGTCCGGATACTGGCCGCTGTTCCGCTACAACCCTGACCTGGTGAAGCAGGGCAAGAATCCATTGCAGCTCGATTCCCGCCCCCCCAGCGTGCCGTTGCAGAAATACATGTTGAACGAGACCCGCTTCAGCATCCTGAACCATGCCGATGCCGATGCTGCCAAGAAGCTGCTGCACGAGGCCGAAGAGGATGTGCGCAGCCGCTGGGACCTCTACGAAAAGCTGGCTTCATTGCCGGCCAACGGGGACATGGCCACCGCCGCCATGGCGGCCAAAGGAGACAAGGAATGATCGACCTTTCCACTACCTATCTCGGCCTGAAGCTCAAGAACCCGATCGTGGTCTCGGCCGGGCCCCTGCAGCGGGACCTTGAGGCCGTTCGCGAGATGGAGCGCGCCGGCGCCGCAGCCGTGGTCATGCACTCGCTGTTTGAGGAGCAGATCGATATCGAAAGCGAAGAGTTGAATCATTGGCTGGAATATGGCAGCGAGAGCTTCGCCGAGTCGCTCCACTTTCTTCCCGACCTCGAGAACTACAATCACGGGCCGGAAGCCTACCTGGAACACCTGGCGAAGGTGAAGAAGGCGGTGAGCATTCCCGTTATCGCCAGCTTGAACGGCAGTTCGATGGGCGGATGGACGCGCTACGCCAAGATGATGGAAGAAGCGGGTGCTGACGCCATCGAGCTGAATACCTACTACGTGGCAGCCAACCCCGAACTGCCGGGCGCGGAAGTCGAGCAGATGTATTACGAGGTGGTGCAGCAGGTGAAGGCGGCGGTGCGCATCCCGCTGGCGGTCAAGCTGGGGCATTTTTTCAGCTCCATTCCGCACATGATGCGCCGGCTGGACACCGCGGGCGCTGACGGCCTGGTGCTGTTCAACCGCTTCTACCAGCCGGACATCGACCTCGAGCAGCTTGAAGTCGTGCCGCGGCTGGAGCTCAGCCATTCCTACGAGTTGCTGGTGCGGCTCAACTGGGTGGCCATCCTCTACGGCCACGTTCGTCCCGATCTGGCCATCACCGGAGGCGTCCATACCGCGGAGGACGTGCTGAAGAGCATGATGGTCGGCGCCAAGGTGGCGATGATGACCTCGGCGCTGCTGGAGAAAGGCGTGGGGCACATTCGCCATGTCCTGCACGGCCTCCAGAGCTGGATGGGAGAGCATGAATACGAGTCCATCCAGCAGATGCAGGGCAGCATGGCCCGCAAGTCGGTCTCCGATCCCGCGGCGTTCGAGCGCGCGAATTACATGCGCGTCTTGAGCTCGTACGCGATGAAGAAAGTAACTCACTAACCTGAACCCACCCTTCCCAAAACCAGGGAAGGATGGGGCACCCCGTCGACAGTTATAATCCCGGCATGTCTGCCCAGCCGTCCAGCTCCGCACCCGCATCGGCGTCCGCTGTGCGCTCGGTCGCACGCGACATTTTTCTGCACGCGCTTGCCGAATCGAGCATTGCGAAGGCCTTCGAGCGCCACGTCGAGTACGGGCGCGGAGTACTGCGCATAGGCGAGGACCTTCATGATCTAGGGAGCTACAGCCGCGTGCGCGTGGTCTCGCTGGGCAAGGCGGCGCACGCCATGGCGGAGGCGCTGGCCGCGAAGGTAGGCTCGGGCCTGGAGGGCATCGTCGCCTGCGTCGCCGATCCGCCCGCTCAGGTGCCGGGCTTCCGTTACTTTCGCGGTGGACACCCGACTCCTAATGCGGAATCGGTGCGTGCGGGCGAAGCCATCCTGCGCATGCTGGAAGCGCTCGATGAGCGCTCGCTGGCGCTGCACATGATCAGCGGCGGTGGCTCGGCCATTGTCGAGAAGCCGATCAGCGACACCATCACCCTCGACGACCTGGTCGCCACCTACCGCGAGCTGGTGGTCTCCGGCGCGCCCATCGCCGAGATCAACGCCGTGCGCAAACATCTCTCTGCGACCAAGGGTGGACAGGCTGGCGCAGGCAGCGTCCCAGGCGCAGCAGGTCTCCATCTTGATCTCCGATGTGCCGGACAACGCTCCTGACTCGCTGGCCTCCGGTCCAACCATGGCGGACTCGACCACGGTCGAAGATTGCTACCGAATCATCCAGAAGTATGGGCTGCTGGAGAAGTTTCCGCCTCCGGTGCACTCGTTGATCAAAACGCATGCGCTCGAAGAGACGCCCAAGAGCGATGATCCCGCTTTCGTGCGCTCGCGCTGGTGGACGATCCTCTCCAATGAAACCGCAGTGAAGGCGGCGACACAACAGGCGCAGGCTGCGGGTTTCACAGTCGAAGTAGACAACCGCTGCGATGACTGGGACTATCGCCGCGCGGGCGACTACCTGCTTGAACGCCTGCGAGAGTTGCGCCAGAAGAGCGCTCGTGTGTGCCTGGTATCGGGCGGTGAGATTACGGTCCGCGTGGAGGGCAAGAGCGGGCAAGGCGGACGCAACCAGCAGTTCGCGCTATATCTAGCGCCCAAGATTGCAGGCGAAAACATATGCGTGCTCAGCGCCGGCACCGATGGCATCGACGGGCACAGCCCGGCAGCGGGATCGGTGGTGGACGGCAGCACCATGGAGCGGGCGCGCGCGGCGGGACTGGATCCTGCGGCGGCCCTCGCTGGCTTCGACGCTTATCCCTTATTCAAGGCGCTGGGCGATGCCATCGAGACCGGTCCGACAGGCACGAATGTGCGTGATGTGCGGCTGCTGATGGCGTGGTGATGGGTTTCCATGGATCAATGAGCCAATGAGTCAATGGACACAATCCTCAATTGATTCGGCCATAAAGCGGGGACTATCATGACGCCATGTTGAGAAAGACTCGCCTCTTCACTCCCGGACCGACGCCGCTGTTGCCGGCAGCGCAACGCGCCATGGCGGCCGCCGACGTGCACCACCGCACCGCCGAATATCGCAACCTGCAGCAGCGTGTGGTTGCCGACCTCAAGACATTCATCGGCACGCGGAATGACGTGATCCTGCTGGCATCCTCGGGCTCGGGCGCCATGGAGGCCGCGGTCTCGAACCTCACCTCACCCGGAGACAAAGTTCTGGTGCTGACGGCGGGAAAGTTCGGCGAGCGCTGGCGCGATCTCGCCCGCGCCTTCGGCTGCCAGGTGGAACTGGTGACGGCCGAATACGGCCAGACCTTCTTGCTCGACGAAGTCCGCGCGAAACTCTCGCCCGACGTGCGCGCGGTCTACATGCAAGCGACGGAGAGCTCGACCGGCTGCCGGCACGACGTGGCGGGAGTGGCCAAGCTCGTGCGCGGTACGGAGGCCCTGCTGGTAGTGGACGCCATCACCGGGCTCGGCACCACGCATCTCGACGTTGACGCCTGGGGCATCGACGTGATCATCGGAGGCTCGCAGAAAGCGGTCATGGTCCCGCCCGGCGTGGCCTACCTGGCGGTGAGTGAGCGGGCATGGCAGCGCATGGAAAGCGCCAAGAACCCGCGCTACTACTTCGATCTGCGCAAAGAGCGCAAAGTCGCCGCCAAGGGAGAATCCGCCTACACGCCGGCGATTTCGGTGGTTGCGGGCCTGGCCGCGGCGCTCGACTACATTCGCGAGATGGGCGGAGGCGACCTGGCCGCAGGCCGCGAAGCGCTCATCCACAATGCCGAGACCATGGCCGAGATGACGCAGGCCGCAGCGCAGGCACAACGTCTGGCCCTGTTCGCGGCGGAGCCGTGCGCAGCACTGACGGCGATCCTGCCGCCCAAGGGCGTCGACTCGGGCGAGATCGTCAAGCTCTTCCGCCAGCAGTTTGCAGCGGTGGTCGCCAACGGCCAAGGCGAGATGAAGGGCAAGCTTTTCCGCATCGCCCACCTGGGTTACTACGATTACCTGGACACGATCGGGAATCATCGGGGCGCTTGAGCACGTGCTGGCCTTCGTGGCGCGCCCGCGCCATATCGAGTACGGCTTGGCGACTCAAAGCGGCGCAGGAGGTCTACGCGCGTGCCGCAGCCGAGAGGCAGCCGATGGCGGTGGGGTCGTGAGAGTTGCTCCGGCTGGTTGCCCATCTGATTCCAATTGCCCGAGGCCGGTTTCTTCTAATAAAGTGGGCGTGTGACCTATTCCGACATCATCACGATGGAACCCGGCAAGCGGAGCGGAAAGCCATGCATTCGCGGGCTGCGAATCACCGTGTATGACATCTTGGAATATCTGGCCAGCGGCATGACTCAGGCCGCCGTCTTGCGGGAATTTCCTTATCTCACCGAAGAAGACATTCTGGCCTGTCTCGCCTACGCCGCTGATCGCGAGCGCAAACTGGAAATTTCCAACGCGTGAAGCTCCTCTTCGACGAAAACCTGTCTCCTCACCTGCCGGCGGTGTTAGCTGACATTTACCCAGCTTCGGCCCATCTTCATCAATGCGGACTAGGGAGCGCGGACGATTCTGCTATTTGGCAGTATGCCAAAGACAACGCCTTCACGATTGTCTCGAAGGACTCGGACTTTCGACGGCCATCCGCCGAAGCTCATCTGGCTCCGGGCTGCCAATTGCAACAGCGGCGAGATCGAGAATCTCTTGCGGACGGCACTACCCATTGTCAAGCAGTTCATCCAAGAGGACGCGGAATCTTGTCTGGTTCTGGGTCTCCGCCACAAGACTAGGTAGCAGGATGGATGGCCTCGCTGGTGTCAGGCATGGCACTGATCAGTCCTAGCTTCCTTTGCCAGGGCGGGCAGTTTCACACGGGCAAACCAGGCCCGGGTTGGCCACCCGACGCCAAAATAACTCAGCAAAAAGGGCGGGGCGCAAACCATAACCCGAGCGGTGGCGAAGCAGAGAAACCAAACTCTTCCCCGACGTGATCGCGGTCACACTGGACCTCGCGCCCCCGCGCTACAATCCCTGCCATGAAGATCGTGATTGCCGAGAAAATTTCCCCCGCCGCAGTCGAGCTGTTCCGCGATGAGGATGGCTGGTCGCTGGTCACTCCCGAGCAGATCGAAGGCAAACTTTCGGCCCACCTGGTGGATGCCGACGCGCTGATCGTGCGCTCCGCCGTCAAGGTGGACGCGCGCGTGCTCGCGCCCGCTACCAAGCTCCGCGTGATCGGCCGCGCCGGCGTGGGCGTGGACAACATCGACCTGGAAGCCGCCACCAAGAAGGGCATCGCGGTGATGAACACTCCCGGCGCCAACGCGGTGGCGGTCGCCGAGCACACGTTGGGGCTGATGCTGGCCATGGCGCGCCACCTGTGCCGCGCCGACGCGCTCATGCACGCGGGCCAGTGGGAGAAGAAAACTCTGCAGGGCACCGAGCTGCGCGGCAAAACGCTGGGCATCGTCGGACTGGGACGAGTGGGCCTGGAGGTCGCCAAACGCGCCCGCGCCTTCCACATGACGGTGGTCGCGCACGATCCGTTCGTCTCCACCAGCGTGGCGCGCGACCTGGAAATCCGCATGGCCAGCCTGGATGAGATCTACGCCACGGCCGATTACATCACCCTGCACGTCGGCCTGACGCCGCAGACCACGGGCATGATCAACGCGGACACCATCAAGAAGATGAAGCGCGGCGTGCGACTGGTGAACTGCGCCCGCGGTGAGTTGGTGGACGAGGCCGCGCTGGCGCAAGGGCTCAAGTCCGGACAAGTAGCAGCGGCGGCGTTGGACGTGTTCAGCGACGAGCCGCCCAAGGGCTCCCCACTCGCCTCGCTCGAGAACGTGGTGATGTCGCCGCACATCGCCGGCTCCACGCACGAGGCGCAGGAGGCGGTGGGCTACCAGATCGCCCTTCAGGTGAAGGAGTACCTGAAGCACGGCGTGATCCAGAACGCGGTGAACATCCCTTCGGTGTCGCACGAAGAGTATCTGGAGATGCATCCTTACATCGTGCTGGCGGAGCGGCTGGGGTCGTTCCTGGCACAGGCCACCGACGGCAACGCCGAAGAAGTTGCGGTGCGCTACTCCGGTCCCATGGCGGAGTGGAAGACGGAGCTGCTGCGCAACGCGGCTCTGAAAGGCATCATCAACCACATGCTTTCGGAGCACGCCAACCTGGTGAATGCGGCGGCCATCGCCGGCGAACGCGGCATCAAGGTGCGCGAATCGAAGAAGCCGCGGCCCTCGAGCGGAGGCGCCGCCAACGTGCTTTCCGTCTCGCTCCGCACCACGACGGAGGAGCACCGGGTGCGGGGCACCGTGCTGCACGAGAAGCTGCCGCGCCTGCTGGGCGTGGACGATATCGACGTGGAAGCCCCACTCGAGCGCAACCTGGTCTACATGCGCAATTTGGACGTGCCCGGCGTGATCGGCAAGATCGGCACCATCCTCGGCAATCACCACATCAACATCGCCAACTTTTCCCTCGGACGGCAGGAAAAGGTGAGCGGCACTGCGGAGGCCATCGCCGTTGTGCTGGTGGATTCGCGCGTGCCGGAAGCGGTGCTCGAAGAGCTGCGCAAGGTGGAAGCGGTGAAGGTGGCGAGGGCGATGCAGCTGTAGGTGCTGTCATGTTGCGACTGAGCGCGGAACCTTAGGTTTTGCTCACAACCGTCGTAAACATCCACTTCGTATCAGGGCACGGCTTCGAGCCGTGCTGCAATCGTGCTAAAAAGATGGGCTTTAGCCCCTGCAGCGGCTAAAGCCGGCTTTCTTCCTCCACCTTACGGCACGCCTGAAAGGCGTGCCCTGATACGAACCTTCAGCATGTTTCATGAGATGAATCGTCAGTCAAACCAAGATCCCTCGCGCAGCCGCTCGGGATGACAATCCTCACTTCCCACTTACCACTCTCCACTTACCACTTTTTCCCTACCCGCTGCTCTTCGAAATCTTCTCCTCCCGGAGCTGGCGAATGAGTATGCGCACCAGCATGCCGTCGAACTGCGTGCCGCTCATGGCTTCCATCTCAGCGATGGCCTGCTCCTGCGTCTTGATCGGCGCGTAGGCGCGCTCGGTGGTCATGTCGACGTAAGCTTCGGCGGCGGCGATGATGCGCGAGCCCAGCGGGATCTCTTCCCCACGCAGCCCGCCGGGATAGCCGGCCCCATCGAAGCGCTCATGATGATGCAACACCATCAGCCGTGCCCGCTCCCGGCCGGGAATGGCGTCGACGATTTGCGCTCCCACCAGCACGTGCTTCTTCATCAGCGCGAACTCATCGTCGCTGAGCGGGCCGGGTTTGTTGAGGATCCTTTCCGGGATGATGATCTTGCCCACGTCGTGCACGCGCGCCGCGAAAACCAGGTCGGTCATCTCTTCTTCGCTGAGCCTGAGTTCGTGCCCAATGGCCTCGGCGTAGCGCGCCACCGAATCGCCGTGTCCGGCGGAATATTCGCGAGTTTCTGCCGCCCGCGTCAGGGTGCGCAAGCCCTGCATCAAGCCCTGCTGATCCCCGCCCTGCGGCACCGCGCTGCCTAGCCTTCGCAGCGTGGCCACCAGTTCATCGGCGGCTTCGGGACCAGGGCTTTCTTTGCGCAGGAAGCCGTCGATATAAGCGGTCACCAGCTCGCGCTGTTCGAGCAGGTGCTCGCTGTCGACGAACTCCTCCGCCATCGAGACCCGGTTGCCGCCCTCTTTCTTCGAGATGTACATGCCGGCATCGGCCACGCGCAGGATGTCCTCAACCTGGTCGCCGTGCAGAGGATAAGTGGCCACGCCGAAGCTGCCGCTGATCTTCATCTCGCTGAGCATGGGATCGGTGGCGATCCACAACCGCAGGCGCTCGGAGAGTACCCGCGCCTGCTCCAAGCCGGTTTCCGGCATGAGGATGACGAACTCGTCGCCGCCGTAGCGCGCCACCACGTTCGACTGCCGGCTCTTCTGCTCCAGCAGCCGCCCGATGCGCGCCAGCACCAGGTCGCCCTCCAGGTGGCCGAGCGTATCGTTGATGTCCTTGAAGCGGTCGAGGTCGATCATCACCACCGAGAACTGCCGCCCGGAGCGGGACGCGCGCTTCCACTCGCCCTGCACCGATTCCAGGAAGAAGCGCCGCGTCTTGATGCCGGTCAGCGAATCGGTGATCGACTGCTGCTGCATCTTCTGGAACACGAACGCGTTGTGCAGCGCGGTGGCCAGCAGATCGGCGAGAGTACGCAGGATCAGCACTTCCTGCTCGGGGAAGGCGTTTTCGCGGCGGCTCTCCAGGTTCAGCACGCCCAGCAGGGTTTCCGCGTACGTCAGCGGGATGGCCAGCACCGAGCGCGCATCCGGCAGCAGGCCCGGCGCGCGGCCTTCGCCTGCATCCTGGATCAACGTCAGCTCGTTGGTGCGCGCCGCTTTGCCGATGATGCCACTTCCCACCGGTACCCGCCGTCCCAGCGCGCCCGCACTGGTTCCCGCCTCGGCTTTGATCTCAATCTCCTTGGTGGCGTAGTCGAGAATGCCGATGCCGATGTGATCGACGGGGAAAGTCTTCTGCAGGTCGCCCACGATGTCGGCCAGCATGCTCTCCGCGTTCTGGCTGGAGATGGCGCGCTTCGACACGCTGTTGAGAAACTCCAGATGCCGAGCGCGCTGCTGCGCCTCCGCGAACAGGCGCGCGTTCTCCATGGCCACGGCAACCTGGCCCGCGGCCGTCTCCATGACCTCCAAATCGCGGTTCTCGTAGGCGAACTCGCGCTCGTAGTTCATCACCGCCATGATGCCCGGCGGCTGTTGGAAGCGCAGGATCGGCACCGCCATGAAGCATTTGGCGGCGCGGCCTCCAAAAACGAACCCCAGCTTGGTGCGCGCCGATTCGATGTCTGAGCGAATCAACAGCGGCCGCCCGCTGCGGATCACGTACTCCGAGATCCCGTTGGCCGCCGGCCGCGCCCGCTTGGGCAGCACCTCGCCGGCTTCGACCTCAAGCTCGAAGCGCATCGCCTCCGCTTCCAGAAAGGCGATGTAGAAATTCTTGGTGTCGAACAGGTGCCCCAGCTCGCGGTGGATGGTGCGCAGCACTTCGTCAGGGTCGAGGTGCGCGCTGACCGCCTGCCCGACTTGCGTCAGCAGTTCGTATTCCTTGGTGCGGCGCTGGGCCTTGTGCATCAGCGCGTAGTTCTCCAGCGTCATGCCGATCTGCCGTCCCAGTCCGCCGAGCAGCCGCAGGCCGGAGGAAGGAAAGCTCCGCCCCCCGGCATGCGGGAACATCAGCACCCCGAAGTGGTGCTCCCGGGTGTGCAAGCTGACCGCCGTCATGGCGGGCACGTGTTCGCGCTCGAAGATGCCGCGCAAGCGCAGCACCACTTCTTCCTGCCCGGGCGGAAGCTGCGCCAGCTCCAGATGCAACTCCGGCAGCACGGCCAGCCCCTGGCGTCGAAATACGAAACTGCTCAAGGCCTCGCCGACGTCGCCGGACATCAGCGCCGGCAGGAACTCGGGCGAGAAGCCATGCTCGACCGCCGGCAAGGTATCCCGCCAGCGCTCATTGACGAACAGCGCGGCGCGCTCCGCCTTGAGCAGCCGCATCAGCCGCTCCAGCATGTGCTCCAGACGCGGCGCCATCTCTGCCAGTTCCAGCGGGCGGTTCGATTCAATTTCCAGGCTGGAAAAAGCCAGCAGGTTCTCTTCCACCATGCGGCGCTCGTTTTCGTAGAGCACCATCACCATGGAGATGCCCAGCAGCATCTGCGGCAAAGGATCGAGGAAGTGCCCGACGCGGCCGAAAACGTGCGGCAGCTCGGTCCGGAACTGCGCCGACAGCAGCAGAAATGCCCAGAACACCAGTGACAACGCCAGCAGGCGGAAGGCCACCGACCCGATGGCGCGCGCGTGACGCACAAAGCGGTAGGCGCACAGGACCAGCAGCGCCGCTACCCCGACCTCGATTTCCAAATGCCAGCCTGCGCCCGTCCAGACGGTGACGGCGGCCCAAATGGCGGCGATTACCGCCAGCACGCTGTCCCACACGCTCACCCGGTATGCCGACTTCAGCAGGCGGGTGGAAACGAAGATACACAGCGCCGTCGCCGCCAGCAGTACTCGCGCCAGCCATGCCGTAGGCAGGGTTCGTCCCTCGAAGTAGTTCCACAGCACCAGCGCCCAATATCCGCAGTAGGCAGCCCAGGCGAACTGCCAGGCGCGGAAATAGGGCTCCCGCGTCTGCTGGTAGAGATAGGAGAACACCGCCAGAAGCAGCAGTGCGGCAATGCTAGGGACGACCACGATCCCAATCGGGATGCTTTCCATCCGTGCGCCTCAGCAAACTTCTCTGGCGTGCTTCGGGAGCACGGGCGTGCCCAGCGGCGCCAGAGACCCGCCGGGTCGCACACAGAACCTTGGGATTTGTTTGAGTGTACTTCAACGCCGGGGGGTGCTCAATCCACGTCGGATATTTGAATACAACGACTTACGGGATGTCCGCTCCCCGAATTCCTGCTTCTGCGTGATACATTCAGTATTTGGTTCCATGAGCGCATCCTCGCCCGTCCGCGTCCGCTTCGCCCCTTCGCCCACCGGATACCTGCACGTAGGCGGAGCACGCACCGCGCTGTTTAACTGGCTCTACGCTCGCCACACCGGCGGGACATTCATCCTCCGAATCGAAGACACCGATTTCGAGCGCTCCACCCAGGAGATGGTCGAAGGCATCCTCGTGGGCATGCGCTGGCTGGGGCTCGATTGGGACGAAGGGCCGTTCTTCCAGTCGCAGCGGATGGATCTCTATCAAGCGACGGCCAAGCGCCTGGTGGATTCCGGTCACGCCTACTACTGCTTTTGTAAGAAGGATCAAGAGGGTGCCCCACCTTTGCCCGGTGTTGGCAAAGGTGGAGGTTTTTCTGGAAGAGACGACGGTCCCGAGGGCGGGGATTTCGTTAAGAAGGATCGCGATCCCTGTCGTAGCATCCCCCGCGACGAAGCCGAGCGCCGCCGCGCATCCGGAGAAGCGGCCGCAGTGCGGTTTCTCGTTCCCGAAACGGGCTCGACCCGTTTTGACGACGCTGTCTTCGGGCCGATCGAGATTGCCCACGCCGAGATCGAGGATTTTGTCCTGCTGCGCTCCGACGGCGTGCCCACATACCACCTGAGCGTGGTCGCCGACGACCTCGACATGCGCATTACGCACGTCATCCGCGGCGCCGACCACGTCTCCAACACGCCCAAGCAGAAGCTGATCTACGAAGCTCTGGGCGCGCCTCTGCCGGTGTTCGCGCACCTGCCGCTGATCCTCGGCCCCGACAAGACGCGCCTCTCCAAGCGCCACGGCGCGACCTCGGTGATCGCATACAAAGATGAAGGCTTCCTGCCCGAGGCCTTCCGCAACTACCTGGCGCTGCTGGGCTGGTCACCGCCGGATTCGACCAAAGAAATCATGAGCGACCAGGAGATGATCTCGCTCTTCTCGCTCGAAGGCATCTCGAAGTCGAACGCCGTCTTTGATCGCACCAAGCTGGAGTGGATGAACTCCGAGTACATCCGCGCTCTGCCGGTCGAGCAGTTGACCGAGCGTCTGCTGCCCATCGTGCGCGCCGCCGGATACGACGCTGATTCCGGCAAGATGCAGCGTATAACGCCGCTGATCCGCGAGCGCATCAAGCTGCTGCGCGACGTGCTCACCGCGGCCGATTTCTTCTTCCTCGATGATGACGTGGCGCGGGCGAATGATGTGGCGCGGGCGGGTGATGTGGCGCGGGCGCCCTCGCCCGCGTTGTCCTATGACACCACGCTGCTGATCCCCCAAAAGGGCGACCTCGCGATGGCAAAGAAAGCCCTGGAGCGCGCCCGCGAAGTGCTGGCGCACACGGAATTCAACCACCAGGCGCTTGATCAAGCCCTGCGCACCGCCGCGAAAGAGATGGGACTCAAACCCGGACAGATGTTCCAGCCCATCCGCGTCGCCGTTACCGGCCGCACCGCCTCGCCGCCACTGTTTGAGACGCTGGAAGTGTTGGGAAGGGACGCCAGCCTGGCACGGATCGGTAGAGCAATCGAAAATATTCCATAGTGCGTGGTCCTATCAAGGCACATGAAGCGACGCGTCCGCTTTGCGGACGCGATGAGATTAGCCCAGCACAAGCGAGCCGCGTAGCGGCCGCGCAGTGCTGGGTTAGCTGCGGCAAAGATCCGAGCCCCTTCAGGGGCGACACAAGCGCGAGGATTTCAGCCGTCCCTACGGGACTCGCACGGACCATGACGCTGACCCGGCACTTGCGGCGCCTACGGCGCTCGCTGCGTGCCGGGCTAATCTCAATCGTCGCTGCGCGACTATTGTCCCCAACAAATTTGCTTGACATCCTCAATTGATATGATATACAGTACATGTATGTCTTATCTAATAACAATAACTCCTTGCTCCTCAAGATTTTGCCTTTAAGCCCATGGCCATCAATACTTTCCCCAGGCAAGTCGGCCTAAATCATTGATTCTGCAAGGTCGGCGCATAGGGAGGGGAGGGGGAGGGGTAAAAACAAGCGGTTGCGCAGCATGCTCTCGCTCACGCGCGCAAACCGTGCTCAAGTAAAATGAACGGAGCATGAAAACTTCAACTCCTCCAGCCGAAACAGCCGGTGGCTCCCCTGCTAGAGGTTCGCCCTGCTAATTTCCTCCGCGACATCATCGTCGAGGACCTGAAGACCAGGAAGTTCGGCGATGCCGTCGTCCAGACGCGCTTTCCGCCTGAGCCCAACGGATATCTCCACATCGGGCATGCCAAGGCCATCTGCCTCGACTTCGGGCTGGCCGACGAGTTCGGCGGCAAGACCAACCTGCGCTTTGACGACACCAATCCCGAGAAGGAAGAGACCGAGTACGTCGATTCCATCAAGGACGGACGTGCGCTGGCTGGGCTACGACTGGGACAAGCTCTGCTATGCGTCCGACTATTTCGATCAGCTCTACGAGTGGGCGCTCAAGCTCATCAAGGCGGGCAAGGCGTACGTGGACGATCTCTCCGCCGACCAGATCCGCGAATACCGCGGCACGCTGACCGAGCCCGGCAAGAACAGCCCGTATCGTGACCGCTCGGTCGAGGAGAACCTCGATCTGTTCCAGCGCATGCGCGCCGGCGAATTTCCCGATGGCTCGCGGGTGCTGCGGGCGAAGATCGACATGTCCTCGCCCAACCTGAACATGCGCGACCCGGTGATGTATCGCATTCTGCACGCCGAGCACCACCGCACCGGCGCGAAGTGGTGCATTTATCCGATGTACGACTACGCGCACGGGCAGTCGGATTCGATCGAGCGCGTCACCCACTCCATGTGCACGCTGGAGTTCGCCGACCATCAGCCGCTCTATCGCTGGTACATCGAGCAGTTGGGCATCTTCCCCTCGCGAGCAGACGGAATTCGACCGCCTCAACCTCACCTACACGCTGCTGAGCAAGCGCAAGCTGCTGCAGCTCGTGCGCGACGGGCACGTCAGCGGCTGGGACGATCCCCGCATGCCCACGCTCTCGGGCATTCGACGGCGCGGCTATCCGCCGGAGGCGATTCGCAATTTCGTCACCCAGGCCGGGGTCTCGCGAACCAACGGCATTACGGACATCGCCATGCTCGAGCACTTCGTGCGCGAGGACCTGAACCGCCGTTCGCCGCGCGTGATGGCCGTGCTGCGTCCGTTGAAGCTGGTCATCGACAACTATCCCGAAGGACAGACCGAAGAGTGCGAGGCGGTCAACAACCCGGAAGATCCCGCGGCGGGAACGCGCAAGGTGCCGTTCTCGCGCGTGCTCTACATCGAGCAGGATGACTTCCGCGAAGTCCCGCCGAAAGGCTACTTCCGGCTGTCGCCCGGACGCGAGGTGCGGCTGCGCTACGGTTACTTCGTCAAGTGCACGAATGTAGTCAAGAACGGCAACGGTGACGTGGTCGAGGTCCGCTGCACCTACGATCCGGCGACGCGCGGCGGCAATGCACCTGACGGACGCAAGGTGAAGTCGACCATCCACTGGGTTTCGGCCACGCACGCCATCGAGGCCGAAGTGCGGCTCTACGACAAGCTCTTCACCAAGGCCGATCCCAGCCAGCTTGAAGAAGGCGAGGACTTCACCGCGAGCCTGAATCCGAATTCGCTCGAAATCGTGAGCGACGCGAAGCTCGAGCCATCGCTCGCCAGCGCCTCTGTCGGATCGCGCTACCAGTTCGAGCGCCTGGGATATTTCTGCGTCGATCCCGACTCTGCGACCGGCAAGCTCGTGTTCAACCGCACGGTGCCGCTGAAGGACACCTGGGCGAAGATCGAAAAGAAAGCGGGATGAGCCGAGGTCCTTCGTCGCGCTCACCTCGCAAGCTCGGCTCGCGCTTCCTCAGGATGACAATTTTTTGGGGTGGCCGCAAACGCTGTGGTAAAAGCATTGCGTGCCCAGCAAGCGCTTCGGACGGCCGCAGGTGTTCGCGCTGCTGCTACTGTCGGCGTACATGCTGCAATCCTTGTGGGTGATTCACCGCACGCCGCTGCGCTGGTCGGAAGCGGCTTATGCGCAGGCTGGACTGGACCAGTTGGCGGGGAAGCTTCAGCCCCGCGATCGGGGCGCGCTGCCGGTGCCGGCGGTGATTGCTGCCGCACCCGTCATCATCGTCCATCCCTATGCGGCTTTGCTCGCGCCGGATAGTTTGAAATGGCTGCTGCGTTTGCCTTTTGTCGCGTTTGGCTGGCTGCTGGGCGCCTCGATCTGGTATGTCGCCCGGCGGCTTTACGGCAATGCCGGTGGATACATCGCGCTCGCTCTCTACTGCTTTTCGCCCGCTGCGCTATTTCCCTGGCCCGGTCCGTTGCTCGCCGGCAGCCTGGGGATCTTTGGCACGATCTTCGTCGCCATTGCAGCCGCGCACACGCTCTACGCTCCGCGCGAGGCTACCGTTTCCGAGCTGCGCTCGCGCTGGCGGCGAATCGTCCTGCTGGCGCTGGCGATCGCGCTCGCCGTCGGTTGCGGCTTTTGGGCGATTCTGCTGGTTGCGGTTGGCCTCGCGTTCATGCTCTACCTGGTCCCCGAGCGCCGGATGGCTTCGCTGGCGCTCGTGCTTTCCGCGTGTGTGGTCGCCTCTCTCCTGCTGCTGGCGTTCTTTGGATTCCGCCCGCGCGCTTTCGCCGAGGCAGTCATCCATGCAGATTGGCTGCCGCAGCGCGGGATGGTGATCAGCGAAATGCTGCGCGCCTACCTGACCGGGATTCTGCGCCCGGAGAATTGGCTTTTGTTGTTGTTCACCGCGATTGCGCTGGTGGCGTATCTTGCCTGCGGGCGCTGCCGCTATTTCGGGAACACTGCTCCGCTGCTGTCGTTGTTGGTGGTGACAGCCCTGGCGCTGGTGATGTTTGCGGATGTTTTTGTGGGACCGTTTCCCTTCCGCGCTACCCCGTTCCTTTATGTGTTCATCGCCGGGGTCTTTGCCGACCTGCTGGAGACTCGCTGGCGCAACCCTTTCCGCCTGTTGGTATTGGGGCTGCTGGCCGCTTCCGCGGTGACGTCCGTGATGGCAGTGGTACGACTCCCCGCCAAGGTTTTGTCATGAGGGCGGGCGAAAACGCAGGCCTGACGGCCCTTTTCATGAGCATACGGTGCAACCTTTTCGCCCGGATTGAGTTATCATATATGTATGAAGCGGGGGTTGGCGCTCGCGCTCTTGGTCCTGGCCACGTCTGTGGTGGTGAGGGCGCAGATTCATGGAGTGCCTCCGTCGGTCACGTCTCTAGGTCGGGGTAGAGGTTCCACCCCCGGAGTTCGTGCCGGCGTCACCTCTCTTGGCCCGCGCGGATACGGCTTTTCCCGAGGATCCAACTTCGGGCGCGGCCCGATCATCACAAACGGCCTCCGCGGCCGCGGCTTTCACCGCCATTATTTTCCCTACGGCGGGGCTTATTACTGGCCATATTACGGATCGGATTATCCGTGGTTCAGCGATTACGACTCCAGCGCCTACCAGCAAGCACCGCCGAATCAGCCTGTAGTTGTTGTAGTTGATCCCAAGTCGGACGATGATCGTTACGGCGATCACAGCTTCAACGAGCAGCGCAGCGCGCTGCCACAGGCGCAGGCTCCGCCGGCTCCGGCCGAGGAGCAGGAGCCCACGGTGCTGGTCTTCCGCGACGGCCACAAGCAGGAAGTCCGGAACTACGCCATCATCGGGCAGATGCTGTGGGACTTCGGCGCCAAGAGCACCCACAAAATTCCGCTTTCCGACCTCGATCTCGACACTACCCGCAAGCTCAACGATGACCGTGGCGTGGATTTCGTCCTGCCCAGGAGCTAGCGACTAGCGCTGTCATCCTGACACTTTCCTTACAACCCCCGCATCCCGCGGCAGCGCGTCGCGCAACTCGCGCATCGTTCGTTTGAACACCGGATGCCGGACTTCGCCGGCGATCTCGCTGAGCGGCTCCAGCACGAAGCGGCGCTCGTGCAGCGCGGGATGCGGGATGGTGAGTTCGCGGGTATCTACCACTGAATTGCCGAATAGAAGAATGTCGATGTCGAGGGTGCGCGGGCCTTTGGGCCGAACTCGATGCCGACCCCTGGCGCGCTCGATGGCCAGAAGGCTCTTCAGCAGCTGGCGCGGCATCATCTCGGTTTCGAGGGCCACGGCGCAGTTGAGGAACCAGGGCTGGGCCGCCAACTCCACCGGCTCCGTCTCATAAAACGACGACACCTTCTTGACTTCGCCCAGTTCGGCGAGGCGCGCGATGGCTGTCTCCAGGTTCGCTCGGCGGTCTCCGACATTCGAGCCCAGGGAGAGATAGACGGTCTTCTTCACAAATGAATGTTAAACGAGAGGATACGATCAGGTAAGAGTCGACGCCACTGACAGCGGAGCCTCTGACTGAGGGAGCTCGGAAGTTTCGTCCAGCGAGGCTTCTTCCCACAACGAGCGGTTGCGCAGGAGCAGGGCGACCATGGCGGTGTGCATGGCGTGGCCGGCGCGGTCGGCAACAATCCGGCCGAGGATGCGCCGTCCCAGCAGCGCCAGATCGCCGATGAGGTCCAGCATTTTGTGGCGCACGAATTCGTCCGGGTAGCGCAGCGGGCCGTTCATCACCGTATCGTGGTCGAGCACGATGCAGTTCTCCTGGGAAACCCCGCGGATCAGGCCCATGTTGCGCAAGGCGCGCTCCTCCTGCAGCGAGCCGAAGGTGCGCGCCGGAGCGATCTCCCGGCGGAAGACCTCGGGCGTGAGCTCCGCGCTGTAGGTTTCCGCTCCGATGAGCGGATGAGGAAAATTGATGCTGTAGGAAACCGAGTACGACTCCGCAGGATAGATGGCGATGAACTTGTCGCCTTCGCGGAGTTCGATCGGCGCGCAGAATTCGCATGTAGGTGCGCTGCCGGCGCTGCTTGCGAATCCCGGCCCGCAGCACCATCTCGACGAACGGCAGCGCGCTGCCGTCCAGGATCGGCAACTCCAGGTTATCCAGCTCCACGATGGCGTTGTCGATGCCCACGCCCATCAAGCGCCGCCAGCAAGTGCTCGGTGGTGGAGATGAGCACGCCCTTTTTCATCAGGCTGGTGGCATAGCTCACGCGGGCGACGTTGCGGCCCGTGGCTTCGACTTCGAAGCCATCCAGATCGCTGCGACGGAAAACCACTCCGCTGCCGGGAGGCGCCGGGCGCAGCAGCAGGCTGACCTTCACCCCGCTGTGGAGTCCGATTCCCTCGCAAGCCGCAGGGCCGCGAATTGTCTGTTCGTGGATCAAGCGCTATCTAATTGAAGATGGCAAGATTACCAGCAAGGTTGCGAAATTCAAGTGTGGCAAATTAGCCACAGTTTGTTGTGGCAATGGCGCGATGGAGCGCGAGGTCAGGACTCACTTGGCTTTGGGTACGTAGGTAGCGCTGGCCGTAAACTTCGAATCCGGAAGGCCTTGATTGTAGCTGACGCTCTGAATGAATCGCTGACGGGTGATGTCCCCGTTATGCATGAGGACGGTGGTGTGGGCGGTGGCGATTCCCTGCACGTTCCGCCAGTTGTCGTAGACTTCGGCCTCTTCATCCTTCTCCCGTGACACTGGATCGCGAACGAAGTAGCTCTTCTTGACCGGCAGGTGGGTGAGCTGGTCGATGAAGAGCGCCTCGGAATCGCCCTTGCCATTGATGATGGTGACCTTATCTACCTGCTTGTCCTGGGTGAGGCCCGTGCCTTCATAAAACAGCGCCGTATCCGCTTGCTTGAGCCAACCGCGCAAGACGTTATTGAGCGAGTATTCTCGCGAGCGCAAATATTCCTTCATTTCATCGGCGTCTTCCGCCCGCGTGCCCTTGTAGGTGATCTCCCACCCTTGATCGCCGTTGTAGATGATGATTACATCGCGCTGCTTGGTGAGTTCGTAGCGATCCTTGTCGGGCCATTTCCAGAAGCGCCAGAAGAGCGAGCCCTGGCCGGAAGGGTTGCCATGATAAAAGCCGTAGGAACGCCCCTGCTGCTCCATGTCCTGCACATTCATCAAGGCTTGGCCGCCCAAGGCCTGGATCATCTGGTCGAGCACCGCGCGGGCCTTTTTTACCCCGGGATCTTCGTTGGCGACCTCCTGGGCGGACTTCTGCGGCGGATTTGCCTGCGGATTCTGCGCCGCCGAAACGGCCAGCATTCGACTATGAGCGAAACGCAATGAATCTCATGCAACGTCGTTGCCGACGACCAATGGCCGACGACCGATGACGGCCTTCATCCCACCAGCACCGCGCCGCCGTTAACGTTGAAAATCTCGCCCGTAACGAAGCCGGCGTGCGCGGTACACAAGAACAGGATCGGGGCCGCAATCTCTTCCGGCTTGGCCACGCGGCCAAGGGGAATCTTTTCCAGCACGCGCCGGCGGCGGGCGCGATCCGTGAGCGCCGGAGCGGCCATATCGGTATCCACCCAGCCCGGGGCGACGCAGTTTACGTGGATGCCGTCTCCCGCCAGTTCGGTCGAGAGCCCCTTCACCATGCTGATCAGCGCGCCCTTGGTCGCGGCATAATCGCAATGATAGGCCTCGCCGCGCTGCCCGGCGGTCGAGCTCACCAGCACGATGTGTCCGCCGGAACGCTGCTTCTTCATCCGCGCGACCGCGTGCTTCACCAGTCCGAAGACGCTGTCGAGGTTAATGGCCACAGTGCTCCGCCATTGCGCGTCGCTCATCTCATCTACGGGCGCATCCCGCGCCGGCCAGACGCCGTGATTGGCCACGAGGATGTCCAGGCGGCCGAAACGCCGCACCGCCGCATCCGTTAGTTTTCCGGCGCTCTTGCTATCGTCAAGGTTGACTTGCAACGCCGCACAGCTCTCCTTGCCACACGCCCGGAGGACTTCATCGGCCGCGCGCTTGTTCTTCTGATAGCTGAACATCACGCGCGCCCCGGCCGCCACGAACATTCTCACGGTCGCAGCTCCGATGCCGCGCGAGCCGCCTGTGACCACCGCAACTCTATCCGTCAGCGATAGCGTGATTCCATTCTTTGGCATCGGGGCGGCGAGGAGGGTTTCTTTGCATCAGCCACAGAGGCACGGAGCCACGGAGCAGTTCAGTTTTTTCCGTTCTCGGTGCCTCTGTGTCTCTGTGGCCAACACCGCCCCTTTATCCGCCCGTCGACTTCGCACGGGGCAGGCTATCCGCGGCGGAAAAGGTTCTTGCCGCCTCGACCAGAGCGCGAAAGATCGTCTGGGAGTGCTCATCCTCGTCGTAGGATCTCTCCGGGTGCCACTGCACGGCGATCACCCAGTGGTCCGGCGATACCCCTTCCACGGCCTCGATGACATTATCGTCGGGGCAGCGCGCCACCACGCGCAGCCCATCGCCCACTACGTCCACGGCCTGGTGATGGCTTGAGTTGACCGGCAACTCGAGTGGCCCGATGCCGGTTTCTTCCTGGCTGACGAGCAGGCCGGCCAGCCGCGAGAAGGGATCGATCCGCACCTTGTGCGCCTGCGCCACGGCGCGGCCGGCGGCGTGATTCACTCCCGATTCGACGTGCTGGACGAGCGTGCCCTGGTTGTATACGTTCAGCATCTGCAGTCCATAGCAGATGCCCAACACGGGCTTGCGCAGGTTGTAGGCATCCTGGAGAAGAAGCTCGTCGGCGGCATCGCGCTTGGGGTCGGAAGCCTCGGTCTTGGGATGCTTCTCGGCGCCATATTTCTGGGGATCGATGTCGGCCGCGTTGCCCGGCAGCAGTACTCCCTGGCATCCGGTGATGATCTTCGCGATCTCCTCCGGCGCCTGGTCGAGCTGGATCACTACTGGCTCCCCACCCGCCTGCTCTACCGCTCGCACGTATTGCGGCAGCGAGCGTTGGGCATAGTCTGGCTTCGCGGAGTGCGGCACCGGGATGGCGATTCGCGGCTTCATGACGCTAGTGTAGAAGAAGCGGCCACGGATTTTCACGGATCATCACGGATTCCAATCCGCGGCGCCTGAAGCTCCGCCCTCTCTGGCCGCGGCACTTCCGCGCGTGAATAATACAGGTCTTCGACCGCCGATTGCACCTTGGCTGCCAGCTTATCCATGTCGCGCGGACCGTATCCCGCCGATGCTATCGGCTCCCCTACCAGCAGTTCCACCGGCCGCGGCTTGATGTGGAACTTGTTCATCGGAAGCAGTTCGTAGGTCCCGATCAGCGCCATGGGCACAACGTCAACTCCCGCCTTGATGGCCACATAGAATACTCCCGGCAGGAACGGCTTCACCTGCCCGGTGGCCGAGCGGCCGCCCTCGGGAAACACCACCAGCGGCTGTCCGCCTTTGAGGATGGCCGCGGCGCGGTTCAGGCTGCGCATGGACGCGAGGGCGTGCTCGCGCTCGATCGATACCTGCCCCGACCTCCGCAAGTGCCATCCCAGGAAGGGATACCGGAATATCTCCTCCTTGGCCATGACGCGGAAGTGGCAGGGCATGGCGGCGTAGACCGCCGGAATGTCCATGGCCGAAAGGTGATTGAGCGCATACATATGCGGCCGGGTGGTATCGATCTTCTCCATCCCGCGAACTACCAGCGGCACGCCGATGATCTTCAGAATTACTTTCGACCAGGTCACCGCAAACCACTGCTGGATGCGGCCGTCGCGGTCGACAAACGACGACAGCAGGGAAAACGTGGCCATGAACACGGTCCACAGCCAGATCAGCGGGACGAAGAAACAGTAGGAGCGCAGCGCGCTGAGCAGATGCTTGAGTTTGGATGCGGTGTTCACGAGAAAGCAGAAGCCACTTACCTCCTGACTCCCGACTCCTGACTCCTGACTCCCGCCGCGAGCGCTTCTCCGACAACGTAGATCGATCCCGTGACTACGATTACGGCGTTCTCGCTGGACAAACGGCGTGCCATTTCCAGCGCGTCCGCCACAGTGGGAGCCGTCTCGATCTCCGCCCCGGTGCGCGCTGCGGCAGCTCGGACTTCTTCGGCGCTGGCGGAGCGTGGGTTCTCGGCGCGAGTGGCGATCACGCGCTCGGCCAGCGGAAACAGAATCTCGGCAATCTCCCCTATGGCCTTGTCGCGCATCACGCCGAACACCAGAACGAGAGGACGATCAGCGGCGTACTCCGAAAGCGCCGAGCGCAGTGCCCAGGCGCCGGCCGGATTATGAGCGACGTCGAGGATGATTTCCGGCGAACCCGCAGTGGCGGCGATGCGCTGGAACCGTCCCGGCCAGCGGGTCTCGCGGATGCCGCGTTCGACGTCGCGGGCCGTCACGGCGAATCCGGACCGGTTCATCGCTTCCGCGGCGGCAATGGCGAGTGCGACGTTCCGCAGTTGATGGCGGCCCAGCAACGGAGAGTCGACGATAATTTCTTCTCCCATCACGCGCAGTGGATACGAGGTACGTACACCGTTGGGCGCAACGCCTGGCACGTCTTTCGCTCCCGGCGCGACCGGGGGCACGTAAGGCACGGCGCTCACCGCGTGGGCTCCGCGCTCGGCGATGGTGTTGCCGATTACGTCATTGGCTTCCGGATGCTGCGGCAGCGTGACCACCACTCCGCCGGGACGAATAATCCCCGCCTTTTCGCGCGCGATCTGGGTGATGGTATCGCCAAGGAAGCTCTGGTGGTCGAGCGCGATGTCGGTGATGACGGCGACCACCGGCTCAACCACGTTGGTCGCGTCCAGACGGCCGCCCATGCCGACTTCCAGGACTGCGATTTCCACGCCCGCGCCGGCAAAGTAGTCGAAGGCCATGGCGGTCAGCACCTCGAAAAAGCTGGGATGCCAGGGCAGTTCACCCGCTTCCACCAGCCGACGCGCCACCGCTTCCACGCGCTGGTGGATGCAGCCGAAATGTTCCTCGCTGATCTCCTCGCCGCCGATGCGGATGCGTTCAGTAACGCGCAACAAATGCGGAGAGGTGTAAAGCCCGGTGCGATGGCCGGCGGCGCGCAAAATCGAATCCAGCGTGGCGGCCGTTGAGCCCTTGCCGTTCGTCCCGGCGATGAGCACGCTCGGGAAGCGCCGCTCCGGATTTCCCAGCGCGCTGCAGAATCGCCCGCATGTGCGCCAGGTTGAAGCGCTCGGACGGCGTGTTGGCCAGCTCATGGCCCAGGGCGTAGAGGCGCTCGACGGCATTTTGGTAAGAAGTCGGCAATTTTTGGCACTCAGCACTCAGCACTCAGCACTCAGCACTCAGCACTCAGCACTCAGCAAAACCTAGGTCGAAACCCCGAAAGGATTATAAGCGGTGGCTTAGGCGACTAAAAATGGCCCAGATACGGTCTGGCTGAATGCTGAGTGCTGACTGCTGATGGCTAATTGCTCATGAACGCCAGCGCCCTGGCGATGTAGGGCTTGAGGTTTTTGCGCGCGACCACGGCGTCCAGCATTCCGTGCTGCAGCAGGAACTCACTGCGCTGGAAGCCCTCGGGCAGTTTCTGGCGGATGGTCTGCTCGATCACTCGCGGGCCGGCAAAACCAATCAGCGCTCCGGGCTCGGCGATGTTGAGGTCGCCCAGCATGGCGTAGGAGGCGGTCACGCCGCCGGTGGTGGGATCGGTGAGCACCGAGATGTAGGGAACCTTGGCGGTGTCCATGCGCGCCAACGCCGCGGAGATTTTTGCCAGTTGCATCAGGCTGATGACGCCTTCCATCATGCGCGCGCCGCCTGAGGCGGAGACCACGATCAATGGACGCCCGTCGGCCGTGGCGCGCTCCACCGCGCGCGTGATCTTCTCGCCCACCACCGCGCCCATGCTGCCGCCGATGAACGCATACTCCATCGCGGAGACGATGACCGGCCGTCCCTCCAGGGTGCCGGCAGCATTGATGACAGCGTCCTTGAGGCCGGTGTCTTTCATCGCCACCCGCAGCCTGCCGCTGTAGGACTTCAGGTCGGAGAACTTCAGAGGATCGGTGGAAGCCAGCCCGTCGTCGAAAGTTTCATACCTGCCCTGGTCCAGCAGCTGCGCCAGCCGGGTGCGGGCATCAATGCGGAAGTGCCGGTCACAGTGCGGACAGACGTTCAGGTTATCTTCCAGATCTTTCTTCCAGATGATCTTGCGACAGGTGTCGCACTTCACCCACAGGCCTTCGGTGCGCACCCGCTTCTCGCCCGAAGCCTCAACCTCGCCGGTTTGTCGCTTAAACCAAGTCATAGAAATTTCAGGATCGGGTGATCGGCTCATCGGGTGAGCTGTTCTTAAAATGACCCGATGACCCGATCTCCCGATCAGCCGATCTCAGTATTCAATTCCCCGCTGCGCTTCCACGCCCTTCTCGTAGGCGTGCTTGACCTGCCGCATCTCGGTGACGGTATCGGCCAGCTCGATGATTGTCGGATGTGCGTTGCGTCCCGTCAAGATCACATGCACCATTTCCGGCTTTTGTTTGAGCGCCTCTACCACCTTGGCCGGGTCGAGCATGCCGTAGCTGATGGCGTAATTGATCTCGTCGAGGATGACCAGGTCCCACTGCCCGGACAAAATGGCCTCGCGCGACTCGTTCCACGCCGCTTCCACCATCTTCAGGTCCTCGGGATCGGGCTCGGCGCCGCCCACCTTCACGAACCCGCGCCCCATCTGCTTCATGATGAAGTTATCGCCGAACGCTTTCACCGCGTCCAGCTCGCCGTAATGCCAGGAGCCTTTGAGGAACTGCAGCATCAGGACCTTCATTCCCTGCCCGACGGCGCGCAGGGCGGTGCCCATGGCCGCCGTGGTCTTGCCTTTCCCCGGGCCGGTATTGACGATAATCAAACCGCGTCGAACGTCTGCCATGTGTGAGTCGCCAGTTGCCAGTTGAGAGAGGCCGGCTGATCACTGGCGACCGGCGACTGACTACTGGCTACTTCTGTGATACGGATGTCCCTTGATGATTGTAAATCCTCGATAGAGCTGTTCGAGCAGAACTACCCGAGCCAGTTCGTGGGACAGGGTCATCTTGCCCAGCGAGAGGACCAGATTGGCGGCATGACGTGTCTGCTGGCTGAAACCATCCGCCGGACCGACGGCGAAGATCATGGACTGGGTCCCGCGCACCTGGTGTGCGTCCAGCATCTCGGCCAGCTCTTCCGACGTGAGCTGGCGGCCGCGCTGGTCGAGCAGAATCAATGTCGGCGTGATCTTCGACGACTCCGCCAGCTTGAGCAGAGCATCCTCGTTCGCCAACTCCGAGCCTTCAATGGCGCCGTAGTGCGAGAGCCGCTCGAGGTATTCCTCGGTCAGCGCCTTGATGGCCGCGGATTTCGTCTTCCCGATCCAGACGACTTTCAGTTTCACGAAAGAGATTTAATCACAGACTAGCTGTTCGCCCGCTTGCGGGTTCGCGCTGTGGTGCGCGGCGTGGCAGCGCGCTTTCGCGAGGGCTTCAGTTCGGAGGGCTGCAGCCGGGTGGCAGACTTCCACAGCCGCTCCAGGTCGTAATACTTTCTCGCCTTCTCCGAGAACACGTGGACCACGAAGTCCACGTAGTCGAGCAACACCCATTCCGCCTGTTTGTACCCTTCGCTGTGGGTGGGATTCAGGCCGACGCGGCTGAGCCTCTCCTCCACTTCATCGGCGATGGCCTGGATCTGGCGAGGGTTGCTGCCGCTGGCGATTACGAAATAATCGGTGAAGGACGGCGATTCGCGGTCCATCTGCAGGACGGTTACCGCTTCGGCCTTCTTGGCCTGGGCGGCCCGAATCGCCTCCGCTACTCGCTGCCGTAGCTCGCTGGACTTCATGCAGTGGTCTGCCAAATCCAGTTTAACTTAAAAACCCGCCCTTCAGGTGTCCCCGGCACGCCGCGCTGGCCGGCGGGCGAGACGCTGGGAGCGAGCCTCCCCAGTAACTTTTTGTGGCAAATGTGGGAAGTTCTTACAGACCAAGCGTGCGCGGACCGCATCATCGTCGCAAGAAGTGGCACCGTTTCAACATCTTACAGTATCAGGATAACGGCAGGATGCGTGCAGATCCTATGTCACCCCAGGGGTCAGACCAGGTTGCCTTACCGGATTAAGAAGGTTATGAGCCCATACATCGACAAGAAAGTCTCCTTCAAGGAGTGGCGGCCCAAGAGTGGGCACGCCCCAGTGGGGATGGAAGTGCTTCCGCACGGCGTTCTGCGCCCGCTAAGGGTCAACCCGCGTCGCAGCGGGGCCCGCATTGAGGCGGAACTGCGCCGGGGCCGGATCGTCAGCGCCTTCGAGAACATGACCTTGCTCGTCTTCGGGCCGCACCATGACTCGCCCGAGGTTCGCAAATTCGACGAGGACATGAAGCACTACAACCGCCGGCTCGCCTAAGCAGAACGACTCCACTAAGCGTTCGCGGATACTCCCACTGCTGCATTTTCTACCGCGTTGTTCTGCTTCCTGCTTCCTGCTTCCCGCCGGCTGTTTTGTACAGTCCCATCTTCTTGATGTATTCGGCTACCAGCGGCTCCAGGAAGCGCGCCAGCGACTTGCGGCCGGCTACCGCTCGCCGAACTTCGGTGGCCGACACCGGCGATTCCACGTCGTCGAGGATGTGAATCAGCGTGTTAGCCAGCGCCAGGGTGCCACTGGCGGGCGATTTCTTGAACGCCTTCAGCACCGCCGGCGCCGGGCGCAGCGCCTTGGGAAGCGCATCGCCTATGTCAGCCATCGAGAACCCCGGCCGGCTGACCACGATGAAGTCGATCTCCCGCAGCAGGTCTTCCGCGCGGTGCCACTTCGCCACCTGCAGAAAGGCATCGATCCCGATCAGGAAGAGAAGATGGTCGCTCTTGGCCGCAGTCTGCTGGAAGCGGCGGACGGTATCGATGGTGAAGCTGGGCTGGTTGCTCTCCGCCGGCGCCTCCGCCAGCGAAGGGAGGAATCTCTTGTCTCCCGCGGTCGCCAGCGCCAGCATGGCATAGCGATGGTGGAATGACGTGATGCGCTCATCCTTGCGGTGGGGCGGCATGGCAGCGGGGATGAAATGTACCTTGCCGAGTCGAAACCGGTCCGCGGCGGCGCGTGCCACGGCCAAGTGTCCCTTGTGGACCGGGTCGAACGTCCCGCCGAAGAGTCCGATGTTCATTGGGGCAGGATTATCTCAGATGAGCCGCCCAGGACTCGGCTAAACTGTGCGGTCACTCATGACCATCGCCACTGTGATCGGTTTCATCGCCGGCACGCTCACCACCGTCTCCTTCGTACCGCAGGTGCTGCAGACCTTCCGCAGCAAGCGCTGTGACGACCTTTCCTGGGGCATGCTGCTGGCCTTCAGCAGCGGCGTCTGCCTGTGGTTTGTGTACGGAGTCTTTCTGCGGTCGGCGCCCATCATGCTGGCCAACCTGGTCACGCTGGTGCTGCTGATTTGGCTGGTGGTGATGAAGATTCGTTATCGCCGAGCAATCCCCCGATCAGCCCACCGAATTTGACCCTTCCGCGCGGCAGCCGCTACAATGGCTGGGTTTGCCTGTAGCACCAATCCCTACAGACACTCAGGCTTTTGAGAATCGACGGAGGAGAAGCATGTACGCGGTGATCCGCACCGGAGGAAAGCAGTATCGCGTCGCGCCCGGAGACGTGATCCGTGTGGAGAAAGCGCCGGTCGCGGACGGCCGTGTCGAGTTCGGAGAGGTGCTGGCGGTCAGCGCCTCGGAAGGTCAGATCGCCCGGCCCGGTGAGGGACGCGTGGTCGGCCAGGTGGTCGAGCAGGGACGCGCCGACAAGATCCTTGTCTTCCACTACAAGCGCAAGAAGCAGTACAAGAAACTGCGCGGACACCGGCAGCCATTCACCGCTGTGCGGATCACCGAGATCGCCTTTGACGGCCAGAGCTTCAGTGCTCCCGAGCTGCCGGCCAAGCCGGAGAAAAAGGCCAAGCCGGCGCGTCCGAAAGCGGCTGAGGCCGAAGCGGCGGAGGTCGAAGCGGCTCCGCACAAAGCCGCGGCGCACAAGAAATCAGCGCCGAAAAAGACGCCTAAGAAAGCCTCTCCCAAAAAGAAGTCGAAGAAATAGGGGTGGGGGGATCTGGGTTTTGAACTGACAACTGACAACTGACTACTGACAACTGGTTTTCTATGGCACACAAAAAAGGACTAGGCAGTTCACGCAACGGCCGCGATTCAAACTCGCAGCGGCTGGGAGTTAAGGCCTTCGGGGGGCAGCTTGTACCCGGCGGCACCATCATCGTGCGCCAGCGCGGCACGCGCATCAAGCCCGGCATCAATGTTGGCCGCGGCAAGGACGACACCCTGTTCGCCAAGGTCACCGGCGTAATCAAATTCGTCGACAAGGGCGGCATGGGACGGTTCGTCCTGATCGAGCCGGCTGAGACCGCGAAGGCCTGAACCGCCACGCTACTGCACGAAGCACAGCGCCAGCAGGACCAGGCCGAACAACAGCGCTTGCCAATTCTCGCGGGTCATGGACTTCCTCCGCCCTTAAGCAAGCACCAGCGGTTCCATCCTTTCACTCAAGGAGAATGAATGATTTATGCTGAGTGGGTAGGATCGCTGCGTCCGGCCTGACACATGGTCGTGTTCAAAGACCCACAGTCTGAAATCCTCCGTGTCCTCGGCGTCCTCTGCGGTTTTCATTATGTTCATCGATGAAGCCAACATTCGCGTGAAAGCCGGCGACGGCGGCAATGGATGCATGGCCTTCCGCCGCGAGAAGTACGTGCCGCGCGGCGGCCCGTCGGGCGGCGACGGTGGCAAGGGTGGCGACGTCATCATGATATCGAGCGAGCGCCACAACACGCTCGTCCACTTCCGCTTCAACCCTGAGCACAAAGCCGAGCGTGGCCGCCACGGTGAAGGTTCTAACCGTACCGGGCGCGAGGGCGCGGACGTTGTCCTGAAAGTTCCGGTGGGGACGATTCTTTACGACGCCGACTCCAATGAGCTGGTGCATGATTTCGCGCGCGCCGACGAGCGCGTGGTGATCGCACGCGGCGGACGCGGCGGACGCGGCAACGCCCGCTTTGCCACTTCCACGCACCAGGCCCCGCGCGAGTGCGAGCCCGGCCGCCCCGGCGAAGAGCGCGCCTATCGCATGGAGCTCAAGCTGCTCGCCGATGTAGGCCTGGTGGGCTATCCCAACGTTGGCAAGTCCACGCTCATCTCGCGCATTTCTGCCGCGCGACCGAAGATCGCCGACTATCCCTTCACCACGCTCGAGCCCAACTTAGGGGTTGTCGCTGTGGGCGAAGAACCCGAGCAGACTAGTTTTGTGGTCGCCGACATTCCCGGCCTGATCGAGGGCGCGCACGAGGGCACGGGGCTGGGGATGCAGTTTCTCCGGCACATCGAGCGTACGCGTTTGCTGGTGCACCTGGTAGACGTGTCGGATGCGAGCGGCCGTCCCAACCCGGTGAAGGATTTTGAGGTAATCATGAACGAGCTGGCCAGCTTCGGCGCCGGTCTCGAGAACAAGCCGATGCTGGTGGCGGCCTCGAAGATCGACGTGGCGAACGAAGATAAGCTCTCGAAGCTGCGCCAGTTCTGCCGCCGCAAGAAGCTCAGGCTCTATCCCATCTCCGGCGTAACGGGCGAAGGCATTGACAAGCTCAAATACGCCCTGGCCGAGCGCGTGGACGCGATCCGAAGACAAGCATTAACCATCCTTGCAGAAGAGGAACAAGCGCCACGGATTTCCACGGATTAGAACGGATCGTTCAGGGTCCGTGGCTGGCCTTTTTTCTGGCACGCTTGCCTGTGACTCGATGCCTCTCCAGCCGAGCCAATCGCTGCTGCATCTCGGCAAGTTGCGCGCGCAGGGAATCGTTCTCGATTTTCAGCTCGCGGATGGCGGCCAGCGTCAGATAGGGCAGTTCGCTGTAGTTCACCATCTTGAAGCCGCGCTCGTC
>CAVTEQ010000012.1:0-91304 GCA_963733935.1 uncultured Acidobacteriota bacterium
TGAGCCCAACGAGCTACCAGACTGCTCCACCCCGCGAAGTCATCATAGCAAACCGCACGGAAAAATGCAGCCGGCAACAGATTCTCCACAGGGCAAGATGATCGCACATCATCGCCAAGGTCGCGCGCGCGGGCTGCTGTTGGCCCTGCGGCCGCGTTCGCGATGGCGATTGCGCTGAGGGAGATCCTTCACTCTCCGGGCCGCTTGCGCCGCTGCAGCCGTTCGGCAATTTTTGACCACTGATCTTTGTACGGTAGAACATCTTTAAGCGTCACATTATCAACGCCCGTCTTCGGATTCCAGGGCGTCCCGTGCTTGGCACGAAATTTCGTTGCGTAGATGCGATTGCGCTTCATCTGAGCTCGCCAGATTTCTTCGTGTGTCAATACGAAGAACCGCTCGCTGTTCGGCGTTAGCTGGAATAGAACCCAGAAGTCGGGGGCTGAAGGATTTCGCCGAGTCAAGTACGACTTCTGGCCGATTCCGGTTGGAAACTGCTTCCTCTGCGTGGTCTTGACCTCGATTTTGAGGGCTCGGTCTTTTCTGTCGCTGATCGCATACACGTCAACAGACTTGTGGTGTCCGTACGTCACGGTAGCAAACATGCCGCGTTTATTGAGCTCGCTGCACACGCGGTATTCGCCGGCCAAGCTTAGAAGGTCTGAGGGTATGTTCACGTGATGAAAGTTGCGCTTTTTCGCGAAATCGGCTTTGGCCGATTTGTCGGCGAAAGACTACAACCGAATATTGGTGGGTGTCCACATCAAACATCACCGCCAGGTTTGGCAAACGATTGCGGCAGCTGCGAGAAAAGCGCGGTTGGACGCAGGTGGTGATGGCCGAGTAGGCGTCTGCGCCGACCGTTGGCGGACCGCCGCTGCGTTTATTCCTTCAGCTTCTGCCGTTCGCAGGCTTCGACCACCTTGCTGGGATCGACGGCGTCGCTGTCCACTTGTTCTTCGACGACTTTCCCTGATTTGTCGATGAGGAAGGTAGCGCGGCGGGCCGACATCATCTTTACGCCACCGGGCGAGTACTCTTTCTCCAGGCCATATTCTTTGGTGACCGCGCCGTCCCGGTCGCTCAATAGTGGGAAGGTAACGCCGTTTTGCTGTGCGAAGTTGAAGTTGGCGAAGGGGCTATCCATGCTCACACCCAGCACCTGAGTGTTGGCGGCTTCCAGCTTGCCGATGTTCTGCTGGAAGGCCTTCATCTCCTTGGTTCAACCGCCGGTGAAAGCGAACACGTAGAACGCCAGAGCGACGTTCTTGTTGCCGTGATAATCGTGCAACGATATTTTCTTCAGCTCTTTGCCGTCGAAGGCCAGCAGGGTGAAATCGGGCGCCATATCGCCGACCTTGATCTTCATCGGCGCGGGTTTTTCATCGGCCGGAGCGGCCGCACCCGCCGTCGTCAGCAGCATGGCCAGCGCGAGAGCACAGGCCATCATTACTCTTGACATGGATAACCTCAGTGGTGGGATTCCGGCCTCCTCACCCGGCCGGGTGGCAGAACTATATCATTCTGCGGCGGCGGCGGGCCCCGCGACCCGGTCCCCCTTGCCACCTCGGAGAGCATTGCCTTCCCCGCCAGATTCCAAGTACATTGGCAGCACGCCTTAGCTGCTCCGCCCGTCGTGAACGGGCGCGGCGCACGACAACAGCGAATGAACCGGACCATCAACGACATCTTCTTCTCTATCGTCGAGCGCAACCTCGACCAAGTGATGCTCTACAAACAGACCGTCAAGTGGATTCCCATCTCCTCGCGCGAGCTTTACCGCGACGTGGTCGGAACGGCGCGCTCGCTGGCTAAGTGGGGCATCGCCAAAGGCGACCGGGTGGCCATCCTCAGCGAGAACCGCCCCGAATGGCAGGTGGCCGATTTCGCCACCATGCTCCTGGGAGCAGTCGACGTCCCTATTTATCCCACGCTGACGGAAGAGCAAACGGCCGCGCTGCTGAAAGATTCGGGCGCGCGCGTGATCTTCGTCTCCACCGTCGAGCACCTGAAGAAGGTGCTGGCCATCAAGTCGCAGACCGCGCTGGAAAAAGTCGTGGTGATGGACTACGTGGGGATCCCCGAAGGCATCCCCATGCACCGCATGATGATGCCGGATGCCGGCGCGGGGCGCGCGCCCTCGCCCGCGGATTGGCGCGATCCGGAGATGGACGCGCGCGCCAAGTCCATCAGCCCTGATGACCTCGCCACCATCATCTACACCTCCGGCACCACCGGCGAGCCCAAGGGCGTGATGCTCACCCATGGCAACCTGGTTTCGAACCTCACGTATTCACTCGAGGTCTTTGATCTCAAGGCTGGGCACCGCGGCATCTCGTTCCTGCCGCTCTCGCACGTCACCGCCCGCCACGCGGACTATGCGCTGTTTCAGTACGGCGTCACCATCGCCTACTGTCCCAGCTTCCAAATGCTGCCGCACTATTTGAACGAGGTCCGGCCGACAATTTTTGTGGGGGTGCCGCGCGTCTACGAGAAGATTCGCGACACCGTGCGGCGCCAGGCCAGCCAAGGGATTCAAGCGCGCGGTGTACGAATGGGCGATGCGTGTCGGCCGCGCCAATCGCGACGAAATCCTGGCCGGCAGGCGGCCCAGTTCGGCGAGCTGGAAGCTGGCCGATTCCCTGCTCTTCTCCAAAATCCGCGCCGGCGTGGGCGGACGTGCCGAGATCTTCATCTCCGGCGGCGCGCCCCTGGGACACGAACTGGCCGAGTGGTTCGCCGATGCCGGCATCCGCATCCACGAAGGCTACGGCCTGACGGAAACATCGCCCGTGGTCGCCCTGAATACTCCCCGAGCCCACCGCCTCGGCACCGTCGGCAAAGTGCTCAAGAACGTGGAATGCAAGACCGCCTCCGACGGCGAAATCCTGGTGCGGGGACCGTCCGTCTTCAAGGGATACTGGAACAAACCACAGGAAACCCGTAATGCATTTGAAGATACATGGTTCAAGACCGGCGACATCGGCGCCCTCGACGGCGACGGATTCCTGACCATCACCGACCGCAAGAAAGATCTGCAGAAGACGGCCGGGGGCAAGTTCATCGCCCCGCAGCCCATTGAGCTGGCGCTGAAGGCAAGCCCGCTAGTGGCGTACGCCGCCCTCTTCGCCGACCGCCGCAAGTTCGCCGCCACGCTTATCGCGCCTGAGTTCCCTGCGCTGGAAGAATGGGCGCGCTCCCAGAACATCAACGTCACCGACCGGCGGCAGCTCGTCTCCGATCCGCAAGTGTTGGCGCTCTATGAAGGCATCATCGCCAAGGTGAACGAGAAGCTGGCCCAGTTCGAGACCATCAAGAAATTCCTGCTGGTTCCAGACGAATTCACCGTTGCCGACGGCCAGCTCACCGCGTCGATGAAGATGCGCCGCCGCGCCGTGGAAGACCGCTATCGCGAGCAGATCGAGGCGCTGTTCGCTACTCAAAACAACTCGGAGACGGTGGGGGTGAGCTGAGGGCGCAAAAGAAAAATCCTAAGGGTGCCCCACCCAAGCTGGTGTTGCTTGGGTGGGGATTTTTCTCGTGACCCGCGACGTTAATCTCTCTCAAGAATCGGCGGTGCTACCCCGCCGCGGCGGCTTTGGACTTCACGCGAAAGCGCGCGGGCGGCGAGCCGAATTCGCGCTTGAAGGCGCGGTTGAACGCCGGCTCAGATTCGTAGCCGACCTCGGCAGCGACCTGCGCTACGCTGCGGCTGGTGGACGCGAGCAGTTGCGCGCCCAACTGCAGCCGCCAACGCGTGAGGTAGGCCATGGGCGGCACGCCGAGGAAATGCCGGAAGCGCTCCGCCAGCACCGAGCGCGAGACTCCCACCTGCTTGGCCAGTTCGGCGATGGTCCAAGGATCGGACGGTTGACGATGCACCAGCGCCAGCGCGTTGCCGACGTCAGGGTCGCGCGCCCCGGCAAGCCATCCGGTCTGTCCCGGTGGTAAATGTTCCACGTAGCGCCGCAGGGTTTCCACGAACAGCGCTTCGGAGAGCTTTGCGACCACGATTTCGCTGCCGGTCTGGGAGGCGACGGCTTGCTCGACAGCATAACGAATCGAGTTCTCCAGCCATTGGCCGGAGCCGTCGTTGCTGATGTTGACCTTGAATATGGGCGGCAGTCCACCCAAAAAAGCCTTGCACAGTTGCAGATCGCACACCAGATATCCGCAAATGAATCTTGTGATCTCGCCGCCGCCTCCCATGCGCGCCAGCTTGAGGCCCTGCGCCAGGATCTCTTGCAGGATCCGGCCATTGTCCCTCGGCTCAACCTCGCGGCCGTTTCCCATGATGTGCGCATCGCCGTGGGGAAAGACGACAATGTCCCCGGCAGAGAGCGAGACTCGCGGACCGCCCTCGAGTTTCGCATAAGCCCGCCCGTGCGTGAGCAGGTGATAGATGATCACGTGCCTGGACTCCCACTTCAGGTAGGGCGCCACTTGGCAAGACGGCGGCGAACGAAAACCCCACGGCGCCGAAAATTCGGCGTTGTAGAACATGGCGCCTTCGAGTTTCACCGTCTTGAGGACTGTCGAAAGAACATCCATCCGGTTCCCCCCGATTGCCTGAACTCCTGGCAAAGTCCGCCGGACGCTGGGTCAAGTGAGTGACATAGTACAGCGCCCCAGGCAAGAGTGCCAGACGCAGGAGCAAGTCCGCCTGCCATATCAACGCATCTTAAGCTCCGTCGGATCGTTCGCAGAGGGACACACCGGGGGAGAAGTCATGAAGACACTGTATTCGCTATTCGAACAGCGGACGCTGGCTTATCCGAGATGGGAGCGGGCTGGCCGAGAAGAGATCGTGCAAGAAGCCGGACGAGACAGCAAGCCAGGCGAGCGGGCAGACCGCGAACCAGTGCTTCCAAACGGGTACGTTCACATCCGGAGCGCGATCCAAGCGCTAATGGCCGGGGGTGGACGACTTGAAGGCCAGCGCGGGTGAGAACGGTACAAACGACTGATATTTGTCAGGAGGACACCATGCAAACCGAGGTAATCACCAACTACGGACGACCACTAGAGACTCAGGATCGCCCAGATTCCACGCCCCATGTTCCCGTCTCCGAACTGTCTCTGACTATCAACAAGACACCAACCGACACGACCGTGCACTGCAGGGGCAGGATAACGTTGGAGACGGCACCGTCACTGAGAGCGACCGTCAACCCGCTGTTCTCCGATAGCACCACTGTGGTGCTGGACTTAATAAATGTGGGCTACGTGGACAGCTCGGGCTTGGGCGCCATCATCGGCCTTTGCTCTTCGGCGAAGGCCGCAAACTGCGAGCTGAAGCTCATCAACTTGAACCGACGCCTCAGGGAATCGCTCAACATGGCAAGGTTGAACGAGCTGCTGGTTGACCCAGCTTTTTGGAGGACGTGGTAAATCCGAAAGGGTTTCCCCGTGACTTCTCTGAGATCTTGGCAAAGTCAGCCGGACTCTGGGTCAAGTGAGTGACATGATACGGCGCTGCGGGCAAGAGAGCCAGACGCGCGGATAAGTCGGGCGAATATCCCAGAGCATCGAATGCCCGGTCGCAACATTGAACCAAGAAGAGGGAGATGAACTATGCCACTGATTCAAGTGAAACTGATCGAGAACGTCTTTACCCCAGAGCAAAAGAGCCAGATAATCAGCAAGCTGACTGATGCCATGGTGGCCATCGAGGGCGAGAACATGCGCCCGGTCACGGTGGTGACGATCGAAGAAGTACGCAGCGGGGAATGGGGCATCGGCGGCCAGGCCATGACCACCGGCGCCGTACATGCTTTGGCTGCGGGGAGAGTAGGGCCTGCACCTGCCGGCTGGCAATGACCGGCGCCCGGCGGCCACAACCTGAGCCAGGAATTCTGGCGCTATATGAAGGAGGATGAAATGGCAGTCGACATGGATAAACTCAATGGTTTTATCGGACAGTTCGTCGGGGACCTGGGCGCAGCCGTACATGCCGGGATGGTGGTCATTGGAGAGAGGCTCGGCCTCTACAAAGCGCTCGCCGTCCAGCCGATGACCTCGGCCGAACTTGCCGCCAAGACCAACACCGACGAGCGCTACGTCCGCGAGTGGCTGGCGTCGCAAGCTGCGGGCGGGTACGTCACTTACGATAAACAAACGAACAAGTTCGGCTTGAGCGAAGAACAGGCCTTTACTCTCGCCAACGAAGACAGCCCCGCCTATCTCCCGGGAGCTTTCCAGCTCGCGCTGGGATCGCTCACCGCGGTGCCGCGCATTGCGGAGTGCTTCCGCACCGGCGCCGGCATGGGCTGGCACGAGCACGATGACGGCGTGTTTCACGGGTGCGAGAAGTTCTTCCGTCCCGGCTATGCCGCCAATCTCGTCAGCTCATGGATTCCCGCTCTCCAGCATGTAAAGGAGAAGCTGGAAGCAGGTGCGCGCGTCGCCGATGTGGGCTGTGGCAAGGGCGCTTCCACCCTGTTGATGGCGAAAGCGTTCCCCAAGTCTCAGTTCTACGGCTTCGACTACCACGACAAATCGATCGAAGCGGCTCGCGATTCTGCCAAACGCGAAGGCGTTGCCGACCGCGTCACCTTCGGCGTGGCTAAGGCCAAGGAGTTCCCCGGAAAGGACTACGACTTCGTAGCCGTGTTCGACTGCCTGCACGACATGGGGGATCCCATCGGAGCGGCCACGCACGTCCGCCAGTCACTCGGCAAGGACGGCACCTGGATGATCGTTGAGCCCTTTGCCAACGACGAACTGAAGGACAATCTGAATCCCGTGGGCCGGGTCTACTACTCGTTCTCGACCTTGCTGTGCACGCCGTGCTCGCGTTCGCAGGAAGTCGGGCTCTGCCTGGGCGCGCAATCCGGCGAGAGCAACATCCGACAAGTGGTGACGTCGGCCGGGTTCAGCCGCTTCCGCCGCGCCACGGAGACGCCCTTCAACATCGTTTACGAAGCACGCCCGTAAAGAATCCTAAGGGTGCCCCACCCTTCCCCGGTTTTGGGAAGGGTGGGGATTTTTGTGTCGATCTCCCTTCCTTACGCATCTCTCCATGGAGCAGTAGCGTCCCGTAATACCTTCCATTCACCTTTCCGGCTCGCGAGACGAAAAGAAGGAGAACTAATCCATGAAGGACCAGAATTCATCGACCGCCCTGCAAGAGAGCCCGCTGCAAACCGGAAAAACCTACACCGCAAAAGCCTATTCGGCCCGCAGCGCAACTTCGCCGCTCGCTCCCACTACAATCCAGCGCCGCAATCCGCGGCCCCAGGATGTGCAGATCGAAATTCTCTACTGCGGCGTTTGCCACTCGGACCTGCACACGGTCCGCAACCAATGGGAAGGGTTCATGCCGACGGTCTATCCCTGCACGCCCGGTCACGAGATCATCGGACGGGTGGTGAAAGCCGGCAGCGCGGTCAAGAAATTCAAAGAGGGTGACATCGCCGCCGTGGGCTGCATGGTCGATTCCGACCGCACCTGCGCCAACTGCCGCGAAGGACTCGAGCAGTATTGCGAAAGCGGCATGACCCTGACCTATAACTCGGAAGATAAATTCCTCGGAGGCGTCACCTACGGCGGCTACTCGCAGAGCATTGTGGTCGACGAGGCGTTCGTACTGCGCGTCTCGGACAAGCTCGACCTCGCCGCCGCCGCGCCGCTGCTGTGCGCGGGCATCACGACTTATTCGCCGCTCCGCCACTGGAATGTGCGCAAAGGACAGAAAGTCGGCGTGGTAGGGCTCGGCGGTCTTGGACACATGGGCGTCAAATTCGCCAGCGCCTTCGGGGCAAACGTTGTGTTGTTTACCACGTCTCCCGGCAAGACTGCGGACGCGCTGCGGCTGGGCGCCAAAGAAGTGGTGATCTCGAAGAACGAAGCCGAGATGCAAAAGCACGCCGCGAGCTTCGACTTTATCCTGGACACCGTTTCTGCCGATCACGATTTGAACACGTACCTCGCACTGTTGAAGCGTGACGGAACGCTCACCTTAGTGGGAGCACCTGAGCATCCCGTGCCGGTGGCGGCGTTCAATCTCCTCATGAATCGGCGGCAGCTTGCCGGATCGGCCATCGGCGGCATCCGCGAGACGCAGGAGATGCTCGACTTCTGCGCCGAACACGGCATCACCTGCGACATCGAACTGATCCAAATCCAGCAGATCAACGAAGCCTACGAACGCCTGCTGAAGAGTGACGTGAAATACCGGTTCGTGATCGACATGAAGTCGCTGAAGTAAATGCGATGATGACGACGGTGCCCCACATCTGCCCGCCTTTGGCAGATGTGGGTGATTTACCCGGCAGGCATCTGCAGTAATCTCGGAGTCCGTCCATCCCGCCGGTCAGCGGTCCATTGCGATTCGATCTCCACTGGCCCGATCTCGGCGGTAGCGTAGTGCCTAAAACTGCTCCACTTCCAGTCCTCAGGTTTTTCCACCAGTGCGCGCTTCAGCGGATTGCGATGAATGTAGCGCAGCTTCCCAACAAAGCTTTCGTAGTTGCGCACGTTGTGGTCATAGTAGCGTTTCTGCCACAAAGGCACAGTGGTGCCCCACATCTGCCCGTTTTTGGCAGATGTGGGCGGTGGAACGACGGTGCCCCACATCTGCCCGCTTTTGGCAGATGTGGGTGGTGGAACGATGGTGCCCCACATCTGCCCGCTTTTGGCAGATGTGGGTGGTGGAACGATGGTGCCCCACATCTGCCCGCTTTTGGCAGATGTGGGTGGTGGAACGATGGTGCCCCACATCTGCCCGCTTTTGGCAGATGTGGGTGGTGGAACGATGGTGCCCCACATCTGCCCGCTTTTGGCAGATGTGGGTTCTCTTAGATAGCTCATGGCGCGACGTGCGACCGAGATCTTCAGCGCCTGAATGGCCGTTGCCAAGGCTTCAACTTCCGGCTCCGACACCAATAAATGCACGTGCTCAGGCATGACGACATATCCGTACACCCGAAAACGATATTTGCGCCGCGTCCGCTCCAGACATTCGACAAATAGGTCACAAAGCCGGTCGTCGCGTAAGTGCGGCTGCCGCCGATAGCAACTGAACGTCACGAAATGGCTTTGCTTTGATTGTTGGTACCGCTTCAGCCCGTAGGGCATGCGGGAGAGGGTATCACTAGCCGAAACGCCCACATCTGCCAAAATCGGGCAGATGTGGGGCACCGTCAGGAACTGAGATATGGACCAACCAGCGATCGTTGTTAGCAACACTAGGCCATATACCGTGGCTAAGTCCTTTATTTCATCGTTGGCAGGGAGGGGGGTACCCGGTCAAACCGTCCGAGTGGGGCTAACAAGATGGTTAACCCGGATGGCACAGGCGCGACGCGGTCGCGCCCGGACGGCCGGGGGCGGCCGTCCCCACGTGAGGCTTGCCGGGATTACAATACCCGGCATGGACTCATTCATCATTGCGGGTCGTCCCTTCCGTTCCCGGCTGATTGTGGGGACGGGCAAGTACAAATCCGGTCAGGAGACGGCGCGGGCCATCGAGGCCAGCGGCGCGGAGATGGTCACGGTGGCGGTGCGGCGCGTGAACCTTGACCGCACGAAAGAATCTCTGCTCGACTTCATCGATCCGGAAAAATACTTTCTGCTGCCGAACACTGCCGGCTGCTACACCGCCGACGAAGCCATCCGCACGGCGCGATTGTCGCGCGAGGTTGGGCTGTCGGACTGGGTGAAGGTCGAGGTCATCGGCGATCAGGCTACGCTCTATCCCGATGTCGCGGCGACCATCGAGGCCACGCGCGTGCTGGTGAAGGAAGGCTTCACGGTGCTTCCCTACACTTCGGACGACGTGGTGGTTGCCAAGCGACTGGTGGATGCGGGCGCGAGCGCGGTGATGCCGCTGGGAGCGCCCATCGGCAGCGGCATGGGCATCCAGAACCAGGCCAACCTGCGAATCCTGCGCGAGATTTTCACTGGCATCCCGCTGATCGTGGATGCAGGCGTAGGCACCGCGTCTGATGCGGCGATCGCCATGGAACTGGGCTACGACGGCGTACTGATGAACACTGGCATCGCCGCGGCGCAGGATCCGGTGCTGATGGCTGATGCCATGAAGCATGCGGTCATCGCCGGGCGCAACGCCTACCTCGCCGGTCGCATGCCCAAGAAGCTCTACGCCACGGCCAGTTCGCCGCTGGAAGGCGTGGTGCGCTGATCCCTTAACCCACATCTCCCAAAACCGGGGAGATGTGGGGCACCATCGCACCCTCGTACCGGCGGCAAAAAATAAGGGCGGCTGCGCAAGCCGCCCTCATTTTCTTTTCCGGAGAGGTGAACTACTGCTTCATCCCGCCGGTCTCGGCCATCATCTTGACGCTATCCACGTGAATGGTTTTCTTATCCTTATTTTCCGTTCCCATGACCGTGACGTGCTCGCCTGCATGCGCCTTGAGGCTGTCGGGATTATCCACGATCAGCACGTCTTGCGTGCCATCGGGAACGAAGGCTACTTTCTCGCCGGCGGCGATGCACTTCTTCGCGCACGCGGCATGCGCGGCACTGGTTCCCTTCAGGCCGCACTTGGAATCGGTTACCCAGCCATTCACCGCGGCGTCTTTGGCCACGGCGGCCACCACCAACACGAACGCAAGCACCAGCAGAACCACAAGCAACTTCTTCATTTTGGTCTCCTCGGTCTTGCGGCGCGCGCCGCAAGCTCGTTTGCATTACCTAGATGTGACTCTCTCCCAAATCAAAGGGGATAACATTTACCCTCTCACTGTGCAATTTTCAAGGAAAAACTGCTCCCGCCTGTAACCAATTTGTAACCGCAGTGGGCCGTCAGCGCTTCTGCGCAGTGGCGGAACTCTGCGGCGGTTCGGGAGCGACGTAAACCACTTCCCCGGAACGCGCGTACTTGAGCTGCTCGCGGGCTTCGCGCTCGATGGCTTTGGGATCCGTCTTCAGCTCGCGAACTCTGCGGGAGACGCGGTCGTTTTCCTGTTGCAGGCGCAGGATGTCCTGCTGCAGCTTCTGATTCTCGCCGCGCTTGCTGTGATAGGCCATCATGCCGTTGACGCCGAACACCACGTGGTAGGCCAGCATCACCACCAGCAGCGACATGGCTGCGGTCGCCAGCTTGCGCCGGATGGCGTAGAGCCGCTCACCCGCGTGCAGCAGGGTTTGACGCCGCGCGATGAACTCTGCCAACCGCTCCCAGTCGAGCATCAGTGAAAGATCCAATCCTTGGCGTGGCCGCTGAGCTTCACCAGATCATCGCGCGTGCGCGCTTCCGAATAAACCCGCACCACCGGTTCGGTGCCGGAGAGCCGATAGCAAACCCACGAGCCGTCCTCGAACAGCAGCTTCAGCCCGTCGGTGCGCACCACGCTCGCGACCTTGCGTCCGAAGAATTCGCGCGGTTCCGCCTTCAGCTTGCTAGTGAACTGCTCTTTCACTTCCGGCGTCAAGCGGAAGTTCTCGCGCAGAGGATAAAAGGAACCTACTTTGCCAAACAGGAACTGCAATTGTTCGCGCAGCGGCTTGCGGCGGCGCGCCACCATCTCGGCAGCGAGCAGTCCCGCAATGATGCCGTCCTTTTCCGGAACGTGGCCGCGGATGGAAAGTCCCGCGCTCTCTTCCCCGCCGATGGCGATCTTGTCCTGCTTGATGAGTTCGCCGATGTACTTGAAGCCGACGGGCGTCTCGTGCAGCTCGATGTTGTAATGCCGCGCCAGAGCGTTGACGAGGTTGGTTGTGGCCACCGATTTTGCCACCCCGTTCTTCCAGCCGCGGGTCTCGACCAGGTAGTCGAACAGCAGGGCGATGAGATAGTTGGGCTGGAGGAAGGAGCCATCTTCGTCGAGGACGCCGAAGCGGTCGGCGTCGCCGTCGGTCGCGATTCCGATCTGCGAATTGGTCTCCGCCATCTTGTCGCGAAGGTCGGAGAGCAGGTGGTCGTCGGGTTCAGGCGCGTGACCGCCGAAGAGCACGTCGCGGTAGTCATGGATCGCCCACACCTGCACGCCCGCCTCGCGCAGCAGCGTGTCCGCATAACCGCGCGCCGCGCCCCAAAGCGGGTCAACGCACACCCGCAACCCAGCCTTGCGGATCACCTCCAGATCCACCAGCTCGCGGAGACGCGCCAGGTAAGCTGTCTTCACCTCAATGTTGACAGCCTGGACGGATTCACTGGCGGAAGACGGCTGGCCATCGAGCCGCGCGATCTCTGCCTCGATCTGGTTGGTGACTTCGGGCAGCGCCGGCGCGCCGTCGGGCGTGGAGAACTTGATGCCGTTGTATTCCGGAGGATTGTGCGAGGCAGTGAAGTTGATGGCGCCATCCGCCTGGGCGCGGATCACTTCGTAGGCAATCGCCGGCGTGGGCGCGGGCTCGGTGATCACCAGCGGCGTAATGCCGTGCGCTGCGAGAATCTCACTCGCGACCGCCACCAGGGTCTCGCCCAGGAAGCGCGGATCGCGGCCTACCACTACCCGCGCCCCGCGCGGCTTCTGCGAGGCTACATAGCGTGCAATGCCGGTAACGGCGCGCCTTACGTTCGCCAGGGTAAAGTCTTCGGCAATGATCGCTCGCCATCCCGAAGTGCCGAATTTGATCGCCGTTGTCATATAGAATTCCAGCGCGAGAACAGCCATTGTAAATGACCGATAAACGGATCGTTCTGAGCACCGCCGGATCGGAAGACGAAGCGCGCAAGATCGCGCAGGCTCTGGTCGAGCGCCGCCTGGCAGCGTGCGTCAACATCGTGGGGCCGATCCGGTCGGTTTATCGCTGGAAGGGCGCGGTCGAGAGCGCGGCCGAGCACCTGCTGATCATCAAGACCACCGCGGCGGCGTTTCCGCGAGTGCGCGATGCCATCCGCGAGCTGCATTCCTACGAGCTGCCGGAGTGCGTCATGCTCAGCGTCGAGGCAGGGAGCGAGGACTACCTCAATTGGATTGCCGAATCAGTTAATCGGGAGATCGGATGATCGGGTCATCGGGTCATTGCTCCTCGGTTTCCGAGCGCTCAGGTTCAGCCGCCAATAATCCAAGGTAAACGGCGGCTGATCGGCGGCGGCCTGGCGGGCGAGCTCATCCATGAAGCGCTCGCGCAACGCGGGATCGGGAATGCGGGCGATGTGGCGATGCAGCGTCACCGTGGCCAGGAACTCTTTGTACTCGCGCGCATCCGGACAATGTGGTGGGCATTTCCTCCAGCCAGGTCTTGATTTCGGCGAACCCGGCGCGGCGCATGCGCTCCGCGGTCGTGATGTCATCCGGATACTGCCACGTAGGCGACCATCCGGCGAAGAATGGGGCGAAATCCGGCCGCGACATCAGCGCGACGGTACGCTCCCGGACGCGCGCCAGATTGGGGCCGCCGCCGCACTGCGCTTCCAGCCAGCCGCCTGGCTTCAGCGAGCGCAACAGGCTGCGGAAGAGCCGGTCGTGGTCCGGCAGCCAGTGGAACGCGGCGGTGCTGAAGACGCCGTCGAGAAGCGCGGTCGAGAGGAATGTCATGCAGGTCGATGGCGATGAAGAACACCTGATCGGGGAATTTCGGCGGAGGTGATCGCGCGCAGTCTGCAGCATGTTTACCGAGAGGTCCATGGCGACCACGCGTCCGTGCGGCAGGCGCTCAAGCAACTTTGCAGTCACTTTGCCGCTGCCGCAACCCGCATCGGCAACAGTTTCATCTCCGCGCAGGGGCAGGCGATCGAGGACCTTCAGCCCCCACTCAAACTGCGGCCGCGAGAGCCGGTGGTAGGCCTGGGAGTTCCATTCGCGACTTGCCTGAGTCATGGAGTAAGAATTTACCGCCGAGACGCCGAGTGCGCCGAGATGTTTCTTTTTATTCCTCTTCCTTTGCGCCCTCTGCGTCTCGGCGGTTTTCCTTTATATCGCGGCCAGCGCCTGTTCGAGATCCCGAATGATATCGTCCGCATCCTCGATGCCGACCGAGATCCGCACCATACCGTCGGTGATGCCGATGGCGCGTCTTCCCTTCTCGCCCAGCGCGGCGTGGGTCATGGTGGCGGGATGGGAGATGAGCGTTTCCACGCCGCCCAGCGATTCTCCCAGAAAACAGACGCGCACCTTGCGCAGCATTTTCTGCGCGTTCTTGAGCGAGCCGGTCTCGATGGTGATCATCGACCCGAATCCAGTCATCTGCCGCTTGGCCAGCTCGTGCTGCGGATGGTCCGGCAGTCCCGGGTAGAACACTTTCTTGACCTTCTTATGGCGCTTGAGGAACGCAGCCACAGCGCGGCCGTTGGCGTCGTGCTTTTCCATGCGCACGGCCAGCGTCTTCACCCCGCGCAGCACCAGCCAGCACTCGAACGGAGACAGGATGGCTCCCGCTGCTTTCTGGATAAACGCAAACTTTTCGGCGTGCTCCGGCTTGGTGCAGACCACGACTCCGCCCAGGCCGTCGCTGTGCCCGTTAAGGAACTTGGTAGTGGAGTGAATGACCATGTCCGCTCCCAGCGCGATGGGCTTCTGGAAATACGGCGACATGAAGGTGTTGTCCACCACCAGCTCGACGCCGCTGCGGTGCGCGATGCGGCTGATGGCTGCCAGATCGCTGAGCGTCATCAGCGGGTTGGTGGGCGTCTCCACGAACAGGAAGCGGGTATTGCGGCGGATCGCCTGCTCTACGGCGCGCAGGTCGGAGGTATCGACGTAGGTGAACTCCAGGCCATAGTTGCTCAGGATCTGGTTGAACAGGCGTGGCGTGCCGCCATACAGGTTGTTGGTGCAGACCACGTGGTCGCCGGACTTGAGCAGCGTGCAAAAGGCATTGATGGCGGCCATGCCGCTGGCAAAGACGTGCGCGCTCCGTCCGCCTTCGAGCGAAGCCAGGTTCGTTTCCAGGCAAGTGCGCGTGGGATTGGAGACGCGCGAGTACTCGTATCCTTTGTTCTTGCCGATCTCCTCCTGCACGTAGGTGGAGGTGGCGAAGATCGGCACGACTACGGCGCCGGTGGAGGGATCGGGCTCCTGGCCGACGTGAATGGCGCGCGTGGCGAAACCGAGTTGTTTATTGTCCATAAAAATTGCCACAGAGACACTGAGGCACGGAGTTTGTATTTTACTCGGTGTCTCAGTGCCTCTGTGGCTGCCATTCGCGAACGCGGCGCTCAAGATCCGTCGAAGATCCCCTTCGACAAGTAGCGTTCCGCCGAGTCGGGAATCATGGTGACCACTCGCTTACCCGCGCCCAGGCGCTTGGCAATCTCGATAGCCGCGTAAACGTTGGCGCCGCCGCTGGAGCCGGAAAACACACCTTCCTTGCGCGCCAGTTCGCCGACCGTGGCAAACGCCTCCCGATCGCGAACCATGAAAATCTCGTCGGCGAGGCTTCCATCGAACGTCTTGGGCATGAAGCTGGCGCCGATGCCCTCGATCTTGTGTTCGCCCTTGGGTCCGCCGCCCAGGATCGATCCCTGCGGCTCCACGGCGATGGCGAGCGCGCCCGGAACATTCTCTTTTATGAAGCGAGCCACACCCGTGAACGTCCCGCCGGTGCCGGCGCCGATCACCACCGCGTCGATGCGACCTTCCATCTGCTCGAAGATTTCGCGGGCCGTCGTCTGGTAGTGATAGTCAGGATTCGCCAAGGTTCTCGAATTGCCCGGCGAGAAAGGAGTTGGGAGTACTGGCAACCAACTCGCGCGCCCGGCGGATGGCGCCTTCCATGCCCTCGGCGTCCGGAGTGCGTGTAACCTCGGCGCCGAGGGCACGCATGAGCAGGACTTTTTCCTGCGAAAATTTTTGCGGCACGAACAGCGCCACGCGATAGCCGCGGCTCACGCCAATGAGCGCCAGGCCGACTCCGGTATTGCCGGCGGTGGCTTCAACAATGGTCGAACCCTCGCGCAAAAGACCTTGCTCTTCCGCGCGGCGGATGATGCCGATGGCAGCACGATCTTTCACGCTGCCTCCCGGGTTCAAGTACTCCAGCTTGGCATACAGGTCGGCGGCGCCCGGCGGCGCGATCTTCCGCAGATGCAGCAGCGGCGTGTATCCAACCAGATCGGTGATGTTTTCCCCGACGCGAAGGCGGGCAGCTTCAGTGGCGTTCATGTGAGGCTAGGGTAAGGGACCGCAGGCAGCGGGTCAATCGGTCCTCGCAGAGACGCAGCATGGTGCGTCTCTACAAAGAATTATTTCGCCGCTCTTTCCTGTCCCGCGTAGTAGCCGCTGCGGGTGCGGACAACGAGATGCTTATAGGCAGGCGAGTGAGCTTCCACGCGTACCGTGCGATAGCCCGGGCGGTTGGGATCGGAAGGCTTGTAGCCGATGGTGTACTGGTTGCGGATATCGTGAGCCACCTGGCGCGTGATGTTGTCCACTTCATTCAGATCCTTGGGAAAGAAGGCCACGCCGCCGGTCTGCAGGGCCAGCGCCGTAAGCGCGCGCTTGGCGCGGTGGGATTCGCGGTCGTCGCCGAGAAGGCCGATGCTGTACACCGTAGGCCCGTTCAGGTCCTGCATGCGGCGCACGCATTGTTCCAGCGACTCGCGGCTGGCGTTGTCCTCGCCGTCGGTGACAATCAGCAGGACCTTTCTCTCCAGGCGCGCGCCCTTGGCCAGATGGTCCGCGGAGGCCACCACCGCATCGTAAAGCGCCGTGCCGCCTCGCGACTCGATGTGGTCCAGGCCTTCGCGTAGACGGGTGAGGTCGGAGGTGAAGTCCTGATCCAGGTAGTATTCGTCATTGAAATTCACGACGAACACCTGGTCGTGCGGATTGCTGGCCCGCACCAGGTTGATGGCAGCCTGGTTCACTTTCTGGCGCTTATCGCGCATGGAGCCGGAGTTGTCGATCACGATTCCCATCGCCACGGGAATGTCTTCCTGGTGGAAGGAAGTGATGGACATCGGCCGGCCGTCCTCAAACACGGCGAAGTCGTTTTGCCGCAAGCCGGTGACCAGATGTTGCCGCTGGTCCACCACCGTGGCGTGCAGCACTACTTCTTCCACCTTCTTCTTGAAGGTGAAGGTCCCGTTGTCGCCCTGTTCCACGCCCTGCTGCGAAGGCTGGCCTGACGGCACCTGCACGGTGCTTCCGGGCTGGTTGGGAGGAGCCGGAACGTTGGCGTTTTCGTCCTCGTCCCTGGTGGGAGCATTGTTGGCAGGCGGATTCTCGGAGCTCGGAGCAGGCGGGTTCTGACCGGCAGCCGCCAGGACCAGGCCCAAACTCAGCAGCAAGACCAGGGAAAGGAGCTTATTGAGTAGGCGCATAGTATCCAGATTTGGCGTAGACGGTGAGCGGCGGCAATCCTTTCGGTGGTAAGAGTTTCACTTTGATCTTGTGCCAGCGCCCGTTGCGCACTGCATTCTTTGGACGGTAGCCAAGCACATATTGGTTGCGTAGCTCGATGCCGATTTTGGTGGCTATATCGGCCAGCTCGTTGGGGTTATCGATAACGAAAGTGCGCCCCCCGGTGATGTCGGTGACCTCGCCCAGCAAATGCGGGCCGCGTATCTCTTCCGGCGTGGGCGGAGCGGTTTCGAAAATGCCGATGGCGTAAATCTGCACGTCGGCTTCTTTCACCATCGATTTGATCTCACTGTCAGTATAGCGGCTATGGTTATCGCCCCCGTCGGAGATGATCAGCAGCGCCTTCTTGCTGTTCTGCGCGTCCCGCATCTTGTTCATGCCCAGGTAGATGGCATCGAGCAGCGCGGTGCGGCCGCGGGGCACGGTGTAGATGAGCTTTCCCTGAATCTCCTCGATCGAACGCGTAAAGTCTGAGATCAGCTCCGGCTTGTCGTTGAAGGCGATCATGAAGAACTCATCCTGCGGATTGGCCGTCTTAAAGAACTGCACCACCGCTTCGCGCGCCTTCTCGATCTTGTTGGACATGGAGCCGCTCATGTCGAAGATCACCCCCAGCGAGAGCGGAGCGTCCTCGCTGGAGAAATGGCGAATCTCCTGCGCCTGTTTGTCTTCGTAAACCTGGAAGTTGTCCTTTTCCAGGCCGGTAACTAGGCGGTTCATGGGGTCGGTGATGGTCACCGACACCAGCACCAGGTCCACATCCACTTTGATGGGCTTGGTGTGCGTCTTCAGCGCCGGATCGATGCCCGCGCGGGGGTCCTTCGGGACGTCGGGATCCTTGCGTGGCGCGACGTGGACTTCATCCGTGGGACTCTGCGCCACGACGGTGGGGACTACCAGGGCCGCGGCTGCAAATAGGGCACAAAACGCCAGCAACACGGCTCGGCACACGCTCGCCCGCCCGCTAGACAGGCGGGATACCCCTTCATGCGCAAACACGACCGCTCGCATGTTGACTGACCCTTGGGGGGATGTGGGGCTTTCTCGAGGCTCGGTTCCAATCCGAGCCTTGCCAACCCTCTGTTCGACCGATGGTATCACAGCCTGTCCGCCTGTTCTCATGGCGTCTAACCACGCAACACGCGCCCCCCTGCCATTGGCCCCACCGCGCGCGCAGCGTGCTCTGTAAGATGACAAACCGTACCCGACAGGTTTTCTGCTCCACTTGTTACAATTGAACGGTTTCCGCACCGCACATGGCCAAAATCCTCCCCTTCTCCGCCTTGCGCTATAACCCCGCGCGAGTGTCGCTGGCGGAAGTCGTAACCCAGCCCTACGATAAGATCACGCCGGAGATGCAGGAGCGCTATTACGCTGCCAGTCCCTACAACCTGGTGCGCATCATTCTGGGAAAGCGCGAAGCTGGGGACAACGGCAAGAACGTCTATAGCCGCGCCGCGGCGGCGTTCGCCGACTGGCGCGAGCAGGGCATTCTGGTTCAGGATCCCGATCCCGTCTTTTACGCCTACGAGCAGGAATTCGCCGTCCCGGGTTCTGAGAAGCGCATGGAACGGCGAGGATTCATTGGTCTGGGCCAGCTCGAGCCCTACGAGGCCGGCGTGGTCTTCCGGCATGAGCAGACGCACTCCGGACCCAAGACCGACCGACTGAAGCTGCTGCGAGCCACCAAGGCGCACTTTGGGCAAATTTTCATGCTGTACAACGAGCCGCCCGGCGAGATCGATGATGCCCTGGCCAAGGTGGCGCGCCATCCCGCCGACCTTGAGATGCGCGACGAATACGACGTGCGCCATCGCCTCTGGCCTATTCCGGGCTTGGTCGAATTCATCCTCAAGCGCATGGAGAGTGCCAAGCTGATCATCGCCGACGGCCATCACCGCTACGAGACCGCGCTCAACTACCAGCGGGAACGTCGCGAGCAGAACCCGATGCCGCCCCCTGCCGGCGAAGCGCCCTACGATCGGGTGATGATGACCTTCATCAACATGTACGGTGAGGGCTTGGTGATCCTGCCCACGCACCGCGTGATCGCCGGCCTGGAGAGCTTCGGCAAGCGAAAATTCCTGGAATCGGCGCGGGCATTTTTCGATGTCGAGCCCGTCCAGGTGAAGGACGCGGCACAGGCGGCGACTCTCCTGCAGCAAGCCGGCGCCGATCGCACGGCGCTGCTGGCCGTCACCCGCAACGGCGGCCATCTGCTGCGCGCTCGTCCGGCGGAAGTCGAGCGCGAGCTGGCCAGAGCTTTCGGCGCATCAGCGCGGACTGGACGTGGTGATCCTTCACAAGCTGGTGCTGGAACGCGCGCTGGGCATTTCAGAAGAAGCCATCCGCGAGCAGCGTTACATTTCTTATTTGCGCGATGCCGGCGAGGCTATCGCCCGCGCGCGCCAGGGCGCCAATGTCGCCTTCCTGATGAACCCGGTGCGCATCGAGCAGGTGCGCGACACCGCCTTTGCGGGCGAGGTCCTGCCGCAAAAGTCCACCGATTTCTATCCCAAACTGCTCAGTGGGCTCACTATTTATGCGCTGGAGTAAGAAAAAGTTTCCCGTTTCTCGTTTCTTGTTTCTCGACAGAGGCTCTCGGCGCTCGCTTCTGTCGAGAAACCAGAAACCAGAAACGAGCAACCGAACCGCCCGCCGAGTGGCCGTCGTGACCGCGCTGTTGTTCGTTCTGATTGCGAGCGCGCCCTCCGCCGAGGAGAAACAGCTTTCCATCTACGGCCCTCAGGTCAGCTATTCCCTGCCGGTCTCCGAGCGCAACGGTCAGGATTATGTCGCGCTGCTGGAAGTGCTGGAGCCGTTCGGCAACGTGACCGCCGTCGTCGATGGCGAAAGATGGAAGCTGCGTTTCAACAATCTCGAAGTCGAGTTCCGCGAGGGCGTAACCCTCGGCAGGGTAGCTGGGCAGAGGTTCGGTCTGCCCGCGCCCTTCATGCTGGAGGGCAACCGCGGATTGGTGCCGCTGCGCGCACTGCCGGCCATCGTCGGGCTGCTACTGGGCACCAGAACGGAATACCACGATGCGGCCCGCCGTCTTTTTCTGGGCGGAGCGGCCACGCGCTTCACCACCGATTTCGGGCAAGGCAAGCTGAGCGTGAATTTCAGCGCGCCCGTCAATCCCCTGATCAGCACCGAGCCCGGCAGGCTTAAGATGACTTTCAATCGCGATCCGGTGGTTTCCACCAGTTATCTTCTGCGGCAGGAAAATCCGCTGGCGTCGTTGATCATGTTTTCCGAAGAGAACGGCCAGGCGGAATTGGTGGTGCAGGGCCGCATGCCGCTTCTGGCGCAGTTTTCCGCCGACCGCAAGACCATCGACATCGTGGCCGCGCCCGGCGAGTCGCAAGGTGCGCCCTCCGGAACCGCGTCGGCGGTGGCCGTGCCGCCGCCTCCTACTCTGCAGTCGCTGACTGCCAAGCCACCGTTCGTGGTGATGCTCGATGCCGGGCACGGCGGCGACGACCGCGGGGCCTTGCTGAGCGAGACCCTGGAAGAAAAGACCGTGACCCTGGCCTTCGCCCGCCGCCTGCGGAACGAACTCCAGAACCACGGAATTAACGCGATCATGTCGCGCGATGCCGATGTTACCGTTCCCGTCGAGCAGCGCGCCGCCATGGCCGACGCCGCGCGCGTCGCGGTTTACGTTGGCCTGCACGCCACCTCGCAAGGCCGCGGGGTGCGGGTGTGCACGGCCATGCTCAATTCCGCGAGCAGTTCGCCCGGAGCGTTCTTGCCCTGGGACACGGCGCAAGCCAAATACATGCTGAGCAGCCGCGCCCTGGCCGACATCGCCAAAGCCGAGCTCGGCAAGCATGAGATCGCAAGCACCGCGCTCGCTGCGCCGGTGCAGCCGCTGAACCACGTGGCCGCGGCTGCCATAGCCATTGAAATCGCGCCTGCCAGCCCCGAAGTCTCTAGCGTCAACGCGGGAGCGTACCAGCAGCGTATCGCCGCTGCCCTCGCCGAAGCCATCGTCGTTGGACGCTCGCGAGTGGAGGCGGAGCGATGACCCGCGCCCTCACCATCGCTACCGCGCTGCTGCTGGCGGCCGTCTTGTGCATGGGCGCTTATCTCTATTACCTGCGAGGCAACGAGCGGGCGCGCTCGCAGAATCTGCCCGACACCCGTCCTATCTCGGCCCCTGTCTCGGGGCCGGCATCGCGTGTAACCTTCTACCTGGCTTACGACAATCCTGGCGTCGTGCGGGCGCAGGAGGCCTACATCGCCGTACCCGCCGATCCGGCGCAGCGCGGCCGCGAGATTCTGCACGCGCTGTTGGGCGAGTACGTGAAGCGGCCATCGGCCCATGAACTGGCGCCCGGTGCTGACATCAAGGATGTCTTCCTCGTGGGCGGAGACACCGCAGTAGTAGACGCGACCGCGGACTTCGCCGACGGACATCGCTCCGGGGTCTTTGTCGAGACCCTCACGGTCGTCTCGGTCGTCAAGACTCTGACGGCGAATCTTCCCGGCGTAACGCGCGTAAAGATTCTGGTGGACGGCAAGGAGCGCCAGACCCTGGCTGGGCATGCCGATCTTGAGGACTTTTACGACGTAGCCACGGTGGAGCAATTGCTCGAGCAACTGCAATGAGACGAGTAACCATTGGCGTGTTCGATTCCGGCGTGGGCGGCCTCACCGTGCTGCGCGAACTGGTGGCGCGCATTCCTTGGGCGGATTACCTCTACTTTGGAGACACCGCCCGCCTGCCCTATGGATCGAAGTCGCCCGAGACCGTCGCAAAGTACGCCGTTTCGGCTACGAAGTTCCTCGAGGCCCAGGGAGCGGAGTTGCTGGTGATCGCCTGCAACACGGCGAGCGCGCTGGCGCTGGACGCGATCAGCAACGCCTCGAATGTCGGCGTAGTAGGCGTGGTCGAGCCGGGCGCGGAGTCAGCCGCCGCTGCCACCCGCCGCAAGAAAGTTCTGGTGATCGGAACCGAAGCCACTATCCGCAGCCATGCCTACCGACGGGCTTTGGAGAAGCGCGGCATCGAGGTTTGCGAGAAGGCTTGCCCGCTGTTTGTGCCGCTGATCGAGGAGGGCTGGGTGGAGCATCCTGTCACCCAGCAGGTCGCGCACGTCTATCTCGACGATGTTTTCCACGACTTCGAAACCGGCCCCGATGTGCTGGTGCTCGGCTGCACGCATTACCCGCTGATCAAGCCGATGCTGCGCAGCGTCGCACCCTGGCGGGTGGAGATCGTCGACTCGGCGGAGGCCACCGCGCGCTGCGTCGCCGAAAACCTGAGCATCGCCCCTCCCCAGACCGCCGACGGCCTTGAGCGGCGCATACTCACACGCATGAAGTTCTTCGCGACCGACTCGGTCGAGAAATTCCGCAGCCTGGGCGAGCGCTTCATGGGGCAGGAGCTGGAAGATGTGCAGCGCGTGGACATGGGAGGGTAGTCGACGGTCGTCGGCTGTCGGCCGTCGGCCAAACCGTTCGCGGCCAGGTACGGCTTTGTTGGACACCTGCTAAGAATTGATTTACTTTCAGTTGCTAACCCACGATCCCGCCGGCCGACGACCGAAGGCCGACGACCGACGACGAAGTTATGTTCTTCCGCTCCGACAATCGCGCGCCCGACCAGATGCGGCCGGTGAACCTCCTCCCGGAATACATTTCAACCGCGGAAGGCTCGGTGCTGATCGAAGTCGGCAACACGCGCGTGATCTGCACCGCGTCGGTGGAAGAGTCCGTCCCCGGGTGGATGCGCAGTTCCGGCAAGGGTTGGATCACCAGCGAGTACGGCATGTTGCCGCGCTCCACGCTGACGCGCACCCCGCGCGAGGCTGCCCGCGGACGCATCGGCGGACGCACCCACGAGATTCAGAGGCTGATCGGCCGTTCACTGCGTGCCGTCACCGATCTCGCTCGCATGGGGGAGCGTACCATCTGGATCGACTGCGACGTGATCCAGGCTGACGGCGGCACCCGTACCGCGTCCATCACCGGATCGTTCGTCGCCCTGGGACTTGCCATGCAGAAACTGGTGGAGGCGGGCACGCTGACCGCCTCGCCGATTCGCGATTACGTGGCCGCCACCAGCGTGGGCATCGTGGACGGCGAGATCCTGGTCGACCTCAACTACGAGGAAGACTCGCGCGCCGAGGTTGACCTGAACTTCGTCATGACCGGCGGGAAGAAGATCGTCGAGATCCAGGCCACCGCCGAGCAGCGCGCCTTCGACGAAGAGCAGCTTCACCGCATGACGGAGCTCGCCAAGCGCGGCGTCGAGTCGCTGATCGCCCGCCAGCGTGCCATCCTGGGAACCCTGCTGCTGCGGCAGTGAATCGTCATCGCCGTTCTCGGTCTCTCGCCGGTGCTAAAATATGCAGTTGCTGTCCGGCCATTGCCGCCAATCATAGGCCGCCCCGCGAAATCATAGAGGAGGAATCCCGTGAAGCTTACCCCTGGAAAACTGAAAGGACTTAAGGCTGTCTCTACGCCACAAGGCGTGATCGGCGCCGCCGCCATGGATCAGCGCGGCTCACTGAAGAAGGCTCTCGGCCAGCATGCTACCGACGAGGGCTTGCAGGAATTCAAGTCGCTGGTCACGGAGGTGCTCACCCCGCACGCCAGCGCCATCCTGCTCGATCCCGAGTGGGGCCTGCCCGCCTCCAAGCGCCGCGCGAAGAATGCCGGGCTGCTCCTCGCCTACGAAAAGACCGGCTATGACAAGACCGGCCCCGGCCGCTTGCCCGACCTGCTCGATCACTGGTCGGCGCACCGCCTGAAGGAAGCCGGCGCCGACTGTGTCAAGATCCTGCTCTACTACACGCCATTCGATCCCACGGAGATCAACGACCGCAAGCACGCCTGGGCGGAGCGCATCGGCGACGAGTGCCGCGCCAACGATATCCCCTTCTTCCTCGAGTTAGTCGGTTACGAAGAAGGTCTCGACGAGAAGGGCTTCGACTACGCCAAGAAGAAGCCGCAGATCGTCAAGGCCAGCATGGCGGAGTTCACCAAGGACCGCTACGGCGTGGACGTGCTGAAGGTCGAAGTGCCTATCAACATGAAGTTCGTCGAAGGCGCCAAGACCTACGCCGGCCAGACCGCCTACAGCAAGAAGGAAGCCATGCAGCACTTCCGCGATGCCGCCGCCGTGGCCACGAGGCCGTTCATCTATCTGTCGGCCGGCGTATCGAACGCAGAGTTCACCGAGTCGCTCGAACTGGCCGCCGAATCGGGCGTAAAGTTCAATGGCGTGCTCTGCGGCCGCGCCACCTGGAAAGACGGCATCCCGCTGTTTGCGAAAGACGGTCCGCCGGCCTTCCGCAAGTGGCTGGAGACTGAGGGCGTGAAGAACATCGAGAACGTCAACCAGCGGCTGAAGGGCGCCACGTCGTGGTTCCCGATTTATGAAGCGGAGCCCGCGCTGGCCGGCGTTGGGCGGTAATCGCCAAAAGAAAAACGCCACGGATTCTCACGGATGAAACGGATAATTTCTGATCCGTGTGAAATCCGTGCAGATCCGTGGCCTTCCCCGGGTTCCTATTCCCACTCAATCGTTCCCGGCGGCTTCGACGTGGTGTCGTACACCACGCGGTTGATCCCCTTCACCTCGTTCACAATCCGCGTAGAAATGCGCTTGAGCACTTCCCACGGCAGCTCGGCCACGTCGGCGGTCATGCCGTCTTCGGAGTTCACGGCGCGGACGGCGCAGGTGTAGGCGTAAGTGCGGGCGTCGCCCATCACGCCCACCGACATCACCGGCAGCAGCACGGCGAATGATTGCCAGATTTTGTTGTAGAGCCCGGCGCGCTTGATCTCGCCCACCACGATGTCATCAGCCTCGCGCAGCAACTCCAGGCGCTCGCGCGTGACCTCGCCCAGAATGCGCACCGCGAGTCCAGGCCCGGGGAAAGGCTGCCGCTGCAGGATTTCCTCGGGCATTCCCAGGTCGCGGCCGATGCGGCGAACTTCATCCTTGAACAGGTCTTTTAGCGGCTCGATCAGCTTGAGCTTCATATCCTCGGGCAAGCCGCCGACGTTGTGATGGCTCTTGATGGTCTGCGACGGCCCGCGCACAGAGCGCGATTCGATCACATCGGGATAGAGCGTTCCCTGCACCAGCCACTCCACGTAGCCGTGCTGCTGCTCGATGCGATGCGCTTCTTCGTCGAAGACCGCGATGAATTCATTGCCGATAATCTTGCGCTTGCGCTCCGGGTCGGTGACCCCCGCGAGTTTTGTCAGGAAGCGGTCGGTCGCATCCACCGCCAGCAGGTTCAGGCCGAGTTTCTCGCGCAGGCTCTGCTGCACTTTCTCGAACTCGTTCTTGCGCAGGACGCCATTGTTGACGAACACGCAGGTCAGGCGCTCGCCGATGGCGCGATGCACGAGCGTGGCGGCCACGGAAGAATCGACGCCGCCGGAAAGTGCGCAGATAGCGCGGCCGTCGCCGACCGTTCGGCGAATCGAGGCCACGGTCTCGTCGATAAAGTGCTGGTTCGTCCACTCCGGCCGCGCGTGGCAGATGCCGAAGATGAAATTCTTCAGGATCTCCGTTCCCTGGCGCGTGTGGTGCACTTCGGGATGGAACTGCACAGCGTACAGATTGCGCTTGGGGTCCTCGATGGCAGCAACGGTGGCGTTCTGCGTGCGCGCCACCAGCTTGAAGCCGGGCGGCAGCTCCAGCGCCTCGTCGCCGTGCGACATCCAGACCGACATCTCCGCCGGCAGTTCCTGGAACAGCCGCGATCCGTTCAGCACCTGGACGACCGCGTGGCCGTACTCGCGCTTCTCCGCAGCGCGCACTTTGCCGCCGAGCTTGTGCGCCATGAGCTGCAGTCCATAGCAGATGCCGAGCACCGGTAGGCCGAGCGCGAAGACGCGATCGTCGGCGCTGGGCGCGTCATGGTCATACACCGACGATGGCCCTCCCGAGAGCACGATGCCCACGGGCGAATAGCTGTGGATCTCGTCCACCGAAGCGGTGCACGGCAGGACTACCGAGAAGACTTTCTGTTCGCGGATGCGGCGCGCGATGAGCTGCGAATACTGCGCGCCAAAATCGAGGACAACGATGGACTGCGCTTCCATAAATAAAGATGACAAAATCCGAGGACAGTGTAAAGCGAGAAACGATTCCTAGCTAATTCCTACCAATGGCTCGGGACCAGGCACGGGCGGCTCCGGCTCCGGCGCAACCGGCTCCGGTTCAACCGCAACCGGCGCGAGCGGCGGCCTGCGGTCGTCTTTCATCGATTGCCACGTACGCTGCCAGGCGCGCGATGTAGACAGCATCCACCAGAGCGAAATATGCCAGGGTGATGGCGGCCAGGAAAAACAGGCTCACACCCGGAGGCCTTTGCCGGCCAGCGCCAATGCCAGCAGGCTGATAACTGTGAAGAAGGCGAACAACACAGCGTGAATCGTGCCGAAGACGGCGCCCGCGCCGGCAAACTTCCCGGCATGGCGCCGGAAAAGGCCGATGGCCGCTGCAACGACGGCGGCAAACGTGTCGTGACCCGTCGCGCGCGGCGGAGATCGCTCGCCAGGAAAGGAACCAGTTCAGACGCGAACGCACCGCGGCAACCGCGGTTGCGAGCGCCACAAAGACCACGAGGAAAATGCCCGCGCGAACCTCGTCCCCAGCACCCGCCGCACGCCCGGCGACGATCAACGCTCCCAGGTATCCAATCAGCGCAGCCACGGTAACGCTCGCCCGCAGGAAGCTGAGCCCGAACTGTGGCGCAAGCGACACCGAGGCCTCGCGGCGAAGCAGCGCCTTCAGCGTGGCCGCGCGGCCGAGGCTGGCAGCCGCAATCCAGATGATGCAAATTGCCGGCAGCATGATCGCGATCACGATCGCCAGCCGCGGACCGCTGCCGCGAACAATCTGCCCGATCACATCGGCGATCAGCCATGGGATTCGGCTGCGCAGCAGCAACATCTCCATCCCGGTGATCGGCAGAGTGCTCAGGTAAGCGAGAGACGAAGCGATCACGAGCGCCGATGCCGCCACGCCAAAGCTCCAGCGCCAGGCGATCTCGGCCAGCACAATCGCCGGCTCGCGGAATGCAGTCCGAAAACCTTCGCTGATGGGAGACTCTGAAGACATAGAACGCCAACAAACGCCACGGATTACACGGATCGGACACGGATCGGAAAAAATCCGCTTAATCCGTGCGAATCCGTGGCTTTTATTACCGCATCACGAGGTTGACCAGCTTGCCCGGTACGACTATTGCCTTGACTACCTTCTTGCTGTCGAGCGCGGCCTGGACCTTGGGGGCCGCGAGCGCCAGCCGCTGCAGCTCTTCTTCGGACAAGCCCGCGGCAACGAAGAGCCGGTCGCGAATCTTGCCGTTGATCTGCACTACGATCTCGACTTCCTCTTCCTTGGCCAGCGCGGGATCGTAGTTAGGCCAGGGCGCGCGCAGCAGGCTCGAAGTTTCGCCCAGCATCTCCCACAGCTCGTGCGCAAGATAGGGAGCGAAGGGGTGCAACATGAGCACAAAATTCCGCTGAAAGGTTTTTTGCACCTGCGAGCTCATCGCCGCCTGCTTCTCCATCTCGCCGCCCTCGAGGACAAGATTCAGCAGCTCCATCAACGCAGCAATGGAAGTATTGAAGTGCCAGCGGCCGTTGAAGTCCTCGGTGACCCGGCGGATGGTCTGGTGCAGTTTGCGCAGAATCCTGCGATCTGCCGGTTGCGGTTCCGGCGGCGATTCATGTGTCGTCGAGAAGAAACGATAAATCCTCGCCAGGAAACGGCTGATACCTTCCAGCCCTGCGTCCTGCCAATCGAGCTCGCGATCGGGCGAAGTGGCGAAGAGCGTATACATGCGCGTCGCATCCGCCCCATAACGCGCGATCATGTCGTCGGGGATCACCAGGTTCCCCAGACTTTTCGACATCTTGGCGCCATCTTTGATGATCATGCCCTGGGTGAACAGGCGCTCGACCGGCTCCGAGTTGGCGACTAGGCCCAGGTCGCGCATGACTTTGGTCCAGAAGCGCGAATAGATAAGGTGCAAAATCGCGTGCTCGACTCCGCCGATGTATTGGTCGATCTCGAACCAGTAGGCGATGGTCTTGCGATCCACGGGCGCGGTCGTCATGGTCGGATCGGTATAGCGATAGAAGTACCAGGACGAATCAACGAAGGTGTCCATGGTGTCGGTCTCGCGCCGCGCCGGACCACCGCAGGCCGGACACTTCGCGTTGACCCATTCCTCGACCCTGCCCAGCGGCGAACCGCCGGTGAGAGTGATGTCCACGTTCTCGGGGAGAACGACGGGCAAATCCTTCTCCGGAACGGGCACGATGCCGCAGTGCTCGCAATAGAGCATGGGGATGGGCGTTCCCCAATAGCGCTGGCGCGAGATCCCCCAGTCTTTGAGCCGATACGTGACTGCGGCTTTGCCGAAGCCGCCGCGCTCGGCGTCCTGCGCCATGCGCTGCATGGCCTCGTCACAGGAGAGTTGGTCGTAGGGGCCTGAGTTGATCAACATGCTGTCGGTGCCGCTGTAAGGCAGCATGGCGACGTCTCCCTTGCCGGCTTCGGGCGGTTCGCCCTCGCGCCGCGGCAGGATGACTATGCGAACCTCGAGGCCGTACTTCTTGGCGAACTCGAAGTCGCGCTCATCGTGCGCCGGCACGGACATGATCGCGCCCGTCCCATAATCCATCAAAACGTAGTTCGCCACCCAGATCGGCACTTTCTCGTTGTTGTACGGATTGATGGCGTTGCGGCCGGTGAAGACACCGTGCTTCTCGATCTCGCCCACATCGCCGGCTTCCTTGGCGTGGCGCTGCTCGGCCGTCAACTGGTCCACCTTGGTGTACAGTTCGGTATTGTCGCCGACCAGGTCGGCGACCAGCGGATGCTCGGGGGCAAGCTGCACCGAGGTCGCGCCGAAAATCGTGTCCACGCGCGTGGTGAACACCGAGATCTTGTCGCCCGCCGGCCCTGCTGGGCCATCGAGTTTGAAGTCCACCAGCGTGCCCTGGCTGCGGCCGATCCAGTTGCGCTGCATGGTGCGGACTTTCTCCGGCCAGCCGGGAAGGCGGTCGAGATCGTCGAGCAGTTCCTGTTGGTAGTTCGTGGTTCGCAGGAACCACTGCTCGAGGTCGCGTTGCTGGACCCGCGTCTCGGCATGCCGCCAGCAGCAGCCGTCGACGACTTGTTCGTTCGCCAAAACCGTCGCGCACTCCGGACACCAGTTCACCCGGCTCTTCTTGCGGTACGCGAGCCCGCGCTCGTACATCTTCAAAAAGAACCATTGGTTCCAGCGGTAGTACTCCGGCAGGCAGGTGGTGACTTCCTTCGACCAGTCGTAGGCGAAGCCCAGGCGCTTCATCTGCGCCTTCATGTGCGCGATGTTGGAGAGCGTCCACTGCTTGGGCGGCGTGTTGTTCTTGATGGCGGCGTTCTCGGCGGGCAGGCCGAATGCGTCCCAGCCCATGGGGTGGAGCACGTTGTGGCCCTTCATCCACATGTAGCGCGCCAGCGCGTCGCCGATGGAGTAGTTGCGCACGTGCCCCATGTGCAGCGCGCCCGAGGGATACGGCAGCATCTCCAGCACGTAGTACTTCGGACGCGGCGAATCGAAGGGCTCGGCGCGGAACAGCTCCGGCTGTTGCTCCCAGCGCGCCGACCACTTCTCCTCGATGCGCTGCGGATCGTAGCGCGAGTCTCCAGGTTGGGTATTCGGGTGGGGCATTGCTCAAATGGAACTCATGCCAAAGATTACTTTTTGATTCTACACGGAGGGCGACGCACACCTACTCTGCTGCAGAGTAGATGTAGCGCCGGCATCCTGCCGGCTGTCCTGAGGGCGTCCCGCCCTCAGGGCGTGGGCGAGACGCCCACGCGACAGCCGCCGAGACGGCGGCGCTACGTGCGGGCGGCACGCCTTTGACGAAACTTCCTCCCTCGCCGCACATCCAACTGTCATGCTGTTCGAAGGCAATGAGCGCAAGCAATTAGAGCAGAAGATGCGCGAGGCCGGCCGTCTGCCGCCCGGGCAGGCAGCGACGCTGAAGTGGCCGGTCTTGCAATACGGATCGGTGCCGAAATTCGATGCCGCGCGCTGGGACTTCCGCATCACCGGACTGGTGGAGCAGCCGGTGCGGCTCACGTGGGAAGAATTCAACCGCCTGCCAAAGTCCACCGTCACCAGCGATTTCCACTGCGTTACCCGCTGGAGCCGCTTCGATAATCGCTGGGAGGGCGTGCTCTTCCGCGACATGCTCAAGCTGGTGAAGCTCAAGCCCGGCGCCGCTTATGTGCTGGTGCATGCCGAGCAGGGTTACACGGCGAATGTGCCGCTCGCCGACCTCGACCGCGACAACGTGCTCTTCGCCACCCACCACGACGGGCAGCCGCTCGAGCCCGACCATGGCTATCCGCTCCGGCTCGTCGTGCCGCACCTGTACGCTTGGAAATCAGTGAAGTGGGTGCGCGGCCTGGAATTCCTGGACCACGACGCGCCCGGCTTCTGGGAGCAGAACGGGTATCACATGTATGGAGACCCGTTTAAAGAGCAGCGGTTCGATACGGACTAAGGATTCTCAGACCTTTGTAACTTCGCTGCGCACTATTTCCAGATACGCCGAGACCAATCCCCAAAGGTACAGTCCGGACAGGGCCACAAGGCAGACCTCGCCCAGATGGACATAGCAATCGACCATTCTTGTAACAGACCAGCCGTACATTTCGGTGAGCAGGCTGGGATCGGAGAGGTTCACTCCCTCGATCTCTCCGAACGGAAGGTCTTCATACGGTCCTGACCATAGCAAGAAGACGTGCACGAAGCTCAGCGCCCCGATGACCAGCAATCCCCAGCGAAGGCCCCAACTCTTATACAGGGTGCTGTCGCGCGGAGCGTAAAACGTGGCCATCAGGACTGTGGCCAGCACCATTGCGCCGCCATCCCCGAAAAAAACGATCAGGGCCCCCGCAGGCACACTTAGGGCGATCAGTTGCAGGACGAGCACTGCGCCGGCGGCAAAAACCCATACCCACCGCTGCGCCTGCCACGCTTTATATCCCCCAAAAAGAATGGCGGCTGAAAGAGCCAGAACGATGTACCAGGACCGTTGTTCTCCATGTGGGGTGACCCAGAGCAGGGGGACTGCCCAGCGGCCGGTAAGCCAGGCAGTGATGGCGTGCCCGCTCTCGTGCAGAACCATTGCGAGCATGCCTGCCGCCATTCGAAGGCCCGTGCCCGCGACCAGGCGCGCCACGAGCAATGCCAACGGAAGCGCGAGTGTCCGATACTTCAGCTCCCTGCGGGCATCGTCTCGGACAGTATCAGACGCAGGCGCTGAGGGAGTCACGGGCACGGAACGACCAGCCTGCGCGGCTCCGTCGAGCGCTGCCTGGTATCGCGCGAAGACGATTCCGCACTTCAGACACTCGGTGGTCTGCAATTCATGATCGAATTGACACTTTGGGCAGCGCATCCGTGGATATCTAGTACGGCCCGATGATTCCGCCGATTGCACGGGTTTGCGGCGCTTTCTTCTCCGCCGCGGCAATGACGTCGACGTATTTCAGTCCGGAACCGGTGTTGAGCAGCACGACCTTCTGCTCCGGCTGGAAGAATCCACTTTCCAGCAGGCGGCGATAACCGGCCAGCGCGGCAGCACCTTCGGGAGCGGCGAAGATGCCTTCGTGGCTTGCCCAGGTGCGCAGGGCGTCCATGATCTCGGCGTCGGTAACAGCGAGTGCCGCGCCCTGGCTCTGGCGGAGAATGTCCAGCACAAGGTAATCGGCATAGGCCTTGGGAACGCGCAGACCGGCGGCCACCGTCGCGGCATTTGGCCAAGGGATCGGATGCCGCCTTCCCTTCATCCCATGCTTTAACAATGGGCGCGCAACCGGTGGATTGAACGGAAATCATGCGCGGTCGCTTCTTGCCAATCCAACCCAGAGCCTCCATTTCTTCAAAGGCCTTCCACATGCCGATCAGGCCGACGCCACCGCCGGTGGGGTAGACGATTGCGTCGGGCACCTCCCATCCCAATTGCTCCGCGATCTCGTAGGCCATGGTCTTCTTGCCTTCCACCCGAAAGGGCTCCTTGAGGGTGGAGATATCGAACCAGCCTTCGCGCTCTTTGCGCTCGGCGACCATGCGGGCGCAGTCGCTGATGAGGCCGTCCACCAGAGTGACCCGCGCGCCATAGCTGCGGCACTCGACCAGGTTCGCCTGCGGGAACATCGCGTGGCATGAAGATGTGCGCTTCAATTCCGGCAGCCGCGGCATACGCAGCCAGAGCGCTGGCAGCATTGCCCGCCGATGGGACGGCCAGCTTCTTCAGCCCATAGGCTCGCGCCATGGTCACGGCCACGCACAGCCCGCGCGCCTTGAACGTGCCGGTGGGATTCAGGCCTTCGTCTTTAATCCAGACGTTTGAGTATTGGCGGCTACGAAGCAGAGGCGTAAAGCCTTCGCCCAGGGAAACCGGTTCGGCGTCGGGCAGTACCTCGGAGTAGCGCCACATGCTGGCGGCGCGACCGGCGAGCATCGCCGGGGTGAATCGCCCGCGCAGCGCTCCGAGGTCGTAGCGAACGTAGAGCGAGCCGCCATCCTTGGGGCAGATGGTTCGTGGCTCGTCCGAGGAGAGGCGCGCACCGCACTTCGAGCACTCCAGGAAGGCGACCTTCGCCATAGCCGGGGAAGTGTAACAAAGTGGCGGCATGCGCCCTGGACGGGACGGTTCCCGGAACGAAACGGACAGGTACTAGCGTAACTGCCGGAATCACTGGTCTTTCTTATCTAATAGCCGACAAATTCCTTGGAGGGCATCCAGCGTTTTGCGCGCTGGAGCACTCTAACGTGGGGTCCGGCGTTGCCACCTGCAACCGCCGGAAAAAAATGAGGGACCGCGGGTAAAGAGACATTGGCGCGGCGGGTGGGGAATCCATGCGCAGAAAAACGTTCGCATTGGCATTAGGGTTGTTGGGGCTCGGGGGGGCTGCATTCGCCCAGCAGCCGGCCACACTTCGTCTGGCGAAATCCGCCCTGTGGACGACCGAAGAAGCGCCCTTCGTGGTGCAGAGCCAGGTGGCTGAGGTCGCTGTCCAGCTTGCGGTCACAGACCGCAGCGGCAAGCCGGTGACCGGACTCAGCCCCGACGATTTGCAGATCCTGGAAAACGGCAAGCCGGCGGCGATCACCGAGCTTCGCCGCGAGGACGAACTGCCGCTGCGCCTCGCGCTGGTGGTCGACTGGAGCGATTCCATGCAGAAGGACCTGAAGTTCGAGCGCCAGGTAGCGCTCGACTTCCTGCGCACGGTGCTACGGCCAGACGTTGACCAAGCGGCTGTGATTGGGTTTCGTTATCGGGTGGAGACGACGCAAGCGCTGACCGGCGATGCCGACCGTCTCGAAGCAGGGCTGCGCCCGGTGGCCGGCGTGTCGCTCAGTTCCGTCTATGACGCACTGATTGCGGCAACCGATGAATTGCGCAACACCGACTCGTCCCTTCCCCAGCGCCGGGCCATCGTGCTGCTGAGCGACGGCGAGGACAACGTCAGCGCCCACAGCCTGTCCGACGTTCTGCAAGCCGCGCAGCGGGCCAATGTCACCATTTACACCATCACTCCCAGACGCCGGCGGGTAAGGTCCGCCGGCGACAAAGTCCTGCTGGACCTGGCTCGGGGCACCGGCGGGCGAACGTTTTTTATTCCTCCCGCGGGCGAGCAACCGGCGTTTGCCAAGATCGCGCAGGATCTGCGGCTGGGATACGCGGTGTACTTCAAGCCAGGCACGCCGGGCGGCGACCGCTTCCGCTCGCTGGAAATTATCGCTCGCGATCCCAACCTGCAGGTATCGGCGCGGCGCGGCTATTACGCCGGCGGGGAGTAGGCGAGAGCGGATTTCCACCGCCAAGACGGGCCTTCTGGGGGACCCAGGCTGCTAGAATCACGGCAGTGAACCCGGCCATACGACTGCTCGCGATCGATATCGACGGCACTCTTCTCGATCCCCAATTTCAGGTTTCCGCGGCTAATCTCGCCGCGCTGAAGCGCGCACATCAGGCTGGGGTCGAGATCGTGCTGGTCACGGGACGGCGTCACCAGTTCGCCCTGCCCATCGCGCAGTCGCTTGGCTTGGACCTCTGGCTCATCAGTTCGAACGGCGCGGTTACCCGCTCGGCCCAAGGTGAACTCTTCCATCGCGACCTGCTCCCCGCGCAGACGGCGCGCGATCTGATTGCGCTGATGGAGCCATACCGCGGCAACCTGGTGCTCACCTTCGACCGCGAGGGAAAGGGAGCTTTGGCGCTGGAGCGAACCGAAGAACTGACTTCCCACATCCAGCGCTGGATCGAAAACAACCTGCAATACATTGACTTCGTGGTCCCCATCGAGCGGGCGCTGGTGACGGACCCGATTCAAGCCATGTTCTGCGGGACCATCGCGCGCATGCAGGAGGCGGAAGGGCGGCTTCGAGCGGCTCCCCTGGCCGACCGCATTACCGTCCTCAAGACCCGCTATGATGCGCGCGACCTGGTAATCGTCGACGTGCTGAACCAGGGCTGTTCCAAAGGACATGCCCTGGAGCGGTGGGCCCGCCATCGTGGCCTTACGCGGGAACAGGTCATGGCCATCGGTGACAACTATAATGACGTCGAGATGCTCGAATTCGCCGGTGTTCCGGTTATCATGGGCAATGCCCGCGAGGATCTGAAGCAGAACGGCTGGCGGGTAACCCTCTCCAATGAAGAAAGCGGTGTGGCCGCGGCGGTGGAGGGAGTGCTGTTCGGGTAGATGAGTACATTTTCTCAAACGCGGAATGCTGCTGGTCATCTTTGCGACCGCTGCCTGGGCCGCCGACGCCCCCTCTCCGGGCATGCAGGTCGTTTATGATGCGGTCCTGCGAAACGGCTTCAGCATTCGCCACGACCACCAGGAAAAGCTGCAAGGCGTGACCCGGCTGTATGTTTCCGCCGATCCCAGCCACGGCTTTGTGGACGTGCCCACGGAGGAAATCGTCTCCCTCGACCGCCAGGAGATCCCGCTGCCGCCCCCTCCGCCGACCGCCGCGACCTCCACGCGCGAGGAAGTGGACAGCTTGGTGAACTCGGCCAGCGATCAGCACCGCGTGGATCCCGACCTGATCCGCAGCGTCATCAAGGCGGAGAGCGGCTTCAATTCGCGCGCGGTCTCGCCCAAAGGCGCGCAGGGCCTCATGCAGCTCATGCCCTCAACCGCCAGCCAGTTAGGAGTGAAGGACGCCTTTGCCCCGGCTGAGAACATCCAAGGCGGCACCCGCTACCTGCGCGACCTGCTGGTGCTCTACAACAACGACATGGCCAAGGCCCTGGCCGCGTACAATGCCGGGCCACATCGGGTGGCGCAGTACAACGGCGTGCCTCCCTACCGCGAAACCCATGCCTACGTGGCGCGCGTAATCAAAGACTTCAACCGCACCAAGCTGGCGGCGCGCTCCTCGTCGCAGCCGGCCAAATCCGCGCCTGCTGGGGGCTCCGGGGCTGCGGCCAAGCCAAACGCCAAATCCAACACCGCCACCACACCGAAAAAGGCGCGTGCCGACAGCCAATCGCAAGCCAAGCCCCAGAAGCCCACAGCGTCCGTCGCCAACTAGGATCCTTCGCTTCGCTCAGGATTTCGGCAGCGGGCTCCCGCTACGCTCACGCCCGCTAAACGCCTCAACATTGACCCCGGTGTGCGCCGTCGGTTAGTTTGGCCTTGCCCGTACGCGTGCCCCCGATGACCAGGAAACGCATCGTTATATCCGTAGTCGTAGTGGCGGCGCTGGCCGGGCTGGTGTATGTGCAGTTCCGCGAGTGGCGGCACTTCGACTGGGGCGTGTTTTGGGACCAGACGGCGGACACGCGCAAGCTCTACCTGTTGAGCGCGGTCGGGCTGATCTATGCCACTTACTTGTTGCGGGCGGTGCGCTGGAAGGTCTTCCTGCGGCCGGTTTGCCACGCGCGGGCGCGGGGTTTGATTGCGCCCACGCTCATCGGTTTTACCGGGCTGGCGCTGCTGGGACGTCCGGGAGAGTTCGCGCGGCCATACCTGATCGCCCGCCGCGAAGGACTGAGCATGTCGTCCCAGCTTGCGGTGTGGGCGGTGGAGCGCATCTTCGACATCGGCTCCTTCACCGTGCTGATGACCATCGACATCTTCACCATGGATTTCAGCGGGCTTCCGGTACTCGAGCGCTACCGGCACGACTTCCTGATTGCCGGCGTGATTCTCATCGCCCTGGTGCTTTCCCTTGCAGGGAGCGCTTTTCTGATCCGGCGCAACGCGGCGGGGGTAGCTCGCTTTGTGCAGCGTGTATTCGCGGCCTGGGCGCCCAACCTGGCACACCATGCCGAGCGCAAAGTGTTCGCCTTCAGTGAGGGTTTGAACACCGTCCATGACTTCGCATCGTTTCTCCAGTTGGCGGGACTCTCGCTGCTGATCTGGTTACTGATTGCAGTGACCTATCGCCAGGTGATGCACGCTTATCCTTCGCCGCTGCGCGAACTGACGGTGCCGCACGTAGTGCTGATCATCGGTTTCAGCATGGTCGGATCGCTGGTGCAACTGCCGGCCATCGGCGGTGGCATGCAGGCGGCCACCATCGGCGGGCTCAACCACTACTTCGGCGTCCCTAACGAGATGGCCGTCAGTTGCGGCATCATGCTGTGGCTGGTCTGCTTCATGGTGGTCATTCCCGCAGGGCTCATCCTGGCCCACCGCGAGCACCTGTCATTCACCAAGATGAGCCGGGAGAGAGCGTCGGAGCCGGAGATCGAACCCAGCCCGGGGAATTGAATCATTGAGTGATTGGGTAATTTCGTAATTGGGTAATGGGCCGGCCGGCGCCTGCGAGCTGTTTTTCAATTACGCAATTACCCAATTACCCACTTCCCCAATTTTCGGCTGATAGAATGAAGCGGGAATAACGATAATCCTTTCCACCATGAAATGTCCCTTTTGCGGATTCATAAATGACAAAGTGGTGGACTCGCGCGAGAGTAAAGAAGCGGAGTCGATCCGCCGCCGCCGCGAGTGCCTGAAGTGCGGCAAGCGCTTCACCACCTACGAGCGCATCGACGAAATCCCTTACATGGTGGTGAAAAAAGACGGGCGGCGCGAGAAGTTCGAGCGCCAGAAAGTGCTCTCCGGCCTGCTGCGCGCCTGCGAAAAGCGGCCCGTCTCCATGGGCAAGCTGGAGCAGATTGTCAACGAGGCCGAGGGCCTGGTCATCGATTCCCCGGAGCGCGAGGCCAAAACCAGCGACATCGGCGAGCTGATCATGTCGCGGCTGAAGAAGATCGATAAAGTCGCTTACGTCCGCTTCGCATCCGTTTATATGGACTTCAAGGATGTGGGCGAATTCATGGCGGAGCTGAAGGGACTGCTCAAGACGAAGGAGCCCGCAATAGCGCGGGTGGCGAAAAGTGAAAAGTGACGCTTACCGCTCTTGGCTCTTAGCTTTTGGCTTTTGGCTTCAGGCCAAGAGCTAAGAGCCAACAGCTAAGAGCGGTTTTTATGCATCGCATCACCCTGATTCCCGGCGACGGCATTGGCCCGGAGGTGACCTCGGCCGCGGTGCGTATCCTCGACGCCAGCGGCGCGAAGCTGGAATGGGACAGGCAAGAGGCGGGCGCTGAGGCTTACGAGAAGTACGGCGACTACATCCCGCAAGCGTTGATTGACTCGATCGAGCGCACCTGCGTCGGGCTGAAAGGGCCGGTGACCACGCCGATCGGCGGTGGCTTCTCGTCCATCAACGTGGCTTTGCGCAAGCGCTTCGAGCTCTACGCAAATTTCCGTCCCATCCAGAATCTGCCGGGGCTGCCGACGCGCTATCCGGGGGTGGACCTGATCATCATTCGCGAGAACACCGAGGGCCTGTACTCGGGCATCGAGCACGAGGTTGTTCCGGGCGTGGTCGAGAGCCTGAAGATCATCACAGAGAAAGCATCGACGCGCATCTCGCGCTTCGCCTTCGAGTACGCCAGGCGCTTCGGCCGCAAGAGGATCCACGCCATCCATAAGGCCAATATCATGAAACTCTCCGATGGCCTTTTTTTGCGCTGCTCGCGCAATGTGTCCAAATCGTACCCGGAGATCACCTACGGCGAGCACATCGTGGACAACACCTGCATGCAACTGGTGATGCATCCCTACCAGTACGATGTGCTGCTGCTGGAGAACCTCTACGGCGACATCATCTCCGATCTGTGCGCGGCTTTTGTTGGCGGACTCGGCCTGGTGCCGGGCGCCAATTTCGGCGACGGTTGCGCCATCTTCGAAGCCGTACACGGTTCCGCGCCGGACATCGCCGGGCGCGACCTCGCCAATCCCACGGCTGTTCTGCTTTCCGGAGTGCTGATGCTGCGCCATCTCGGCGAGCAGGAAGCTGCAGATCGCGTGAAGGCCGCCATCGACCGCGTCTATCGCGCGCGCAAGACGCTGACCCGCGACGTGGGCGGCGACGCCTCTACTACTCAATTCGCCGATGCGGTGATCGAGGCGATGCAGGAGGCGCCGGAACCGGCCAGCAGCCACGAGGAGAACCTGGATCATGTCTAAGGTTGGGACACGGCTCATCGAATCTGCCCGACAGGCGGTGGCATACGCTTCAGGTGATACGCGTGAGGGATTTGTCGTGCACAAATCGAAGAAAAAAGTGGATGCCGCAAGGGACTCAGTGATCAGAAAACAAAAAGTGAAGGGGCATGGCTTTCAGCCATGCCGTTAGATCCCGATAAATGAATGGCCATTAGGCCCTGTGCTCTCCTAAGCGCTGAAGCCGAGGTCTTGTAAGCATGGTTTGCGGCACGCCTGAAGGCGTGTCCCTTCACCTGTGTGGAGCGGGGGCGATCGCCTGAAGCGGCTCAAGTTTGACGCCGCCGCTTGGCTTTATTTAAACTGCTGGCCATTCTCAGGGACCGTGGGGGAATGAAGGCAAACCGTTTAGGCGTGGTGCTATTTCAACTCGGTGGTCCGGACACACTCGAGGCGATCGAACCTTTTCTTTACAATCTGTTCTGCGACCCGGATATCATCGATTTCCCGTTCGCTCGCCTCGGACGCAAGCCGCTCGCCAAGCTGATCTCCAGCACCCGCGCCCACAGAGTGCGGCACCACTACGCGACCATCGGCGGAGGCTCGCCCATTCGCCGCAACACCGAGCGGCAGGCGCAGGCGCTTGAGGCTGAACTCGAAGCTCGCGGCCTCGACGCGTGTTGCTTCGTCGCCATGCGCTATTGGCATCCGTTCACCGCGGAGGCGGTCGCGGCTCTCGAGCGCGCCGATTGTGATGAAATCGTGCTGCTGCCGCTCTATCCTCAATATTCCGGCGCTACCACGGGCAGCAGCCTGAACGAGTGGAACCGCCGGTATCAGCCCAACGGCAAGACTGTCCACGTCGTCACCGAGTTCTACCGCAATGAGGGCTACCTGGACGCTCTGGCTGAGTCGATTGACCGTACGCTCGCGCGCTTCGACGATCCCTCGCGGCCTGAGCTCATCTTCAGCGCGCACAGCGTCCCCATCGCGGTGGTCGAGCGCGGCGACCCTTATCAGCGGCAGATCGAAGAGACGGTGGCCCTCGCGATGCGGCGCGGCGGCTGGTCGAACGGTCATCGGCTTTGTTACCAGAGCAAAGTCGGCGCAAGCCGCTGGCTGCAACCGACACTGCGCGCCACGGTGCGCCAGGTAGCGGAACAAAAGATCGAAGAAGTCTGCGTGGTGCCCGTTTCGTTCGTCTCCGACCACGTGGAGACGCTGGGCGAAATCGACCACGAAGCGCGAAAACTTGCGGGTGAGTTGGGCATCCGTCGCTTCGAGATGACGCCCGGGCTGAACGATTCACCCACATTCATTCGCGCCCTGGCCGACCTCGTACTCGAGGCCGCGGGCGTGAGAGAAGAACAGCTTCTGGCAGCCGATTAGCGGCTTCCGGGTGAGGACGAATGGCAGATCAGCAATCGAACACGGCAGCGGGCGCTGTAGGCCGGCTCGGACCGCCACCCCGAAAGGCGCTGGGCAGCTCCGCCATCGCCGCGGAGCAGGCCTATCGCAAGCGTTCCGGGCTGCCGGAGCTGTCAGAAGAGGACATTGCCGCCCTCAAGGCAGGTGAGCCCATGCCCTGGGAGCGCGGTGAAGGCGCGCCGGCTCCGGCGGCCAGCGCGCCTGCTGCTCCCGCTGCTCCGGTTGCAGCCGCGCCTCCCCCGCCAGCGGCTGCTGCGCCTGCTTCAGCGGGAGCGGTGAGCGCCGAGGTCGCCGCCATGATGGCCGGTGGGCGCAAGTGGAGCCGGTCGTCGATCGCCGCCGAGCAGGCGCGCCGCAAGCGCACGAACTTGTGCCCCTGACCGATGCGGAAGTTGCCGCCCTCCTTGGCGAAGCCGCGCCTGCCGGTGCTCCTGCGGCACCAGCGGCACGCAGCACATCCCCTGCCGCTCCAGCGCCCGCGGCGGCAACTCCGGCAGCACGTCCGGCGGCGGCTATACCGACGGCGCCTGCCGTCACCCGCGAAGGCGCGGCTACACGTTATGTCGGAACTCCCGCCGTCGGCACTTCGAAGGCTGCTGCTGCCGGCGGGGTGGCCGCCACCGGTCCCGAAAACACCGAGGCCGATCAACGTCGCCGTCGTCTGGTATGGGCTGGCGTAGCGGCATTCCTGGCGGCATGGTTGCTGGCCTTCTTCCGTTTCTTCCTGCCGCGCACGTTGTTTGAGCCCAGCACGGTATTCAAGATCGGATATCCCACCGACTACGGTTTAGGCGTCACCGAGAAGTGGCTGCAGGCATATCGCATATGGGTGGACCGCACGCCCGATCGTCTGTTTGTGATCTATGCGCGCTGCACTCACCTGGGCTGCACGCCCGATTGGAAGTCGGCGGAGAACAAATTCAAGTGTCCGTGCCACGGCTCGGGCTACGACAGCGAAGGCATCAACTTCGAGGGTCCGGCGCCGCGTCCCATGGACCGTGCCCACATCGAACTGGCGCCGGACGGCCAGATCCTCGTCGACACGGCGCACCTTTACTCCTGGCCCAAGGGACAGCAAAGCCAGTTCGACGATAAGGGCGCATTTCTGCCCGCGTAACCCGCGCCCGCAGCGCGGCAGGTTTCGTCTTGGACCGAGAGGAGTGGGGCAATGGCAGACGAAAAGGACGTCAAAGAAACAAAGCCAGGGGCCGGAGGAGATGGCGCCGGCGGCAACGGCGCCAAGGGCAATGGCGCCGGCCTGGTGAAGGAGATCCGCGATATCAACGCGGAACTCATCACCAAGACCAAGGAACAGGTGGAGGGGCTCAAAGACCCCACCAAGACCCAGGTCTTCACTTCCATCTTCCGCCACAAGCACGATGACACACCCCGCAACCGAGCCCTGGGCGTGCTCTCCAACGTCTTCCTGCACTTGCACCCGGCCAAGATCAACCGCGACGCCGTGCGCTACAGCTACACCTGGGGAATGGGCGGCATCACGTTCTACCTCTTTATTGTGCTGACCTTCACCGGCGTGCTGCTGATGTTCTACTACCATCCCAGCAAGGTGCAGGCGTTCCGCGATGTGCTCTACCTCGAAGCCGACGTGCCCTTCGGCAAGCTGCTACGCAATATGCATCGCTGGGCCGCGCACCTGATGGTGATTGCCGTCTGGCTGCACATGTTTCGCGTGTTCCTCACCGGGTCGTACAAAAAGCCACGCGAGTTCAACTGGACAGTGGGCGTGATCCTGCTGGTGCTGACGTTGCTGCTTTCGTTCACCGGCTACCTGCTGCCGGACGATCAACTCGGCTTCTGGGCCGTGACCGTTGGCACGAACATGGCGCGCGCCACGCCGCTTCTCGGACATGAAGGCCCGTTGGGACATCAGCTCGGCATGACGCCATATAACGATATTCGCTTCGGACTGCTGGGCGGATCGATCGTGGACGCCAACGCGCTCCTGCGGTCCTACATCTGGCACTGCATCGGCATTCCCATCGTCGCTTCGGTCTTCATGATCGTGCACTTCTGGCGGGTGAGAAAAGACGGCGGGATCAGCGGACCGGCGCCGGTAATGCTGGCGTCGGAAGCCGACAAGCAGCGCCGGGGCGCGAAAGCGGCGGGAGAATAATCGTGACGATGTGGCGGCGGGACGCCGCCACGCCAGCCGGCGAGACGCCGGCGCTACGAGGGAGCTGACATGGACTGGCATCAACTTTGGGAGATCGCTTCCGCTCCGGACAACGTGCCCATCGTGGCGCTGATTCCGCTGCTGGCCTTCTACATTTATCTGGGCGTCAAGCAGGCGGCCGCCAACGACCAGCTCATCGAGCAACTGGAGACCAATCCCGCGCTGGCCAAAACGCATCACCGCAAGACCTGGCCGTTCCGCCCAGGCTGGCAAAAAGAAATCCACGTCTGGCCGTTCCTGCTGCGCGTGGAGTTCCTGGCCGCGATCATCGTGACCATCATCCTGATGGTGTGGTCGATCACGCTGAACGCGCCTCTGGAAGAGCCGTCGAATCCCAATGTCACCATGAACCCGGCCAAAGCGCCGTGGTACTTCCTCGGCCTGCAGGAGATGCTGGTTTACTTCGATCCGTGGATTGCAGGCGTGGTGATGCCCACGCTGATCATCGTAGGGCTCATGATCATTCCCTACGTGGACACCAACCCGCTGGGCTCGGGCTACTACACGCTCAAGCAGCGCAAGTTCGCCATCGGTACCTTCTGCTTTGGATTCCTGCTGCTGTGGGTCGCGATGATTATTATCGGGACATTCATTCGCGGTCCCGGCTGGCAGTGGTTCTGGCCGGGGCAGACCTGGGACCACAGCCGCTTGATCTACGAGGTGAACCGCGATTTGCCGGACATCTTTGGCATCACGTCGAATCTGGGCAAGCTGATCTTCGGGGCCATTGTGGTGGGCGGTTACTTCGCCGCCGGCGGGCTGGCGCTGACACTGCTCTTCCGCCGCCTCATGGCCAAAGATTTCGCCCGCATGAGCATCCTGCAGTATTCGCTGGTGGCGGCGTTTTCGCTCATGATGGTCGCGCTGCCCATCAAAATGCTCTTCCGCCTGCTGTTTCACATCAAGTACGTGTGGATTACGCCGTGGTTCAACATATGACGCTTTTGCGCAATGCGGGAGGAGTAATGGAGGACCGTCGTGGCTGAACCCCTGACGCCAGACCAGGATCCCGTCGTTACGCGGTCCTACGCCCTCTACTATCTGGTTGCGATTCTGCTGCTGGTGGGGTCGCTGTTCTGGGCGCTGTGGGACGAAGACTACGGTCAGCGCCCGTGGAAGAAGTATCAGGAAGAATTCCGGCAACGCTATAGCGCGTTCCTGAAAGGCGCGCGCTCGCAATCGGTGCAGTCGGAAAAAGACGTCGAGAGCGATGCCGAATACCGCAAGCTGGCCGACGATGCCGATGCCGCCGACAAGCAAGCCGCGCCGGCGATGAAGCAGCTCAACGAGAAGCTGAAGGCAGTCTCGGCCAATCTGCTGGCGGTGCAGAACGTATTCACGGATCGGCGCGCCTGGGTCAACGCCAAGGTCTACGAGATGGAGACCACCGACAGCGCCTCGAGCAAAGCGTCCAAGCAGCGTCAGCTCGATAAGTACAAGGCGGAGCAGTCCACGGTGAAGTTTCCTGACGGCAGCCGGAAGGACTTCAACTTCGACCAACTGGAAGAGGAATACAACCGCCTGCGCGAGGAGAAAGCCAAGCTGAACGCAGACCTCGGCGACTTGCTCAAGCCCGTCACTGAAGCCAGAACCAAGCGCGACGATTACCTGAAAGAGCATCTTGTCAGCCTGACCCCGGAACAGATTGCCGGTCTTCAGAAGAAGACGGCCGAGTGGGATTCGAAGATCGTGCAGATCAACGTGGCCTCGGCCAACATCGTGGACCGCTGCGAGTCCTGCCACATGGCCATCCGCGAGCCGGTCAAGCTGACGGCCGCGAGCATGTCGGTGAAGGGCAGCAAGCCCGATGAATACGCGCGGGCCCTCACTAGCCATCCCGACGAAGAGCTGTTGAAGATCCACGATCCCGAGAAGTTTGGCTGCTCTCCCTGCCACCAGGGTAATGGCCGCGCGACTACCAGCGTCGTCAAGGGACACGGCGATTACGAGCACTGGTTGTGGCCGCTGTTTCAGAAGCAGAATGTCGAAGCGGGCTGCCAGACTTGCCACGCCGCCGACATGATGCTGCACCTCACCACCGGCAACGTGGGACAAGTGATCAGCGAGGGCAAGTTCCTCTTCCGCCAGCGCGGCTGCAACGGGTGCCATCGCTACGAAGGCTACGACCGCGAGCCCGAAGACCTGCTCAACGTCCAGCAGCAGATCAAGCAGAAGGAGGAAGAGCAGGCGGCCAATCTTCGCACCGCAGCCATGGTCACCAAGCAGGCGGACAACGCTTCCGACAACGCCACCGCCAATCGCCTGTACGCCGAGGCCGAAGCGCTGAAAGTGGCCAACAGCAGGATTGCCGGACAGATCGAGCAGCTCGACTTCCACTCGCGCGACCTGCTGCGCGACTGAGAAGAAGATCGGACCCGATCTGAAAGAAGTCCGCACCAAGCTCAACAAAAACTGGATCCCGGTGTGGCTGCACAAGCCCACCGACTTCCGGCCCACCACCAAGATGCCAAACTTCCGCCTCAACGACGAGCAGATCAAGGCGATCTCGGCGTATCTGTGGCAAACCGCGCTTACCGACAAACTGCCCACCGCGCCCAAGGGCGATGCCGGCCGCGGCAAAGATTTGTTCGAGACGCGCGGCTGCATGGGCTGCCACTCCATCGGCGAAGGTTCGGAGATGCAGGGCGGAGACTTCGCCGCCAACCTCACGCGCGTCGGCGAGAAGGTCAACTACGATTACCTCGTCCGCTGGATCAAGAATCCGCGCACGCGCACGCGTCCGTATTGTCCGTACGAAAAGAAGGACATCGGCCCCGAGGACTACGCCAAGCACAACCTGCCTTACCAGTTCGACTTCGAGCACTCGACGTGCCCCAACGACGGCCACGAGCTGCAAGTCGAGCAGATGACCGTCATGCCCAGCCTGCGGCTGAGCGATGACGAAGTCGCGGACATTGCCAGCTATCTCATCACGCAGCGGCAGAAGGACCCGGCATCGTACGCCGAGGCATCGTTCATGGACGACCCGAAGCTGAGGGATGAAGGCAAGAAGTGGGTCCGGCACTTCGGCTGCGCGGGCTGCCACGAAATTTCGGGCTTCGAGGACGAAGGCCGCATCGGCACCGAGCTGACGGTAGAAGGTTCGAAGCCGCTCGAGCGCCTCGATTTCGCGCTGCACACCGAGAAAGCGCAGGAGGGCAAAGAAGTCATCACCGATAAGGATATTCAAGCACGCCTGCCCGAAGGCCCGGCGAAAACCGACTGGTACAACCACAAAGGTTTCTTCGAACACAAGCTGGCCATGCCCAACGTCTACGATCAGGGCATGATGAAGGCGGAGACCGAGAAGCTGCGCATGCCGGACCCGCACCTGGATAAGAATCAGATCCAGGAACTGGTCACCTTCCTGCTCGGCAGCCAGGAGACTTCCCTGCCCACCGCCTACCAGTACAAGCCGGAAGACTGGCGGCGCGACGTGCAGGACGGCTGGTGGGTGGTGCGCAAATACAATTGCGTCGGCTGCCACCAGTTCACGCCCGGCCAGCAAACGTCGTGGCAGAACGTGCGCCGCTTCCAGGATCCCGACTGGAAGGAGCAGTTCCCGCCCAAGCTCCTGACCGAGGGCGCGCGCGTCGATCCGGAATGGCTGATGCGATTCCTGGCCAACCCGGCCATGAGCCAGAGCGACACGCACCGCAACGGCGTGCGGCCGTATTTGAAAATCCGCATGCCCACGTTCTTCTTCTCCGACGGCGAGCGCCGCAAGCTGGTGCGCTTCTTCCAGGCGCTGTCGCAACAGCCCATGCCGTACACGCCGGAGCGGCTGCCCGCGCTGACGGCGAAGGAAACCGACATGGCGCGCAGCCTGTTCAGCAGCACGGCGGCGCCCTGCTTGAAGTGCCACGCCACCGGCGATGCCGGTCACGATAAGACCGCCACCGCGCCGAATTTCCTGCTGGCCAAGGAGCGCCTCAAGCCAGGCTGGACCGAGCGTTGGATCACCGATCCGCAGAGCATCAGCCCGGGAACGTCGATGCCATCAGGACTATTCCGCAAGGATGGCGATCACTACGTTTTCGCCGGGCCGACGCCGTCCTCTTTTGAAGGCTATGGCAAAGATCATCGCGAGTTGCTGGTGCGCTACATCTTCCAGCTCACACCGGACGAGCAGCGCCGTGTTTCCAGCCAGATAGGCCGCGCACCGGTCGGAAAAAAGTCGTCCAGCCGCAAGCCAGCAGGCTCGACTCCCGCAGGAGTACAATGACGAGTTTGTCCGAAAGCTCTGAACCCTATCGTGCGAGGACTATATGAATAAAAAGGTGTATGTTGCGTCGCTGCTGGTGCTTGGACTGATTTTCGTCGCCGGCTGCGGCAAGAAAGAACCTCCGCAGGAGCAAGCAAGCTCGAAACAGGAAGCACAACAGGCCGCTCCCAGCGGCAAGATCGATCCGGCCACCGTGGCCACCGTTTCCGGAGTGGTGAAGTTCGACGGCGCCGTCCCCAAACCCGTCAAAATCGACATGAGCCAGGATCCGGCGTGCAAGGGAAATAACGAGACTGAAACCGTCGAAGTGCATGACGGCGACCTGGAAAATGTCTTCGTTTATGTCAAAGACGGGCTGAGCAACTACAGCTTTGATGTCCCCAAGACTCCGGTCAAGCTGGACCAGCAGGGCTGTCGCTATCACCCGCATGTGCTGGGCGTCATGGCGGGGCAGACAGTCGAGATCATCAACAGTGACAACACTACCCACAACATCCATCCTGCGCCCAAAGATAACCGCGAGTGGAACGAATCGCAGCCTCCCAAGGCTGCGCCGCTCGATAAAGACTTTGCTCGTCAGGAAGTGCTGATCCCGGTGAAGTGCAATCAGCATCCGTGGATGAAGATGTACATCGGCGTGGTGAAGAATCCGTTCTTCGCGGTCACCGGCAAGGACGGGAAATACGAGCTGAAGGGACTGCCGCCGGGAACGTACACGATTGCTGCCGTTCAGGAAAAGTATGGCGAGCAGTTGACCAGACCGTCACCGTCGGCCCGAAGGAGAGCAAGACCCAGGACTTCACCTTCAAGGCTGGAATGAGCCCAGCCGGCGGGCAGTAAGCAAAAGTGGGTGCCCCACCCTTGGCTGGTTTTGCCAAGGGTGGGTCCTGCGCATCCGCCCAGCGAGGGCGGGACGCCCTCGCGACAGCCGGCCAGAGGCCGGCGCTACTTTTTGATACACTGTGCGGGATGTGGGTGGGGTTGTGTCCTGCGATCCGCTTCAAAATCTTCATCGCAGGCCACAACGGCGCAATCAATTACATGAGTCTGATCCCAGGGAGCGATTTCTGAACTCGAAGGCTACCCCTTACAACCGGGCGCATCACCGCTTCATCAGCGTGCTGGCCTGCGGCACGCTGCTGCTGATCGTCGCGGGTGCGCTGGTCACCAGCAACGACGCCGGCTTGGCCGTGCCCGACTGGCCCACCACGTTTGGCTCGCTCTACCGCATTCCGCCCATGACCGGCGGAGTGAAGTTCGAGCATGGGCATCGCATGGTGGCGGAGATGATCGGCTTTCTGACCATCATCCTGGCGATCTGGACGTGGCGCGCCGACCCCCGCTCGTGGATGCGTAAGCTCGGTGTTGTCGCGCTGGGCACGGTCATCGCGCAGGGTGTGCTGGGCGGGATCACGGTGCTGTTTTACTTGCCGCCGGCGGTTTCCACCGCCCATGCCACGCTGGCCCAGACTTTCTTCTGCCTGGTGGTAACCATGGCATTGGTCACCGGACGTGAGTGGACAACCGAGCCGCCGATGCCGGTAGTCGATCGTCGTCGTCCTTCACTCCGCACGCTCGCTACGTTGTCTGTCGGCGCGGTGTATTTGCAGCTCATTCTGGGCGCGGCGTTCCGGCACTCCGGAATCAAGCTGCTGCCGCACCTGATCAGCGCCGTGGTGGTTACCGTTTTATTGCTGTGGACGATCACCCGTGTGCTGGCGGATCGCTCGGCCGTGCCGCAATTGCAGCGGCCGGCGCGCGTCCTGCTGGCTTTGCTGCTGATCCAGCTTGCACTGGGCTTCAGCGCCTACCTCACACGGGTCGCGTGGGGCAAGGATCTGGCGCAACCCATGCTGAGTATGGTAACCGCAACCGTAGCGCACGTCGCTGTAGGCGCCGTCGTGCTGGCGACCTCCGTCGTGCTGGCACTCCAGGCGTACCGGCATACTTCGCCGCAAGCTGAGGCGGTGATCGCGCATCCGGCGCAGACCAGGGTGGTGGCGTGAGCACCGCTACGCAGCCGTTCATCGTTCCACGCAGTGGCGCGCTGGCGCTGGCTCAGGATTATGCCGAACTCTTCAAGCTGCGCGTCACCTCGCTCATCGTGATGACCGCCTGGTGCGGCTACTATCTGGGCTCGGTGAAGAGCGGCGTCTCTTCCCTGCAATGGGGCCTGCTGCACGCTCTGCTGGGGATCGGACTGGTTTCGGGCGGGACAGCGGCCTTCAACGAGATCATCGAACGCCGCGAAGATGCGCTCATGCGGCGCACGCAGCATCGTCCACTGCCTGCGAACCGCCTGGGACTGGGTCACGCGGTGCTGGTGGCATCGCTGGCGACCGTCGGCGGCGTGGCTTATCTCTACTACTTGGCCAATCCCGGAACCGCGTTGCTGGCACTGGCCACCGCGGTCGCCTATCTCGGACTTTACACGCCGCTGAAGAAGATGTCGCCGCTCTGCACATTTGTCGGCGCATTTCCGGGAGCGATGCCCGGCGTGCTGGGTTGGACCGCGGCTCGCGGCCGGCTGGAAGTGGAAGCCCTGATTTTGTTCGCTATCGTCTTCTTCTGGCAGTTTCCACACTTCCATTCCATCGCCTGGCTCTACCGCGAAGATTACGAAAACGCCGAGATCCGTATGCTGCCGGTCGTCGACTCCGACGGTAAGTCGACCATCCGCGCGATTCTGTTTTATCTCGTGGCGCTGATTCCAGTGAGCCTGGCGCCGACGTTGTTGCACATGGCGGGCTGGGTATACTTCGCGGGAGCGCTGACGCTCGGTCTGGCGTTCCTCGCCATCGGCGTGCGGCTGGCGAGCCTGAAGATGCCGCCGGGAAAGCCGCGATCCAAGCAGAGAGCGCGCCAGGTACTGATCGCCAGCGTCTTCTACCTGCCGCTACTCTTCGCACTGATGATGCTCAATGCCGTTGCCTGACGTGGAAGCCGTTCCCGCCTCCCAGGAGCAGCGAACCGAATCCCCAGTGATCCGGATCGAGCGCCTCGGCCACCGCTATGACCAGCGGCAGGCGCTGAATGATGTTTCCTTCGACGTGCACTCGGCCGAAATCTTCGGCCTGCTCGGCCCCAACGGCAGCGGCAAGACCACGTTGTTCCGCATCCTCTCCACGCTGATGTTACCCACGCAGGGCCGCGCGCTCATTCTGGACCACGATGCCGCCCGCGAGCCCAATCAGGTCCGCCGCGAGATCGGCGTGGTCTTCCAGGCTGCCAGCGTGGACGCCAAGCTCACGGTCGCTGAGAACCTGCGCCACCAGGGCCATCTCTACGGCCTGAGCGGCCACGCGCTGAAGCAACGCATGGCGGAGATGCTGGGACGCGTGGGCTTGGCAGACCGCGCCCGCGATCGCGTCGAGACCCTTTCCGGCGGGCAGCAGCGCCGCGTCGAACTGGCCAAGGGGCTGTTGCATCATCCCTCCGTCTTGCTGCTCGACGAGCCTTCGACCGGGCTTGATCCCGGCGCGCGCCGCGATCTGTGGCTTTACTTGAAGACGTTGCGCGACCAGGAGCGCGTAACCGTGGTCGTCACCACGCATCTGATGGAGGAAGCTGAACACTGCGACCGGCTGGCTATTTTGAACGAGGGCAAGCTGGTCGCGCTGGGGACTCCGGCGGAGCTGAAGCGCCAGATCGGCGGCGAAGTGATCGTGATGGAAGCGCGCGATCCGCAGTCGTTGGCGCAGCGGATCGAGAAGCGTTTCGGCGGCCCCTGCGCCGTGATCGATGGCAAGGTGCGCCTGGAGCGCGAACACGGGCATCGCTTTGTCACCGACGTGGTCGAGGCGTTCCCGGGAGAGATCGAATCGATTTCCGTCAGCAAGCCGACGCTGGAGGATGTTTTCATCGACCGCACCGGCCACCGTTTTTGGACTGAGGCCGACAAGGACGCAACGGCATAATAATGGCGCAAACAGTAGCTATCGGAACAATCACGCAACGCCCCGCCATCCGCAGTCATACCTGGCTCGCCGTGGCGTCGCTGTGGTGGCGCGAGTTGGTGCGCTTCTACCGCCAGCGCAGCCGGGTCGCGGGCGTCATCCTCTCGCCGCTGGTGTTCTGGCTGGTGATCGGCTCGGGCTTCGGAACCTCCTTCCGCTCCGGATCGGGCGCCAGCGGACAGAGCTACCTGGAATACATTTATCCCGGCGCGCTCATCATGATCGTGTTGTTCACCTCGATCTTCACCATGATGTCGGTGATCGAAGATCGTAAGGAAGGATTCCTGCTTTCAGTGCTGGTGGCGCCCATCAGCCGCTCGGCCATCGTGTTGGCCAAGGTTCTGGGCGGAACCACGCTGTCGGCGCTCCAGGGGTTGATCTTTCTCGTGTTCGCGCCCGCAGTGGGCGTGCACTTCGGATTGGCACAGTTTGGCCTCATCGTCCTGATCACGTTCCTGGTCTCGTTCTGCCTTACGGCGCTGGGCTTCGCGGTAGCGTGGCAGATGGATTCGGCGCAGGGCTTTCACGCGGTGGTGAACCTGTTTCTGATCCCGCTCTGGCTGCTCTCGGGCGCGCTGTTTCCGATCGCGGGCGCGTCGGGATGGATACGCGTGCTGATGCGGGTCAACCCGCTGACATACGGCCTGGAAGCGCTGCGTGCCGCGCTATTTCCAGAGATGGCCAGCCCGCAGTTCCCGCTTGGGTCATCGATCGTGGTGCTAGCGGTGTTTTCGGCGGTGGTATTTGCCGTGGCCTTTCTGCTGGCGAACCGCCGCAGCACGAAGCCGGCGGCGTGAGTACCGAGTACCGAGTTTCGAGTACCGAGTTCGCAATTCGGGTTTACTCGGTACTCGGTACTCGCAACTCGGTACTGTTTTCAAATGACTGACTACTCCATCTTCCCGATCATCAACGCCACTCTCAACGGCACCAGCGCCGTGCTGATCGCGACCGGCCGCGTGCTCATCGGACGCGGGCACGTGGCAGCCCACCGCGCATTCATGATCGCGGCCGTCGTCTGCTCGAGCGCATTTCTGGTTTCATATATTTGGTATCACGCGCACGTGGGTAGCGTCCGCTTCCAAGGACAGGGCATGGTGCGGCCAGTGTATTTCGCCATCCTGATCTCGCACACGCTGCTTGCGGCGGTAGTGGTGCCGCTGGTGATCGTCACGCTGGTGCGCGCGCTGCGCGCTCGCTTTGACCGCCACCGTGCCATCGCGCGCTGGACGTATCCGATCTGGCTCTACGTTTCGGTCACAGGGGTCGTGATCTACGTGATGCTGTATCACTTGTACGCGGCGCCGAAGGTAGTCGCGGGGTTCTGATGCCGAATGTCCGTTTGAAAATCGACGTGGGCGGCACGGTGGGCGATGACGCCTGGCGCAAGATCCGCCAGTTCGATGAAATCCAGAGCGCTGCTTTCGGTCCGGAATACGGGACGAGCGGCGAGTGCAAGCACCCGCCCAGCGCACCGCACGCCAAGGGAGAATGGCGCGGAGCGCTGATCAAGGTCCGCGACCCGCTGCTGGCGCAGTATGCCATGTCGCACTACCTGGAGCAGGAAGGCGTGCTCGATGCGGATGTGGAGTAACGCCGGCCTCCAGCCGGCCCCGGCGTGGGCGGGACGCCCACGTGACCGCCGCCGGGACGGCGGCGCTACATAAATGGCTGAGCTACAAGTCGTCGAGAAGCCCAAGCGCCAGCCCATGCCGCGGCGCACCAAGATTCTTTTCTACCTGGTGGCGTGGCTGATTGTGCTGATGCCGTTCCTGTTCTGGCGCGGCACTTGGTTCGGGCGTCCGCTAGCCGACGCCGAGATCACCAAGTATCTGCGCGACGACCAGAAGCCGCGCCACATCCAGCATGCGCTGGTGCAGATTGGCGAGCGCAGCAGCCGCGGCGATCGCAACCTCGGACGGTGGTCGGCGGACCTGGTCCGCCTTGCCGGCTACCCGGTTGAAGAAGTCCGCAACACCGACGCCTGGATCATGGGCCAGGACAACTCCAACCAGCAATTTCATGACGCGCTGCTCAAGATGCTCGGCGATCCCTCGCCGCTGGTGCGCAGCAACGCGGCCCTCGCGCTGGTGCGCTTCGGCGACGCTACAGGTCGGCCACAGATCGTCGCCATGCTCAAGCCGCTCGCGGTGGCCGCACCGGTTGCAGGCCGTGTCACGGGTGTGGCGCGTTCGGGCGAGCCGGTGAATCACGGTACCGTGCTGGTCAAGCTCGACAGCCACGGGCAACTCGTCGAAGTGCGGGCGCCCATCTCCGGACACATCCGCGCCATCGAGGCGCAGCCGGGGGCGGATGTCACTCAAGGATCCCGGCTCGCCGTGCTGAATCCCGGCGACAACGAGGTCTGGGAGGCGCTGCGCGCGCTCTATGCAGTTGGGCAGCCCGATGATCTGGCGGCGATCGAGCCTTACAAGAATCCGCCCCGTGAATTGTCTCAGCGCATCGCGCAGCAGGCGGCGGAAACGGAGCGGGCCATCCAGCAGCGGGCAGGACGATAGCTTTTGCCACAGAGACACAGAGGCACGGAGGAAATCGGGAGATCTGGAGATCGGGTCATCGGGTGATTGATTACTGCTTCCTGCTGTCAATTTCAGACCGATTTCTCCGTGTCTCCGTGCCTCTGTGGCGGATTTTCGGAGGTCTCATGAAAACTTATGCGGTCGCAATTCTGCTGTGCCTGGGGACTGTCACGGTCTTCGCTGCCGACGCCGTCCAATCACCCGCATCAACCGCGGCGGTCGAGGCCGTCCTGCCGCAGATCGAGACCCTGTACATCGATCTGCATCGAACACCCGGAGCTTTCATTCCACGAGCAGCGCACAGCGGCCACGCTGGCTGAAGGCCTGCGCAAGCTGGGGTTCGACGTCACCACCGGCGTCGGCAAGCTGGGCGTGGTCGGAGTGCTGAAGAACGGCGCTGGCCCCACGGTGATGCTACGTACCGAGCTCGACGCGCTGCCGGTGAAAGAGCAGACCGGCCTCGCCTACGCCAGCCAGGTAACCACGCACAACGATGCTGGCGTCGAGGTTCCCGTCATGCACGCCTGCGGGCATGACGTGCATATGTCCGCGTGGATGGGCACAGCCACGCTGCTCAGCAGAGCACGCGGCCAGTGGAAGGGGACGCTGGTGCTGATCGGCCAGCCCGCCGAAGAAAGCGTCGGCGGAGCTATCGCCATGCTTAAAGACGGCCTGTTCACGCGCTTTCCCAAGCCCGATTACGTAATTGCCTTCCACGATGACAGCGACCTTCCGGCGGGAATGGTCGGGTACACGCCGGGCTACTCGCACGCCAACGTCGATTCCGTGGACATCACCATCTACGGCAAGGGCGGCCACGGAGCGATGCCGCAGACCACGATCGATCCCGTCGTCATCGCCGCGCGCACCGTGCTCGCGCTGCAGACCATCGTCTCGCGCGAACTCGATCCCCGCGATCCGGCCGTCGTCACTGTGGGCTCGATCCACGGCGGGACCAGGCACAACATCATCCCTGACAGCGTGCACCTGCAACTCACCGTGCGCTCCTACAAGCCCGAAACTCGCAAGCACCTGCTGGCGTCGATTCAGCGCATCGCCAAGGCGGAATCCGAGGCTGGCGGCGCGCCCAAGCCACCGCTGGTGGAGTTCTCGGATTCGTCCGACTCCGTCTACAACGATCCCAAGCTGACCGAGCGCGTTGCGGCGGTGCTGCGTCGGCGGCTGGGCGACGACAAAGTAGTCGAGATGCCGCCCAAGATGGTGGCAGAAGATTTCTCTGAGTACGGCAAGACCGGTGTGCCGGCGATGATGTTCTTTGTGGGCGCGGTCAATCCCGCCAAGTACCAGGCTGCGAAGGCTTCCGGCGAGCGTCTGCCATCGCTGCATTCATCCCTGTTTGCACCCGATGTGAAGCCCACGCTCGAAACGGCAATGGAGGCAGAGACGGCGGTGATGTTGGATTTATTGGGGAAACCTTAGGCCTTGTGCTCAAACGTGAAGGGGCACGCCTTCAGCGGGGTCCCCAGCAACCCGCCTTTGGTTGCTGGGGTGCGGAGGTGTGCCGTTCCGCGCCGCTTAGAAGTCGGCTTTGGGCGCTGAACAACCCGCAGGGCCTAAAGGCCGGTTCATTTTGCAGGCTAACGGCACGGCTGAAGCCGTGCCCTTTCACTTGTCTCGTCTGACAACTGGCAACTAACAACTGGCGACTGGCAACTGCCTTAATACGGCATCACGCCGACTTCTTTCTCGACCTCGGTGGTGTCCACCATCACGATAGCGTCCCACGGACAACCGTCGAGAAAAGCGCCTTCGGGGCCTTTGCTGGTGCACTTCTTGCACCCGATGCAGAGAAGAGGATCGACCTGAATGCGTCCGAAGGGAGGATGGTCTTCATCTGGGACCCAGAACATGCAGTCCTCGATGGGGCAGTACTCGACGCAGGCAGGCGAGCCGGCGCAACCGGTACAGCACTCGGTGATCACCGCCAGCTCTTTGGGCTTCTTGCGGCGCGCGGTAAGCGTGCCCTTGGACTTGGGTTCGTACTTGAGTTCGTCCGGCACCATGCCGGGAGCTTGTGTGGACATTAGGTCGGAGTTCCCCCAACTGATTCGATGCTAACCGTTCGAAAGCCGCGCGGCAAGGCGTTTTTGGCGGTGCGGGCGAGACGCCCGCACACAGCCGGCGGACGCCGCGCTACTTCGATTCCGGCAGGTGCTTGGCCAAAGCGGTTTCTATATCGGCGGAGGTGAGCTTCTCGCCCTCGTTCATGCGTTTGAGCAGGCCGTCGATGATCTCTTTGGCTTCGTCTTTGCGGTAATTCTTGATGAACCCATCGTAGAAGTGCTCGCCCGCCATCGCGCGGTTGATCTCGTACTCTTTATTGTGCTCGTTCAGCTCGGTGAAATACACCACCTGGTATTTGCCGGTGTAGGTGCTCTCCCGGTAGATCTCGAACATGACTTTGTCGGCTTCCACAGCTTCCTCGAAGTGAATGATTGTAAGGCTTGGCGGCGGGAATTGAGAATACAGCAATTGGGTAATTGGGTAATTTGGTAATTGAGTAATTGAAAAGCTCAGACCGCGGTTCTTCAATTACCCAATTACCAAATTACTCAATTACCCAATCTTTCTCAGTCTCCGCCAACCTGCGACAGCTCGCTCGGCGCCTGCAGCGGCTGAATGCTGATCAGCTCCGGCGGAGCGGTCATTTCAGTGCCGCAGGAGGATGTCCGGGCGCCGAAGCTGGCGGCCAGGCTGAGTTCGCGGCGGAGCTGGCGCTCGAACTGCTCCAGCTTCTCCTCGACGCTCTGAGTCTTCTGCCGGTTGCGCACCATGTCTTCGCGGTAGCGCTTGAGGAAGTATCCGATGGTCTCGACGCGAATCTTGATCGAGCCCGTCGGCTTGTTCTCGTCGATATCTTTAAAGCAGAAGTACGGCGTGCCGGAGTGCTCGACGATCTCCTCGACCACAGTGTAGATGGGCGCGTCGTGGCCGCACTTGAAGCTGGAGAGCTCGAGCGCGACCAGATTCGGATGGCGCGCGATGTATTTCGCCGTGAAGACTTTGCGTGAGGTGTTCTCGGAGTACGAGTTCTTCCACGCGTCGGTGATATCGAGTGGATGCTCGATAAGACCCAGCTTCACGTCGTCACCGAAGAGCTTCCACACGATCTCGTCATCGAGCGGCAGCGAATCCTGCGAGAAGATGGGGTAGCCGAGCTTCTGGAATTCCTCCAGGATCTCGTGATTGATGCCGGGGTCGTGGTGGTACGGCCGCCCCAACAACACGATGCCGAGCTTGGTCTCGGCTTCCAGGCGGTTGAGAATGTCGCGCGCCTGATCGCGCATTGAGACGTAGAACTGCTCCATCGCCTTGAAGCCCTCTTCGCAGGCGCGGTAGTTCTCTTCCTCGCTAAGCCCGAGCACGTCCTTCCAGTCGTTGTACATCTGGCGAGAGCCGATCTTGATGTCCAGCAGATCGATCAGCGTGTCCTTCCAGATGACGCCCTTCTCCTTGAACAGGTCGCCTTCCTTGGTGAAGGCGGCCTTCACCGCGGCGGGTGTGGCCGTCACGGTGGGGCAGGCGCGGCTGGCCTGCGTGTTCTTCAGGAAGCTGGGCAGCACGTCGATCATGGGGAAGAAGACCACATCCAACTGCTTCTTGGGATGGATGGTGTACAGCAGATTGTGGACGTGCGGAATGCCGACCTTCGACGGGAAGCAGGGATCGATGGCCCCGCGCTTGGCGCCTTCTTTGTAGAGTTGCTCGCTGGTGTACTCGGACCAGATCAGGTTCTCGGCCTTGAGGCCCAGCGCCTCGAAGTACGCCGTGAAGAACGGCCCGCAGGAGTACATGTTCAGCGCGCGGGCCATGCCGATCTTCAGCTCGCCGCGGCGCTTCATGAGCGCGGTGCGGTCTTTCTGCGCCTTGGTGAGCTGGTACTTGGGCAGCGGATCGGCGACTACCGGCGGCTCGTAGCTCTTGAACGCCGTCTTGGCGGCGAGTTCCACCAGGTTCGGGTTTTCCTTCTTGATGGAATCGATGCCGCCCTTGATGACGCGCATCTCCTCGACGTTCTCGACCGTCCCCTTTTCGCAGGTGGCGATGATGAGGCGCTGCGCGCCGGCGAGCAGCGGGACCTTGGTCTTGACCGGCGGCTTGTAGTTCGGGTTCGGCGTTGCCGTCTTAACGTCAATGAAGGTGCGCAGGCACTTGTTCTTGCAGAAGTAGCAGCGGGTGTCCTCGCTGCGGGTGGTGGTGAAACTGATCGAGGCCACGCTGTCGAGGCCGATGAACTCGGTGGTCTTGCCGTTCTCCCACAGGCGCACGGCTTCGAAGGCGCAGCCGATGGCGCCGGCCTCACCGCAGTGCTTGTGGACAATGACCTCAGCCTGCACGTCCTTGCCCTTGAAGCGCGACTCGATGAAGTCCACCTGCGACTTCACCGCGGCAAGGTTGTGCTGCGTGCCGCCCTGCAGGACGAACTTGCGCCCGATCGCGGACAGGTTCGGAATCTGCGAAACGTACAGCCAGATGTTCTTGGGCAGCACGTTGCAGAGACCGGCCATGATCTCTTCCGGCTTCCAGCCCTGGCGCTGGAAGTCCACGATGTCCGACTGCATGAACACGGCGCAGCCGTAGCCGAACTGCGGGTATCCCTTGGCGTTGAAGGCAATGTCGGCAAACTCCTCGACCTTGAAGCCGAAAGCCTCGCAGGTGCCCTGCAGGAAGTATCCGTTGCCGGCCGAGCACTGCGTGTTCAGCTTGAAGTCCTTAACGCGACCGTCCTTCAGGATGATGATCTTGATGTCCTGCCCGCCCACGTCGCAGATGACGTCGGCGTCAGCATAGAAGTGCAGCGCAGCCTGGGTGTGCGCCACGGTCTCGACCAGCGCCACGTCGGCGCCGACGGCATCCTTGAGGATGTCCTTGGCATAGCCGGTGGTGCCCACGCCGAGCACCTTGAGCGTAGCGCCCTGGTCGGTGACCTGCTTGGCGATCTTGGCCAGAACGTCCTGCGTGTCCTCGATCGGATTGCCTCTGGAGAGCTGGTAGGTCTTGCACAGGATGTTGCGGTTCTTGTCCACCAGCACGGCCTTGGTCGAGGTCGAGCCGCCGTCGATGCCGATGTAGCCTTCCACCACCTGCCCGGTCTGGAACTTCGTCGGCGTGAACGGAGGCTTCCGGTACTTCTCCTTGAATGCGGCCAACTCGTCCGGAGTCTTGGCCAGCGCCGCGGCGCCGCCCTTCTTGGCCTTCTCGATGGTACGGCCTTCGGTGATGTACCACTCCAGCTTCGAATAGCCCTGGTAGAGGCCAACGCCCGGATCTTCCGACTTGCCGTACTCGGTGGCGCCAATGCAGGCGAAGTACTGCGCATTGTCCGGAGTCTTGATCAGCTCTTTGGGATCGACTCCCTCGGGCAGCGGATAATTGCGCTCTTCCCAGATCTTGGGGATGTTCGACTTCCAGCAGTCGCGCATGCCCTTGATGTAGCAGTTGGGACCGCCGAGCAACAGCACCGTCGGCCGCAGCGTGTTGCCGCGCGTGAGCACCGAAAGGTTCTGCTGAATGATGGACTCGAACAGCGACGCCATCAGCTCCGGCGGCGGAACGCCCTGCTTCTGCAGGCTGTTGATGTCGGTCTCGGCGAAGACGCCGCACTTGCCGGCCACCGGATGCAGCCGCAGCCCCTCGTAGCCCATGTTGCAGAGCTCTGCGGTGGGAATGCGCAGCTTGGCGTTGATCTTGTCGATCACCGCGCCGGTGCCGCCCGCGCACTTGTCGTTCATGGAGGGCAGCTTCTTCTTTTTGCCGGTCTCGGGGTCTTCCTTGAAGATGATGATCTTGGCGTCCTGGCCGCCGAGTTCGATCACCGAGCCGCACTCGGGATAGAGCTTCTCCACCGCCAGCGAGACGGCATTGACTTCCTGCACGAACTTCGCGCCCACGTGCTTGCCGACGGTCGAGCCGCCGGAGCCGGTGATGAAGGCGCGGTAGTTCTCCCGCGGCGTGCCCGGCAGGTCAGCCTCGATGGCCTTTAGCATTTCGAGCGCCTTCTCGGGCTGCTTGGTGTCGTGACGCTGATAGTCCTGCCAGAGGATCTGGTCGGTGGCATCGTCGACAACGATGACCTTGACGGTCGTCGAGCCAACGTCGATACCCATCCACAGCAGGTCGTACTGCTTCTCGGCTCCGCTTTTTCAGTTAAGTCCAGGCATTCAACTCCGATCCTTGTTGGTCGTTGGTCGTCGGCTGTCGGTCGTCGGCCAAGAACCGGTCATGTTGTAATCCTGCGCTCAGCGCCCGCTCGATTGTCATCCTGAGCGAAGCGCCGTAGGCGCGAGCGTGAGGACCTGCACTCGCCCTCACGAGAGAGCAGGGCGTAAGCCCTGCGCTGACGGCTCGCGCTCAGTGCACTTCCTGGTGATACGGCACCTTGACGCCCATCTTTCCGGCCACGTCGATAGCGAAGTTCGCGGCCGTGCCGATGACGCCCTTGTACTTCGGCACTTTGTACAGAGCGCGCTGCATCTCGGGATGATCGTTCACATAAGCACGGAGATCGTCGGCGCTCTTGCCGATGTTCTCCAGCACCGTCTTGAACTCCAGCTTGGACTTGGCCTTGGCTTCGCCCAGCGCCATTTGCACGCGGCTGTGAGCGTTGATCTCGCCCTCGCCCGAGGTCTCGATGGGCAGATAGATCATGTCCTTGTAATGCGCGACCACGGCCGACTGCGCGCCGTCGGATTGCGTCGAAGGCATGCAGCCAAACGGCTTGAGCGAGAGCACCATGTGCGCCAGTTCGTGGTTGGAGTAGTAAATATTCTTGGCAACTTCGAGGTGGCCTTCACCGCCCGAGGCGCGCGAGTTGTAATAAGGATGCGCCACGCGCTGCAGCTCGTACTGGCTGACCAGCTTGTGTCCCGCGCCACCCAGAGCTTCCACGATTTTGTGGTATTCGCGACGGAAGATCAGCTCAGCCGCGCGCAGCTTCATGATCTTGTTGCGCATGTTGAGCTCGATCTTGGCGTGCTTGTCGAGGCGCCACGCCGGAGGCAGAATCGCTCCCTGCTCCAGGCCGCGCTTGTCTTTCGCTTCCTGGATGGCCTGGTGGATCAGGTAGTTGATCCACGTGCCGATGGGCTCGACGATCAACTGTGCGCCTTCGCGCTCGAGGAACGGGAACATATTGAAGTTGCCGTCGCCTTCGGTGGTCTGCGCCCAGAATTCGCCCGTGATCTTGACGATGGGCTTTACCCGGAGCCGATCCACGGGGATCGAATTGAAGCGATCGCGCACGTGCAGCAGCTCGTTCACGTAATCGCCGCTGTAGAGCTGCTCGAGGAACTTGCCGAGGTAGTTCACGATCCCCTTCATGGGAATCTTGTTGGCGATCGCGCCGAGCTTATCTTCTACCTGCCACGGCGACTTCTTCTTCAGTACCTCGTGCATGTAATCCACGACTTCGTCGAGGACCGCATCCGTCGCGCCGGGTTCAGTCTCGAACGGGCGAATCGTGTACGCAACCTCGTTGATGCAGTCGCCCATGTTCAGACCGTTCAGCATGTTGAGGAAGAAATCGAGATTCATGCACAGGCCGGCTTCGGCGCCGGACTGGTCGAGCCCGCCTCCCTGCTGGAAGAGCATCACACGGAAGCCGTCATAGCCCGCGTTGCGCAGCGCCAGACGATACTCGGCTTCGTACATGCCGAAGCGGCACGGGCCGCAGGCGCCGGCGGTCAGGAAGACATAATTGTCGATGATGTCCTGCCGCTTCATGCCCGAGCCTTCGAGCGCCTGCAGATACTGCACCAGGTTTCCGACCGTGAAGTAGGTCGGATTGCACTGGCCGTTGTTGCCGTATTCCTTGCCGAGCTGGAAGGCGCGCACGTCGGGCGTGGGCACCACTTCGCACTTGTATCCCAGGCCTTCAAGGGAACCCTGCACCAGCTTCTCGTGTTTCCAGGTGAGGCCGCCGAACAGGAGCGTGGTGCGCGGACGCTGGTCGGCCGTGAACGGACGCTCGATGGGCTTATGGAAACGGTGGACTTCCTTGTGGACGATGCCCGCTTCTTTCTCCAGGCGGGCGCGCTCTTCGGCCACACGCTGCTGAACCAGTTCTTCTAGGGAGCTGATCTGCACCAATCCAGCCTGCGGTGCGGGGGGATGCGTCGAAGTGCTCATCTCATATCCTCACTGGTAGACCACGCTGGTTGCCGTTGGCGGGAGCGGAAACGCCGCGCCCAGGTAGATACACGGATACACTTGTGGCGGGCTGACCTGAGAGCCCCCACTTGACTGACCATTGTTGTCCTCGGCACCGAAACCCTTAACCGCTTTGTAGCGAACGGCGGAAATTCGCGGTTCAAGGGAGATGAGAGTCCGGTGAGCGGGACGGATATCCTGAGATTTCAGCGACTTACGACTGGAAGCCACAGAGGCACAGAGACACAGAGCAGAATTAGTTCGGTCAGATCATCGAGGCTCGGGACTGCCTTCCGATCACCCGACGACCCGATCTCTCGATCTCCCGATTCCTCTGTGTCTCTGTGCCTCTGTGGCCAAACCAGGTCAAACTTCTCCCCGCCAACCGTCCACTGGCGAGCGCAGAGCATCGGCTGATATAGTCTGTTATCCCACCGTCCTCTTGAGGAGTCTCTCATGGCAAAGAGCGTCAACAAGGTCATCCTGATCGGGAACCTGGGCAAGGATCCCGAGGTGAAAGTCACGCCCAGCGGCACCCCGGTCGCCAAGTTCTCCCTGGCCACCAACGAGCGCTACAAGGACAAGGCCGGCCAATGGCAGGACCGCACCGAGTGGCACAACCTGGTGGCCTGGCAGCGCACCGCCGAGATCATCGGCGAGTACGTAAAGAAGGGCAGCAAGATCTACGTCGAGGGCAGGCTGCAGACCAGTTCCTGGGACGACAAGACCACCGGCGAGAAGAAGTATCGGACGGAGATCATCGTCAACGACCTGGTGCTCTTGAGCGGACGCGGCGATGGCGAAGGCGCCTCCCGCGGCGGAGGCAACAACTTCGATCAGCGCGCCCCCGAGCCCGAACCAGCAGCAGCGCACTCGGGCGGGATCACGGACGAAGATATTCCGTTCTAACCAGCCTGTGTAACCTCAGGGGTGGGTGTACGGTGCCCCACATCTGCCCGCCGTTGGCAGATGTGGGTAAGTGATGGCCTATCCGCATGCCTTACGAGCGGAAGCTGCTAGCAACCACGAAAGCAGTGTCACCCTGTAGCAACTGCTACGGAGAGATCGAAAAGACCCACATCTGCCAAAATCGGGCAGATGTGGGGCACCGTCGCTTAGTCTCTTCCTATTTTCTCTTCCTCAGAACGCTCCCGGTTCACCTCTTCCACGGATGCGCTCGCGGAACCCAGCGCCGGACGTTGCGGCAATATTCCTCGTACTCTGTGCCGAAGAGTCTGCGCAGGGTTTCCGGCCAGTGCGCGCCACCATCGTTCGATAGGTTTGTTCCAGTCTCTTGCGCCAACGTGGCACCTCAGGTTCGCCCGGAAAGTCAGAGTGAAATGACTTTGTCCGCCAGCCACTGCGCCGCAATGATGTCTCCCATGCCTCCGACAATTCCGACGCGAACCTTCTCCAGCAGCCCGAAGTAATCAAGGCATGTCTTGCAAACAATCAGCCGGACACCCCGCGCTTCGAGCGACTGCAGAGCTTCGAGGACCGGCGAACCTTCAACCACCATCTTGACGCCGGAGGTATAAAAGCAGATCGCGCCCGGCAAGGTGCCGTTCTCCTGGAGCAGCAGCAAGTACTTCTTCAACAAGGTATGTTGCAGCTCAGGATCGGCCGCTCCCATGCCATCTTGCGTCACCTGGATTACGACTGACTTGTCCGCTTCCGTGGTAGTCAAAGGGAAACCTCCCTGCTCCCTGCCTCCTCTGTTAGTCCGCCGGCTCCGCCAACTCGTGCAGCGCCGGACCGCGCTTGCGGTACGTTCCCAGGATGTCGGCGAGCGAGAGCACGCCCACCAGCTTGCTGCTGTCGGCGCGGTGCACTACCGGGAGCAGCGGCCACTCTCCCATTTGGCGCAGCGCGATATCCAGCGTTTGGTCGGGATAGAGCTGAGGAAGCTCCTGCGGATGCGAGTGCTCGCCCGCGGCCTGGTCCGCCGCCAGATCCAGCAGCTTGCCTTTGCTGAGCCCGCCCCAGTGCCCGGAAGTGTCCTCGACCAGAAAGAACTCGCCGGGCAGACTCTCGACCACCTCCGGCGACGGCAGCGAGTGCACGCTCACGGCGGTCTGCGGAGTGGGCGCGTGCATGGCATCCTCGACGCGCAGCACCGCCAGCTCGCGGTCTTCCTCGAGCGACGGCAGGTCGAGTCCATCCTGGCGGGAGAGCAAATCAAAGATGGGCGTGCGCTGCAGGCTGCGCGAGATCAGGTAGGCCAGGGTGTTGGAGATGATCACCGGCAGGATGATCGCGTAGTTTCCGCTGACCTCCAGCACCAGAAAAACCAACGTCATGGGCGCGCGCAGGATCCCGGCAAACAGGGCTCCCATGCCCACCAGCGCGTAGGCGCCCACCGGCCCGGTCAAGTGAGGAAACAGCAGCCGCTCGACGCCGCCCACGGCGCCGCCGACCATCGCCCCCATGAAGAGCGTGGGCGCGAAAAGGCCGCCGGGAGCTCCGCTCGAGAATGAGAGAACGGTAGCCAGCAGCTTCAGTCCGGCAAGGATCCCCAGCACCTCCCAGGTGTACTGGTCGTGCATGGCTTGATCCATGTACTCGTAGCCCGCGCCCATTACTTGCGGGAACTGGCGGGCGATCAGCCCGATCAGCACCCCGGCGACGGCGGGCATCAGGTAGTGCGTCCAGGTGGGCAGGGCTTTGAGCCGCGGTCGTAGCAACTGCACCGACTTCACAAACACGATCGCGGCCAGCCCGGCGACCACGCCCAGGATGGCATAGGCGAACAGCTCCCCGGGGCTCTCCAGACGATATCCGGGGGCGCGGAACAAAGGTTCTGCACCCAGGAACCAGCGCTCGACCACCACACTGGAAACCGCCGCCAGCACCACCGCGCCCAGCACGCCGGCGCTCCAGCGCCCGATCACCTCTTCGATGACGAACAGCACCGCCGCGATCGGCGTGTTGAAGGCCGCAGCCAATCCCGCAGCCGCCCCGACGGGGGCGAACATCCGCAGCTTGTCACGCGAAAGCTTCAGGCGGCGTCCAACCACCGAGGCCAGGCCGGCGCCGATCTGCAGCGAGGGATCCTCCGGCCCCAGGGACTGTCCGCTGCCGATGGCCAGCGCCGAAGTGATGAACTTTCCGACAATCGTGCTTCCCGGGATATAGCCGTCATAGATATAGAGCGCTGACTTGGTCTGGTTGACGCCGCTGCCGCGCACCCGCGGGAAAAAACGCACCACCAGAAATGCAACCACAAGCCCCACCACGCCCGGAACCAGAATCACGCGCTGGCGCGGAGGCACCAGTCCCGACCCGAACAAAATCCAGTGCGTCGCGTCAATGGCCATACGAAAGCACACCACCGCCAAACCGGCGAACGCGCCGATGAGGATCGATAGCAAGAGGAAGACTTGATCCTCCCCCAGCAACCGCCGCTCCTTGGCTGAGCGGACCGCAGCCGCATCGGTAGCAGGTGAAGTGGGAACTGAAGGCGCGCTCATCGTGGAGTACCTCGCTGCTCGCCCAGCAACACCAGCGCCTTGTCTTCGAGCCCAGCCGCTTCGCATGGCGCGGCGGCGTTTTCCAGCTTGAACACGAGGTCCATGATCTTTTCCAGCGCGTCCGGATTTCGAGCCAGCAGCGCTTCACTCGTCGTCATCGACCGTGCCTGCTGCGCGAGAGCGGCAATGCTGTTGTCGGCCGGCCCCGCCGCTGCAGAAGCAGGAGCGCACTTCTCGGCTCGCGCCAGCGCCAGTTGGAGGTCATGCAGGGCACGATGCGCTCGCTCCCGGGAAGGCAAACCACGCTGGGACGGGTCCAGCTTGAGGACCAACTCGGCAATGTCCAGGAGCTGCAGCGCATGCACGTCCTTGGGCTTCTGCGCGACAACCGGCAGCAGATAATGGCGGGCAACCGCGTACTCGCCCAGGCGGAACGCGGCTTCGCCCGCCCCCTCCAGCGCCGGCATGAGGTTGGGCTGGCCGGTCAAGGCATTGCGGAAGGCCACGAGAGCGCGGGCGTTGAGGCCAGCCTCGAGCAGCAGCGATCCCAGGCGCGTCTGCGCGTCGGCGTCCTGGGGCGGCAGTTCGGCGGCCAGCGCTACCAGTTCGGCCTGGGCGTCCTTAGCATCCTGGATGGTGTGACGCCCGAGCAGATATTCGCTGAGCTCAAAGCGTATCTGCCAGCGATGCGCCATCGGTTCTTCGGGCCACAGTCCGTAGATGGCAGCATGGTAGTAGCGGACAGCCTGGGCGGTGTCGCCCCACATCACCGCCAGCCGCGCCAACTCGAGATTGAGTGTGCCGTCACCGGGCTCTTTCTCCCACAGGCTAAGCAGGTGGGAACGCGCCTCCTGCGGACGGTGATCGGCCATCAGCGCCTGCGCCAGCCGCAGCCGGTAGCGATCATTGTCGCGGGAATAGGCCAATGCATTGCGAAAATCTGCCACCGCCTCGGCAGGACGCCCTTTCTGCAACGCCACTTCCCCGCGCTGGTAGCATTGCTCGCCAAACTGCTCCTGTTTGCGATGGTAAGCGTGCGCGGCAACGGTGGTCAGCGCAAAAAATGCCGCGATCACCACCATCAGTCCCGCCAGCAGCAGGTGTTCGCGGTGGATTATGGTCAGGCGCCTCACCATGCGCGGATCGCTCCGCGCACCATCCTAGCGAGCGCAGACGTAGCGGGCAAGTGCGCGGACAGGAGCTCAGGTGGGAATTTGTCGACAAGAGCGGCCAGAGCTTTCAGCTGCGGGCGCTGTTGCCCGAGGACAGGGCGGAGAAGGAACGGACACAAGAAATCAAAACCGCCTGAGAAGGAAAAACTTTAGAACCGCCGGCGATCGACCGGCCGTTCCTCGCCAACTCGGGGACTGGGCAGAGGAGTTTCGACTCCCGATGCTCCTTACGGTCTGTATCGAGGCCGGCCGGCAAACCCTAACTCATACTTCGTGGACCGGACTCAGCTTCGGTTCCCGCAAATGGATGTCTGGCCAGGTTGCCGCCTTGGCCGCGCGCATCGATCACAGGTTGTGGCTAAACATAACCGCTGTATCTACGCTTCTAGAGCCGTCTCTTGCAAGCGAAAGGAGACCTCCGTCTCCTCTTGACTTTTACTTATCATGGATGTCCCGGGTTATCCCACACAAGCAAGAGACGCTTGTGTGGGGCACCCTCGTGGTTACCTCGGCCACCCGTCCGGCCGTTAATTTCGTATGATCAACCGTGCGGAGAACGGGGGCAGGTCACCCTAACGAGGAGGTTCGCATGAGAGCTGCGGGAGCGATCTTTCTTCGCTATAGCTCAAAGCACCGATAAAGCGTACGTTCAGTTTGTCCTCCCAGTCGTGTTGTGGGGGAAGGGGATATAGGATCCAAGCTCCCCCTGGTCCGCCCGATACCATCCGATCGAGAATCTGTTCGACTGTCGCGTTGCGCATATCCATTGGAGGCAGGCTCGTCTCCTTGGCCGATGTCATTACATTGATGGCCGTGCCTTGGGCTGGTTCCAGTACGCCGCGTATCTGCATCCAGAGTATTGCCCGACGAGTATCCAGCGTACTCTCAGGCACCGCATATCGCGGAATGGCAATATTCAGCAGCCTAAACGGACCGTCCGGTATGTTCTCCGGTTGGACGGATATGACGCCGTCCCTAAGGAACCACCTGTACCCGGGTATCTGGGTCACGAGCGCCCCTATTATTTGGGAGGGCGTCCTTCCTTGGACAACGAGATCGACCTTAGTCTTGCACAGCCGATCATCTACCTCAACGAGGCCGAGCGGCACCTTCGATTCTAAGCCAAGTCTCAGAATGGCTCGGAGTGCGGGCTCCTGGCGGCTTTGGAAGGAGTCGAGGGGCTTGTCATAGCCGCGAATAGAGTCGTTAGACTGAGACGTTGCGGAGCAGCAAAGTGAAACGACACACAGGGCAACAAGTTCAAGCCGTTTCATTACTACCTCACTTCCCGTTGGCAGTGATCCCGGAACACTTGTCTACAAAGGTTATGCCGTTCAGGTGGTACGTGGCCCCCGTGGTGGGCAGAACGTCTACGATCTGTTGTATAGCGTCCGTTTCACCCGGGCTGGAAGGGCAACGCGGACTACACACAAGATAAATGTCACCGAAATAGCCACCCCCCGATGTGACGGCGGACCCGGTAGTCGTACTCGAGATTCCAAGGTCATTCGGCACGGTGATTGTCACTAGCTCGCTGAGACTCTGTCCATCAAGATGAATATCTGCTCCGAACTGATCCGTGACTATTTTCGTTACAGTTCTGTACCAGCCTGCCTGTCCTGAAGGGCATGCAGGGTTTGTCGTAGCGCTGATGGAATAAGAATTTGTGGTAGCCACGATCCGTGAATCTGTCGGGACCCGCACATTCACCGGGCTGCTGGGCGCCTTGTAGGTGTTGGGGCAGCTACGGTGCAGGCTTACTTCTGTGGTAATCGGGACGTAGCCAAAAGAGAAATTTGTCGTGGAGCCCACGCCAACGCCGGTGATCAGGTTATGGTTCGCGGTGGCGATTTGAGTATTCCCCGTCCCCCAACCATTGTAAAAGTAGCTCGTGATATCGTAGTCCCAACTGTTGCAACCGTTTTCTCCCCACACACTTTGATTACCGGACCCGTTCAGCAACAGGTTAAAGGGATCAAATCCCATGTACGGAAGGTTGTACCCGCAGCACTGCATGCAGCCGTGGGCGGCATAGCCGTAGGTCTTGTCCACCACCAGTTTCCCCTCAAAGAGACCTTCGGTGGGCTGGTTCGTCAGGCTTCTCAGCTCGTAAGTTCCCGACATCACCGCGGATGGTATGGTATTGCCATTCTTGTCTGCGACTTGGGTGCCTATTACTTTGCCCATGTCCAGCCAAAGCTGTTCCTCCGGGCCGAGTGTCTGCTCGACTTGGTACTTGCCCTGCCCAGAGTTGTAATAGAACGTGATCTGAGCTTTGGAGGCTGTAGTTCCGGCGTTGCCCACGGCAATAATGGTATCGTGATTGGCGTCGACTTCCCACCTCCCGCCCTCCCAGTGATTGGCGACTTGGTCGGAAAAGGGTGTCTGCGCTCCCAGCTTGCCTGGAGAGTCGAAGCTGGCGGCGACCGCCAGTAGGTCGTCCGGCCTGATCGGCGCGGTGATGCTCACGTACGCCCATTGTGCGTTTGCTGGAATGGTGCCCTTGGCCTGTAGTGCCGCCACATCCACCACGCGGGTCTCATACGGTTGCATGGGCACGGCGGCAGTGCCTTTTCCGTTGCCAGCATCCGAACGCCAGTTGAAGGTCAGTTGTGCGGTGAAGGCATTGGCGGAAGCATTCGCGCAGGAAAATCATCGGTTGCAAGGTAGTGCCAGAGGGCAGAGCCAGTGCCGGGTGCGGATTGGTCAATGCCAGCATGGGGGCGCGGGTTGTCCATTGCTTGTCTGTCAAGGACCGCTCGATGAGAGTGGCGTTGGGGTCGCGGTCAAACATCTTCATCAGCGCGAGGAATCCGCTCTGCTCGTCGAAAACCACATGGGCGGTATCCAGGTACCCGGCGCCATTCGCAACATCAACCTTTATTCCACCGACGGCCCCGGTCAAACCATACTGCCGCAACAGCGAGCGAACGGAGATGCGCGTCGTTTGCTGGGCGCCCAGCGTGAGCTTCTGTTGCCAGGCTTTACCACTGGAATCGTAAAGCGTGAGGTTTGTTGCCAGGGGAGTGCCCGCCGTGTTGGCGAGGATCAGCCAATCCTTCACAGAATCGCGAGGCAGCCACCAGATTCCCTCGCGGCTCCCCGCTACCCATGTTTTTGGCTGGATGAAAGCGTCCAAGTGAAACTCCAGCGGAGTACCCGGAAGTTCGACCATCACCGCCGCATACAACGCGCGTACGACCGGTGCCGTATAGCGGAACACAATCGAGCCGTAAGCTCCCGCTAGCTGCGGGGCCGCGCTTGTGATCACGGCGCCCAGATCCACGCTGGTAACGTCGTTTGAGTTGATCGTGACGGCTGGCAGTGTGGTCTCGGTGCCGTCTGGAGTTCGCAGGGCAGGCGTGACCGTCAGGCTCTGGCCCAGCAGGCTGTTGCGAAGGAGCAACTCCGTCTTCCAACCAGCTTCGGCTGTCCAGTAAACGGCAAATTGCTCAAAGTTCTTAGCCTGCACTGGTCCTCGGTGCGGGCGCGGGCTCTGCTGTGCGAGCCCGGGCAGAGTTGTGCTGAGTGAAAGGGCCGCGAGAATCAAGGTCGTTCGGAATCGATTCATAGCCACCCCACATGGCGGGCGGCATATTAGGGCTGTGTCAATGTTCTGAGGAGAAAGAGGCGTTGTTATTCGGTTTGCAGAACACTGTGGAAAACGAGCGTAGCCAAGTTCCCCCATACAAGGGAGTTACGCTTTGGCGCGGGGCGTGCTCGCAGCTCCGATCTGCCGATAACGTTTGTTCTGAAAACAGAACAGGCGATGTCGCCAGCCATTCGCGGTGGTTGCGGGCAAGTGCGCGAAACAAAAGGCGCCGCAAAGGGCGCCCGTTTTAACAAAGCAATGAGGAGCAGTCCAGCTAGAAGTGCAGAAGGTTATTGATGCCTCCGCCCATGTGGGCGGCGCCGGCGCCGAGCAGCGGCAGCTTCCAGAGCTTGTCGTGGCCGCTGCGCTTCAGGCGATAAGCAAGGAACGCGAAGCCGGCATCGGCAACGCCCACGGTGGCATAGAAACGGGCGCGATCCGGATGCGAGCCCAGCAGCGGATTCATCTCCCGCAGTCCTTTATTCTGCAGTCCGCGCATGGTGGTCTCTCCGTCGAAGACGGCGCTGGCGGCGGTGAATCCAACCAGGCTCCAATACTGGCGGTCGGCGACACGCCCCTGGCCGGCAGCCAGCGGAACGATGCGCAGACGATCGCGGCTCGAACCTATCAGCGGATTGGAAGCGGAATCGATGGGCTGCGGTACGGCCACGACCGGCTCGGGCGCAGAAATCAGGGGTTCAGGGGTGGATATGGACGCGCTCAAAACCGGCGTCTGTTGGGCCCGCGCTACCGACGCCATCGCCAGCGCCAGAATGATTGCTCCGTAAATCCGATAAGGCTGCTTCATGTTCGGCTCCCTTGAAATCCGCTTCCCGTAAATCACGCTGCGGAATTGCAAACATGAAGCGCAAGATTTCGACCACCTTAAGTCCCTTGATTTCTTGGTGTTGTGAGGCAGCACGGAAGTGCATCGTGCAAAAGTTTGCAGCTCTCCGCCGCGGTACATTCCCTAAAGTAACTTCAGTGTTAAGGCACGGTACTAGCGCGGGCTGCGGATTACCAAGGGTTTTGCGGCGGAATTGCGAACGGTTCTGCGGCCGGATTGGGAAGCCGCGCACACAGGGCTGTGACGCAAATCACCGCCCCGCGGACTCGCCTCTCCTTAATCTCAGCTTGCCTACATTTATTGTGAGGAGATTTTCATGGCCTACGTGATTACTGATACCTGCATCAAGGACGCGCTCTGCATCGACGTTTGTCCCGTGGAATGCATTCATCCCAAGAAGGACGCGGAGCAGTTCGAAGCCGCCACCCAGATGTACGTGAACCCGGCCGAGTGCATCGACTGCGGCGCCTGCGTGCCGGTATGCACCTCCGACTCGATCCATCCCGCAGACGAGCTGCCGGAAGAGAAGAAGGAGTTTATCGAGAAGAACGCGGCGTACTTCAACTAGCGTTCGCATTGACGGATAGAGCCACCGAGACACAGAGGCACAGAGACCCTGTTTCCAAAACCTCTGTGACTCTGTGTCTCTGTGGCGATCCTCAAGCCACCAAAGAAAAGGCCGCCCGCAGGCGGCCTTTTGAAATCCGGAATCCCAGCTAGCTGGCGACTTCCTCCAGTTGCTTCAGGTCCACGTCGAAGTTGGAATAGACGTGCTCCACGTCGTCGTGCTCTTCCAGGGCCTCCATGAGGCGGATCATCTGCGCCACCTGCGGGCCTTCCAGCTTGATGTAGTTCTGCGGCAGCATGGCGACTTCCGACGTGGTCACCGGGAAACTGCTCTTCTTCACCGCCTCCAGCACGGCTTCGTAGCTGTGGGGATCGGTGATGATCTCCCAGTTCTCGCCGTCGTCGCGCAGGTCTTCGCCGCCGTTCTCCAGCACCACGTTCAGCAGGTCATCCTCTTTAGCGGACGCCTTGGGCACCATGATCGAGCCCTTCTTGTGGAACATCCAGGCGACCGAGCCGGCTTCGCCGAGGTTGCCGCCGTGCTTGCCGAAGGCGTGGCGAATCTCGCTGACGGTGCGGTTGCGGTTGTCCGTGGAGAGCTCGACCAGCACCGCCACTCCGCCTGGCCCGTAGCCTTCGAGCTGGAACTCCTCGTAGCTGACGCCGGGCAGCTCGCCGGTGCCGCGCTGAATGGCGCGCTTGATGTTGTCGGCGGGCATGTTTTCCGCTTTGGCGGCGGTGATGGCGGTGCGCAGGCGCGGGTTCTTATCGGGATCGCCTCCGCTCTTGGCGGCCATGGCGATTTCCTTGATCAGGCGGGTGAAGATCTTGCCGCGCTTGGCGTCCAGCGCGCCCTTTTTGTGTTTGATGGTGGCCCATTTGGAATGGCCAGACATAGCGGAACCTCAGAAAGGAAGTCGGTTTGTGCGGCCTTGGAAGCGGCCGGATGACGCAAAAAACTATGAAGGCAATTGCGAATTATAGCATGGACGCTGGGCGGAGCGGACCGCGGCCCGCCACGTTAAACTTAAGAGTTCCGCAGCCGTCCGCGATAGGTGTAAACCACCGCCAGCAGCGGCGGCGCCAGCAGCACGCCCCAGAAGGGGATCACAATGCCGAGCACGATCGGCGTCAGGATCGACGCCCAAATGGGCACTTTGACAGTGCGCTTCATCAGGTAAGGTTGCAGGAACAGGCCGTCGGTGACCGCGATGACGGCATAAAGAATGAGGACATAGATGAGCCGCATCCAGCCGCCCGAGAGGCCGCCGACGATGGCCGGCCCCATGACCGCCAGCAGCGGTCCGAAGTTGGGAATAAACTGCAGCAACCCTCCCAGCACAGCCCACAGCGGCGCCAGCGGCACGTGGATGATCTCGAGGCCAATCAGCCACATCAGCCCCACCAGCAGCACGTCAAAGCATTGGGCGACGAACCAGCCGCGGAGCGCCGACCCGGTAAGCTTGAGATGGTCGAGGAAGTCCACCGATGGAGTTAGATGCATAGAATAAACAATGGAGAACTTTTGTCATCCCGAGCGACGGGCGACCGAACGCCAGTGAGGGAGCGCAAGTCGAGGGACCCCTACTCTGCCGAAACTTCCATTCTAAAAGGTAGGGGTCCTTCGACTCGGGCTCACGCCCTCGCTCAGGATGACAGCTGTAAACCATTGTTCCTCGCATGCGTCATACTGAATAGCAGCCATCGCATGGAGACCACGCTGGACATCGCGGCCCTGGAAAAATTGAGGGCGGAGAGTGCGCCGCTGGATTTCGACCTCGTGGTTCGCCAGCATCAGCAGCGCGTCTACCGCGTGCTGCTGGGGTTGGTGCGTGATCCCGACCTGGCCGACAACCTGACGCAGGATTGCTTCGTGCGCGCCTACGAGAAGCGCGCCAGCTTCCGCGGGGAATCGAGCGTCAGCACCTGGCTGATCAGCATCGCCATCAACCTGGCGCGGGATCACGCTCGCAACCGGCGCGCGGGATTCTGGCGGCGGCTGTTCTCGACCCCGGCGGAGGAAGCCGATACCGCCCTCGCGACAGCAGCCGACCACGGCGCATCGCCCGAGCGCTCGCTGATGGCCCGCCAGGAACTGGGCCGCGTCTGGCGGATCGTGGAGCAATTGCCGCCGCGCCAGCGCGAAGTCTTTCTGCTGCGCTTCGCGGAGGAGATGCCGCTGGAGGAGATCGCTCTTGCGCTGGGCATGCACACCGGCACGGTGAAGGCTCACCTGTTCCGCGCCGTGGGCGCCGTGCGTAAAAGAATGAGGAGCTCGTATGGACCAGGTACATCGACTGAATGAGGCTGAGATCGCCGCCGCCCTCGCCGGGCAGCCGCCCGAGGAGCGGATCGCGGACTGCGAGAACTGCGCCGCGGAATTCGCCGCCTGGAGCGATCTGGGCAGCGGCCTGCGCTCCGATCTGGAATCACAGGCCGACCGGCCGGCGTACTTCTGGATGCGGCAGCAGGCGCGCATCCGGGAACGCTTGACGCCTCGCGCGGCGACGTTGCGCTGGGCCTCGGCGGCCATCTGCGCGCTGGTCCTGTTCGCCTTGGCAATGATCCATCAAGGTCTCGCGCCGAGCCGCGAGCTCGCGCCAACCGCGCCGCCCGCCGTGGCAGCAGCGCCCGCCGATCCCGATGATGCCCTGCTCGAAGACATCCAGGCTTCGCTCGAGCGCGAGGTGCCGGCGCCACTCGCGCCCGCTGCCATGCTCGTTGATGAAATGGCTTCCGCTTCCCCACCAACCCCGCAGGTTAAGGAGAACTAAATGAAACGTATTGGGATGATTTTCTTGATGTTGAGCTTTATTGCGCTCATAACCTCGGCCGCCGTGGCTCAGGAGCCTGGGCCGATCGTCACAGCGCAAGGTCCCGGACCCATGGGCATGGGCCCGATGGGCCCGGGGCCCCACGGCATGGGCATGGGTCCGCAACACGGTCCCTTCGGCGCCTGGTGGAAGAATTCCGAGGTAGTGAAAGAACTCCAGCTCACCGACGCTCAGGTGAAGCAGATCGGGCAGACCTTCCTCGACTACCGGCTCAAGCTGATCGACCTGCGTGCCGACGTCGAGCGCCAGGAAACCAAGCTGCAGCCGCTGCTCGAAGCCGATCAGCCCAACGAACAGCAGGTCAGCTCGCAGGTTGATGCGGTGGTGGCCGCGCGTGGCAGGCTGGAGAAGAACCGCACCATGATGATGCTCGCCATCCGGCGCGTGCTCTCCGTGGACCAGTGGAAGAAGCTGCAGGCCATCGAGCACCGGCACGGCGAGACAAACGTCTTCTATCGCCACATGGGTCCGGGCGGACACGAAGAGCAGATGCACGGCCCCGGCCGCAGTGATGCGCCCCCTCCGCCCGACGCGCCGCCACCTCCGGATGCGGGGGGAACTGCGGGAGACAAGTAAGAACAATCGGGTCATCGGGTGATCGGGTCATCTTTAGTCATGGAACCATTGTTCGCCGATGACCCGATGATCCGATCTACCCGATCACCCGATTTCTCGTGCTAGACTCGCCTTGAGGGCGCACAAACCATGAAATTTGGCGTGATCGTCTTCCCCGGGTCCAATTGCGACCACGACGCCTACGATGCCGTTCAAAACGTGCTCAAAGAGCCGGCGGCGTTCCTCTGGCACGAGTCGCATGACCTGGAAAACTGCGATGTCATCATCGTGCCCGGCGGCTTCGCCTATGGCGACTACCTGCGCACTGGCGCCATTGCCAGGTTCTCGCCAGTAATGGAATCAGTGGCCCGCTTTGCCGCCGGCGGCGGACTGGTGCTGGGCATCTGTAACGGATTCCAGATCCTCTGTGAAGCCGGGCTCTTGCCCGGCGCGCTCATGCGCAATGCCGGGCTGAAGTTCATCTGCAAGCAAGTGCAGGTGCGCGTCGAGAACACCGACACGCCTTTTACCAACGCCTGCGAGAAGAACGAAGTGCTCACCATGCCCATCGCCCACATGGAAGGCAATTATTTCTGCGATGAGCCGACGCTCGCAGCGCTCCGACGCGAAGATCGCATTGTCTTCCGCTATGTGGAGAATCCCAACGGCTCGCTCGACAACATCGCCGGCATCTGCAGCCCCGGTCGCAATGTGCTGGGCCTGATGCCGCATCCCGAGCGTGCCAGCGAAGCGCTGCTGGGATCAAGCGATGGGTTTAAAGTGTTTCAGTCGCTGGTGGGAGTGGCGGTCGCGCGGTAGAAATTTGCTCACCGCGGATTCACGCGGATCAAGGCAGATCAAAAACCGCATACCGCCGAGACGCAAAAAGCGTCGAGAAATTCACCGGCTCGACAAAAACAGAAACTAAATTCTCGGCGTCCTCGGCGTCTCGGCGGTTTTCATTGCAATCCGCGTTCATCCGCGCAAATCCGCGGTAGGAAATTTCACCGATACATGGGCGAGCCGCCCATCATGTCGAGATCGAGGCCGAGTTTCAGGCGGGCGGCCTCGGACATCATGCCCGGGTTCCACGGCGGTTCGAACACGATATCGACCTGCACTTCTTTGACTCCGGGCAGGCGCGTGAGCTTGTTGTGCACGTCGCCCTTCAGGATATCGCCCATGCCGCAGCCGGGCGCGGTCATCGACATCTTCACTTCCAGGCGCTTGCCGCCTTCCACGTCCTTGATCTCGCAGCCGTAGATCAGCCCCAGGTCAACAACGTTGACCGGAATCTCCGGGTCGTAGACCTGCTTCATCTGCTCCCAGACTGCCTGCTCGTTGAACTCACCGGGCGTGGCAGAACGCTGCTGGCTGCTCGGTAGGAGTGATGCCGAGCGCGTCGGCGTCCTTGGCGTCGATGCGGACCATGTATCCGACGTCGGTCGTGACGGTATAGCTCCCGCCCAGCGCCTGCGTGATGCGCACCGTGCTCCCCGCCGGCAGCTTCAGGCGCCAGCCGTTGGGGATCTGCGTGGCCTCGACTTCGCGAGAGAGCGTGATCGGACCTTTGATTTCGGTTTCCATTTTGTACTTGCAGGGGCTAGAACTCGCGCCCCTTCACCAGCTCATCTCCTAACAGCCGACTCCTACTCGGTCGAAACCGGCTCCTGCTGGTCTTTCAGCGCGGCCTGCAGGGTGTGCCAGGCCAGCGTCGCGCACTTCACCCGCACCGGGAACTCCGACACGCCGGAGAACGCCGCCAGCTTGCCCAGGCTCTCCGTGCCGTTCGACTCGGCGTGTCCGGTGACCAGCTTGTGAAACTTTTCGAAGAGCTTCTCCGCTTCGGCGCGGCTCTTCCCTTTGAGCGCCTGCGTCATCATCGAGGCCGACGCCTTGGAGATGGCGCAGCCCGAGCCCTCAAAGCTCACATCGCGGATGGTGTCGCCCTCGAGGTCCAAGTAAACCGTGAAGTGGTCCCCGCACAGCGGGTTGTAGCCCTCGGCCTTGTGATTGGCCGCCGGAAGCGAGCGATAGTTGCGGGGCGTCTTGCTGTGCTCGAGGATGACCTCCTGATAAAGATCGCGCAGGTCCGACATTACTGAAACACCTCGAGGACTTTGTGCAGGGCGGCGACCAGCGCGTCCACGTCGGCGCGCGTGTTGTACAGGCCGAACGAGGCGCGAGCGGTGGCCGGAATGCCGAAGCGCTGCATCACCGGCTGGGCGCAGTGGTGGCCCGGTGCGGATGGCAATCCCTTCCTGATCGAGGACGGTGCCGATGTCGTGCGGGTGAATGTTCTCCATCACGAACGAGACCACCGCCGTCTTCTCGCGCGCGGTGCCGATCAGCCGCACCCCGGGGACAGCCGAGATGCGCTCGGTGGCGTAGCTCAACACGTCGCGCTCGTGCGCTTCCACCTGCTCCCAGTCGAATTGGTTCAGATATTGGATGGCCGCGCCCAGGCCGATGGCGCCCGCGATGTTGGGCGTACCGGCTTCGAAGCGGTGCGGCAGCTTGTTGTAGGTCGTCTTCTCGAAAGTGACGGAGCTGATCATGTCTCCGCCGCCCTGGTACGGCGGCATGGCCTCCAGCAGCTTCGCCTTGCCGTAGAGCACGCCCTCGCCGGTCGGCCCGTAGAGCTTGTGGCTGGAGAAAGCGTAGAAATCAGCATCCAGCGCGCGTACATCCACCTTGACGTGCGGGGCGGCTTGCGCGCCATCGAGCATCACCGGCACGCCGCGCCGGTGGGCCATCTCGATGATCCTGCGCACCGGGTTGATGGTCCCCAGCGCATTGGAAACGTGCGCCACCGACACGAACTTCGTCTTCGGCCCCAGCAGCTTCTCGTACTCGTCGAGCAGAATCTCGCCCTGGTCGTTGATGGGAATCACGCGCAGCTTGGCGCCCTTCTCTTCGCACAGCATCTGCCAGGGCACGATGTTGGAGTGATGCTCCATGGCGGAGATGACGATCTCGTCGCCCGCGCCCACGTGCTTGCGGCCGTAGGTCTGCGCCACCAGGTTGATGGCCTCGGTGGTGCCGCGGACAAAGATCACCTCGCTCGGATCACCGGCATTGATGAAGCGCTGCACCGTCTGGCGCGCCTGCTCATACGCCTGGGTCGCCCGCTCCGAGAGATAGTGCACGCCGCGATGGATGTTGGAGTTGTACTCGCGATAGTACTTGTCCATAGTGCGCAGCACCGACTCCGGCTTCTGCGAGGTGGCGGCGTTATCCAGATACACCAGCGGCTTGCCATTCACCTTCTGGTGCAGGATGGCAAACTCCCGGCGCACGCGCTCCACGTCAAAGGTGCTCACCCGGCTTGCCGGCGGAGGCAAGCTGCCGGTAACGACATGGCTGGCGGTGTTCATCCCAGTTCCTCCCAATTGCGTTGCACGGCTGCGCCCGCCGCTTCAACCACAGCCGTGCCCTCAGGCAGCCAGCTCGTGGTCAGGTTTTCAAGATAAGTGCGCACCGGACCGGTGCGCATGCGGTCGAGACACTCGCTGGCGAAGGCGTAGAGCAGCAGACGCCGCGCCGCGATTTCGTCCAGGCCGCGCGAGCGCAGATAGAAGAGCGCGTTCTCTTCCACCTGGCCGATGGTCGCGCCGTGCGTGCACTTCACGTCGTCGGCGTAGATCTCGAGCTGCGGCTTGGTGTCGATCTGCGCTTCGTCCGAGAGCAGAAGGTTGCGGTTGGTCTGCTTGGCGTCGGTCTTCTGCGCGTCTTTGTGCACGATGATGCGCCCGTGGAAGACGCCGTGCGCCTGCTCGTCCAGAATGCCGTTGTAGAACTGGCGGCTGTTGCAGCGCGGCTGCGCGTGCTCAACGAGCATGTAGTTGTCCATGTGCTGCCGGCCGGTGCCGATGAAGAGGCCGTTGATCAGGCACTCGCCGCCTTCGCCCGCCAGCACCGGGTGCACGTTGTTGCGGACCAGCGCGCCGCCCAGCAGCACCGAGTGCGACTCGACGTTGGCATTGCGCCTCTGCTCGATGCGCAAGGTCGAAACGTTCAGCGCTTGGGTGTCCTCGCGCTCGATCATGTAGTGCGCCACCACGGCGTCGTTCCCGGCATAGAGCTCGGTGACGACGTTCGAGAACATCACGCCGCTGGCGACCGAGACGTAATCTTCAACCACCGTGACCTGGCTGTGATCTTCCGCCACGATCAGGTTGCGCGGATGCGCCATCACCGGCGCACCATTGCCGGTTGAGACGTAGAGCAGACAAATCGGAGCTTCGACCACAACCCCGCGCGGGACGTAAACGTATCCGCCATCCGAGAGAAACGCGCTGTTGAGCGCGATGAAGGCATCGCGATCGAAACTGGCATAGCGTCCGAGGTGCGCTTCCAGGCTGGCGGCATCGTTCTTGATCGCCTCTGCCAGGCTACTTACGCGCACGCGCTTGGGAAGCTTGCCGAGCGACGAAAGCTCCGGCGCGTACCGGCCGTTCACGAACACGAGCTGGCAAGCCGCGCCCGGGATGAGGAACGGTTCGAGGTCGCGCCTGTTGATCTTCGCGCTCTCGGCCAGATGGAACGCGGTGCGCGAGATGGGCGCGACGCTGGTGAAGCGCCAGTCTTCATCGTGCGTGGTGGGGAAGCCAAGTTCAGAGAAGCGCGCGAAGCCTTCCTGGCGCAGCTTCCGCAGCCAAGCCAGGTCGTGTCCGACAGCGCTCTTCTCGAAGCTCGCGAAGCTCTCGAGGTAGCTCTGCAGTTCCGGAGTGGTGGTGGTCACGGACATCGCCTTACGCCCTCACCGCTTCGCCTTCAACCCCGGCGTAGCCCTTGTCTTCGAGTTCGAGCGCCAGCTCGGGGCCGCCCGACTTGACGATGCGCCCATCCATCAGCACGTGCACGAAATCCGGCACGATGTAGTTCAGCAGGCGCTGGTAGTGCGTGACCACGATGATCGAGCGCTTGGGCGAGCGCATGGCATTCACGCCCTTGGCCACGATCTTCAGCGCGTCGATGTCGAGCCCGGAGTCGGTCTCATCGAGAATCGCCAGCTTGGGCTCGAGCACCGCCATCTGCACGATCTCGTTGCGCTTCTTCTCCCCGCCCGAAAAGCCCTCGTTGACGGAGCGATTCATGAAGCGCTCGTCCATCTCCAGCAGCTTCATCCGCTCCTTGTAATAAGGGATGAAGTCCATGGCGTCCATTTCCTCTTCGCCGTGGTACTTGCGGATGGCATTCACCGCCGAGCGCAGGAAATAGGCGTTCGAAATCCCGGGGATCTCTATCGGGTACTGGAAGGCCAGGAATACGCCCTCGCAGGCGGCCTCTTCAGGCTTCATGGCCAGCAGGTCTTTGCCGTTGTAGAGCACCTCGCCGGCGGTGACGTTGTAGGCCTCGCGCCGCGCCAGCACCTGCGCCAGCGTGCTCTTGCCGGAGCCGTTCGGCCCCATGATGGAGTGCACCTCGCCGGCGTTGACCGCCAGGTCGATGCCCTTGAGGATCTCGTGATTGTCCACAGTTGCGTGCAGGTTCTTGATTTCCAGGAGACTCATTCCTTTGCGTTCCTCTTTCGCCCGCTTCGCGGGCTCTGCGTTTGATTTCGCTAACCCCCACGGCTTACGCCGTGGGCTACGTTCTTGCGCGCGCTTCGCGCGCTGAATGCCGTCGCGGACCTACCCCACGCTGCCTTCCAGGCTCACGCTCAACAGCTTCTGCGCCTCGACCGCAAACTCCATGGGCAGCTCGCGGAAGACGCGCTTGCAGAAGCCGTTGACGATCATCGACACCGCGTCTTCGGTCTTCAACCCGCGCTGCCGCAGGTAGAACAACTGGTCCTCGCCGATCTTCGAGGTCGACGCCTCGTGCTCCATGCGCGCGCTGGCGTTCTTCACCTCGATATAGGGGAAGGTATGCGCGCCGCACTTGTCGCCGATCAGCAGCGAATCGCACTGCGTGTAGTTGCGCGCGCCCACCGCGCTCTTCTGGATCTTCACCCCGCCGCGGTAGGTGTTCTGTCCGTGTCCGGCGGAAATGCCCTTGGCCACCACCGTCGAGCGCGTGTTCCGGCCGAGGTGGATCATCTTGGTCCCGGTATCGGCCTGCTGATAGTTGTTGGTCAGCGCCACCGAGTAGAACTCGCCCACCGAGTTGTCGCCCTTCAGGATGCAGCTCGGATACTTCCAGGTGATGGCCGAACCGGTCTCGACCTGCGTCCAGGAGATCTTCGAGTTCGCGCCCCGCGCACAGCCCGCGCTTGGTGACGAAGTTGAAGATGCCGCCACGGCCTTCTTTGTCGCCGGGATACCAGTTCTGCACCGTCGAGTACTTGATCTGAGCGTTGTCGAGCGCCACGAGTTCCACTACCGCCGCGTGCAACTGGTTGGTGTCACGGATAGGCGCGGTGCAGCCTTCGAGGTAGCTGACCGACGCGCCCTCTTCGGCCACGATCAGCGTGCGCTCGAACTGCCCGGTCTCGGCGGCGTTGATGCGGAAGTAGGTCGAAAGCTCCATGGGACAGCGCACGCCCTTGGGCACGAAGACGAACGATCCGTCGCTGAAGACGGCCGCGTTCAGCGCCGCGAAGAAGTTGTCGCTGTACGGAACCACCGAGCCCAGGTACTTCTTCACCAGCTCGGGATGCTTCTCGACCGCCTCGGAGAACGAGCAGAAGATCACGCCCGCCTCGGCCAGCTTCTCCTTGAAGGTGGTGGCAACCGAGACGCTGTCGAACACCGCGTCCACCGCCACCCCGGCCAGCCGCTTCTGCTCTCCCAGCGGGATGCCCAGCTTCTCGTAGGTGCGCAGGATCTCCGGATCGAGCTCGTCCAGGCTCGCCAGGCTGGGCTTCTGCTTGGGCGCCGAGTAATAAGTAATGTCCTGATAGTCGATGGGCTCATAGTGGATGTTGGCCCACTTGGGCTCGGCCTCGGCCTGCTCCAGCTTCGCCCAGTGGCGATAAGCTTTCAGGCGCCAGTCCAGCATGAACTGGGGCTCGCGCTTCTTTTGAGAAATAAGACGAATAACGTCCTCATTCAGGCCCTTGGGGATACGGTCTTCCTCAATGTCGGTGATGAACCCCCACTTGTACTCCTGGTTGGCGAAGTCCTGAATGGCGTTGGCTGGTGTGTTCATTGCACTCCCCCGCTGATCAATTGAATGGTAGAAACGATGTCGCGGCGCGGCTTCAGGCCGGCCAGTTCCATGGGCTGCATCAGGTCGCCCAGGGTCAAAGTTTTCGAGCGCGCCCAGCAGCGCCAGGCTGATGACCTTGGAATTGCGCCGCACCACGCACGAAGGCTCGAGGTCGCAACTGCCGGCGGTGACGCTGCACTCGGTGAAGCCGATGGGACCTTCCAGGGCGTCGATGATCTCGGCCACGGAAATCTGACTCGGGGCCGCGCGACAGGCTGTAACCACCCTTCGAGCCGCGATGCGAAACCAGCAGGCCGACGTGCGAAAGCGCCTTCAATAGCTTGGAGACGGTGGGCAGCGGAAGCTGGCTCGCCGCCGCCAGGTCCCGCGCATTCTGCAGCTCGGGGTGCTGGGCGATCGAGGTCATCAGCACGATGCCGTAGTCGGTCAATTTGTTCAGCCTGAACATGCGGTTCTGCTCCCGGCGCCTTGCCTAACGATCCCGGATATACCGTACTAGTTTAGTACTGTATATATTCTAGGGCGGGCTAGGACGGTTGTCAACGCCTCCTGCGCCGGTTGGGGCCCCCTGTGGGCCGAACGTGGAAAATTGGCGGCTGGGCGGTAACTCGGGCGTTGTCAGAGGGTTGCCGCAGCTACTTCGGCTGCCGCAGGAGTGCGCCCCAGCTTTGCTATAATCCGCCGAAAGCTGCGCGAATGAATGAGCCCTCCACGCCGCTGATGCGGCAATACGCCGCCATCAAGAACCAACATCCCAACACCCTCCTGTTCTTCCGGCTGGGAGACTTCTACGAGCTGTTCTTCGACGATGCGGTGGTGGCCTCGCGCGAGCTGCAGATCCAGCTCACCTCCCGCAACAAGGAAAAGGGCGTGGCCGTCCCCATGTGCGGCGTGCCCTATCACTCGGCGGAAAACTATCTGCTGAAGCTGATCCGCAAGGGATTCAAGGTCGCCGTCTGCGAGCAGATGGAAGACCCGCGCCTGGCCAAGAAGCTGGTGCGCCGCGAAGTCACGCGCGTCATGACGCCCGGCACCGTGGCCGATTCCATGCTGGGGTCGGAGGAGAACAACTTCCTCGCCGCAGTTGCCACGCAGGACGACCGCGCCGGCTTCGCCGCCCTCGATCTCTCGACCGGCGACTTCCGCGCCACCGAGTTCCACGGCGAAGATGCCGCGCGCCGCGTCTGGGAAGAGCTGCAGCAGCTCCGTCCGCGCGAGCTACTGTTCGCCTCGTCGCTGCCCTTGTTCGAACGCAAGAAAGAGCGTTCAGAAACCGGCTTCACCGAGACTCCGCTCGACGACTGGGTGTTCGCGCCCGACTACGCCATTCCCCTGGTCGAGAACCACTTCGGCGTGCTCTCGCTCGAAGGCTTCGGCCTGGCAAACCGTCCGGCAGCGGCAACCGCCGCCGGCGCCGTGCTGCACTACGTGCGCTCGACCCAGCGCGGGACGCTCGAGCACGTGGACCGCATCGGCTTCTACGAGCGCCAGGATTGCCTGGTGCTCGACGCGGTCACGGTGCGGAATCTCGAGCTGGTCGAGCCGCTGTTCGCCAACTCCGGCGACGAGGTCACGCTCTTCCGCAGCATGGACTCGACGCTCACCCCCATGGGCAAGCGCCTGCTGCGCTCCTGGATGCTGCGCCCCGCAATCGACCGCAGCGTGATCGAGCAGCGCCTCGATGCGGTCGAAGCGCAAGTGAAAGAGATGGTCGCGCGCGAAGAGTTGCGGCGCGCGCTCGACGGCATCCTCGACATCGAGCGCCTGCTCAGCCGCGTGACCCTCGAAACCGCCAACCCGCGCGACCTGCTGGCGCTCTCAGCATCGCTGGCGAGAATCCCCAAGGTTCGAGACTCGCTCGCTGCCTTCCACGTCGAGCGCTTGCAAACCCTGGCCGCCTCACTCGACGATCTGCCCGAGCTGCGCCAGCGCGTGGACTCGACCATCAGTCCCCGAGCCGCCGCTGACCTTTGCCGATGGCGGCGTGATCGCCGCCGGCGTCGACGCCACGCTTGACGAGCTGCGCGACCTCAGCCGCAATAGCAAACAGTACTTGGCACGCATCGAAGAGCGCGAGCGCCAGCGCACCGGCATTTCGTCGCTTAAGGTCAAGTTCAACAGCGGTCTTCGGCTACTACATCGAGATCTCGAAGCCCAACCTCCACCTCGCGCCCGCCGACTACGAGCGCAAGCAGACGCTGGTGAACGCCGAGCGCTTCACCACGCCCGAGCTCAAAGAGCACGAGACCAAGATTCTCGAGGCGCAGGAGAAGATCATCGAGATCGAGCGCCGCGTCTTCGGCGAGCTGCGCGCCGCCATCGCCGCCGAAGCCCGCCGCATGCGGCAATCGGCGCTGGCGCTGGCCGAGGTCGATGTGCTGGCCAACTTCGCGCACCTCGCCGCCAACCGCGCTTACTGCCGTCCGCAGTTCGACGACACCGCCGACATCGAGATTCTCGCCGGGCGCCACCCGGTGATTGAACGTCAAGAGCTGATGCGGTCGAATGATCGTTTCGTTCCCAACGATCTCTTCCTCAACTCGACCACCGAAAACATCCTCGTTCTGACCGGGCCCAACATGGGCGGCAAGTCGACGTACCTGCGGCAGGCGGCGCTGATCGTGGTGCTCGGGCAGATGGGATCGTTCGTACCCGCGCGCACCGCTCGCCTGGGGATAGTCGACCGCATCTTCACCCGCATCGGCGCCAGCGACAACCTGGCGCGCGGCCGCTCGACATTTATGGTCGAGATGACCGAGACCGCCGCCATCCTCAACACGGCCACCCCGCGCTCGCTCATCCTGCTCGACGAAATCGGCCGCGGCACCGCGACCTACGATGGACTGGCCCTCGCCTGGGCGGTGGTCGAGCACCTCCACGCGCGCGTCCGGGCCAAGACGCTGTTCGCCACGCACTACCACGAGCTGACGGAGCTCGCCGGCCGATTGTCCGGCGTCAAGAACTATCATGTGTCGGTGAAAGGAGAGCGCGGGCGGCATCGTCTTCCTGCGCAAGGTCGAGCCGGGCTCGGCCGACCGCAGCTACGGCATCGAAGTCGCCAAGCTCGCAGGACTGCCCAACGAAGTGATCGCGCGAGCGCGGGAAGTGCTGGCCGAGCACGAACAGTCAGAGCACGCGGTGACGGCCCACCTGGCGTCAGATGAAATCGCTCCGCCAGCCGCGCAGTTGACCATCTTCACCCCGCTCACGCAGAAGATCGTGGACCGCATCAAGCAGACGGACGTGAACGGGCTCACGCCGCTTGAGGCGCTGAACCTGCTGGCGGAGCTGAAGAAAGAAATGGAGTAGACATCAGCGAGTTTTCTTTGGCACGTGCAGAGCTTTACCTGCATAATTCATCAGGGCTGAATATAGGAATGAAATTTCAGCCGTCCCTACGGGACTCATTCGGCATATTGGCATTAACCCGGCACTTCGTGCCGGGCTAAACTCGGTCGTCGCTGCGCGACTTTCCACTGGAAACGAACTCTGCGTGTCAACATGACTATCCACTTATGAAATCCCTTCACGCCCAAGTCGGCCAGCTTCTGATCATGGGCTTCGATGGCTCGGAGCCTACGCCCGGGCTGCTCCAGATGCTGACCATGCTCCAGCCCGGAGGCGTGATCCTGTTCGCTCGCAATATCCTCGAAGCGCGCCAGACCTGGGAGCTCGTGCACGCCTGCCGCGAGACGGTGGAAACGCCCATGTTCCTCTGCGTGGACATGGAGGGCGGCACCGTCGATCGCCTGAAGAACGCCATCGCGCCCGCGCCCTCGGTCGAGGTTGTGGCCAAGACCGATGACAAGAAAATCTTCCACGCCCACGGACGCCTGATCGGCGAAGAGGTCCGCGCGCTGGGCTTCAACACCGATTTTGCGCCGGTGCTCGACCTGGGCTTCGCCGCCTCGCGGTCGGTGCTCACCTCGCGCACCGTCTCTGACGATCCCAAGCAGGCAGTCATCTATGCGCGCGAATTTCTCAAGGGCCTGACTGACGCGCGGGTGCTGGGCTGCGGCAAGCATTTCCCCGGCCTGGGCGAGGGCAATCTCGACTCCCACGAGATGCTGCCGGTGATCGCGAAATCCTGGAAGCGCCTCTGGGCCGAAGATCTCGCGCCCTATCGCGCGCTGCGCCGCGTGATGCCGTTCGTGATGGTGGCGCACGCCGCCTATCCGGCCGTGACCAGGACCGGCATCCCGGCGTCGCTCTCGCCGAAATGGATCGCCGACATTCTGCGCAAGAAGATCGGCTATCGCGGACTGGTGGTCTCCGACGATCTCGAGATGGGCGGCGTGCAGGCCGCCGCGCCCATCGACGAGGCCGCTGTCGAGACCATGCGCGCCGGCGCCGATATGTTCCTGGTCTGCCATAACGAGGCGCACGTCTGGCGGACGTATGAAGCGGTGGTGCGAGAGGCGGAGAGTGATCCAGCATTCGCGCGAAAAGTCTCGGCTGCTGCACGGCGGGTGCTGGCCTTCAAGAAGAAGTCGAAGGAATTGAAGGCCGGCGCGGCCCGGCCTTCCGCGCAGACCGTCCGCAAGCTGCGCGAGCAGATGCAGAAGTTCGCCGACCAGGTGCAGAGCGCCGGGGCGGTGTTGTGATCGTTGCCGGGGTGATGAGCGGCACCTCCGCCGATGGCATCAATGTGGCCCTGGTTGAAATCAGCGGCGCAGGTTTCGACACCCGCTTCAAGCTGCTCGCGCATCACGAATATCCTTATCCGCGTGCCGTGCGGCAGGCGGTGCTCGCCGCCATGAACGCCGGGCGCGCCAGCGTCGCCGATCTGGCGCGGCTGAATTTTCTGCTAGGCGAGCTCTACGCCGCAGCCGTCCTCGCGACCCAGAAAAAAGCTGAAGTGAAGGTTGAACTTATCGGCTGTCATGGCCAGACGCTTTACCATCAGGGCGAACCAGCGCCGTATCTGGGGAAAAAAATCACCGCCACCTGGCAGACCGGCGAGGGCGCCATCATTGCCGCACGGGTGGGCGACGCCGGTGGTTTCGGATTTCCGCCCTGCCGACATGGCGGCCGGGGGCAAAGGCGCGCCGCTGGTTCCCTTCCTCGACTATCTCGTCTATCGCGACGCTCGCGTCGGCCGCATTGTGCAGAACCTCGGAGGAATCGCCAACCTGACGGCCATCCCCGCCGGCGCATCGCCCGCAGCAGGTGATTGCCTTCGACACCGGCCCGGCAAACATGGTCATCGACGCCGTCATGGAGCGCCTGTACGGCAAGCCCTATGACCGTGACGGCCGAACCGCGTCTAAGGGCAAGCCGATTGAGCCCATAGTTAAAGCACTACTTCAACAGCCATTCTTCCGGCGCAAGCCTCCCAAGACGGCCGGCCGGGAAGAGTTTGGACGGGAGTTCGTGAGCGATTTTCTGCGCCGCTGCGCTCGCGCCCATAAAGAAGACGTCGTGGCCACAGCCACAATGCTGACGGCCCGCTCGATCGGCGAGGCGGTAAGAATGATCATGTGGCGCGGGCGCCCCGCCCGCGGCCTTTTCTCCGAGTACATCATTTCTGGCGGGGGAGCGAAGAATCGGACGCTTGTCTCTATGCTCCGCACTGAACTCGAACCGCTCGGACTCACGTTGCGTTTCTCCGACGAATTCGGCGTGCCCTCAGCCGCGAAAGAAGCCGTAGCCTTCGCGCTGCTGGCGTATGAGACCTGGCATCGCCGTCCATCGAACGTCCCAGCGGCGACCGGCGCCAAACGACCCGCCATTCTGGGCAAGATCTCGCATGCTTAAGACAAAACGCAGAGCACGCAGAGAAACGGAGAAATTGTGTTTCTCTCTGCGCTCCCTGCGTTTTGCTTTTTGCCTTGCAGCAGCCCTGCTCGCGACCGGCTGCGCCAAGAAGCCCGCGCCCGCCACGCTGGTGATGATCATCGAGTCGAGCCCGGCGAACCTCGATCCGCGCGTGGGCACCGACGCGCAGTCCGAGCGCATCGACGCGCTGCTCTTCGACGGCCTGGTCAACCGCGACGAGCACTTCAACCTGGTGCCCGGCCTGGCCGAGCGCTGGGAGATTCTCGATCCCGTGACTTATATCTTCCACTTGCGCCGGGGGGTGCGCTTCAGCGACGGCCGCCCGCTCACCGCCCGCGACGTGAAGTGGACCTTCGATTCCATCCTGAGCGGCAGCCGTACTGACGCCGAAGGCGGGCTCCTACCGGCTGGTCGAGCGCATCCTCGCGCCCGACGACTCGACCGTCATCTTCCATCTCAAGGAGCCCTACTCACCGCTTCTGTGGAACCTGTCGAACCCGGCCATCGGCATCGTGCCCGAAGGCAGCGGCGCGGATTTCAACCAGCACCTCATCGGCTCGGGTCCGTTTCGCCTGGTGCGCCTGGAGCAGGATAAAGAAGTCGTGATCGAGCGCAATCCCGCGTACTGGGGCACGCCGCCCAAGGTTGAGCGCGTGCGCTTCGCCGTCGTCCCGGACACCACCACGCGCGCGCTCGAGCTGCGCAAGGGCAGCGCCGATCTTGAGATTAACGCCCTCACCGCTGACATGGTCGCAACCATCGAGAAGCAGCGCCAGCTCGACGTCCTCCGCTCTCCCGGGACGACCTACGCCTACCTCGCTTTCAACCTGCGCGATCCCATTCTTAAAGACGTGCGCGTGCGGCAGGCCATCGCCTATGCCATCGACCGCCAGCCGATGATTCATTATTTATGGCGCGACATGGCGCGGCCCGCTGCCAGTGTGCTTCCGCCCGAGCACTGGGCCTACGATGCCGACGTCCGCACCTACGCCCACGATCCCGCGCGCGCCCGCCAGTTACTCGACGCGGCGGGTTATCCCGAGCACAACGGCGTGCGCTTCCACCTCACCATGAAGACTTCGACCGAGGAATCCACGCGCCTGATGGCGGCGGTGTTGCAGCAGCAGTTGCGCGAGGCCGGCATCGCGCTCGACATCCGCACCTTCGAGTTCGCCACCTTCTACTCCGACGTGCAGAAGGGCGCCTTCCAGCTCTTCTCGCTGCGCTGGGTGGGCGGCAACGAGGACCCGGACATCTTCGAGCACGTCTTCTCCTCCAAGAGCTTTCCGCCCAAGCGCGGCAACCGCGGCTATTACTCGAACCCGCGCGTGGATGAGCTGATCGATGACGCGCGCAGCACCATCGACCGCGAGCGCCGCAAACGTGACTACGACGAGATCCAGCGCATCGTGGCCGATGAACTTCCTTACGTGAACCTCTGGTATTACGACAACGTGCTGGTGCACACCGCGCGGGTGCGCAACCTAGAAGTCGGCTCGGCGGGAAACTACGACTTCCTCAAGACGGCGGAGCTGGCGCGCTGAACTCTGCAAGGCTTCGTCTTTGAAGGGGCGCGGCTTCCAGCCGCGCCGTTGGGAGCCAAGATAAGTTTGGCCGTTAGGCCCTGAGGAATGCTCCTCAGCGGCTAAAGCCGTCAGCTTTTGCTTGCGATGTTCGGCACGTCTGGAAGGCGTGCCCCTCCAAAGGAACATGCGTGGTACCATCGCAACTGTGCGCATTCTCTTCGTCGGTGACATCTTCGGCAAGCCCGGCCGCGAGATTCTGCGCGATCATCTGGCCGACGTTGTAGCCACCCGCTCGATCGAGCTGGTCATCGTCAACGGCGAAAACGCCGCCGCCGGCTTCGGGCTCACTCCCTCGCTCGCCGAAGAATTTCTCGGCTTGGGCGTCGACGTCATCACCAGCGGCAACCACGTCTGGGACCGCCGCGAGATCATGGACTACTTCCGCTCGGCCGAGCGCAACGGCTCAAACGCCCGCCGCGTGCTGCGCCCGGCGAATTATCCCGCCGGCACGCCCGGCCTGGGCTGGTACGAGGGCCAGACCAAGCAAGGCACGCCCTTCGCCGTCATCAACCTGCAGGGCCGCGTCTTCATGGTGGACAACGACGACCCCTTCCGCACCGCCGACCGCCTGCTCGAGACTATCCGCGCCAAGGTCATCTTTGTTGACATCCACGCCGAAGCCACCAGCGAGAAGATCGCCATGGGCTGGTATCTCGACGGCCGCGTCACCGCCGTGGTGGGCACGCACACGCATGTCCCCACCGCCGACGAGCGCGTACTGCCCAAAGGCACCGCCTACCTCACCGACGTGGGCATGACCGGTCCCTACGATGGCATCATCGGCGTGGAAAAAGAGCAGGTGCTGCAGCGCTTCCTCACCAACCTGCCCGCGCGCTTCGAGCCCGCCACCGGCGACGTGCGCTTTTCGTCGGTGATCATCGATTGCGATCCCGCCAGCGGACGCGCCACCGCCATCGAGCGCCTCGTACTGCGCCAGTGACGACCGACTCTCGCCTTTCCGCCGGGCCGACGGAATCCGCCTTCCGCTGGGATGCCGCCGACGCCTACCTCTTCGACATCGACGGCACGCTGCTCAACAGCCGCGACCGCGTCCACTACAACGCCTTCCTGAACGCGGTGCGGCGGTTCTTCGGCGTGCCGCCGAATTTCGACCGCGTGCCCCTGCACGGCAACACCGATCCGGGGATCATCCGCGCCGTGCTGCGCCAGTCGGGGATACAAGATGCCGACATCGACGCCAAGCTCGCTCCCATGATGTCCGCCATGTGCGCCGAAGCGGAGCAGAACGCCGCCGAGATGCGCCCCGAGCTGTGCCCGTCTATAGAAGAGCTGGTGAAGCGCCTGCACGCCGCCGGCAAGCTCCTGGCCCTGGCTACCGGGAACCTGGAGACCATCGCGTGGAAGAAGCTCGAGGCCAGCGGCCTGCGTCCGTTCTTCGCTTTTGGATCATTCAGCGACCAGCGCGAGCTGCGCGCGGACATTGTCCGCTGGGGCGTGGACGAGGCGCGTCGGCGACTAAGTAACGCGGCCGCTGTCTACGTCGTGGGCGATACGCCGGCCGATATCCAGGCAGCGCGCGCCGTTGGTGTGCCGGTGATCGCCGTGGCCACCGGCATCTTCAGCCTCGAAGAACTCCAGTCGCACGGGCCGGATTTGTGCATCTCGTGCTGCACCGAGCTGCTGGAACCCAGCCGTTAAGAGGCTCAAATGCCTACTTAATTGCCAAACCCTGGGTTATACTCGACGGCTTCTGAAGGCAAGCGCTGGAGGAACAAGTATGTTTCACTTAGTTTGGTACGTTCTTATCGGGCTAATCGCGGGGGTTATCGCGAAATCGGTGATGCACGTACATATGACGATCTTCTGGACGGTCGTGCTCGGCATCATCGGATCGATCATCGGCGGCGGCGTTACCCACATGTTTTCGCGCCCAACAAACGAACGATATCATCCCGCCGGCCTCATTTTGTCCACACGTGGGCGCGATCCTGCTCCTCTTCATTTGCTATAAGCTGAAGATTCATCTTCCCACGGTCAACCCGTTCTAGCTCATCGACGAAACTTGGCTGCCGGCTTCGATGATTTCGCGGCGTTCTTCGCTGCCGATCTCGAGGCCCGCCGTGCCCCCGGCACCTTGCCAATTCGAGGATCCCTGGCCAAGATGAGCTCGCAGGCGCGCAGCGAGGACTGCTCGAAATCCGGCGCATCGGCCGGAAGAACCTGCCAGCCCGTCACCTTCTTCCCGAGTACCCGAATGGATCGCATATTCGGGAACTCGCGGCGCAGGCTTTCGTGGTGCTCCTCGGTGGTGGCAAGCCACACTCCGTTGTCCGCAGTCTTGTCGCGCTTGTCGCGCAAGATGAGCACAATCTTCTCCTGAATGTAGACCGCGAGGCACCCGAACATGGGATGGGTTCGGGGCGAGAGCGCGGCGATCGCATCGAGCACGAACTCATGCGGGACAGCCTTGCGCCGCTTGACGGCGAGCAGGGGGTCATCCAGTCGGAGAGAGCGGGTATCGCGCTGACGCTTCGACATTGGAGCACTGTAGGATACCGGGTTTCTCATATCGAGA
>CAVTEQ010000013.1:0-66461 GCA_963733935.1 uncultured Acidobacteriota bacterium
GAATGCCGCACGGGGAAGCATAATCCGCATGACCCACCAGAGCGAAGTCCCGCCGACAAGGGGGGCGCTGCTGGTCCGTGCGGATTTGGCCGCAAATGCCGGTGCAGACGACCGCATCACTCTATTACAGCGGGCATGGGCAGAGGTTTGGCGATGAGTTTTATCTCGTTCCGGAGGATATGTTATCGGCCGACGATCCGGATACCCTCTTACCGCTAAGCCGGGTACTGAAGAGCTTAAACGGGTCGGAAGCCCGGCAGAGAATCGTTTTGCTCGACGCGTGTGTGAGCGGACCTGACACACGGGACCTGAAGGTGCCGCTCGCAAGCACCTCCCCAAAGCTCCTCGCTGAATACATCGAGCACACGACGGGGGTCGCGATCATCGCGTCCTCAGCCATCGATCAGACATCGTGGGCGCGGTAGCCCAACCCAAAGCTCAGCCTGTTTACGTATTTCTTGGTTCAGGTCCTGCGAGGAGAGCCCGAGGCGCTTACCGGCGGGCTGCTGACCCTCGAATCCCTGTTCCAATTCCTCTCGGTGCGGGTACGGCAACTTTCGAAGGACTATGGCAAGGTGCAAGCCCCAAGCTGAAGAGCCCAGTGTCGGCACAATGGTGCTTGCAGATTTTAATCGGCCGATCCTACCGCCAGCCGTCGATCTCGAAGTTGCACCCGTAGACCGGATCGAATTCGACGACGAACGCAAAGGACGAGTTAGCGATGTATTGACCGCCATCAAGCAGCCGTGGAAATACTCCATGGAATATCTCGAAGAGCGGGTTAACGCTAATCTCGACGCGTACACCGAGGTGTTGTTCGGAACGGCAACCGCCAAGCTGTGTTCGGCATTCGGCTTCGATGCAGGTCAATTGACTCCAGAGGGAGCATGTCTGCTGTTTCCGGGAGGGTCCTATAGCGTGACTTATCACGCCAGAAACTTGGAAACCGGCGTCTTCATCCATACTGTCTCGTTTTCCTCTGATTGGTTTGATCACGCGACGGATATCCCTCGCGTTCTCAAAGCTCTGAATCTGTCCCCCGAAAGGTTGCGCGTGGTGCCGAGGGAGGAGATAGATGTGCCCGCGACACTCCCCGGATTGCGTGCAAAGGGCTGGGAGCCGAGTTCAATCACGCCAGCCAAGATCGAGGCGGCGCAGGCTGGGCATCAGGTCACCATCAAGAAAGACAGCATCATCTTCGACGGGTTGACCCCGCAAGAAATTCTTGGCACAGGTGCGGACGGGGAACAGTCAAGGCTCGTGAGCGGAGTGTTGCTGCTCCTTGGCAGTCAGTGACCTTATGTCGCCTCCCGCTCATCTCTGCGATGGGCGGTGATCAAGAGAGGACAGACAATCGCGGCAGCCGGGGAGCCCCGACGATAGTCCTGAATCGCCTCCACGATGGGCGGCAATCCGGTCTCAGCGGCGACTTGGGCGATTTTGCCGGTTTGGTCGGCGCGGGCGATGGGGCGGGAGGGTGGCCAAAAAGGCTTCCCGCAGTCTCTGAAACGGTTCGGCGGGGCCAAGCCTACCCGCCCGGCGCGAAGCCGCAGGACAGGCGAAGAACGCCGGTTCTCAGGCAGCAGCATGAGGATGTGATGAGAGAGATGGTCGCCTTCGTCCTGCCCCACATGCCACCTCTGTCCAACTCTCCTCTATCATGCGGTGGAGGCGACTGATGCGCGAACTCTCTCAAATCATCCCCGATGCACAGGTTCTCCTTGCCATGGAGCCCGAAGAGTTGGGCGCGAAAATTCTGTTCTTGCTGCGCAAGCGGAGCGAGCACTCTCAGCAGCCTTTTCTTTTCTCGAACCTGATAGGCGAACTCTGGCCACAGCATTATCCCTATCTGCCCGGACAACAGCCTCCCTTTCCCCCGAGATCAGCAGAACGAAATCAACCTCGCTTTGGCGGAAGCATGGGCTTGGCTTGTGGCGCAGGGTCTGCTTGTGCCAGCCCCAGAGCAGCATGGGGGACCGGATTGGCGAGTGCTCAGCCGCCGAGCGCGGCGTTTCGAGGACGAGACTGAATTTGCGCGGTATGCAGTTGCTCGCATGCTTCCAAAGGAAGCGTTACACCCACGAATTTCAAATAAGGTGTGGTCCGCCTTCATGCGCAGCGAATTCGACGTGGCAGCTTTTCAGGCCATGAAAGCGGTCGAGGTGGTCGTCCGCGAGGCTTCGGGTCTGTCCAACGACTTGCTTGGAACGAAACTGGTGCGGAAGGCCTTTGACCCAAAAGATGGTCCGCTGAGCGATATGGAGGCGGAGGAAAGCGAGAGAGAGGCGCGTTCCGCACTATTTGCTGGCGCAATCGGTTCTTACAAGAATCCCCATTCGCATCGTGATGTTCAGCTTAGTGATCCGGCCGAGGCGGTCGAGATCATCATGCTGGCCAACCATCTTCTCCGTATCGTGGACGCTAGGAAAAAGCCAAAACCGTGAAGTTCGTTAAGCGCCGATTGAGGAAGGGAAGAGTTCATGGCATGCAAAATGCGGTTCGGAGTAGCAAACCACCACTCAGCGCAACCGTATGCCGCGATGGGGGCGGATTTGAGCAAAACTTGGGCAAAGAATCGACATCGAACAGGGTCAAAATCAGGTGTCGAGGGGTGCAAGAGTCGTCGAATCAACAACAGGTTAGATTGACCGCTTGGGCTCATAACCCAAAGGTCGGTGGTTCAAATCCACCCCCCGCAACCAATGGCCGCTGACGGGCTAAACCCGGAAGCGGCCTTTCTTCTTGCCGTTGCGAGTCGAGCCGTTCATCTCTTCCAGCCTAGTTAATCGCTGCACGGCTGTTCTGGTTCGCCTCGAAGCGCGCGGAATACTGAGCCGATCGGGGGTGGGGTAGAGCACATCGCGTACTACTCATCAAAGTGCCGCACCTGGGCGAGATATTTTAAACCCACTCCCCCAGAGTCTGGCTTCATGGGCCGAAGCCCGGGCCGGTCTTTGCGGATACAACACTGGTTGTCTCGTGGCGCATCCTTGATTCACTGAGAGGTCATACTCATATGCGTTGGACAGTGGTGTGTCTTTTCACCTGGGTGCTTGTTCTGCAACTTGCTGCCTGTACCACCCGGAAACCGACTCCCGACGAGATCCGGCAAAGAACCGCGCAGACGACCGAAGATATAAAGAAGGATACTGCCGCCATCGTGGAAGGCGTGCGGGAAGGTTTGCACAGCGATAAGTCAATCGACCTGAACAGCGCGGATAGAAGCCAGTTGGCATCGCTTCCGGGATTTACCAACGAGCGAGCGGATAAGGTGATCGCAGGCCGGCCTTATCGCAGCACGGATGAGCTGGTGTCCCGGCACGTCGTCTCCAAAACCGAGTACGACCGAATAGCAAACCAGATAACCGTGAAGAAATAGCCTCGCCGCGCAGGCGCTGCCCATTGAAAAGGAGCAAACCTTTGCCCAGCGAACCACATCTCCACTAAATAGGAGGAAGAAACTTGGGGATCATTTTGCTGATAGTTCTGCTGCTTCTTTTGGTGGGTGCTCTTCCAACTTGGCCCTACAGCGGTGGCTGGGGCTACTATCCCAGCGGCGGCTTGGGTTTGATCCTGGTAATCGTGCTGGTTCTTGTGCTCATGGGCCGCGTCTAGGACGCAGTTCCGACTGGACAGAAATGTGCCTTACCGCCTTGCGTCCCATGATCACAATGCCGGGCGGAGAACCACCCGGCAGCATTCATCCACGCTGTGATGATGGACGACGGGCAGCGGGAGTCTACGCCACCTGGGCTTGCGGATGTTGTGCCCGCGCTCGCGCCCAGCGCGCCCGCTGTGCCGCGGCGATCCGCGCGCGTCCGGCCCGGCTCATGCGCCGCGGCGACCGTGATACGGGTCCCGCACGTCTTTTCGTTCCCGGCTTCATCTTTCCCTGCGCCCAGCGCTGCTTCAAAAGCCGCGATAGCTTTCTGCGGGCCGCGGCACTCAGGCGGCCTCGCCGGTTGCCGGCGACTGCGGTCCTAGGACGGCCTGGCCCGCGACTTACCGTGGAATTGACGGCCTCCAGCGCCGCAATGGCGGCATCAAGCTTGTCGCGCTCCGCATGCAGTTCCGCAAGAATCTTCTTAGTGTCCATGATGGCTCCTCGGGCGGCTATCCTAACAGGGGTAGACAGGAACTGGCAAAGGGGCATCACGCAAGATGGATAAAGGCAATTGGCGCCGTCGCAAAAATACGCAGCCTTGGCATTCTTTTAACGTGCTTCCCACGCGGTCTAAGAATTTTCTTGACAGCCAACTGTCCTCGGTAGTAGAAACGGCTGCCTTTTCGAGAGGTCTGGTGTTCATACCTGTGCCAGCTCGAAGGGCAAGATTCCTCCAACTGAAGATGTAATACGGCGATGCCGCTTGCTCCCCTGCACGCCTGGGGGAATATCTGCCTCGCCACGCCTTGGAGGAAAGAAGGTCGCGTGGGCCGAGTGCTCATTTACGGAGGGGCGCTGCTGTCACTGTGGATGTTCATCCACTGGCTGTGGCGCTCCTCGGCTGGCAAGTCGGCCGGTCGATCGGGACTCTGCGGAGTCCTATGCACGATGAGTTTGCTGTTTCCGGTGATTTCCGCCGACGATGACCTGTTGCAGCGGGAGCTCTGGAATGCTCCTGCACCTCCGATTCTGAATAGCACTTCCATTTTGCGGGTTGTGATGGGGGGATGCTGCTTTTCGAGCTTGCCGGCCTCCTGCGCTGCCCTAATCCTTGGCTTTTTGAACATGAGCCCTGGGGGAAGAATATGCGACGCTTGCTGATCACATCTGTTGTGCTGCTGTTGGTTTTCTTGTGGGCTGGTACGCGGGCGGTGTTGGCGCAAGGTGACCCGTCTGGGCCGGCATCGCGCGAGGCCGCGCCTGGCTCGGCTTCGGCCAGTGCGAGCAAGGCGGAAGTTGAAGAGTTGCGCGACGAGGTTGCCGCTCAACAGCAAACCATCGAAGAACTCCGGACGATGGTGCAACGGCTGGTGGCGCAACAGCCGGGATCGAGCGAAGCCCACGTGATCAACGCCGCCATCGTCCAGCAGCAGCCGGCGGAGGTGGAAGAGCCGATTGACGTGGCCCAGAAGGCTGCGGCCAAGTCCGGCGAGTTACCTCTGACCTCGGGGTGGAACGGCGAGCATTTCTTCATCAAGAGTCCGGACGGCACCTTCCAGGTTCAGCCCTACGGGTATGTCAATGCCGACTACCGCGCCTACAGAGGCGATGGTGCTCCGTCGAACACCTTCGTGCTGCGGCGTGCCCGCTTCGGCTTCCAGGGCAACTACGGCTCCCACTTCCAGTTTGCCCTGCTCACCGATACGGTCAGCTCGAGCGGTCCGATCATCCGCGACGTTTACATCAACGTCAAAGTCATTCCCGAATTCCAGATCCAGGTCGGGCAGTTCAAGGAACCGTTCGCACAGGAGACGGGGCTTGGGGTCACCAATATCCCCTTCGTCGAGCGCGGCCTAACGTCGATGCTGTACCCCTCTGCGTCCTCGGCCTATCGCAGCCCCGGGGCTACCATTCACGGTGATATCGATGGTGGTGTTGTGCAGTACTGGTTGGGGGCTTTCAACGGCAAGGGATACGTCGCGGCCAATACCACCAATGAGCCGGAAATCGTCGGGAGACTGCGATTCTACCCATGGCGGAAAAACAAGGACAGCATGTTGCAAGGCTTGGCGTTTGGCGGTTCGGTGGCCCACAGCCGTACCCGCGGGCTTTCCAACGAAACCACCTTCAACGCCACCAACCCCGATCAGACCTTCGCCTTCTTCCCACAATTCCGGGTGAACGGCCCGGCGTGGCGGTACAACGGCGAGTTCACATACACTAGGGGCCCCGCCGCTGTGCGTGGGGAATATGACAAGTTGACGTACGCCCGCGACGGCATCGGTACCCTCACCTTTGGTGGTCTCGGTTTCCAGAGCGCGCCTGAAATCCGGGCCCAGGGCTGGAATATCGCCGCAACTTATCTGCTGACCGGCGAGAAGCGTCCGGAGAATGGCATTCCGCGCGTCAAGCATCCGTGGCTGGGACCGGAGACTCCGGGCGGCGGGCCGCACGGCTGGGGCGCCTGGGAAGTTGGCGTTCGCTACTCGGGTGTGGAGGCGAACGAACCGGGAATTACCTTTTTCCAGTTCCTGACGCCCGGCAACATCCCCACGTTCAACGAGCATACCGACCAGGTCACCTTCGGGGTGAACTGGTATCCCAATTACTGGGTCCGCTATAGCACGGAGTTCAACGTGGATCGTTTGAAACAGCCCAGCACCATCGGCATCGTGCCGCAGAACTATTTTGTGTTCCTGCAGCGCTTGCAGTTCAGGTTCTAGCCGTCTCGGTGGGCACGCAGTCGGCAGTTGTGCAGGCCGCTCCGACGCATTGCCCAGCATGTTATGAGCGGCACTGTATGGAAAATCGCGGAGGTTACTTCATGAGAGCGAAACTGTTGGTTGCTTTCGCCGTGCTATTGGCGGTCATGTTGTTCCCGAGCGGGTGCGGCACCCAGGCCGACTGTCCCACCTGCGGTACCACGAAGAATGGCGCTTACACTCTCCTCCTCCCGATCCCGGTGCCGGAGCATAATCCCACCGGCGAACCCGGCGGACCTTTCAATTCCTTCGACATCAGCGTCGTGGATTCGGTGAACCACCGCTTCTTCGTATCCGACCGCATTGGGTTGGACGTGGTGGTTATAGATACGCTGAATAACGTAGCGGTCAACTTCTTCGCCGGCGCCAATGGTGTGGCCGGCGGTGGAGTGAATGCCAGCCCGTGTATCACGGATACTGCCGGCGACATAATTCCGCCTATTGTTTCTAGTTTGGGTAACTGGACCCGTTTTGGATGTAGAACAGCAAGCACCCCGCCGTTCCATATCCCAGGGTTCGGCGCCAACGGTCTGTTCGGCGGGTTTCCCGGCGCCCAGTGCTGCGCGGCGCGCGCGAATGGCGTGAATCCACTGTCCGGTCCCGATGGCGAGGTCCTGAGCCCGGACAACAAGACGCTGTTCATCGCCAACGGCAGCTCCAGCATAGTGGCCTTCGACCTTACGTCAACGACTTACAGTTTAACGCCTGGTGGCGGTTTGCCGCCGGCAGCCAACGTGATCGCCGCATTTGCTACGGGGGTGTCTCCCGATTACGACGGCCCCAGCGGCATCGGCCCCTGTGTTGCCTCGGCCAACGGGCGTGCCTTTTCCGATGCGAGTTGCGGCGACCTCAGGGCGGACGAGATGTCGATCGGAGTCGCCAACGGTCGCACCATACTGCTGGTGGCAAACGGCGATCCCGGCTTCCCCTTCGTTACCCTGATTGACGTTACGAATATCGTGAAACCGACCGGTACGGTGGCCTCTTTCGCTGCCGATCACTGCCTTCCAGTGGCGTCTACGACGCCTTACGGCCCTGTGCTCACCGGAAGTGGACAAGGATCTGCCGCCCCTGCCGCCGGACCCATCAACCCTCCCACGTGCATCATCGGGCAGATTTACTACGATGGCGCCCTCGCCAACAATGTAACCGTTAACATCGACGACGTTGGCCCGAACTCGGGAGGCGCTTTCCCATGCCCGGATCCTTCCACCACCGCTCTTTCCGGGATGACAGGTCACGGCGGAGGTGTGAATATTCTTGGTCCCGACCGGCCCTGCCATCACGGACCCCAGCTCATCACCACCGTCGCGCCTCTTCCAGCAGACCAAACCGCTTTTTGTGCGAACCAAATCACCCCCCCGGGCACTTGCTTTGGGGCCGTCGCCATAGCCGGCATAGGCGGGTCAGCCTTTAATGCAGCGACTGGCCGTTTCCTGGTTTCGAATTCGAGCGCGTCGGCGACTGATCTGACCTACGGAACCATAGACGAAATCGATCCCCGGGTAGGAAATCCGAATGGGCCGGTGGTGGTGGCCAGTCTCAAGACGCCAAACTGTATGCCCAGCGGCATCGTCCAGGGTCCTGGGAACCAGTTCCTGGTCGGTTGCGCGGATCACGACGGCGAAACGTTTCCCGTCAACGAGTACATCGTCGACTGCACTGCCAACTGCAAGATCATTGACACCATTGACAAGGTCGGCGGCGTGGACGAGACCTGGTATAACCCGGGCGACAACCGCTACTACCTGGCGGCCCGAGACATGCCCGACGGGCCAAAAATGGGAGTCATAGATGCTGGCACCCACCAGTGGCTGGTAAACGTCCCCACTAACAGCAACTCCCACAGCATTTCAGTGGACTCGACCATCAATCACGTATTTGTGCCGTTGCAGTCGGGCTCCGGTGTCTGCCTCACGCAGAGCAGCAACGGGTGTGTGGGCGTATACGCGCAGCAATGAGCCAACGTGCTTTCGGTAAGTGGGTAGCCTTGCGGCTACCCACTTTAGTTTGGTTCTATTGCCCCGGCGGTTAGCGGGCGGTTTCCGAGACGGTAATGTGATCGACAATCTCGCGGTTCTTCTGCCCGACGGAGCGCGCAATCTCGACTGCATTGTCATGCTCCGCCTTGGTGGCGACGGTGCCGCCAAGAATGATGCTGTCCTTGGTCACTTTGGTGGTGACGCCGTTCAGGTTGTTTTTCCTGAGTTCGTTCTGAATCTCTCCCCGCACCGCGCGCGATGGCTGCTGCATGGCGGCAGTGTCGTTCATCGTACCGTTTGGGCCGGCCGACGATCCCGGCTCGGCGCTTGGTGGTCCGGGATTGGTGGCCTGGGCCAGGGCCATGGCTACGGAGAAGGCCAGGATGAGAACAGCCAGCATCACTGAAGTTCGTCTGATCATCGGTTTGCCTCCACTTCCTGCGAGGGCAGGATGTTCTGCTATACAAGATGGCGAATCGGAGGCGCTCGTTGTCCGAGAAACTCGAACTGTCGGCTACTTGACGCGGGTCTCCTGATAGTAGCGCGCTCTCCACTGTCCGTCGCGGTTTAGCCACAATTCGCTCGCCCACACGCGTAAGAAGCGGGTCGGCGTCTTAGGAGGGAACTCCATGGTGAGCTCATAGGTCACGACCGCGGCATCGGTCCCTGCTGTGATCAGTCTGAAGTTGTGCAAGGTGTAATTGTGCAAGGGAGAACGGTCGGCCTCATTTACGGTGTGGATCTTGTTGCGTGCCCCCTCCCCATCGGTTTCGACGGCCACGAAATCGTCGGCCAGCAAGTCCCCATAAGTCTTCTTGTCCTTGTTCTTGAACGCATCCCACTCGGCCCGTACTTTGGATTCGAGCAAAGCGGCGAGCTTCGCCTGTTCAGCAGGGACGCCGGATTGCGGGCTGGCAGCAGCCTGGGCGGCGGCTTGCGGTGGGAAAGCTGTACACGTCAGCATTAATGCCAGAAGCAGGGTGCGGTGCATGGTCCTCCTCGCTTAGGGATTGCTGGCGAATGTTACAGGCGGTCTTCCGGGGAGTCAAAGCGGATGCACGTCGAGAGTGGCGCGGAGTGGAAATGCCTACGGCTTGCGCCGATTTGGCATCTTACTTATGTTAAAGTTCGTACCTCCTCAGAGCCAATGTGACCCCCATGCCGTTGCTGGGACCCATGCCGGTCGCTCGCCATTACTCTTGCCGTGGGCTAGCGGTTTGTCTGGCTATGGCATCGCTGGGAGTGGCTCTGGCCCAACGCGCGCTTCTCGTCCCCGGCACGGCAACCTCGGCCGTTCAGTGCAACGCCCGCGGCGCGAAGGTCCAACAGTTGGCGAATGATGCTCACCATTGGGCGCTTCCGCCTGCCTGTTTTCGGCTGAGTCTCGCCTCGGCGGCATCGCCCCGCATAGCCGGCGAGCAACGGCTCCGCCTGTTGGCGAATCGCAACGGCTGGATATACTCCCGTCCGCCTCCTATCGGCTGAATCTACGGCCCGATTCAAAATAGACAATACAAGGGAGGCATCTTCTTATGCGCACGAAGAAACGCAATGCAATCGCATTAACTATCGCAGCCGTCGTGCTGGCGCTGGTTTCCAGCGCATTCGCCAAGAAACCAGACAAGCCCTCGCAAGCAGCCAGTGTGATCGCGCACCTGCCGCTGCAGGGTGCGGCGCCCAGCCAGATGTATCTGCAGGCGCGCGGCGACAAGCGCTACCTTTATATCGACCAGGGAAGCAACCAGGGTTATACGGTGGTCGACATCACCAAGCCGGCGCAGCCAAGCGTCGTCAAGCGGGTTGACTCCGGCAAGGTGCAGGTGGCTGGTTCCGACGTGGCGCTGGCGGAAACTCCGGAGCAGGGCAAGACAGTGGCTCACAGCCACGCACCCACGGAGTCAGTGACCGTTCTCGACACCAGCGACCCGGCCAACCCGAAGACGCTGCAGACCTTCCAGGGCGTCACCAGCGTTCTGCAGGACAGCCCGCGGGGCTTGATCTTCCTCACCAACAGCGAGGGGCTCTGGATCTTGCAGCAGACGGTGGCGACCTTGCGGCCGGCACGCAAGAAGCCGCCTTGCAACTCGGAGTCGGCGATCTCGGCCATGCCTCCGGACTGCGAATGAGCGGTCAATCGGCGGCTGCGGCCCGCTGTAAGTTCTCTGTCCGCACCGTAGGGCCGTGCAGTTCCTCCCACATGGCCAGCACGCGCTGCCGCAATTCGGCGGTGAGTTGCGCATAGGCCGCTTCGGGATTATCGCCGGGCGGCGGAGGCAGAATCGGGTCACCGAAGCGCACGCTTAATTTGCTCAATCGCTGTGGCGGCTTACCGCGCGGCCAAGCCGCGTGGAAGCCGTCAATCGCCACGGGATAGATGGGCACGCGCAGGTGCACGGCGAGAATCGCCGCGCCCTTTTTGAATCTTCTTGGGCGCGCCGTCGATGCTGCGCTCACCTTCCGGATAGAGTGTGAGAATCTTCCCGTGGCGCAGGCCATAGGCGCCGGCGCGCATGCCGGCTACCAGGTTGGAATCCGGGTCTACAGGAATCAAACGCACCGTCCGGGCCAGCTTGCGCCGCCAGCCCCACCCCCATATTTCGCTGGTCCCCAGATGGAAGACCTTGCTGTAAATCGGCCACGGCAGCAGGCTCAACACGACGGGCGCATCCAGGAAACTCTGGTGATTGGGACAGATGAGATACGGCCCTTGCTCCGGCAGCTTCTCGAGGCCGGTCACCTTGAGCTGGCAGGCGTCGCGGCAGAATAGATAAAGGAAGCGGCAGACCAGGTACCAGAGGGCGCTGGCTAATCCCGGAGGGCGCGCGACGTTGAGCACGTCAGGATCGTTCGGCTCGGTGGCCAGCACGGTGTCCCACCCCGCCGGTTCCGCCCGGCCGGCGCCCGTTCCGGCGGTCGCGCAGGCCGCGTCCACCAAATCGCGGACGGTGTACACCTCCGCCGCAACCGACTCCGGCACCTGCGCCTGCAGCTCCTGGTCGAGCTCGACCAGCAGTTCGACGCGCTCCATGGAATCGAGCCCAAGGTCCAGCTCCAGACTGTCGTCAGGATGGACCTCTTTCTTGCCATGGGCATGTTCACCAACCAGCGCCAGCGCCCGCGCAACGTCGGGCCGCTCAGCCCATGCAATGTCTTCGTCGGTGAACTTGCGGGGGGCGCTGGATGCTCCTCGATCGGCGTTTTGACCGATCCGCCGCAGGATCTCGTACCGCTTCAGTTTGCGCGTGGTCGTTTTCGGCAGCTCGTCTTGCCAAATTTCGTAACTCAGAATGCGCTTGCTGGCGGGAAGCTGCGCGGAGAGCCCGTCGATGGCGAAACGCAGCGCGTCGATAATGTTGACGATTCGGCGTTCGCGAAGCAACTCGTAGTTGGGAACGATGACCGCGTGCAGACGCTCGGCGTGCGGCTCGCCCGGCCGCGCCTCCAGGCCGACCACGCAAATTTCCTTCACCAATGGCGATTGCCGATAGTGCGCCTCGATCTCCTCGGGATAGATATTCTTCCCCGAGCTAAGCACGATGACCTCCCGGCGCCGGCCGGTGATGAAGAGGTTGCCACGCGCGTCCAGGTACCCGAGGTCGCCGGTGTGGAGCCAGCCATCGCGGATAACTTCACTGGTCGCCTCCGGCCGATTCCAGTAGCCCTTCATGACGATGCGTCCGCGGATGGCAATTTCACCGGCGGGCGGACCTTCTTCACGCGGCCCAGGATCAACGATTTTTACTTCTACGCCGTGAAGCGGTCGTCCGACGGAACCAATAACGTTGTCGCCGGGGCGGGTGACGGTGGCGCCGCCGCTGGTTTCAGTCAGACCGTAAGCCTGCAGGATGTCAAACCCGAGCGCCTGCATCTCGTGTCCGATCTTGGGGTCGAAGCGCGAGCCGCCGGTGATCAGCAGACGCATGCCCTTGCCCAGCGCCTCGTGCGCCTGAGAGAAAAACACCTTGCCCAGATTGATGCCCAGTCGGCGGGCGGCTTTGGAAATCTGCAACAGCAGCCGGAAGATTGCCCGAGACAGCGAGGAGCGCTGGTTCACCTGCTTCACGATGCGCTCGTGAATCAGATAAAAGAACTGCGGTACGCAGCAGAACAGGGTCACGTTGCTCTCGCGCAGCGCGCGCAGCAGGTCCGCGACGTTCAGCGACTCCAGGTACACCACCCGTGCGCCGCGAGCGAACGGAAGTAGCAGGTTGGCCATCTGCGCCAGCGCGTGGAACAGAGGGAGCACACCGAGAATCGCATCGCTCGGGCCGACTTCGAGCACGGGAAAGACGGCGGCTATCTCACCCAGCAGGTTGTCGTGTGTAAGCAGTACGCCCCTGGGATCGCTGGTCGTGCCCGAGGTGTAGAGAATGACTGCCGGGTCGCCAGGACCGAGCCCTGGGGGAACGAAGTTACCCGGGCCAGCAGTCAGCATGCTGTCGAATCCTATGGGTGCCCCACCCAAGCCGGCTTTGCCTGGGTGGGGATTTTCCTCGTCCAACAGAACAATCTGTACGTCGAGCTTCTCGCTCGCTCTTTGCGCGGTTGCCAGATGCTTGCGGTCGGTGAACAGGCATCCAGCGCCGCTGTCGCGCAACAGCTTGGCAACCTGCTCGGAGTCGTAGGCCGTGTCGAAAGGGACGCCCACGCCGCCGGCAGCGATGATGCCCAGGTACGCGGCGACCCAGCGCGGGCCGTTGGCGGCGAGAATGGCAGCGCGGGCCCCGCGCGGCATCTGCTGATCAAGCAGCCACCGCCCCACCGATTCTGCCATCCGCCGCAGCTCGGAATAGGTGTGGCGCTCGACCGAGACGTCCTGCCCGGGGACGGCCGCGTGGCGCATCTCGATGGCCACGTTCTCCGGCCAGGCCGCGACCGATTGCAGAAATCGGCTGTAGAAGTCCTCCACTACCGCTGAATATACCGGAAGCGAGTGCTGGGCTGTAGTACTGAAGATGATCTCGATTGCGGCACGTTCCTGCACGACCCTTGTGAGCTTGCTGAAACGGGCCCAATCCTGCGTCTTGGCGATGCGTCTTCGTGCGGGATCACGTGTCAGGGCACGAGTCTACGGGCTGATGAACTTTGTCGTGAGCCGTTACGTGTCAGGGCACGACTTTCAGTCGTGCCGTTAGGTAAAGAATTAGCTGGCCTTTAGGCCCTGAGGTAGGGCGCCTCAGTGGCTAAAGCCCGGCTCGTATAGCAGCCAGGCGGCACGGCTGAAGCCGTGCCCTGACACGTGATCTGCTACCGGGCAGTTCTCTTGTCGCACTCATGCGACGCAGTAATCCTGGTAATGGCCGACTCCCCCGTCTCGATTACTTAGTAATCAGACCACACGCAATGCGCGGCCCGGCATTCCCCGCAGGATCGCTCTTCATATCATCCGGCTTGGCGTGGATCATCAAAGACGTTCCGCCGTTGGCGAACACTGAGTCTGGCTGGCCCTCCGCCAGCGTCACGCGCGGGTCATCGACGGTTCCTTTGGCGGCGCCATTCGCTGCCACCGTAAAATTGGGCATGTCACCGGCGTGCGGCCCTTGAGGATTCTCCAGTCCGTGTTGTTTGCCTTCGGGATTGAAATGACCACCCGCGGACTTGAACGCGTCGGCCGGAGCGGCGGGATCGGCTTCGCACTTGGCGTTCTGGTGAATATGAATGGCATGTTCGCCGGGCGGCAGATTCTTGAAGTTGTACTTGATCTGGATGCCGGTGCCCTTGGGGCTAAGCATGGCCGTACCTACGTTTTGTCCCTTGACGTCCTTCAATTCGACGGTCTTGCCGCCTTTAGCTTGGGCCTGCGGCAACACAAAGCTGAGCGCGAGGGTCACGACGAATGCCAACCATTTGGAATCTCTCATGACAGTGTCTCCTGTGGACAGCGGCATGTACGATACTGGTTCTTCACGGCTGTGGCAATGACCCGATCACCCGATGGCCCGATGCCTGCGACTCTGCCCGTCCGCAGGCATCCAATATGGTAGGCTTTCTCAAGCTGCGGGCGAATTCCTTCGCCCGCTCCATAAGGACATAAATTTTTGCTAGACGCGATTTTCGCCAAAGTATTCGGCACCAGGAATGAGCGTGAGATCAAGCGCCTGCGGCCGCTGGTGGAGCGGATCAACTCCCTCGAGCCGGAGATGCAGCGCCTCACCGACGCCGAACTGCGCGCCAAGACCGACCAGTTTCGCCAGCGCATCAATGAGCGCCTCAGCCAGGTGCAGCTCGAGTCCGAAGCCGAGGACGAGAACCGCAGCAGCCGGGGTCCCACCGAGCGCGACCGCGCGCTGAAGGAAGTCCTGGACGAGATCCTGCCCGAAGCCTTCGCGGTGGTGCGCGAAGCCGGGCGCCGCACCTTGAGCATGCGGCACTTCGACGTGCAGCTTATCGGCGGCATGGTTCTGCACGATGGCAGAATCGCGGAAATGAAGACCGGCGAGGGCAAAACCCTGGTCGCAACCCTGCCCGTGTACTTGAACGCGCTCACCGGCAATGGCGTGCACGTGGTCACGGTAAACGATTACCTGGCCAAGCGCGACTCCGAGTGGATGGGCGCCATCTACCGTTTCCTCGGCCTGAGCGTGGGCGTGATCGTGCACGAGCTGGACGACGCCGAGCGCCGCGAAGCCTACGCCGCCAACGTCACCTACGGCACCAACAACGAGTTCGGCTTCGACTACCTGCGCGACAACATGAAGTTCGACTCGGCCGAGTGCGTGCAGCGCGGCCACAATTTCGGCATCGTCGACGAAGTCGACTCCATCCTGATCGACGAAGCCCGCACTCCGCTCATCATCTCCGGCCAGGCGGAAAAATCCACCGAGAAGTACGACCGCGTCAACCGCATCATTCCCAAGCTGGAAAAGGGCGAGGAACTCGACACGGCGCCGGGCGAGCCCAAGGTGCTGACCGGCGACTTCGTGGTGGATGAGAAGCACAAAACCATCACCGTCACCGACGAAGGCTGGGAAAAAGTCGAGCAGTTGCTGGGCATCACCAACATCGCCGATCCGGAAAACTGGGACCTGAAGCACCACGTCGAGACCGCCGTCAAAGCCCACGCGCTCTACCACAAGGACGTGGAGTACGTGGTGAAAGACGGCGAGGTTCTCATCGTGGACGAGTTCACCGGCCGTTTGATGCCCGGCCGCCGCTGGTCCGACGGGCTTCACCAGGCGGTGGAAGCGAAAGAGCACGTCAAGGTCGAGGCCGAGAACCAGACGCTCGCCACCATCACCTTCCAGAACTATTTCCGCATGTACAAGAAGCTGGCGGGCATGACCGGCACAGCGGAGACCGAAGCCGAGGAGTTCCAGAAGATCTACAACCTCGACGTGATCGTGATCCCCACCAACAAGGACCTGCGGCGGGTCGAGAACGCCGACACTGTCTACCGCACCGAGAAGGAGAAATATCTGGCGGCGGCCGACGAGATTCAGCAGTTAAATGTCAGCGGGCAGCCGGTGCTGGTGGGCACCACGTCGGTGGAAAAATCCGAGAGGCTGTCGGAAATCCTGCGCAAGAAGAACGTGAAGCACGTGGTGCTGAACGCCAAGTACCACGAGAAAGAAGCCGAGATCGTGGCCCAGGCCGGGCGCAAGGGCGTGATCACCATCGCTACCAATATGGCGGGCCGCGGCACGGACATCCTGCTGGGCGGCAATCCCGAATTCATGGCCAAGCAGGAGTGCTTCAAGAAAGGGCTGGCGCAGCCGGTGCGGCGCGCCGAAGGCCGGCTGGGAGACGGCGCGACCGACGAGAACACCGCAACCTGGTACTACCAGGGCAACGAGTTTCGCGTCGAAAAGCAGAAGTGGGACGAGATGCTGGCCAAGTACAAGGCGCAGACCGACGCCGAGCACGATGAAGTCGTCGGCCTCGGCGGGTTGCACATCCTGGGCACCGAGCGCCACGAGGCGCGCCGCATCGACAACCAGCTTCGCGGACGCGCCGGCCGCCAGGGCGATCCCGGCAGCTCACGCTTCTATCTCTCGCTCGAAGACGACCTGATGCGCATCTTCGCCAAGGAGTGGGTGTCGAACCTGCTGCAGCGGCTGGGCATGGAGGAAGGTGTGCCCATCGAGTCGCGGCTGATCTCACGCCGCATCGAGGCGGCACAGAAAGCGGTCGAAGGGCAGAACTTCGAGTCTCGCAAGCACCTGCTCGAGTACGACGACGTAATGAACAAGCAGCGCGAGGCGGTCTACGGCATGCGCCGCCAGTTGCTGGAAGGCGTCGATCAGAAAGACCTGATCCTCGAAGACTACGTCGCCGGCATCCTCGCCGACCTGCTGGAAAAATACTGTGCGAAAGACGCGCATGCCGACGATTGGGACATACCCAAACTCAAGGGAGACATCTTCACCCGCTTCGGGGTGGACATCCTGGCCGAGGGCGTTCAGCCCGACAAGCTAAACCGCCAGGAGCTGGGCGACGCCATCTTCAACAAGCTCAAAGAGCGCTACGACGCCAAGGAAAAGCTGATCGGCCCCGAGGCCATGCGCTATCACGAGCGCATGATCATGCTCAGCGTGCTCGACCAGTTGTGGAAAGACCACCTGCTCAGCATGGACCACCTGAAGGAAGGCATCGGGCTGCGCGGCTACGCCCAGCACGATCCGCTGGTGGAGTACAAGCGCGAGTCGTTCGACATGTTCGAAGCCATGATGCAGCACTTCCAGGAAGATACCGTGCGGTATCTGTACCTGATGCAGGTGATCGAGCCGGCCGCGCAGGCGGAGGCCCAACTGCAGCCTGCGGAAGCGCCCGCCGCGCCTGGCGACGGCAACGGCCGCCGGCCGCGCCGCGCTTCCACCTCGGTGGATGATCTGGAAGAAGAATTCCAGCGCCGCAAGCGCCGCGAACTGCAACAGGCGCGCATGGCCGGCGCCGGCGACTATCAGCCCGTCCAGCAGGTGGTGCGCTCCGGCGCCAAGATCGGCCGCAACGATCCCTGTCCCTGCGGCTCCGGCAAGAAGTACAAGAAGTGCTGCGGGGCGTAGAGCACTCAGCAGTCAGCACTCAGCATTCAGCTTGTCATCCTGAGGAAGCACGACCGAGCGCGTCAGCGTGAGGAAGTGCGACGAAGGACCTGCTTTTGCGCCGGCAGAAAAGCAGGTCCTTCGTTTGTCCTCACTCGCTTCGCTCGTTCGGGCTGCGCTCAGGATGACAATTTCTGTTGCGAAGAGCCACGTCGCACCGCCGCGAATGTCATCTCCTGGGCCGCACTGCCTGTGCGCCGCTTCCATTCCTCGAACAGCGCGCCATAGCTAAGCGTGATGTAGTTGGTCCGCGGAACATCCAGCTGCTTGGCCGTGCGGTCGATCCAGCGCGGCCGGCCTTCGATTTCGGCCACGGTGCCGATAGGCGTCTCATCGATCACCACATCGCCGTTGCCGTCCGTCCACTCACTGCGAAATTTTTCATAGCGGAAGCTGGGAGCGAATCCCAGCGCGCGCAGAATCTTGTCGAGGCTCGCGCCATCGGCGACCTCGGTCTCCAGCTCCTGGCGTGACTTGTGCCGTCGTGCCGTCCCCTTGGACTTGTGGGTGACTGTCCAGCGCTCGCCGTATTTCCTTATCCGCAAAATCTCGCCACGCTGGCGCAGTGGATTTCCCGGCAAGTCGTAAAGCACATTTATTTCGTGGGTGCGGCGCGTGACGTTGCGAAATCCGCACGCGCGCAGCCGACGCGCCAGCGCCTTCGCATCCGCCACCAGGAACTTGATCTCGACTTCGCGAGCCATGGTTCGGAAGTATAAGACGCACCGCCCGGAATTTCCCGTGTTGGTGTTGTCCTGATTTGCTTCACGTCCGCAGCGGTTCGGAGCTGGGGTAGAACTGTGTTCAGCACAAGTCTGGGTCTATTGTCTTGTTGATCCTTGAGATGCGCATGTCCGAAAGTACCGTGGTTTTTGGCCGAATTCTCCTAATAATGAGCCATTGTCCTCACAGATCAGCGGTTGATGCCACCTGCCAGAGTGCGCTTCAGCAGAGCCGCAAGTGGTTCCTCGTCGCTGCAAGTCCCACAAATCATGACGTTCGAGTACCGGGCCCAAAGATGATCAGCCGAGGCTGAGACGGAGGCGCATCCTTGAAGAGACGATACTTCTGCTCGTCGCGTTGGTTCTCCACCCGCCGGATTTTGCAAGCCGTAACCCTAACCCTGTTGCTTGCGGCGCCGGCGGGTTTGTGGACGCAGACGGCGCCCGTCCGCGCACCCGGCCAGACCAGGGAGAGCGTCACGGATTTGCAGTTTCACAAGTTCGAACCCAAGGTAGCGCCAGATCGTGCGGCTGCGGCAGATACGAACCAGGGGCAGACCGTCAGCGGGATCAGCGTGAACGCGGCGCGGCAGATGCAAGCCCTGCAACAGGAGAAAGCGTCGCGCACGCCGGCGCAGAGAAAAATCGACTCCAACATTCTGTACACGATCCGCATGCTTGCCGGCCAGCCGGCCGCGCCGGGCGTGGATTTCCTGTACACCGGAGTCGATCTCGACGCGCAAGACAACGTGGTCGTCGACATGGTGGCCAACGTCACCGAGCGACTGCTGCAACAACTGACTGCCGCCGGGGCCCTGGTGTTGTATAAGAACGGGTCGCTGCGCAGCATTCGGGCGATTATTCCTCCCACCCAGATCGAAGCCATTGCCGCTTCGCCGGACGTGATCTTCATTTGGCCCAAGCAGGGTTCCATGACCCGCAAAATTGAGCCTGCTCCGCTCGACCATTCGTGGCTGTTGTGGAACCTCACCCCAGGCTTTGCGCTAAGGGCAGCCACGGTTCGCCAGAAACTGGCGGCCGTCCTCAATTCGAGCCCGGGAACGCCGATCACCTGGCAGGGGAGCGTGGGAACCGAAGGTGATTTGACTCACCGGGCGTTCGACGCGCGCGGGACATTCGGCGTGAATGGATCGGGATTGAAGATTGGCGTTCTCTCCGACGGTGTTACGAGCCGTGCACTAAGCCAGGCCACCGGCGACCTGCCGCCAAACTGTGGAACGCCGCCCTGCCTTACCGTGCTCTCTGGACAAGCAGGCGCCGGCGATGAGGGTACCGCCATCCTGGAAATCATTCATGACATGGTGCCGGGCGCGAGCCTCTACTTCGCCACCGCCGACAACAGCATCACCAGCTTCGCGGCGAACATCCGCGCCCTGCGTACCGCCGGTTGCGACATCATCGTCGACGATGTCTTCTATTTCGTGGAGAGTCCGTTCCAGGACGGGCAAACATCGGCGGTAGTATCAACCAGCCAAGGTGGTGTAGTCACCCAGGCGGTCAATGACGTGGTCGCCGACGGCGCGCTCTACTTCTCTTCCGCGGGAAACGAGGGCAACCTCGATTCCGCTACTTCCGGAAGCTACGAGGGCGACTTCAACCCTGTGGCTGCCGCCTCTCCTTTGCCGAGCGGAAATGTCCACAATTTCGGCAGCACCACCTATGACACCATCACTGCGCCGGGAGAGCAGGTGGTCGGCCTGTGGTGGGCAGACCCTCTGGGTGGCTCGGGCAATGATTACGATCTCTATCTCCTCAACAGCACCGGCGCCTCGATTTTGGGAGCGTCCACTAACATCCAAAACGGCACTCAGGACCCGGTGGAGTTGATCGGGAGCGCGAATGTAGTCAATAACAACCGCCTCGTAGTGTTTCAACATACTGGCGCGAATAACCGCTTCTTCCACCTGGTTCTTTTTCGCGGCACCCTGACAGTGAACACGGCAGGGGAAACCCACGGGCACTCAGCCGCTTCCGGGGCCTACACGGTGGCGGCGACGCCGGCTGCCGGGGCCTTTGGCCCGGGCTATCCCACTGGACCTTTCCCGAACCCGTTCACCACCAGCAATCAAGTCGAATTGTTCACTTCCGACGGACTGCGCCGCATTTTCTTCAATGGAGATTCAACCCCTATCACACCCGGCAACTTCTCCTCGACCGGCGGCACGGTTTTGAATAAACCGGACATCACTGGCGCGGATGGAGTTTCGGTCACCGGGGTCGGAGGCTTTGGCAGTCCTTTTTATGGGACTTCGGCGGCCGCGCCGTCGGCGGCCTCGGTGGCAGCGTTGGTGAAATCCGCACAGCCTTCTTTGACCCCCGCGCAGATTCGTACGGCGCTCACCAGCACGGCCGTGGACATTATGTCCGCGGGGTTTGACCGCGATTCTGGGAATGGAATCGTGATGGCGTGGGAGGCCATCAACTCGCTTGGAGTTACCGGGTTCGCAAATCCCGAACTCGGCACCATTACCGCCAGCGAGAATCCCGGAAACGGCAACGGCGTTATTGAGGCCGGCGAAGGGGCCAGCCTGGTGATTCAACTGAAGAACACCGTGGGCGTGAAAGCCGCAACCGCAGTGACCACTACCCTGACGTTGAGCACCCCGGGAGTGATTGTCACCCTGCCCGGTACCAGCTCCTATGCGGACATGGCGGCCGGCGCCGCGGGCGGCAACAACCTGAGCCCCTTCACCTTCACCTTGGCCAGCAATTATCCGTGCGGCCAGGCGACGGCCGAATTCACCTTGACCGTGAACTACACCGGAGGGCCGCAACGAGTTCTGAATTTCACGGTTCCGACCGAATTTTTCAACTTGAACAACACCCTTGGAAGCACGCCGCCCACAATACCCGGCGTAACCACCGCAACCGGAACCCAGGTCAACCGGATCAGCCGGAATGGAGTGCTAAGCGCCTGTGGCACACCCAAGGCTTTCCCCGCCGCCATTACCGGTTCATTTGTTTTCGATTCGTATACTTTCACCGCGTGCCAAGCCACGTGCATGAACCTCAAGCTGAACTCCAGCAATGGCGTCAATCTCCTCGAGTCCGCGTATTCGCCTTCCTACGATCCCAACAATATTGGGACGAATTACCAGGGCGACCCGGGCCTGAGCGGTAGCGCCCAGTCATTCGGCGTCAGTACGACGGCTTCGACTTCCTACACCATCGTGGTGAATGACGTAACCGGAACCTCATCCGGCAGCGCGTATACCCTGCAAATTCCCGCGTGCGTATTGAATTGCAATGTCAACCACCTGCCGGTCGCCCTGGCGCACGACGTCACCGTAATCGTGGGAGCGGGCGGCACGGCCGCTGCCTCGATTGATAACGGGTCGTTTGACCCTGACGCCGGGGATACGATCACTCTGACCCAAAGTCCTCCAGGGCCGTATTCGGCGGGAGTAACCAACGTGCTGCTTACGGTGGTGGATAGTAAAGGAGCCACCGCACAGACCACGGCCAACGTGACCGTCGTGGCGCCGACCATCACCGTCGTCGCCGCTCCCAATACGGTGCAGATTGAGGCCGGCCAGTCAACGGTGGTGGTGCTTACGGTCACAGGGAATGTCAATTTCTCCGCTCCGGCGGCTGGCGCCTGCACGACCACGGCCCCGCTCGTGACCTGCCAATTCAGTCCGTCCGCGCCGACGATCGGAACCGCAGCCAGCCAGGTCAGCGTTACCATCGTGACCGTGGGTCCGGTCGGCTCAAATCGCATGCCAGGGTGGCCGGGAAGGTCCAAGGCCGTGTTTGCGACCTTGCTGGGCCTGCCGATGTTTGTATTCACGCTGGCGGGCTGCAGCCGCGACCGCAGGCGGCGGGGTCGGTGGATCGGAATGGGATCTTTCTTCCTGCTCCTGTTGTTGCTGAGTGGCTGCGGCAGCACTGCAGCGCAGCCATTCACCACTCCTGGCACCTATGCGGTACAGGTGACGATGAGCTCGGGATCAACTCAGGGTTCGGCGACGGTCAACATAACCGTTACCCGTTAGGCTATGATGATCCGGCGAGGGCGCGGCCCCAGGGCTGCGCCCTTTGCCAAAACGGATCCATGGCGCAGACACCCGGCAAGCGCGAGCGGCGTTATATCAATATCGGCGGTCGGCCCGCGGACCTCCCGTTCAGCGACGCGGTGCTCGTCGGCGATACGCTGTTTCTTTCAGGCAGGATTGGGATCGATCCCCGCACCATGCAGGCGGCAGCCGACGTTGATGAAGAGATCCGCCTAATGCTCGATGGCGTCCGCGCTACCCTCGACGCTGCCGGAATGGCGATGGACGACCTGGTATTCGTGCAGGTGTATTGCACGGACCTGTCACTCTATGCAAGGTTCAACGCTGCCTATCGGAAGTATTTCGGAAGGGATTTGCCGGCACGCGCGTTCCTGGGAGCCGGATCGCTGCTGCTGAAGGCTCGCTTCGAGATACAGGCTATCGCCATGCACTGAGTGCTGAAAGCTGAGTGCTGGTGGCTATTTTTCCCTCGCCACCACAAATTCCGGCGCCCACAGCAGGGCGCGCTTGATCTCCGAATCGGGAAGGTCGCAGATGGCGCTGCGCGCGCCAGAAGCGTACTCATGCGCACGGGTAGTCGCCGCTTCCAGCGAGCCGTAACGGTTCAGGATGGCCAGAATCTGCTCGTGGCGAACGGTCTGGAAGGCACGTTCGTCCATCACTGTCTGGATGAGCGCGGCCTCTTCCGGCGTGCAGCGGGCGAGCGCGTGGATCACCGCCATCGTAGCCTTGCCTTCACGCAGATCGCTGGCGACAGGCTTGCCGAGAACATCTTCGGAGGCGGTCAAGTCGAGCACGTCGTCCACGAGTTGAAACGCCATGCCCAGACTGCGGCCGTAGCGCGCCAGCTTTTCCTCGTGCTCGGCGGAAGCGTCGCTGACAATCGCCCCCAGCCGCGTGCAGGTGGAGAACAGGCAGGCGGTTTTGCGATGAATCAGGTCGAAATGCTCGTCGAGCGTGATCGAGCGGCCCAGCTTTTCCATCTGCAGCAGCTCGCCTTCGACCATCTGCTGCGTAAGGTCGATGAGCACGTCGAGGATCCTGAAATTGCGCTCCTGCACGGCGATCTTGAAGGACTGCATGTAGAGCCAGTCGCCGGCGAGCACGCACTTCGAGTTGCCCCAGCGCGTGTTGGCGGCGGGACGTCCGCGGCGGGTGCGGGCCTCGTCGATGATGTCATCGTGCACCAGCGTCGCGGTGTGGATCATCTCCACCACCGCGCCCAGGCGGATGGCGCCGCGTCCGGTGTAGTCGAACAGCTTGGCCGAGAGCAGCAGCAGGGCGGGGCGGATGCGTTTGCCGCCGCCGGCGCGCAGGTACTCGCCGATATCGGTGATTGCCGGGACGCTCGAGACCGTGTCGCGTCCGAACTCGCGCTCCACCGCTTCCAGGTCGTCGCGCAGGAGTTCGAATACCTCCTTCGCCTTGACCGCGTTCATGGCGGTTGCGCTCATGTCAGTTCGACCTGTAGTTGGTGAAGTGCATGTCGATGCCAAGATCGGTGTTGCGCAGCAGGGCGATGATCTCCTGCAAGATGTCGCGGTCCTTACCGCTCACCCGCACCAGGTCGCCCTGGATCGAGGCCTGAACCTTCTTCTTGGAGTCTTTGATCAGCTTCACGATCTCGCGCGCCTTCTCGGTGGGAATCCCTTGCTGCATGGTGATGCGCTGCCGCACCGTGCTGCCGGCCGCCTGCTCAACCGTGCCGTAGGTGAGCGCCTTCAGCGGCACGCCGCGCTTCACCAGCCGCTGCTGGAAGACGTCGTTCACTGCCTTGAGCTTGAACTCGTCTTCCGATTGCAGCACGATCGCTTCCTTGCCCTCGAGCTCGATGGTCGACTTCGAGTTCTTCAGGTCGAAGCGGGTGTGCACTTCCTTGAGCGCCTGCTGGATGGCGTTCGACACCTCCTGCAGGTCCACCTTGCTTACGATGTCAAAGGTTTCGGCCATAGTCGTTTAGCGAACCAATAGATTACCTTGCCGCGCCGTGGGATGGGGAAGGAATCGGCGTGCTGCCGTTGCCCATTGATGGGAGCCGGAAAAAACCGGAAAAGTTCTGGGCGGTTTGAAAGCCGACTTCCTCGGTTGAGATGCCCCGCAGCTCGCCAATCTGGCGCGCCACCTCGCGCACGAATGCCGGCTCATTGCGCTTGCCGCGCTGCGGCACCGGCGCTAGAAACGGAGAGTCCGTCTCGATGAAGATGCGGTCGAGCGGCAGGTCGCGCGCCGCATCGCGGATATTCTGCGCTTTAGGAAACGTCACGTTCCCGGCGAATGAGATCATAAAGCCCAGGTCGAGCGCCCTCCGTGCATGCTCCATCAGTCCGGTAAAGCAGTGCAGCACGCCGCCCAGCCCGCTCGAAGCCCACTGTTCCGCGAGGATCGCAAGGCACTCGTCCCAGGCGTTCTGGCTGTCCGCCGACGGCCGGCAGTGGATCACCACCGGCAGCTTAGCCGCACGCGCCAGCTCGAGCTGCTTCAGGAACACCGAGCGCTGCACCTCGCGGGGCGAGTGGTCGTAAAAGTAATCGAGTCCAATTTCACCCCAGGCGATGACCTTGGGATTACGGGCCAGCGTGCTCAGCTCGTCAAAGTCCGAGTCGGTGGCGAGTTTGGCTTCGTGAGGATGGATTCCTATTGTCGCGTAGATCCGCGGCTCGCCCGGCTTTTCGCGGCCGGCGAGCTGGATAGCGCAATCGAGCGAGCCCGGCCCGGTGCCGCTGCCGATCGCGACGATCGTCTCAATGCCGGCTTCATGCGCCCGCGCCAGCATGGCGTCGCGGTCGGCATCGAACTGCGGCATCTCGAGATGAGCGTGCGAATCGATGAACATAGCGCTCGCCACAGAGACACAGAGGCACAGAGAAAACCCGATTCAATTCCTCTGTGTCTCTGTGCCTCTGTGGCTATTTCAATCTTGCACCGACGGGAACGTCTTCCAGGAATCCCACCAGCACCGGCGAGCCTTTTTCGCCTACCGAGGCGGCGACGATCATGCCGTTCGATTCCAGCCCACGCAGCTTGCGCGGTTGCAGGTTCACCACCAGCACCACCTTGCGCCCGATGAGCGATTCCGGCGCATAGGCCTCGGCGATGCCGGCCACCACCTGCCGAATTTCGTTGCCAATGTCCACTTCCAGTCGCAGCAGTTTGTCGGCGCCCTTCACTTTCTCGGCGACTTTCACCTGCCCGACGCGCATTTCGACTTTGGCGAAATCGTCGATGCTGATGCGCCCGTTAGTGCTGACCGCTGGAGCGGGTGCAGCCGGCAACGGACCGACGGCAGCCTGCGTCGCCGGTTGTCCCGCCTGAGCGTGCGTGCCTGCCGGCTCGGCGGGCGCTGCTGGGGAAGCCGCGCGCTGCTGTTCGATCTGCTGCATTTTTTCAATGGCAGACTTGTCGGCGCGCGGAAAGACAGCTTCTACTTTGCCGAGCTTGGTGCCGTGCTGCAGCTGGCCCCACTTCAGATCTTTGAGGTGGAAGTCGGAGATTTTGCCCAGCCCGAGCTGCTCCCAGATGCGCGCCGTCGATTCCGGAATCGCCGGATGCGCCAGCGCGGTCACGATCCGCAGCGCCTCCGCCGTGGTGTAGAGAATGGTTGCAAGGCGCGAACGGCCAGCCTCGTCCTGTTGTTCAGCGACGGCCCAGGGCTCGTTTTCCACGATGTACTTGTTGACCGCGCCCACCAGCCCCCACACGGCTTCAAGCGCGCGCGAAAACTGGAAGTCGTCCCACAGCGACGCGAAGCTTGAGATGGTTTCCTCGGCCGCATGGGCGATGGCGTCGTCGGCCGCGGTGCGCGAGCCGCCGGACGAAGGGTAGGGAACCTCTCCGCCGCGAAAATAGCGCGCAATCATGGTGAGCGTGCGGCTCGCCAGATTGCCCAGATCGTTGGCCAGGTCGGAGTTGTAGCGCTGCACCAGCGCGTCGAAAGAGAAGCTGCCATCCTGTCCGAAGACCACTTCGCGCAGCAGGAAGTAACGCAGCGCATCGTTGCCGAGAACGTCAATTACAGTTTCGGCGCGCACGATGTTGCCGCGCGACTTCGACATCTTGCTTTCCTCGAACAGCAGCCAACCATGCGCGACGATCGACCGCGGCAGTGGCAGGCCTGCCGCCATCAGGAACGCCGGCCAGTACACGCAGTGGAAGCGCACGATCTCCTTGCCGATCATGTGCACGTCGGCGGGCCAGTAGTGCGCGAACTTTTGCTGATCTTTCGGATCTGGCGAACCGAAGCCGATTGCGGTGCAGTAGTTGCTGAGGGCGTCGAGCCACACGTAGATGACGTGCCGGGGATCGTCGGGCACCGGAATGCCCCACTGAATCGTAGTGCGGCTGATGGAGAGATCGCGCAGGCCGCTGCGCACAAACGCCATCACTTCATTGCGGCGCGTCTCCGGACGAATGAAGTTCGGCTGCTCGGTGTAGAGCTTGATCAGCTTGTCTTCAAACGCCGACAGTTTGAAGAAATAATTCTCTTCGCTCACCGTTTCGGTGGGCCGTCCGCACTCGGGGCAGGGCGAGCCGGGGCCGGCGGCGTCCACGTAGAGCTCGTCGAAGACGCAATATTGGCCGCTGTAGGAGCCCTTGTAGATGTAGCCGTTGTCGCGGATGCGGCGGAACATTTCCTGCACGCCGCGCTTGTGGCGGTCGTCGGTGGTGCGGATGAAATCGTCGTAGCTGATGTTCATCCGGTCCCAGAGGCCGCGAAATTCCCCGGCGATGCGGTCGGTGAGCTGCTTGGGAGTGGTGCCGGCGTCGGCCGCCGAGCGCTCGATCTTCTGCCCGTGTTCGTCGGTGCCGGTGAGAAAGTAAGTGTCGTCACCCAACATGCGCGGCGGCGCGCGATGGCGTCGCAGGCGATGGTGGTGTACGCGTGCCCGATGTGCGGGCGGGCGTTGACGTAGTAAATCGGAGTCGTGATGTAGAACTTATTGCTCATTGCGACGACAGATCCTTCGTTTCACTCAGGATGACGGCCCGCGGCTCAGACGCCGCGGAAAGCGCCGTCACTTGTCAGCCATTTTTCGTTTGCAGGTAACTGCGCGTCGCCTCCTGCATCACCTGCTTGAGCGGGACTTTGTGCTCGTCGGCGATGCGGCGGCAGTCCTCGTACTCGGGCGCATAATTCGCGATCGAGCCATTCAGGTTCGCGACCTTCATCCGCACTTCGCCCCAAGGCGTCTTGAACCGCGACGCTGCGGCGTACCAGCGTCTGCCGGCGCTCCTGACGCATGCGAATGCCCAGCGTGGTGGTCTCGCCAAAGACCAGCTTGGTCAGCCGCGGCGCATCTTCCGGACGCGCCAGGACGGTGAGCAGCGTGCCCGGGCGATTCTTCTTCATCTGCACCGGCGTCCCGAAGACATCGAGCGCACCCTCGGCAAGCAGGCGCTCCATGACGTAGCCGAAGACCTGCGGGTTGAGGTCATCGAGATTGGCTTCCAGAACGGCGACAGTGTCTTCAGGTATCGCGAGCTGACGTCTCCACACGCCTCGCCGATCGTCAGCCGGACGACATTGGGCTGGCCGGGCAGATCGCGCGAACCGGCGCCATAGCCAGTGCCGGTGATCTTCATGGCAGGGAAGGGAACGAAGCGCCGGCACAACGTCTTCACGATGGCAGCGCCGGTCGGCGTTACCAGTTCGGCGTCGACGCCGGACGAATATACCGGCGCGCCCCTCAGCAGCTCTACAGTAGCCGGCGAGGGCACGGGAAATTTTCCGTGCGCGCACTCGACTGCGCCGCCGCCGACGTTGAGCGGCGAGCACACCCACTCATCAACGCCCAAGGCGAGACTGCCGACGGACGCGCAGACAATGTCAACGATCGCATCCACCGCGCCCACTTCGTGGAAGTGGATTTTCTCCACGTTGGTGTTGTGGATCTTGGCCTCGGCTTCGCCCAGCGCCTGGAAGATGGCGAGAGCACGCTCCTGGGCTGCGGGCGCGATGCTTGCCTTGCGAATAATCTGTTGGATCTCCTTCAAACCGCGATGGGGCTCGTGCTGGTGCGGGCGAGACGCCCGCACGACAGCCGGCGAGTCACCCCGTCGCGCCAAATTCGGGCGCGCCGGGGACCCCGGCGAGACGCCGGCGCTACTATGGCTGTGCTCATGTTGGTGCGCGTGCGAGACTTGTTCGCGCGGAAGATCTTTTTCATTGCCGATCCAGACATCAACTTTCGTCGCCGAAATTCCACTGCGGGTGACGCGCGAAATCTCCAGGCGCGCGACCACGTTGAGCGCAGCCACGGTGTCCTCGAGAACGCTGGCGGGCAGGCCGGCGTCCAGCAGCGCTCCCAGAAACATGTCGCCGCTAATGCCCGAGAAGCAGTCGAGATAGGCGATGCGCATAAAGACAAACTTTGATAATAGGGAAGCCGGTGCCTTGCGGTCAAACCGGGGCGGCAACACACGTTTGTTATAATCGGTTTCTTTCTCAGCAACTTACGCAGGCTTCCCGCGAATGTATCTGCAATTCCAGAAGCGTCTCGCCGAGCGCGTGCAGGCTTTTCTGCGCGAAAAGTATCAGCTCGAGCTGCCCACGATCGTGGTCGAGCAGCCGCCCAGCACCCAGTTCGGCGAGTACGCGCTGCCGCTTTCTTTCGAGCTTGCCAAGAAGCTGCGCAAAGCGCCACGCAAAATCGCGGAAGAGATCGTCGCTGGACTGGGCGCGGTGCCGGGCTTCGAGAAGCTGGAAGTTGCGGGCGCGGGATACATCAATGCCCGCGTGAATCGCGGCGAACTGGCTGCCGTGCTCGCCGCGGGCCCCGGCGTGACGCCGCAAGTGCCCGGCAAGATCCTCGTCGAGCACACCAGCATCAATCCCAACAAGGCGGCGCACATCGGCCACCTGCGCAACGCCATTCTCGGCGATACCTTCGTGCGGCTGCTGCGCTCCCACGGGCGCGCGGTTGACGTGCAGAACTACATCGACAACACCGGCGTGCAAGTGGCCGACGTGGTGGTGGGTTTCGTTCATCGCGAGAAAAAGTCGCGTGCCGATATTGCGCGCCTGATCGCATCCGATCCGCGCTTCGACTACACCTGCTGGGACCTCTACGCGCACGTTACCCAGTGGTACGAGCAGAACAAAGAGAATCTGAAGGTCCGCCTGGAGACCCTGCACGCCATCGAGCAGGGCGGCAACGATCTAGCCGCCATCGCCGATGAAATCTCAACCACCGTCCTGCGCCGTCACCTCGAAACCATGCAGCGGCTCGACATCGAGTACGACTTCCTGCCGCGTGAGAGCGAAATTCTGCACCTGCATTTCTGGGACCTGGCCTTCCAGCAGATGAAGGAAAAAGGTGTGCTGACGTACGTCACCGAGGGGAAGAACAAGGGCTGCTGGGTGATGTCGCGCGGACGGACGGAGAATGACGGACCTGAATCCAAAGGATCTTCGCATCGAGACATTTCGCGGCATCCGGAGAGCAGAGACTAACGAGGCCGTGCGCATCACGCACATTCCGAGCGGCACGGTGGTGACCTGCCACGAGGAGCAGTCGCAAAGTCAAGAACCGCCAAAAGGCGCTGGCGCAGTTGACGGCAATCCTCACCCAGAGCAGCGCCGAGGAAGACCAGAAGGTGATCGTGCGCTCGAACGGCACGGTCACCTACGTCGGCAAGGACATCGCTTACCACCTGTGGAAGTTCGGCCTGCTCGGGCGCGACTTCGGGTATCGCCGCTTCTATCGCTATCCCGACGGGCACGAGTGCTGGATCTCAGCCGAAGAGGGCGAGGCAGACCATCCTCACTTCGGCGAAGTGGCCGAAATCTACAACGTCATCGACTCCCGCCAGCAGGACGCGCAGAACAACGTCATCGATGCGCTGCGGGCGCTGGGCGACACCGCCCAGGCTGAGCACTACACGCATTTTTCCTACGACATGGTGGCGCTTACGCCGCGCTGCGCGCAGGAGCTGGGCTATCACCTGGCCGAAGACGACTGGGTCAAGCCCTACATCGAGATCTCCGGGCGGCGCGGCTTCGGCGTTAAGGCCGATGACCTGATCGATACTCTGATCGCCTCCGCGCAGAAGGAAGTGGACAGCCGGCATCCTGGCCTCGAGAAGGCCGAGCGCACGCGCATCGCGACGCGACATCGCCGTCGGCGCGCTGCGCTACTTCATGCTGAAGTTCACCAAGAATTCGGTGATCGCCTTCGACTTCCGCGAGGCGCTCAGCTTCGAAGGCGAGACCGGTCCTTACGCGCAGTATGCGGTCGTGCGCGCTACCAACATCTTCCGCAAGGCGGGTATCGAGCCGGAATCGGCGCTGGCCGAGCAGATCGACTACGCCAGCTTCTTCTCAGGCGAAGCAGGGAACGAAATCTGGGAGCTTTGGCTCGCCGCTTCGCGCTTCACGCAGGTGGTTGAGCAGTGCATCGCCACCACCGAACCGGCGCACATGGCCAAGTACGCGTTTCAGTTGGCGCAGGTATTCAACAACTTCTATCATCGCCACCACATCCTGACCGAATCCGACGAGGGGCGGAAGAAATTCCTGCTGACGACGGCTGCGGTGGTGCGGCGCGAGCTGATCCGGGCGCTAGACGTGATGGGAATCAGCGTGCCGCCGGTGATGTGATTTCTTACCGCGGATTTACGCGGAGGAACACGGATCGGACTCAGCTTAATCCGCGTTTATCCGCGCTGATCCGCGGTAAGAATTACCCCGCCATATCTTTCACGAACTCGACAATTGAGCGCACGGCGATGCCGCTCGGGCCCTGCGCGATCCAGCTCTTGTTCTCTTCCAACCACGCCGTGCCGGCGATGTCGAGGTGGATCCAGGGCGTGTCTTCGACAAACTCTTTCAGGAACATGGCTGCGCTGATGGCGCCGCCGTAGCGCCCGCCGGTGTTCTTGATGTCGGCGATGCCGGAGCGGATCAGCTCGCGATATTCCTCGTCCAGCGGCATGCGCCACATTTTCTCGCCGGCGCGCTGCTCGGCTCTTTCGAAGCGAGCGTACATCTCGTCGTTATTGGCGAAGACACCGGCATTCACTCCGCCCAACGCCACCACCACCGCGCCGGTCAGCGTCGCGGCATCGATCAGGTGAGTAGCGCCGAGTTGGCGCGCGTACGCCAGACCGTCGGCCAGCACCAGGCGGCCTTCGGCGTCTGTATTGATGATCTCGATGGATTTGCCGCTCATGGCGATCTGCACGTCACCCGGCTTCTGCGCTTTGCCGGAGGGCATGTTCTCGGTGGCGCAGACTATTCCGATGACTTTGGTCTTCGGCTGCAGCAGGGCGATGGCGCGCATGGCGCCCAGCATGGCGGCGCCGCCCGCCATGTCGTACTTCATCTTCTCCATGCCGTCGGCAGGTTTGATGGAGATGCCGCCGGAATCGAAAGTGATCCCTTTGCCGACGAGGCCCAGCACCGGCTTTTCCGGCGCGCCCGGAGGCGAATAACGCATTACGATCAGTTGTGCGGGCTCGTCAGAGCCCTGCGCCACGCTCCAGAAGGCGCCCATCTTCAGCTCGCGGATCTTTTCTGGGCCGAACACCTCGATGGTGAAATGGGGCGAGTTGACCTCCGCCACCATTTTGCGGGCGCGCTCGGCGAGCATGGTCGGCGTCATGCGGTTGCCGGGCTCGTTGACCAGTTCGCGCGTGAAGTTCTGCGATTCGCCCATGACGCGCGCCTCGGCGAGCGCCCGCTCCATCGCCCCAGGATCGGCACTCGCGGACAGAAGCAGGGTGAGTTCGCCGATACCCTGGTCCTTGCGATCACTCTTGTAAGTATCCGGATCGAAGTCGCCGACATAGCCGCCCTCGACCGCCGCCTTCAGCGCATCGGCCGCTCCCGACGCCATCTCAGGCACGAGGAAGGCCATAGAGCGGATCTGCTTGGGCTTGACATAGCGGATGGCGGTTCCAGCCAGCTTGCGCAGCTCGAACGAGGAGAATTCTTTAGCTTTGCCTCCACCGACCAACAGCAAGCGGCGGGCTTTCAGTCCTTGCGGCCGGTGGATCATAACGGTTTCGCGCATCTTGCCGGAAACTTCGCCGCTTGAGAGCAGATCCGCGGCCGCACTTTGGACGGCCTGGTTGCCGCCGAGCAGCTTGGGCGCGGGTTTGTCTTTTTCGCCCTGGTCCACGACCACGACGGCCAGGCACTCAGTTTCGATCTCAGCAGGGCCCGTATGGGAGAGCGTTGTTTTCATGGCGTCCTCAGATTGTGCAATTGGGTAATTTGGCAATTGGGTAATTGAACTGCAACGTTAGGGTGCCGCTTCGTTTTTCAATTACCAAATTACCCAATTACTCAATTACAGATTTCCTGATTTGCGGCTGCGCCCGATGGCTTCGCGGGCCTCGCGATCGGCGGTGCGGCGGCGTTCGGTCTCGCGTTTGTCCCAGAGCTGCTTGCCGCGAGCCAGCGCCAACTCGACTTTGACCCTTCCATTCTTGAAATACAGGCGGATGGGTATAAGCGTCAGGCCCTTTTGCTGGGTTTTGCCTACTAATTTCCGGAGTTCCTCCCTGTGCACCAGCAACTTACGGGTGCGGGTAGCCTCGTGTTGCGCATAGCCGGCATTCTCATAGGGCCCGATGTGGGCGTTAAGTAACCAAAGTTCTCCATCTTTCACCAGTCCGTAGGCGTCCTTCAGGTTGGCCCGGCCGTTGCGAATTGATTTAACCTCAGTACCATGCAGGACGACACCGGCCTCAAAGCGCTCCATCAGGTAATAGTTGTGAGACGCGGCCCGGTTGACGGCAGCGTCGCGCTGACCGGTGGCGGTAGGATCGCGGCGCGGCTGCTTTTCCGGGTTAGGCCGGACCTGGTGCGTTGGCTGGCGTGCCATGCCGTCTTCCCGCAGTGAGCAACATGCTAGCACAGTTGAAGATAGCTTCCCTGGGAGGCTCCCGTCGGCAGCGATTTCGCCACCGGGAGCTGCTGCTCTACTGGTGCTATAATCGCAACCTCGCGCCAATTCCGATCAGATGGGTTTTAGCCGGAGGAATGGAATTTTCTCGCTTCCTCATGTAATTAAAGAGCGGCCACTGAACCCGAACCAAGGAGTCCAATGACTCGCCTCCAACGGGCTGCAGTTCTGATCTTCGCACTCTTCCTATTGTTTCCGGCAGCCGCGCTTGCCGACCAGGCCAAGAAGCTCTTCGAGCAGGGACGGACCGCCGAAGCTCGCGACAACTATGAGGCGGCCTACGACCTTTATAGCAAGGCCCACGAACTGAAGCCGATGGAACTGCGCTACAAGGCCGGGGTCACCCGCATGCGCTTTAAGGCGGGTGCCTCGTATGTGCACCGCGGACAGAAGTTGCGTGACGATGGCAAGCTCGACGAGGCCATGGTCCTGTTTGAAAAGGCGTACATGATCGACCCTTCGAGCGATATCGCGCGGCAGGAGATCCGCCGGACTAAGGCCATGATCGATCAGGCGAACGGTGCCGCTGCCCCTAAGTCGCGGGCGATCTCGCCCATCCGCAGGCGGCTGGAAAGCGCCCAGGAGGCGGTGGAACTGACGCCCATCTCCAATGTTCCCATCACCCTGAAGCTGACCGAAGACAGCAAGACCATCTACCAGACCATCGGGCGGCTGGCGGCGCTGAATGTGCTGTTCGATCCTGACTACACCTCGCGGCGGGTTTCGGTGGAGCTGAACGGCGTGACGCTCGATCAGGCCCTGCAAGTGGTGGCGATGGAATCCAAGACCTTCTGGCGCCCGGTGACGCCCAACACCATCTTCATCGCCAGCGACACCATTGCCAAGCGCAAGGAGCTGGAGCAGAACGTCATCAAGACCTTCTACCTCACCAACGTCTCACAGCCCACCGAATTGCAGGACATGGTGAACGCCATCCGCAGCATTCTGGAGGTCAGCCGCATCCAGCAGTTGCCGACGCAGAAAGCCATCGTGGTCCGCGGCACTCCCGATCAGGTGGCGCTGGCGGAGAAGCTGATCGGTGACATCGACAAGGCCAAGCCGGAGGTGATCATCGACGTGGTCGTCATGCAGGTGACGCATGACCTGATCCGCGACCTGGGCATTGCCCCGCCCTCCAATATTTCGGTCGCCCTGCAGGGAGTCAACACCGGAACCACCACCACCGCCACCACCGGCACCGGCACCACGGGCACGGTCGCCTCGGGTACCCCGAACACGCTTACTCTGAACCAGTTCAACAACCTGAACGCCACCGATTTCCTGGTGACCATTCCGCCGGCCACTGCCAACTTCCTGTTCAGCAATGCCAACACCAAGATCATCCAGAGTCCCCAGGTGCGGGCCTCCGACGGGCAGAAAGCGTCGCTTAAGATCGGCGATCGTGTGCCGGTGGCCACGGGTTCGTTCCAGCCCGGCATCGGCGGCGTGGGCATCAACCCCCTGGTCAATACTCAGTTCCAGTACATCGACGTGGGCGTGAACGTGGACATCACGCCGCAGGTCCACGCCAACCGCGAGATTTCGATGAAGGTAACCATCGACGTTTCGGCCGTGACCTCGCAGGTCAACATCGGCGGCATCCAGCAGCCGGTGATCGGGCAGCGCAAAGTCGAACACGAGATTCGCCTCAAGGAAGGCGAAGTCAATCTGCTGGGCGGAATCCTGGAAACTCAGGACATCAAGAACCTCAGCGGTATCCCCGGCCTGGCGCAGATTCCGATCCTCCGCTATCTGTTCTCCAGCGAGCACATCGAAAAGCGCGACAACGAGGTCGTGTTCGCTTTGATCCCGCATATCGTGCGCGGCCAGGAGCTGACCGAGCTGAATGAAAAGGCTCTGGACGTAGGCACCGGGACCTCCATCGAGCTGCGGCGTAAGATCGAGAGCCCGGGCGGAGGCGCCCCCCAGGCCACGGCATTTCCAGCCCGCAATGGTTCCAGCGTGGCCGCGGCCCAGCCCGCGCCGGTTTCGCCGGGCGGACAGCCAGGAATGCCGGCGCAGCCGACCGTGCAGCCTCCGAGCCCCACCACGCCTGCCGGCTCGGTCGCCTTCAGCTTTGATCCTCCCATGGCATCGCAAGCGACGGGCGCGACGTTCCCTTTGAACGTTACCCTCAGCGGTGCGCAGGACGTTTTCTCCGTGCCGCTGCAGATCACCTACGATCCCAAGCTGCTGCAGTTGGTGAACGTGTCCAATGGTTCCTTCCTCTCGCAGGACGGCCAGCCGGTGGCCTTGGTGCACCGCGACGATCCCTCTACCGGCGTGCTGCAGGTGACGGCCACGCGACCGCCCTCGTCGGGCGGCGCTTCCGGCCAGGGCACGGTGCTGACGTTGACCTTCCTGGCCAAGGCGCCGGGGCAGGGAGCCGTCGCCATTACCCGGCCGGGAGCGCGCAATGCCGGTGGCCAGGTGATCCCGGCCTCCGGCGGACAGGCCAGCGTGACCATCCACTGAGTAGCGAGTTGCGAGTACCGAGTAGCGAGTACCGAGCCACAGCCATACGAAACTCGCTGATATCGCCTGCAAGAACGGAATGCGTCAGCGTTCCTGTTGTCGTACCCACTCGGTACTGGGTACTCGGTACTCGGTACTAACACAGGGCTGCTAGAATAATCTTATGGGGTTGTTTTTCCTCGGAAACCATCAGGCTGGCTCTCAGCGCAGTCGCCGCGGCGTCACGCTGATGGAGCTGATCGTCGCCGTCACCATTCTGTTGATCCTCACCAGCGCCGCCGTTCCCATCGTGCGGGTGCAGATCAAGCGCGAGAAAGAAGTCGAGTTGCGGCGCGACCTGTGGGAAATGCGCGACGCCATCGACCACTACAAAGACCTGGCTGATCGCAACGCCTTCCAAATCAAGGTGGGCAGCGAGGGCTATCCTCCCGATCTGGAGACGCTGGTGAAAGGCGTGGACTCGCAAGGCAAAAAGATTCGCTTCCTGCGCCGCATCCCGGTCGATCCCATGACCGGCAAAGCGGAGTGGGGAATGCACTCCATGCAGGATGATCCTCAATCCAGCTCCTGGGGCGGGCAGAACGTCTTCGACGTGTTCACCAAGTCCAACGGCACGGCCCTGGACGGAACCAAGTATTCGGACTGGTAATGGCGCAAACCCTCAACCGGAACCATGAGGTACCGAGTACCAAGTACCGAGTACCGAGTACCGAGCGCCGAATCGAGGAAGTGAGCCTCGCCCGGTACTCCGTATTTGCAATTCGTCACTCGCAACTCGGTACTCGCAACTCGGTACTCGGCTTCACCCTGATCGAGCTGATGATCGTGATTACCATCATCATGATCCTGGCGGCGATCTCCATTCCTATCTACATGAATTCGATCGTGCACGCCAAGGAAGCCGTGCTGCGCGATGACCTGTTCACCCTGCGCTCTTGCATCGACCAGTACACGCTCGACAAGCAGAAGGCGCCGCAATCGCTGCAGGACATAGTCTCCGCCGGCTACCTGCGGCAGCTTCCGAAAGACCCGTTTACTGATTCGACCGATAGCTGGCAGGTCACCACCGACGACACCCTGATGGATCCTACTCAGACCCAGCCGGGGATCACGGACGTCCATTCCGGCTCGAATGGCGTCTCCTCCGACGGGACGGCGTACAGCTCGTGGTAATGGAGAACCGGTGGGTCGTCAGCGCCTATTGAGGGTATGAGTCGGAAAACTTGGATCCGCTTCTTGCTGGTGTGCGGTGCGCTTGCCCTTGCTTTGGCTATAGTCTTCCTCGCAAGCCTGCTTCCGGATGACGGCTCCGTAACTCGTGCCAAAGAGATGGTGTTGCGGGACGACCTGTTTACGATGCGGTCTTCCATTAACCAGTACACGCTCGATAAACACAAACCGCCCGCATCACTCCCCGACTTGGTTTCTGCCGGTTATCTCAAGGCCATACCCAAAGATCCATTCACTAGCTCATCCGCCACTTGGCGGCTTACCCCCGATGGCAACGTGCACTCCGGCGCTGAGGGCATGGGCAGCGATGGCAAGCCGTACAACTCCTGGTGAGGTAGCGCGCGGCTGCAACATCCTGCCTCCAGGCGCCTGCTGCCTGCCTCCTCGCATTGCGCCCGCACGCCTCCGCGCACTACCATCTGCTCATGCCGGTGGAGACGGAAATCAACGCTTACACCCCCATCAAAGCCCCGCGCGGTAGCCAGATCTCCTGCAAGTCGTGGCAGCAGGAAGCCGCCCTGCGCATGCTGATGAACAACCTCGACGAGGAAGTGGGCGAGCGCCCGCAGGATCTCGTGGTCTATGGCGGACGCGGCAAGGCGGCGCGCGATTGGCCGTCCTATCACGCCATCGTCGCCGCGCTGAAAGCTCTGGAGAACGACGAAACCCTGCTGGTGCAATCGGGCAAGCCGGTGGGCATCTTCCGCACGCATGAATACGCTCCCCGCGTGCTCATCGCCAACTCCAACCTGGTCGGCCACTGGAACAACTTCGAGAAGTTCACCGAGTTCGAGCGCCTGGGCCTCACCATGTACGGGCAGATGACCGCTGGCTCGTGGATCTACATCGGTTCGCAGGGAATCATCCAGGGGACGTTCGAGACCTTCGCGGCGGCTGGCGAGAAGCATTTCCATTCCGGCCTCGAAGGCAAGCTGATCGTTTCCGGCGGCATGGGCGGCATGGGTGGCGCGCAACCGCTGGCGGCCACCATGGCAGGCGCGGCGTTTCTCGGGGTCGACGTCGATCCCGAGCGCATCAAGAAGCGCCTCAAGAGCGGCTACTGCGACTTCATGGTCAACTCGCTCGACGAGGCGCTGCGCATCCTGAAGAACTCTGTCCGCAAGAAGGAAGCGGTCTCCGTCGGGCTGGTGGGGAACTGCGCCGACGTGGTTCCCGAGCTGGCATCGCGGGGCGTTCTGCCCGACATCTTGACGGACCAAACGTCGGCGCACGACCCGCTGAACGGCTACATTCCGCAGGGACTATCGGTCGAGCAGGCGGCCGAGCTGCGCCAGCGCGATCCCAAAGGATATGTTGAGCGCTCACTCGATTCCATCGCCCGCCACGTTGAGGGCATGTTGGCGCTGCAAAAGATGGGCGCCGTCACCTTCGACTACGGCAACAACATCCGCACCATGGCCTTCCAGCGCGGCGTGAAGAACGCTTACGATTTTCCCGGCTTCGTGCCGGCATACATTCGTCCGCTCTTCTGCGAAGGCCGCGGACCGTTCCGCTGGGTGGCGCTTTCGGGCGAACCCTCCGACATCGCCACCACCGACCAGCTTGTTCTGGATATGTTTCCCGAGAACCGCACCCTCAGCCGCTGGATCGGGCTGGCGCGCAAGCGAATCAAGTTCCAGGGACTGCCGGCGCGCATCTGCTGGCTCGGATACGGCGAGCGCGCGCAGTTCGGCCTGGCGATCAACGAACTGGTCAAGAGCGGCAAGATCAAGGCGCCGATTGTCATCGGCCGCGATCACCTCGATACCGGCTCGGTCGCCTCTCCGTTCCGCGAGACCGAGAGCATGAAGGACGGCTCCGACGCCATCGCCGATTGGCCGCTGCTCAATGCTTTGCTCAATACGGCGAGCGGCGCGTCGTGGGTCTCGATCCACAACGGCGGCGGCGTGGGCATCGGATACTCGCAGCATGCCGGACAAGTCATCGTGGCGGATGGAACCGACGCCATGGCCAAGCGGATTGAGCGCGTGCTGACCAATGATCCGGGAATTGGCGTGGCCCGTCATGCCGACGCAGGCTATGAGCAGGCCATCGATTTTGCCGAGAAGACTGGGATCAGGATTCCGATGAAGAAATGAAGTCCACCACGGAGGCACGGAGACACAGAGCCCTTTCAGGGTTGTGTCTGGTTCTGAGTTACGTGAACGACCCTATGGGTTTTAGTTCTCGACCTCAACGCCTCGCTGTCGCGCGATTAATTGGGAGGCGAGTGTCATGATCTCAAAGCTCCGTGCCTCCGTGTCTCTGTGGCGGGTGTTGTTTGGGGCGACCGACCGTGCGTAACACACGCTCGCTCCTTCTGCTCAACATCCGCCAGCTCCTCACCCTGCGTTCCATCGCCGGCCCGCGGCGCGGGCGTGATCTTGGCGAACTCGGGTTAATTGAAGACGGCGCAGTCCTCTGCGTGGGCGGCCGGATCGTTTCGGTTGGCAAGACCAAAGACGCGCTGCGCGACTCCTGGATCAGGAAGAATCGCAAAACAATTCGCGAGATTGATTGCACAGGCAAAGTCGTACTTCCTGGCTTTGTCGATTCCCACACTCATCCTGCATTCACCGCGCCAAGATTGGTGGATTTCGAGCAGCGCATCGCCGGCGCAACCTACGAGCAGATCGCGGAGGCAGGAGGCGGCATTCGCTCCAGCGTCGCGGGAGTGCGCAAGTCGACTCGCGCCGCGCTGGCCAAATATGTCCTCGCAGGTCTCAAAGAAATGCTGGGCCAAGGCACAACCGCAGTCGAAGCCAAGTCAGGCTATGGGCTGAGCCTCGAGGCTGAACTGAAGTCGCTGGAAGCGATCGGCGACGCTGCCCGGCAGTGGCCCGGTACGATTGCTCCTACGCTGCTGGGAGCGCACGCCGTGCCGCGCGAATACGCCGGACGCGAAGATGAGTACGTCCGCGTCGTCTGCCAGGAAATGATTCCACGCGTAGCGAAGCGCAAGCTGGCGCGGTTCGTAGACGTTTTCTGCGAGCGCGGTGCATTCAGCCTGGCGAGCACCGAGCACGTGTTTTTGGCTGCGCGCGAGCACGGGCTAGGGGTTCGCGCTCACGTCGGCCAGCTTACCCGCTCAGAGATTGCGCCGCTGCTGAAGTACGATCCTGCCTCGCTTGATCACATGGACCATCTCGAGGACGAGGACATCGCCGCTCTTGCCGGGCAGTCCGCCATCTCGTCCGTGCACCAGACTGTGGCCACGCTCGTGCCAGCCGCTAACCACTTTCTGGGCCTCGGACGCTTTCCCGATGCGCGCCGCTTGATCGCCTCGGGTGTGCCTGTCGCGCTCGCCACCGACTACAATCCCGGCACCTCGCCGACCACGAGCATGCCCTTTGTGCTCTCACTTGCTTGCACGCACATGAAAATGACCCCGGCGGAGGCCATTGCCGCCGCGACCATCAACGGCGCGCACGCGCTGCGGCTCGCCGAGCGCAAGGGAAGCCTCGAAGCCGGCAAGGACGCCGACCTCGCCATCTTCGACGTCGACGATTATCGCGAGATTCCGTACTGGATGGCCGGCAACCGCTGCGCCGCCGTTATTGTTGCTGGAACCGTGGTCGAGACTTAGCTTGCTAGGTTGGTCTCTCGCCGCAGGCGCTGCGGATTTCGCGCCAGAGCTCGTCGCGTCCCTCGCCGCTGCGGGCAGAGAAGCCGGCGATGCGGCCCACGCCGAGCTCCTGCCGTAATGCTTCCAGAGACGCGCGCAGAGTGTTTCCCGAAAGCCGGTCGGCCTTGGTTGCGACCACCAGAAAATTCCGCTGCAGCGATTGCAGCCAGTCCAGCATCTGCCTGTCGCTATCCTGCGGAGGCACATTGCAGTCCACCAGCACGATGGCGAGACCGAGCGTCGAGCGTTGCATGAGATAGGGCTCGATGAAGCTTCCCCATTCGGCGGTGACCTCGCGCGACAGCCGGGCGTAACCGTACCCTGGAAGATCCGCGAAGAACATCGCCGGGCGGGGCTTCCCAGGGAAGCGTATCTCGTAAAAATTGATGCTGCGGGTGCGGCCGGGCGTGGCGCTGGTCTTGGCGATTTTGGCGCCCAGCAGGGAATTGATGACGCTGGATTTTCCCACGTTGGAGCGTCCCAAAAAGGCAACTTCCGGCAGCGACGCCGCCGGAAAATGCGCCGCGTCGGAGGCTGCCCGCAGGAACCGCGCCAGGACTTTCACGGCACCAGTGTGCGGGTTTCACCGCCAGGTTGCAACTCAGAGCCGATGAGACATTGGCCGTCGGTGCGCGGGAACACCCGTTCGCACTAGATTTACCGCTCTCCCCGGCGCTAGAGTTACGGGAAGTCAGTTTTCGAGGGAGGTTCAGGGCCTTGCTTGCCGTGCGCGCCTCCGAGCGGCCAACGCTCGCGCGGGTTGCTCCATTTCTGGTGCTGGCGATTACTTTCCTCGCCTATGCCGCTGTTTCCGGATTCGGCTTCGTGTACGACGATGAGGGGCAGATCGTCCACGATAGTTTCGTCCAGCACTGGCACTTCTTTCCCGCTTATTTCGTGTCGCATGTGTGGCAGTACGTCGTGCCACACGTCGGCGGGAACTACTATCGTCCGGTCTTCCTCACCTGGCTCCTGCTGAACTTCAAATTCTTCGGCCTGCACGCCGCCGGCTGGCACCTGGCGGTCGTCTTCCTGCACCTGGTAGTCACTTATCAGGTGTATCGGCTCGCCGTGGTTCTGCTCGATAACCAGCCGGCTGCGCTGGTGGCGGCGGCGCTGTTTGGGCTGCACCCGGTACACATCGAAGCGGTGGCCTGGATCTCGGGCGCGACCGAGCCGTTGGCCGCAGTCTTTATCCTGGGATCCCTGCTGAGCTACATCGCGTTTCGCCGGCAGGGACGCCGCGCAGCTTACGCGCTATCGCTCGTCTGCTTCTGTCTGGCAATACTGACCAAGGAAACCGCCGTCCTGGTGCCCGTGGTTCTGTTCGCCTATGACCTGCTATTAGGAAACGAGCCAGCGCTTGGTCCAGGTGAGCGCATCAGGAAGTCCGTGCTGCGGCTGGCGCCCTTCGCCTTGCTGCTGGGCGGCTACCTGATCGCGCGGCTGCACGCGCTGCATGCGCTCACGCGCCGGATTGTCGACCTTGATTTGAGGGCGACCCTGCTGACCATTCCATCCGTGTTGGCGTTCTATGCGCGGCTGCTACTCGTTCCTACCCGGCTCAGCGCCTTCTATGACACGCCGTATATCACGACTCCGAGGCCGGCGCTGTTGCCCGGTATTGTCTGCGTCGTTGTGGCGGGAATTGCGGCCGTTCTGCTGTGGCGATTCCGCTCCCGGGTGGCCGGTTTTGCCGTCGTACTTCTGTTGTTCCCACTGCTGCCGTTGATGAACCTGTCGGTATTTCCGCAAGGGGAAATCGCGCACGACCGCTATCTCTATCTCTCGTCGATCGGATTTGCCCTTCTTCTGGGATTGCTGACGCGGGTGATCGCGAAGAATGCCAGGCGCGACAGGCAGAGGGTTTGGATTGGCTGCGTGATGGCAATCTGCGTCCTCTACTTTTACGGGACGCTGACCCAGAGCCTCTATTGGGCGAACGACCTGGTGCTCTACGTGCGCGGCGTTCAGATTGCGCCCAACAACCTGATCGCGCGGACGGATCTTGGCACGGAGCTGATGGCGCGCGGCAAAACTGATCTTGCGCTGGCGGAATACCGCGACGTGCTGCGGCGCGACCCCCAGTACTGGCTTGCCCGCTACAACCTGGGATACGCGGAATACTCGGCCAACGATTGTGGCAGCGCCGTCCGCGACCTGGAGGTGGCAGCCGCGGAAGTTCCCACGGATGCTGAAACCATGTTCTATCTAGGGCATTGCCGCTTTCAACTGGGCGATCGGCGGACGGGCATCGCCTTCATGCGCCACGGGATCGAACTCGATCCCCGCATGGCCAACTTCCGCGCGCAACTGGCCGACGATCTGGTACTCACGGACACGCCCGACGACCTGCGGGCTGCGTTGCAGCTTTATCGCACGGAAGCGGCCAGTAATCCCGCGCACCCTACCGCGGCGCGTCGCGCCGCCGCGCTGGCAGCCCGCATGGACGCTAAGTGACGGTCGCCGGCGGCTCTCATAGCGGGCGCAGTTTGCCGGATTTTCTCGCCGCTATCGCCTGAGTTTCAGGCAAAAAAATCCCTCGCACCAAGCGAGGGACTCTTACTTGCGAAATCTTATCAGGCGGCTTTGGATGCGGCCAGCGCGTCCCGGCTGCGCAGTGCGCAGTGGACGACATTGTCCACATCCGCGCTGGAGCACATGTCACTGGCGCCGGCAGCCAGTGCCGAAGTCCACATCTCTTCGTCGGCCACGCGATGCGTGCACACGATGCTGACGTCTTTGAAGTGGTGGTGCAGGTTCTCCAGATCGGACAAGCTCACCAGCTCCAGGTCTACAACCGCAACGTCGGCCTGACTGCGGGGGATGGCGTCGCTCAATTCTTCCAGCGAGCGCGCCACTGCCACGGCATGGAAATGGCTATGAAGCGAAGACGCCAGACGTTCGGCGTTCTTGGCATCCAATTGGGCGACAACAACGTTCAGCGGTTTCATGGTGATGCCTCTCCTTGGGGGTGAGGGGCCTGGCATCATGCCAATACCGGGCCGTAACTGTGCTGCGGTGGTCGGCCGCAGGCATGCTTCCGAACGCGATTACTTCTTGGCGCCGCTCTCCTTGGCCTCGAAAGGCTCGGGTTGCAGCTTCCCATTCTGCTTCAGCAGGATTTCCACCTTGCCCTCCGCCGCCTCCAATTCCTTGCGGCAGGAAGCTGAGAGCGCGATGCCTTCTTCGAACAGCCCGAGCGCCTTCTCGAGGGATAACTCTCCCTTCTCCAGGTCGTCGACAATTTTCTCCAAGCGCTGGAGGCTCTCCTCAAATCTTGGCAAGCTCACGCCCCTTTTTATTCTAGTTCAGGTTTACAGCCGCCGAGCGCTGGAAATTTTCCGCGGGGTTCCCACAAGTGAACGGTTGCCTAACGCAATGCAGCACGAGTGGCAGCAATTCGACGCGGCTACACCACCGCCGTGCGCGGCGAGCCGAGGGCGTCGATGACGTCGAGAGCGGCGGGATAGCGCGACAGAGGAGCGCTCACCTGCGCGCCTTGCACCAGCTCCCGGATGGCCAGCAACATTTCGCGGGCGATGGCAACGCCCTCGCCGCGGGCAGCTTCAGTACCCTGGCTGCTGGCCACGGCCATGCGCTCCACGATTGCGTCGGGCACGGAGACGCGCAGCTCGTTCTTCATGAACTCGGCATTGCGCACGCTCACCAGCGGCCAGATGCCGGCAATCACCGGAATCCGGCAATGCTCGATGCGGCGCAAAAAATTCTGCAGCAATGCCACGTCAAACACCGGCTGGGTGACGGCGAATTCCGCTCCCGCTTCCACCTTGTATTCGAAACGGCGGACCTCTTCGTCGAGATTGGGGACACCGGGATTGGCGCCGACGCCGACGACGAAGCCGGCGGCGGTGCCGATGGGGTTGCCGCCGAGATCGAGGCCTTGGTTCAGGTTGTGCACCAGGTTGACCAGGCCGATGGCGTCGATGTCGAACACCGCGGTGGCGTCAGGATAGTTTCCCAGTTTGGGCGGGTCGCCGGTGATGCAGATCAGGTTGCGAATTCCGATGGCGCTCGCCCCCAGCAAATCCGATTGCATGCTGAGCACGTTGCGGTCGCGGCAGGTGTAGTGCAGCACCACCTCGATGCCGACCTGATGCTGGATCAGAATGGCCAGCGCCTGGTTGCTCATGCGCGCCGAGGCGCGCGGGCTGTCGGGGATATTCACCGCGTCCACGCCCACACCCTTGAGGAACTTGGCTCCCTCGATCTCACGAGCAACATTCGTCCCCTTGGGCGGCACGATCTCCACCATGGTGACAAATTCACCGGCGGCGATCTTGGCGCCCAGCCGCGAACGCTTCGCGATAGGCGGGCTGCTGACGGCGGAATCCGTCCGCGGCGCCGACACCACCTGCACGCCTGAGCCTTTGGCATCGCCCATGCGCAGCGACGACTTCATGGCGCGGATGTGCTCCGGGGTCGTCCCGCAGCAGCCGCCCACCAGTTGCACACCCGCCGCCAGAAACTTGCGCGTGTAGCTCGCCATGTATTCCGGCGAGCAGAGATAAAGGTTCCGGCCTTCCACCGCGCGGGGCATGCCGGCGTTGGGCTGCGCCGCGAGCGGTTTGGTGGTCGCCCGGCGCACGCGCTCCATGGCGTCCAGCATGGCCACCGGGCCCACGCTGCAATTGCAGCCCACCACGTCGGCATCCCACTCGGTGAGCTTGGCGGCAAAGCTCTCGGGGCTGGAGCCATCCAGGCAATTGCCGTCTTCGTCGATGGTGACCTGCGCCACCACCGGGACCGCCGCATTCACCTCGCGGGCGGCGAGAATGGCCTGGTGCAGCTCGTCCAGGTATCCCATGGTCTCGAGGATCAGCAGGTCCACGCCGCCCTCGACCAGCGCGGCGATCTGCGCCATGAAGGCGGCTTTCGCCTCCTGGCGCGAGGTCTTGCCCAAGGGCTCGATGCGGATGCCCAGCGGACCGACAGCTCCCGCGACGAACGCCTGCGTCCCCTTCTTGGCCGCCTCGCTCTCGACCGCTTCCCGCACCAGGCGCGCGCCGGCAAGGTTGATCTCGCGTACCTGCTTGCCCAGGCCATGGCGATCGAGACGATAGGCATTGGCGCCGAAAGTATTGGTCTCGATGATTTCGGCGCCGGCCTGCAGGTACTCCTGATGAATGCCGCGGATCAGGTCAGGCTGCGAGAGGTTCAGCTCGTCATAACAGCGGTTGATGTAGATCCCCTTGGCGTAGAGCAGAGTGCCCATGGCGCCATCGCACAGGATGGGTCCTTGCCGCAGGCGGGAGAGAAAGTCGTTGGACATGGGCAATCAGGATATCGAATTCGGGGAGAGTAGGCCAGCGGACTTCGATTCCAGAGCGGTCAGCCGGCCGGCAGGCAGAAGGAATAGCAAGGCCAGGTGCTGTTCCAGGTTCGGGTTAACGTTAATCCACCGCCTAAGCCCGGGAGCCGCACATCCGTTTCCTGGATCGAGACGTTGCCATTTCCCAGACTGATGGGCAGCCCGCAATCTGGGCAAGAGGGTCCGCTCACTGGTGGCGATGGCGGCTTGCAGGTCCACATCGTAGAGTAACATTCTCCGTAGAAGCAGTTTGGGTATGCGCTGTTCGGAGGATTCTGCCGATACCAACAAGTCGGTCCAGCTCCACCATAGAGTGCCTGCTGTTCCTCCATCGTCTGGATCCAGCCAGGGGTCGGCGGGACGTCAGGGAGACAGCCGGCATTCCCGCTCATCCCCCAGGCCTGGACTAGCCTGCACGTATTGCCTTGCGCCCAGAGAGGCGCGGACAAAGTCCAAATCAGCACAGCTAGAACTAGAATCCTTGCAGTCATACAGTTACCTCTCCTGTCGGCGCTGCTTCCAGTCGGTCGACAAACTAAGTGTTATCTCACCTACCGAACGGCGCGGCGCGAACCTGGGCACCCGGCACCCGCATCATCACTTGCCGTATTTCTGCCGGTCAGCTCGGAGTGTTTTCAGTATGCTTAGCAAGTTCTCGTCCTCTGCGCGCTTGCTCTTTCCGTAGTGGAAGTTCATGAACACCCACTGACCGCTCTTAAACATCAGTTCGGGGATCACGGCGGTTTTTGCGCTTTTCTTGCCAGATGTGACGCTGTACACCTCGACCGAACACCGCCCATCTTTGACGCTGACATCCCCCAGAACATAGTGCTCACTGGGATCCTGCGCATTGAGAAACGGGTCGAAGTCCAGCCCCACTATTTCTCCTTTGGCTTTTGCCTGGGCCTGCGAGTCCTCCCTGAGCGCGCGAAGAAGGTCCGGACTGAACAGAGCAGCCTTGTACCTCAACGCAAGATCAGAAGCTGGCATCTCGCTGTTCTTAAGCGCTTTCGGGACATACCAGTCATAGAATGCCTGAACAGAATCTCGACACGATTTCTGCATGTCTGGCGAGAACGAGCCGCTGTCTTGCGCCAACGCACACGATGTCGCCAGGAAGAAAAGAAAACCCCGCGAGATAGCCGCATTGAAACTCTTCATAGTCCCTCCGTCTGCACCGCCTTAGAACACGCTCTGAACCAGTCGCTGCAACAGGTTCTGCCAGAAGTTGGTGGAACCAGTTGTGGGCGGGCACGGGTTGTTTGTGCGATAAATCGTGTATGACGGCGTCGGCCCCCGGTATGGAGATATGCGGTTCGGGTTCTGCGTGAAATCAGAAACCCACGTATTGCCGTCCCACGCTTCGATGTGACCGGCAGGACTCGGCCCCGGCTGGATGACAACGATATCGCCCTTCTGCGGCGTGTAGTTGTCCGGAGATACCGGCGCGAAATCGTTGTTCTCGAGGAATGGGCCGTAGTCCTTAGCAAGAGTCGGGCGCAGCGAAGTGTCCAGTCCGCCAGCTTCCAATCCATGCCGTATCGCGCTTGCGCAATTATGCTGAGAGTTTCTGTGCGTGTGATCGTCGAGCCATCGCGTGAAGTTGTCTATGTTGAGGCACGGAGCCAAGCCGGTCGGGTCAATGAAGTGCGTTGGATTGTTTCCAACGTAAGCATAGAAGTTGATTCCGCCATGGAACCATGTTGGGTCCTCGCTGATAAAGCGACCGACACTCGGGTCGTGGTATCTGGCCCGGTAGTAGTAGAGGCCAGTCTCCTGATCCCACTCGCGGCCTGTAAAGCGGAAGCGATTGGGATTGCTTCCATCGGCCGTCGTTATACCAAAGGGCTTGTACGTATAGCCGTCCGTAGCACCACTCGCTCCACTCAGGGACGTAACGGAACCAAGCCCGTCGGCCTCGAAGAACGCAGCACCTAGCCCGGTGACTGATGCTAGAGGCTCGTCTATACCACTCCCCTGCGTATACCTCGCCAATACGGCCCCGCTGACATCGAGGTCAGCCACGATGTTCGCTCCATCGTAGAGGGAATTAGTCGTGCCTGCCGGGCCGCTCTTTTGAATTCGGCGGCCGAACGGATCGTACTTGAAGCTGACCGTTCCGCCCGAGCCCGGCAAGGTGACGGAAGCGAGGCGGTTCTCGTAGTCCCAGGCGTAGCTGGTCGCGCCATTCGAGCCGCTCTTGCTGATCAGATTTCCGTTGTAATCATAGGTGTAGCTCGACCTTGATGTCGAAATCAGTTCGTTCGAGCTATTGTAGGTGAGCGAAGGCACCGTCAGCGAGCTCAGCCGGTTGCCCACTGCGTCAGCGTGTTTCATCGCGCGTCCCGATTTTCAGGGATGAGCCGCGTGCTGTCCGACTGAGAAGATCTCGCCAACCGCTTGAGCCATCGGGCAGAGAGGTGACGGGTTTCCGCGAGATTGGTGACACTCGCGAGTTCTAGCGCGTGGAGAATCTCTGCTCGTAGAGACCGGCGGTTTCTCTTGGCTAGCGTATTCAATCGCGCCAAGAGCTCATCGTCAATATTGCGGATCAAGATATTAGCCACGACATGACTCCATCACCCGATACCACACCGACTGTCATACTGAGGTGAAAAGCGAAGGGGCACGGCTTTTTTAGCCGTGCCGTTGAGCTTGGAATATGAACGGGCCTTTAGGTGTGTGCGTGAGAACTTGTGCCGCCCCTTCGGGCTCACGTTCTTACTCCACTTCACCCGGCGCTCACGCGCCGGGCTAACCCAAATGCCGCCCTTCGGGCTGCATCGTGGTTCGGTTTAGACCACTCTCTCACTCGGAAAGCGGTTCTCACGCAGCCTCTTTAGGCCCTGGGGAATTCCCTCAGCGACTAAAGCCGAGTTCATATCTGCCTCTAACGGCACGCCTGAAGGCGTGCCCCTTCACCGAGGCTTCCTCCAGTTTCACATCCCGCCGAAACTGAGCACCGCGAATCAGGTTTCGCGCGTTCTAGATTCCCAAGTCCTTGAACAGAGCGCGGGGAGTCTTGAAGCGCTTACCTCGGCGTCGATCGGCCACCTTCATTGCTCTGACGGTGGTGGGATTGGGAACCTTCACCTCGAACGGCAGAGCCTTTTCCGCAGCCACGCGAACCAGCAGCATTCGCACCGCGTCGGAAAGCGACAGGCCCATTTCCGCCAGTGTTTTCGCGGCTCTCTCCTTAACCCTGTCGTTCACGCGGATATGGACCATCGTAGTAGCCATGGCGAGTCCAGACCTCGAAGATACATCGTATCTCACATCGCGAAAGGTTGGCCTGAAGTTGCGGGTAAATAAAGAAAGGCACAGAGGACGGAACCTCTGTGCCTCGGTGGCTCTGTGGCGGCCTATTGCGCGGGCGTGGTGGCGGCGACCTTCTCCGTCAGCTGTTTCTCGTTGACGCGCGTCAGGTACGGGAACACGGGCGTGACCTCGAAGAACATCTTCTCGCGCGCCGAGAGCAGGGCCACGGGCTTGGCCTTGGACATCAGGGCGCGATCGTTCCACGGGTCGACTTTGATGCGCGCGCCCATGGGCAGGGCGGCGATCTGGTCCAGCTTGTTCATCTCCAGGGCCGGCGCCGAAGCGATCAGCTCGGACATGCGCGGGTTGCTGCCCAGGGTCAAGCCGTTGCCCAGGTGAGCGCGGATCAGATTAGGCAGCACCGGAGAACGTTGCTCGAGGGCGCGCATGAACAAACCGGCGCTGGCCAACTGGTCTTTATAAGGCGAGTTGCGCAGTAGCTCCAACGCTTTGGCATCCGCCGCCTGTTCCTCCGCCGGGGTGTGGTTGAAAGCGAGCTGGGTAAAAGTCTGGCGCTCGGGAAAGAGCATCTTGTCATTGAAGCCGTACATCGGGTTCTGGCCATGGGCCAGCAGGATGTGCGCCATCTCGTGCGCCAGCACTGCCGCCAGCGTAGCCTCGTCCGGCAGCACGTCCAGCACGCCGCGGCTCATCACGATGGTGTGGCCCACGCTGAACGATTCCATGGGCGCGGTCAGCAGGACGCGGCAACGGAATTCCGGCTGCAGATCGATCTTGTTGGTGATGGCGATGTTGTTCACCACCGTCTCCAGCACCTTGTCGACTTCGCCCTCACGCGCCAGCAGGCCGGCGCGCTCCAGCTTGTCCAGAACGTTCTCCTCGGACTGCCGCGCCCACATGCGCTGCGACTGCACCGGCGACAGATCCTGGTTGTTTTCGCTCTGGTCCTTTACCGTGGGCGCGGGATCGACCAGCACCTGGGTGAGTTCATCCTGGCGGCCGCGGCTGTGCACGTTGTAGGCCCAGAAGCGAGTCTGCGCCTTGAAACTCAGGTGCTTCTTGGGGAAGGAGAACTTAAGATCCATCTCTTCCGAGTAGGTATAGGCGGGCAGCCACAGGTTGGGACCCATGTTGAGCCGCCAGCTATCGAAGTGGAAGTAGTAGCCGAAGCGCGGGCGCGGAACATAGGTGCCGTTGAAGCGGACGATGTTGTAGTCCTGGTCCTCGACCCAAATGCGGCCCAGAAAACGTCCCTGGCCGGTGCCCTTCTTGGGAACCAGATCGAAAACCAGGCAGCGCACGTCACCCAGAAACTCGCGGCGTATGAAGGTGAAGTCATAGTGGGCGCCGTCCAGCTCGCCTTCATCGGGAGAGACCACGGCGAAGCCGGCAGGGTTGTATTTCATGGCGGTCAGCGGCCCAAAGAGGCGGTGCAAGAAGCCGCTGTGCTCGGAGACAAAGCTGGCGCTGACCGTGGCCCGGTTCTGCTCCATGCGGCCGAGAAAATAGGTGTCGCCGGAAGGCACTTCACCCAACTCGGCATCGGGCTTCATGTCCTGAATATAGGTTTCCACCATGGGAGAGTAGTTGTGCATGGCCTGCGCGAACTGCGTCTCCCGCTGACTGATGCGGCTGATTACCTGGTCGAAGGAAGTCGGCGTTGCCGCCCACGCCGGCGCGGTGACCAGCAGCAACAAGAAGCTCGCGATGACCCATCCCGATCTGCGCATAAACATCCTCTGTCCGTCCTACAACGGTCTGAAATTCCCTTAAGCCAACTGGAAAACAATGTGCAACGTGGCCCGTGAATCTACTGCCTTGCCCTCGCGCTGCGCGGGTTTGAACTTGATCTGTTGGGCGGCGTGTACCGCCTGTTCATCCAGCCCATGGCCCAATCCCTGCAATACCCGGACAACCTGCACTTCTCCGCTGGCTGTGAACAGCACTTCCAGCCGCACTTCGCCTTCAATCTTCAGATTTCTGCCTTCATTAGTGTAGTTGGGTTTGGGCTTGGCGAGAATCTCAACCGGCGTGGTGAGCGACTCGTTGGTCGGTGTCCTCTTGGGCTGCGCTTCGGGCACGGGAGTGGAAGCGGCGAACCCAGCCGCCCGCACGCTTCCGCCATTTTCGCTTTTGGGATTTCCCACCGCCACTCCATTCCCAAATCCGGCACTGGCCACCACCCCGGGAACTCCGTTGGCGCCACCGCTGCCGTTGCCGCGGCCCGGACCGGAGGGAAGCTCCCACGCTCCGAACGCGTTGATGTTCACGGCGCGACCGTTGCCCTCGCGGGCGGGCACACCATTGGGATCGCCGAAGCCTCCCGTCTGTACCTGCGCCGCCGCACGATTGGTGGTCGGCATCAGGGAACTGCCGGTGGAAAAAGTGTTGGTAGCTACCACTTTGACCGCCGGACGCGTCGGCAGCTCGGGCAGGCGAGAGTTCTGGTTCTTGATCTCGGGCGCTTCCACCACGGCTTCCCGCTTTTTCGCACGCGGCAGCGGCGGCAGGGTCAGGCTGGCTACCACCGGCGGTTCTTCCAGGGCTGGCTTGCTGATTTTGACCTTGGGCAGCAGGCGTGGATTTACCGGCTGCGGCGTTTGCGGCACCGGTGGTTCAAACGGCACCAGGTTGGTGATCATGTAGCGTGCCGGCAGGTCGAATTTAGCTGGATACAACAGGTTCAGGTTGATCACGGCGAGCAGCGCTAACGCCTGCAGACTATAGCTGCCGAAAAACAGGGTCCAGCGCGACCTTGGTTCTGGTAACGGACTGAACAATACCTTCATGCGTACCCCCATTGGCGCGGACAATCAACACCGGAGCCGCTCCCCATCCGCATGTTTTGAGATCAGTCGGGAGCTAAATGCTACCACCGTTTCCGGCCCCAATCGCGCACTTTCCTTACAGTTTTTGTTAATTCCAGTGGTGCTCAGCCCGCCCTGGGAGCCAGAAGCGGCCCCGGGACCGCGGCTGAGCGCGACGAGACTCAATCCGCAATTTTTGTGCCGAACGGTAAAGCCAGCCACTGCAACAACCGGCGTTGTTGCTTAGGTTTCCGTAAATTCCGTTTTGGGAAAATGGGCAGTGTGAAAAGAAAATGTCCGCGGTGAAAAAAAGCTGCGATGGGAAAGGAGGCAGGTTGGGACTGCCTCCTTTCTCCAGTTTCGTTACCTCTCGCTGCGTTGGATTAGCGAGGGACGAGGAGCGGGCGATCGAGTTGCACTTCCAGTTGCGTCCCTTTGTCGAGACGGATGTCGCGGTCGAGGAGAATGCCGGCTCCCAAACCCAGGCCTGCGCCCGCGGCAGCTCCAATCGCCGCACCCTTGCCTCCGCCGGCCGCCACTCCAGCCAGCGTCCCGACACCGGCGCCGACTGCCACCGCCTCGGCCGCGCGCCGCTTATCCACCGGCGGACGCTCGATCTCGCCTTCGCGGCCGGCCTCCTGGTTAACCCCGTGCTCGCCAGGGACTCCGGTCACGGTGGCCACCAGCGGGACCCATCCGTGCTGCGTCTCGATCTGGTCGAAGCTCAGCAGCAGCCGCGGATGCAAGCCTTGCTGCACGTCGCTCACGTGTCCCTTGATCTTCTTGCCCCGGGGGATGAGAGAACCGTCGGGCGCCACCAGGTCGTCGCCCAGCCTGGCTTTGAAGTGTTTGCCGCGCTCCAGCCTGGCGGTGTCCAGCTTGTCGTCAAGCAGAACCAGGAAGCGCGTGCCCTCGGCGATGGCATTGGGATAACCTGCGCGCGCGCTGGGGTCGGGCTGATTGCCGTACGGCGCCTGGTTATTAGGCGGCTGATTGCCGGGCGCTTGATTGTCGTAAGGCGCCTGATTGTTGGACTGTGCGCGCACCAGCGGCACACTAAGCAACAGCATGATGACGAGGCTTGCCAGTCTCCTCATAACGCGAGTCCCTCGATGGCTGATTTTGACGGCTTGCACACTTGGATGTGAGCGGCGCGCAAAACGCTGCCCGTGCTGCCAAATTCACACCGGCCGGACAGTGGCTGTGGTAACCCAGACTCGAGATTGCAACTCTACTCGTGCACCTTTCTCTATGCGATGATAAGAACCGGGGGTGCGGAGGAGGAGAGTCGCGCCATGCGTAAATGGTGTGTACCCATGACGGTGCTTGGCTTGGCAGGCTTCGGAGCTTTGATACTCAGTCCGCGCGGCCGCCGCGCACTCGCGTGGCTGGCGGAGACTTTCGCCGAAGCGCCAGAACTTTTCTGGAACGAGACAACCCAGCAGGACCTGGATCGCCTGCGGGCGGCTGTCGATCAACTTGCCGATTCTCTCGGCGCCGCCTTCTAAATGGGCAATTTGCCCGGCCGCAATCTTTCCTAGTTGTTGCCGGCGCCGGCCAATTGCGGAACCTCGGGGATGCGAAAAACCTGGGGATGCACTTGCCGGCGAATGCTCTCCCAGATGTGCTCCGGCATGCCCAGGAAGACGGCGACGATGGCGGGATCGAACTGTCGTCCGGACCAGCGCTCGATTTCCTCGCGTGCCGCCTGGTAGCTTTGGGCAGCGCGGTAAGGACGGTCGGAGGTCATGGCATCCAGCGTGTCCGCTATGGCGAAGATTCTGGCCCCGAGCGGAATCTCTTCCCCGCGAAGGGCTCGGGGATAGCCGGTGCCGTCCCAGCGTTCCTGATGGGAGTAGACGATCTCCGCGGCATCGGTGAGGAAGGGAATCTTGCTTACCATCTGGTAGCCGCGCAGGCAGTGCTCGCGCATGATCAGCAATTCCTGCTCGTTCAACGGGCCGGGCTTGCGCAGCACCTGATCCGGGATGGCCATCTTTCCGATGTCGTGCAGGAAAGCGCCGCGGGCGATCACGCGCAGATCCTCGCCGCGAATCCCCATAGCGCGGGCAATCTCGATGGTGAAAGCGGTGACGCGCTTGGAGTGGCCTTCGGTCTCCGCGTCTTTCAGGTCAAGCGCGTCGCCTAAAGCTTCTAACGTGATGTCGTAGGATTTTTTCAGCTCCAGGTTCGCTTGCTGCAGGTCGGAATACATCCGCCGCAGTTCCCCGGTCTTCTCCACCACGAGCGATTCCAGGTGTAACTGGAAGCGACGGTTCTCCAGCTTCAGACGGCGGTTTTCCAGCGCGCGCTTGACGGTATTCAGTAATTGATCGCGCTCAAACGGTTTCAACAGGTAGTCGTAAGCGCCGTTGCGGATGGCTTTCAGAGCTTCGGAAATGTCATTGACCGCGGTGACCATGATCACCGGCATGTCGGGAAATTGTTCCTTGACGCGCTCCAGCAGGATATCGCCGCGCATCTCCGCCATCATCATGTCGGAGAGCATGAGCTCGAATTCCTCGCCGGAAGCCAGCGTTGCCAGGGCTAAATTGCCGTTGGCAGCGGCGGTGCAACGATAGCCCGCCGTGTCCAGCATGGAGCAGACAACCTCGCGGATGGGCTCTTCGTCATCCACCACCAGGACGCGCTCATGGGTCGCCGGATCGGGCACCGAGCGCTCATTGTACATGGTTTACCTTTAAGGCATCTCTCGAAACTGGCTCCCGGGAGGCACTAACGTTCCGTGCTATACAACAGAAACAAAGATGATGGCGTGCGCGCTGGCAGTGTGGCACTGGTTCGCTCCGTTGCGGCTGCAGGATCTGGCGGAAATTTCCTCGGTTCTCGCCCTGCTGGCGGCGCTGCTCTATCGCCACTTCCGCAAAAAGTATTTGCAGCGCTCGCAGCGGCAGTGGGCCGAGACGCTGGATTCGGTTACCGACTGCATCCTGGTGCATGACGGCGCCTTCCGCATTATGCGAGTGAACCGGGCGCTGCGGCGGCGGCTGGGACGTCCCGCCGCCGCGCTGCTCGCATCAGCCGTGCGAATCCGTTTTGCCCCGCCTTCAACCGTGGAGCCAGTGTCCCTACTGCGGCGCCCAATCCGCGGCTGGAAGTGAAGCCGCCGATCCCGCGCTGGGCGGCTTCTCCCAGGTTTCGACCTCCGCGTACGTGGACGCCGCCAGCAGCCGTCGCGGCACCATTCATGTGATCCGCGACGTCACCGAACATCGCGCCGCCGAGGAACGCTACCGCTTGTTCTTCGAACGGGTGCAGGAGGGCGGTTTCGTCTCCACCCCTGAGGGCAAGTTGCTGGACTGCAATCAGGCGCTGGTGCGCATGCTGGGCTATTCCAGCCGCGAGGAGTTGCTGGCCGTCGACATCACCCGCGACCTTTATCTTTCCGCCCAGCAGCGCACCGAGGGGCTCCGCCACATTGAAGACCGGGACTACATCCGCAACTTCGAAGTCACGCTGCGCCGCAAGGACGGCACCCCGGTGCACGTGCTGGAAAGCAGCTTCGGCATTCGCGACAGCAGCGGAGCCATCGCCTACTACCAGGGATTCCTTCTCGATGTCACCGAGAAGAAGCGCGCCGAGGAAGACATGCGGCGGCGCAATCGCGAGCTGTTCGCGCTGAATTCCATCGCGGTGATTGCCAACCAGTCGCTCGACCTGCAGGAAATTCTGCGCCTCACCTTCAACCAGGTGGTGGAGCTGTTCCACGCCGACACCGGGGCGGTGTACTTGATCGACGAGAACACCCGCATCGCGCACCGCCGCGCCGCCTGGGGACACCTGGGATCGGAGCCGCTGCTGGAGGTGCAGGTGTCGCCGGAATTCTGGGAGCGGGTGCACCGTTCGCGGCCGCCGCTGCTCACCCGCCACCACCTGCCGGAATTGCCGGCGTCGGTCTCGGAGATGGTGCGCGGCGAGGGCCTCTCCTCCTGGATCTGGGTGCTGCTCTGGACCCAGGACCGGGCCCTGGGGGTGCTGGGCATCAGCAACCGCACGCCGCGCGAATTCAGCCCCATCGATGAGAACCTGATGATCGCCATCGGCCGCCAGCTCGCCAACACCATCGAGAAGGTCCGCCTCTACCAGGAGACTCGCCGCGCCTACGATGACCTCACCCGCACCCAAGAACAGTTGCTGCAGAGCGAGAAGATGTCGGCGCTCGGGCAGATGATCTCCGGCGTCGCCCACGAGCTGAACAATCCCCTCACCGCCATCCTGGGATACTCCCAGTTGCTGGAAGATGAGCCGCTCGCGCCGCGCCACCGCGAATACCTGGACAAGATTTTCAAGCAGGCGCACCGCACCCACCGCATCGTCCAGAACCTGCTTTCCTTCGCCCGCCAGCGCAAGCCCTTCAAGCAGCTCCTCGACCTGCGGCGGGTGCTGGAAGACACTCTGGCGCTGCGCGATTACGATCTGAAGGCCAGCAATGTGGCCATCGAGCAAGAGATCCAGCATGAATTGCCGCAGGTTTTTGGCGACTCCCATCAGCTCGAGCAGGTCTTCCTCAACATCGTAAACAACGCTCTGGACTCCATGCTGGAGGCGCAGGGCGGCGGACGCCTGCGCCTGCGCGCCTTCCGCGATGGCGACCACGTCGCGGTTGAGTTCCACGACAGCGGAGCCGGCATCCGCGACGCCAAGCGGATCTTTGATCCTTTCTATACCACCAAGCCGGTGGGCAAAGGCACCGGCCTGGGGCTGAGCATCTGCTATGGCATCATCCGCGCGCACGGGGGCGAAATCCTGGCGCGTAACCATCCTCAGGGCGGGGCGGTTTTTCAAGTGCGTCTGCCGGTTGCGACCCAATCCAACGAAACCCCGGCCGTTGTACAACTGCCTTCGTCGGGAGTGCGGCTGCACGGGCGCATTCTGCTGGTCGACGGGGAGGAGCCTATCCTCGAACTCGAACGCCAGGCCCTGGCCTATGCCGGCGTCGACGTAGTAGGAGTCGACAACGCCGAAGGCGCCATCGCGCGCCTCGAAGCCGAGAACTTCGATGCCATCATCGCCGATGCCGGCATTGCCGGCGATTGGACCGCACACGACCTTCACCGCTGGATTGCCGTCAATCGTCCGGGACTCGAGAAGCACCTGGTGTTCGCCGCCTCCAGCCCAGGCGATCCCGAACTGCGCTTCTTCGTGGAGCAGACCCGCACCCTGTGTATCGCCAAACCATTCACCGTGCCGGAATTCCTGGACTTGGCTCGCCGCGCCCTGGAAATGCCCAGTCGAAGCTCTGAAATTTTTACCTGAAGACCGCCCAAGTGTGAGCATCGGGATGCCAACTAAGGGCATCGTGCTGCCCGCGCTCCCAACTGTTCAAAAATCCGTCCTAAGCCTGGGCCGTCGGCATATCCCTCTGCTCTGCATTGGCATGCAATGATTTGGGCGGTTGGCCAGTGCGTATCCGCGGGGCAAATCGATTTAGGCCCGGTGATTGCAGTTGGGTGGTGGTGAGTTCGACAGCCGTCATAGCGAAACTCACACCGGCATCGCGGGTTCAAATACGTAGAACTTTTCCGCCGGACCAGAAGGGAGCCACCAATGGCGAGTATCGGGCAGCCGAACATTAGCGGTTTTGCCACCGCGATTTCCCGTCCTGAAGCGCGGGCGCGCGCCTACCAGGAAGTGTTTGAGGAGAATCGCCATCGTCTGTACTCGCTCGCCTTCTACATGAGCGGCAACGAACTGGTGGCCGAAGAGCTGATGGTCAACACCTTCTGCCGGGCTTTTGCGTGCAGCCCTGACCCCGATGCCGAGACCATCGATCGCGCGCTGGTCACCGAGTTGCGCGAGCTGATGCCGCTGGGCGCGCTCACTCTGGAATGCGCTCCCGCCGCCGACGTAGCCGGATTGCGCCGCAACACCAAGCGTGTGGAGTTGGAAGCCGCCGTGGCGCAATTGCCCGCCACCGAACGTATGATCTTTCTTCTGCATGATGTCGAGCGCTGCGATCACGCTCGCATCGGCCGCCTGCTGGGGCTCAACGATCAGGAATCCAGTTACGGACTGCATCAGGCCCGGCTGCGGCTGCGCGAAATTCTCGCCTCCAAGGCCTAGCTTCATTCCTCTCCTCGCTCCACGACTCAGCCCCTCGTAAGAGGGGTTTTTTTGGAGTGAGGCCGTAAGACGCCACAAAGCTGGTTCGATCCTGCGGCATAAGACCTTGGTAATCAGTGGTTTCACCGAGGTATCAGGATAATCCCTCCCCCCGGCCCCATCCGCCAGTTAGCATTTCGTAAGGCGGCGCATAAGTGTGTGCCGACTTCGGAAGGGAAGACGGACCACGATTCTGAACCAGCCAAAACTCGGGCCGTGGTCTGTGCCGATGATCGCCCTGCTGGCGGCGAGCCTTTTCCCGTCCGCGGGTGGGCAGTCGATGCTGCCGGCCGGCATGCAGCCCGCACACCCGCTTCCCACCAAGCTTGGGACTCCGGCCCGCCGGGACTCGGCGGACTCCGCGACCGTTCTGCGCAATGTCTCCATCCTGCGCGGCAAGACTTCGGTAGAGGTGCACATTGAGGCCAGCGGCCCGGTCAAGCCGGCGGTAATGCTGCTTTCCCGGCCGGAGCGCATTGTTGTCGACCTGGCGGGCGTGGGCTGCGGCGGCGGCCACCGGCTGCCGATCAATGCCGGCGGCATAGAGGGCGTGCGCGTCGGGCTCTTTCGGGAAGACCCACCCGTGACCCGCGTAGTCGTCGACCTGACCCGTCCCCACGAATACCGCTTGCTGCCCGCAGGCAGTACGGTGATCCTGGCGATCGACTTCGACGCAAAGCTCACCGACGCCCCATTACCAGCGACAGCACACGTAACCGCCGTGACGAGCCCGCCTCTGGCGATAGCCCCTGACGCTCCGCGCGCGACAAAAGCAGCGGACGCGGCTGCCAGCAAACCGGCGGCGCCGGCGGCCGCGATCGCCGCGCAGGCTCCAACATCCGAGGCCAAGTCGCAACCGCCGCCGTCACCCTCGCCCGCCGAGCCTGCGCGGGATACGAAATTGGCAGAGGCCACCGTTTCTCCAACCTTGCCGCAGGCAGCGGCGCCGCCATCTCCCACCCCCCAGCCGGAACCGCTGTCCCCGGTCTCCGGCGAGGAAGAGACCAGCAGCCACCAGGCAGCCAAGGCAAGCAAGCCAGGCGTGGTGCATAGCCTTACAGTATCGCGTGAGAAAGACGGTATTGCGTTGCACATCGAGGCCAGCAAGCCGCTGCGGGCTTCCGCCTCCGCATTCAGCAATCCGGAGCGCATCATCCTCGATCTGGCGGATGTACGCCTGGCGCACCCGCGGCGCATCGCGGTCAATACCGCTGATGTCCGGGACGTGAACGCCACTCTCTTCCTGGTAAACCCGCTGGTGACGCGCGTGGTAATCGACCTGGCGCACCCGCACGCATATCACATCGAGGCGTCCGGTAATACGCTCACCTTGAGGATCGAGACCGAGGCGGTCAAGACGGCGGGTTCCCAACCGGCTCACTAGCCGCTATCGGTTCGGATACCCCGGCGGTGCTCTTTTGGAATCATTAGACTGGCGGGCAAATGATCCATGCTTGACTCGCTTATCAGCCGAGGCTAACATTCGCAAAATTGGCCCGAGTGGCCTTGGGGGCGGTATTTCTACCGGATCCGTAGCACCGCATTTGTTTATGCCGCATCCGAACCTGGGCGATGCAGTGAACCACGACATCGCGCAGTCGGAGGTGGAAGGCGGTGCGTACCTCGAGGATCTCGCCCTGGGCAGCAAGTTAGAGGTCCAGACCCAGCACCGCTGGTACACGGTGGTGAATTGCGGCGACGGTTGGGCGCTCATCTCCGGCCATCCGCAGTATTGTCCCGAGCCTTTGCTGGTGAGAATTCTGGGCTCGAACTGGGGTGGGTCAATGCTGAAGATGCGCTTCATCGGCCGCAGCATGCGCCTGGAGTTCAAGCACCCCGAATACCGCACGCCGATTGTCACCTCCCGCATAGTAGAGATCCGGGAAACCCGCGCCTCCGCCATGCCCGCTTCTTCCGCGGTTGAATTGCCCACCCAAGCCGACTAAGATTCCCGGCCAGCGGGGGAGCAGCCGTGATCGGGCAAACCATCTCGCACTACCAGATTATTGAGAAGCTGGGTGGCGGCGGCATGGGCGTCGTCTACAAGGCATCGGACACTCGTCTGGGCCGCTTCGTCGCCATCAAGTTTCTCCCCGAGGACGTGGTGCGCGACCGGCAGACGTTGGAGCGCTTCCAGCGCGAAGCCCGCGCCGCTTCCGCGCTCAGCCACCCCAATATCTGTACCATCCACGAAATCGACGAGCACGGCGGCCAGCCCTTCATCGTGATGGAATTTCTGGATGGCCAGACCCTCAAGCACCGCATCACCGGCCGGCCGCTGGACACCGAGACGCTACTCGAGATTGCGGTCCAGATCGCGGATGCGCTCGACGCCGCCCACGGTGAGGGCATTGTCCATCGCGACATCAAGCCGGCAAACATTTTTCTCACCAAGCGCGAACAGGTGAAGGTGCTCGACTTCGGGCTGGCGAAGGTGGTGAGCCGCAGCAGCGCCGCGGTACCAGCCGACGCCACCGCCACGGTCGTCGGCGACGAGCACCTCACCAGCCCGGGCAGCACGCTGGGCACGGTGGCCTACATGTCGCCCGAGCAGGTGCTCGGCAAGACGCTGGACGCGCGCACCGATCTGTTCTCCTTCGGCGTGGTGCTCTATGAGATGGCCACCGGCGTATTGCCGTTCAAGGGCGATACGTCCGGAGCGATCTTTGACGCCGTTCTGCACAAGCTGCCGGTGGCGCCGGTGCGCATGAACAGCGACATACCGGCAGACCTTGAGCGCATTATCGACAAGTGTCTGGAGAAAGACCGCGACCTGCGTTACCAGCACGCCGCGGACATCCGCACCGATCTGAAGCGGCTGAAGCGGGAAACAGATTCTTCGCGCAGCGGTTTCCTGGCGGCTGAGGATGTTCCGCAGACCGCGCCTGCGACGACCACTGCGAGCGGGACGGTAGCGGCGCGGGCATCGAGCGGAAAGATGGCAGCGGTGCCGGCCGCAGCGCCGACTGTGGCCGAGCCTGCGCCTGCCGTGGTTCCGGCTGCGAAGCCTGCGCGGCCGTGGAAAATCTTGGTTCCCGGCGCCGTGGTCGTGGTGGCGCTGATTGCCGGATTGCTCTACTGGCGCTCGCACCGCGCGCCCGCGCTGACTGAGAAAGACAGCATCGTGCTCGCCGACTTCACCAACAATACCGGCGATCCCGTATTCGACGAAACACTCAAGCAGGCGCTGGCCGTACAACTGGAGCAGTCGCCGTATTTGAACATCGTCTCGGAACGAAAAGTGAGCCAGCACACTGCGGCTGATGGGCCGCTCTCCCGACCAGCCACTGCGGGGAGAGGCAGCCCGCGACCTCTGCCAGCGTGTGGGCAGCAAGGCGCTGCTGGCGGGATCGATCTCCAGCCTCGGCAGCCAATACGTGATCGGACTAGACGCGGTCAACTGTGCTACTGGCGATTCGATCGCCAAAGAGCAGGCGCAGGCCGCTGGCAAAGAAGATGTGCTGAAGGCGCTGAACAACGCGGCCGTGGACATACGCAGCAAGCTAGGAGAATCGCTTAGCTCGGTGCAGAAATTCGCCACCCCGGTGGAGGAGGCGACGACCTCATCATTGGAGGCCCTTAAGGCCTATAGCCTTGGCCTGAAGACCCGTTCTGCTAAGGGCGAAACCGCTGCGCTGCCGCTCTTCAAGCGCGCGGCGGAACTCGATCCCAAGTTCGCCATGGCATACGCTATCACTGGCACTACCTACGGGAATTTGGGGGAACCAGCCTTGGCTGTTGAGTACACCCGCAAGGCTTACGAGTTGCGAGACAAAGTAAGCGAGCGCGAGCGTTTCTACATTGACTCCCATTACTTTTCGGCTGTGACCGGTGAATTGGAAAAAGCGACACAAGTGCACGAGCTATGGAAGCAGACTTATCCTCGCGACGTGACGCCCCACGTAAACCTTGACTTCATCGATAGCGAAACGGGCAAGTACGATAAGGCGGTGCAGGAGGCCCGCGAGTCGCTGCGCATGGAACCAAACTCCGCGATGACTTACGGCAACCTTGCGGGGGACGACATTAACCTCAACCAGCTGCAGGATGCAGAGGCAGTTCTCAAACAAGCAGAGGAGCGGAAGCTGGAAAGTGAGAGCCTGCTCATCACCCGCTATGAGCTGGCCTTTCTGAAGGGCGATCCGGCGGAGATGGCAGGTCTGGTCACAGCGGCTGCGGGGAAGCCCGGTCTCGAAGACGTCATGCTGGCCGTGCAGGGAGACACGGAAACCTGGTACGGGCGAGTCGGCAAAGGCCGGGAGCTGGCGCGGCGAGCCATTGAATTGGCTGTCCGCAATGATGCCGCGGAAACCGCCGCCGGATACCAGGCGGAGTTGGCGCTGCGCGAGGCGGCATTGGGGAATTCTACGGAAGCCCGCACCGGCTCTGCCGCGGCCCTGAAATTGGCAGTCAACCGGGATGTCCAGGCGGTTTCGGCATTGGCGATGGCAGAAGCTGGGGATGCCACTGCCGCCGAAAAACTGGCCGCCGAACTCAACAGGAGTTATCCGCTCGGCACTCTTGTGCAGAGCTACTGGCTGCCAACCATCCGGGCTGCGATCGAGCTGGACCGCAAGAATCCTGGCCAAGCCGTCGCACTGCTGCAGGCAGCCGCACCGTATGAGTTGGGTAGCTTACCGAGCGGAACCTCTCTCTGCCCGGCGTATGTGCGGGGCCAGGCGTACTTGTTGCTTCGCAACGGCGCCGCAGCGGCGGCGGAGTTCCAGAAGTTTCTTGACCATCGCGGCGTTGTCGGGAATTTTCCGCTGGGAGCGCTCGCCCGCCTCGGCCTCGCCCGCTCCTACGCCCTCCAAGGTGACAGGGCTAAAGCGGGTAACGCCTACCTGGAATTTCTCACCTTCTGGAAAGACGCTGATCGCGACATCCCCATCCTGAAGCAAGCCAAAGCGGAGTATGCCAAGCTGCAGTAGTCCCACTGGGCGACGACCTCGGTAATCCCTCAGGTCTGCTTCTTCGTCCGTGTGACGGGCTGGTGTCCGTGCTCCGCCGAGGCTGCAATCGAGTCGATAAACGTTGGTTCCTGCTTGGCTGCTGCGGCGCGCTGACGCACCCAGCCTTCTTTATTCGTCTGGCGGCCGCGGGCGATGCCCAAGGCTTCCGGCGGAACGTCGTCCGTGATCGAAGATCCGGCGGCCACGTAAGCGCCCTTGCCGATGCGGACGGGCGCGACCAGCGTTGCGTCACTGCCAATAAACGCTCCGTCTTCGATGATGGTCTGGTGTTTGCGCTGGCCGTCGTAGTTGCAGGTGATGGTGCCGGCGCCTACGTTCACGTTCTCGCCAAGCACCGCGTCGCCCAGGTAGGTGAGGTGGTTGGCTTTGGAACCGCGGCCGAGCTTGGCTTTCTTGGCTTCGACGAAATTGCCCATGTGGACTTCCTCGGCGAGGTCGCATCCCGGCCGCAGGTGGGTGTAAGGTCCGAGCTGGGCGCGCGAGCGGATGCGCGACCCTTCAATCATGCATCCCGGCTTGATCCACACGCCATCGCCGATTTCGGAATCGCTGATGACGGAGTACGACTGCAGGCGGCAATCGGCGCCGATGCGCGTCCGTCCGAGCAGTTGCACGTAGGGTTCGATGACCGAGTCCGCGCCGATCTCCACTTCCATGTCGATGACGCAAGTGTGGGGATAATAGATGGTCACGCCCTGCTGCATCAGGTCGGCGCACTTCCAGGCGCGCAGGCGCGCGTCCAGCGCCGCCAGTTCACCGCGGGTGTTGCTGCCCAGCACTTCGTGCGCATCGCGGCCGGGATCGCGACCACGCTCTCGCCCGCTTTCACCAGCAGCGCCGCCATATCGGTGAGGTAATACTCTTTGTGAGGATTGTCGGTCGAGAGGCGGTCGATGTAGCGATAGAGCGTCTTCACCGCGAACACGTAGATGCCGGAATTGATCTCGCGCAGCTCGCGTTGGGCGGGTGTAGCTTTCTTCTCTTCCACGATCGCGCGCACGTCGGGACTGCCCGCGCGCCGGCGCACGATGCGTCCGTAGCCCTGGGGGTCGGCGACGTCGGCGGTCAGGATGGTCATGGCCGCTTTCTGCGCCAGGTGGAAGTCGCGCAGCTTCTCGATGGTCTGCCACCAGATCAAGGGCACGTCGCCGGAGAGCACGATCACGTGGTCATAGCCGGCGAGCGCATCGCGGGCGACCATCATGGCGTGGCCGGTACCGCGCTGCGGCTCCTGCACCACGAAGTTGATGCCCATGCTGCTGACGGCGTCGCGCACGCGCTCGGCTTCGTGTCCGATGATGGCGTACACATCGCCCGGTGGCACCACCCGCGAAGCCGCCGCCACCACGTACGCCAGCATCGGCTTGCCGCCCACCTGGTGCAGCACTTTAGGATGCCGCGATTTCAGGCGCGTCCCCTTGCCGGCGGCCATGATGGCGATAGCAAAACCCGCACCCTTGGCAACACCAGCCAAGGGTGGGGCACCCTTAGAATTGTTGCTGATTTTGGGAGCCTTTCTCGATGTCGACATTAATCCGCTATCTTAGCGTGCTCTCGGCGCATAGCGTTAGTTTCCCGATGGTGCGGCTCGGGGTTCGCGACCAGTGCCAGCAGGTCGCGCGCCACGCGTTCGGTGGCATGGCGCGCCACGTCGGAAGTTTCGTCGAGATAATCGCCTTCCACCGGACGCACCCCGAGTTGCTCGACCTCATCGAGATCATTCACAATTTGCGCCGCGCCTTCCAGCGCATATTTCGCCTTGAGCGCTTCCGAGGCGGGCGTGCAGTTCAGCAGCGCGTAATCGAAGATCCGGTGGCCGGCGGTGTGCTTGTAGACGGCGCGGATGTGGTCGGCGGCGCTCAGCCCGAGAGCTTTCATTCGACTGGGTCATCAGGTTGCAGACAAACACCTTCACCGCCCGAGAGCGCGCAATGGCCTGCGGCACTCCGTGCACCAGCATGTTGGGGATGAGGCTGGTGAACAGCGATCCCGGGCCCATGGTGATGAGGTCGGCGCGCGCGATGGCCTCCAGCGCCTGCGGCAGCGGCTGAGGATCGGGCGGCACCATGTGCAGATCGACGATCCGCCCGGTGCTGGCGGTGATGCGGGTCTCGCCCTGTACGCGCGAGCCGTCGGCCATCAGCGCTTCGAGCGCTACGTTAGCGGTCGTCGCGGGATAAATGTGTCCGCGCGTGGCCAGCACCTCCGACGAGAGCTTCACCGCTTCGGCGAAGTCGCCGGTCACGGCCGTCAGCGCGGCCACGAACAGGTTGCCGAAATTGTGGCCCTCGAGTCCCCGCCCGGAAGCGAAGCGATATTGGAACAAGCGCGAGAGCAGGGCTTCATCTTCCGACAGCGCCACGATGCAGTTGCGGATGTCGCCCGGCGGCAGCATGTTGAATTCCCGCCGCAAGCGTCCGCTGGAGCCGCCATCGTCGGTCACGGTGACCACGGCGCTCAACTCGGAGATGGTGGTCGCGCCGGCCGCCGCCGCGATTTCTCCCGGCGACTTCACGTAACGCTTCAGGCCCTTGAGCAGGGTAGAGAGTCCGGTGCCGCCGCCCATCGCCACCACGCGCACCACGCGGGTAGCCTGCGCAAGATCATTCCTGTTACTGCTTTCAGCAGCCATGCCGCCTCTATTATCGCTCTTTTGCCCGCAGGGGAGTGGCGCCACAGTTATCGCGGCAACGGGGGAGTAAACTCGGTTCCGGGCTCAGGATACAGCAATTCGGTGAAGCGGGGATCGTCGGCCAGGTTCTGGAAATCGGAATCATTGCGCGCCTGGAAGCGCAGCGCCGGATTGAGGCGGATGGCTTCATCCAGATGCCGCAGCGAGTCCTCGACCCGGTTGGTCAGGCAGTCCAGCAGGGCGAGACCATAGAGGGCGTAATCAGCCTTGGGATTTTGCTTCAGGATTTTATCCAGGTGGCTGCGGGCATCGTCGTACTTGCCCTGGTTCATCAGCGAAACCGCAAAGTCATAATGCTCTTCCGGAGTCTTGAAGGCGGTGCTGGCCCGCACCGCTTGCTGCTGGCAAAGCTTCATGTGGACGGCAGCCCGGTCCGCCAGTTCGGTGGAAGGGCCGTCAATCACCTTCTGCAGCAGACCCTTGGCGCGGTCGAATTTGCGGTCCTGAATAGCCCGCAGCGCCGTTTCGTAGTTTTCCACAGCCTGTGCAAAACGTGGATCTTCCTTGAACGTGGGCTTGGCTGGAGGCCGAGGCGCCATCTCCAAGATCCGCGCGGAGTCGCTCTTAACAGCTTTTGTTTTCTTGCTGCTAGAGCCTGACCGCTTAGCTTTTGCTGGACCTTTTTTCTTCATCGGGCTGTGGACTCGCCGGGACTCCGGTTGCGGGAGCCTTGCTGCCCTGTGGAAATCTCTAGCCGCCGCTCCGCTTCCCTGGGGAGCACGGGTGTTTATACGCAGAAAGTGTGACGTGCGTCAACTGAGTACCGAATTGCGGGTTGGGGCGGGATCCGGAATTGTCACAACCAGCCGAGGATGGATGCTAATCCGCTCCGGCCCTCAGTTGTCCAAATGCTGCTTCTTGAGCCGGCGC